>CACYKA010000006.1 GCA_902774795.1 uncultured Prevotellaceae bacterium | reverse complement strand
ACCTTGTTTTTTAGACTTGAAAAGCCGATGTTTTGCTCACGTTTCTTTCATTTTTTCATTCTTTCATTTTTTCATTTTTACTGTGCGCGCACACAAAACATAATAAAAATCAGTATGGTATTGTAGCGAAAAAAAATGTAATAAATCAGTATGTCCAATTTCATCGAAATTATTACCTTTGCACCCGCTAATTAAAAAATAGATGTTAATATCCTATTCCATAATCAGAACTATCGGTGCTGCGCATATTTTCTGCGTAGCTGCATGGAACAAGGGGACTACCCCCCCCCCCATAAATAATTTAAAATCAAATACATACGCGCTAGCTGCGCTGAAACACGAGGCACGTTGCGGTCCTATGGAAGGACTGTGGCGTGCCTTTTTGCGTGCTCAATGTTCACGATTTAATTCTTTAATACATTATTAATAATAAACTTTTAAATTAAAATCTAATGAAAAAAATTTTATTTCTTTTCCTCTCTCTCTTTTTGATAGGAGGATTGAATGCAAATGCTGCGGAAGTCAAAATTCCAATCGAATTGACAGGTACTAATGTTGGTGTAACTGTTGTAGCTCTTGATCCAGAGAATGATTATGCAGAATTACCTGAAAATCCAGAGCATATTTATGCAGCTAAGTTTACATCAAGTGGTCAGTTTCAAAATGCTTTTCAAATCAAACCCATGCCAGTAACTGATGCTATTGCTGCAGGTTGTGATAGAATTATAATAGAATTAGATGATGTTGAAGCAGGGTGGAATTTCCATGCTTATGGTGGTCAGCAAAATTATTCTGAGATTGCTGCAGGGACAAAAAGAATAGAGTTGATGTTAGAGGGATCAGGTGACATTGATGACTTTACAATCTTTACATTATGGGCATCGACTCCTAAGGTATTTAAGGTTAAAGCTGCATATTTCTATAAGCCTTCAACTACTACCCTTGAATTTGACGCAGTTGGTAAGGCCGTTACAAGCAAAAATGTTTTGGTAGCTGCAGGTGGTCTATCATATAATGAAACTACTGGTGTATTGACAACAGATGGTACAGCTGGTTCTTTGACATTGGAGTTTGAAACACCTGTTGATTTGCAATATCTTAATAAGTTGGATATTGCCCATAGTGGTGATGCGGACATTATTGATAGATTGTATTTTTATGAGGATGCAGAATGTACTATTGAAAACCAAAGTTGGGGCTATTCGAAATGGGGTGGAACTACTGATGCCAATGCTACTAACAAATTCACTGGAAAGACAATTAAAAAAGTTGTTATGAAGTCTGAGGCAGGTAAAAGCAATACTCTTACAGCTACTATAACTGGTATTACCTGGGAATTAAAGACGATGAGCGCTTTGAAAGGTGTAGATATTACAACGCTTCCTTTCAAGAATTGGAGTGCTGATGGTGATAATGATGCAGAAATAACAGGCGATATAAATTGGTGGGAATGTCAAAGTAATTTTAACAAATATACAGGTGATGTTATTTATGGTGGTGACGGCATTGGTGGCTCAAAGCGCTATGTCGATTTGACAAGCTATAAGAAACTTATCATCAGAGGTTATGGCACCATCCGCTTGTTCTATAACTGGCAGGCTGATCCTGAAGATAAGCCAATGGAATATATTGCGATTGCAGGCAATACAGTTGATACATATGAGCTTGATTTGGATGCATTAAAGATAGCTAAAGGCATTACACACTTCCATCTTGTTGGTGTTAAAGGTAGTGGTTCCTGTTATGTAGAGAGCATATCGGCTTTAGATGGAACAGAAACAGCGGATTATAACATATCAGGTGTAGGTTATCGACTTGCTTCTGTAGCTGCTGCTCTTGCAGATGCAAATGCAACATGTTATGACGCTACAGGTGTTACTGGCACAGGTGTTGATTTGACAGGTGCAGCAAATCCTAATGCGCTCTTTATTGCAAATTCAGGTGCGCTTTCTAACACTAATAATGTAATTGTTTCTGATGTATGTGCAAGTCTCGTACTGACAGACGGCTATCCTTTCAAGGCTCCTGCTGACTTCACAGCTACTGCTGCTTCTTATTCTAGAGATCTTGGTACTGCCGGCGCTGGTACACTTTGCCTGCCATTCGCTGCTGCAATTCCTGATGGTGTGAAGGCATATACTTTGAACTATACTGCAGGTAATGCTGCTGCCAAAGCAACAGAGGTTACAAGCACTATTCCTGCTAATAAACCAGTATTGCTGAATGGCACAGGTTCTGTAGATTTCACAGGAACTTCCGTTAGCATCGATGCTGATGCAGCTAACGTGGATGGTGCATTGACAGGTGTATTCAAGACTACTATTGTTCCTCAGGGTAGTTATGTTCTCCAAAACGGTGCTGATGATCTTGGTTTCTACAAGGTTGAATCAGACGATATCGAAGCAAGTCCTTTCCGTGCTTATATGACAGCTGATGGTGGTGCTCGTGGCTTTATTGGTCTCGACGAAATGGTAACAGGCATTAACGAGGTTAAGGTTAACAAAGCAGCTGCAAAGACAGGTAAGATATATAACCTGAACGGTCAGATCGTAAGCAAGCCAACAAAGGGCCTCTTCATCGTAGATGGTAAGGTTGTTAGTTTTTAATTAAATAAAATTAAGTAGGAAAAATTATGAAAAAGACATATAAATCCCCAACAGTAAAAGTTGTAAAGACAAAGATGCAGAGAATTCTTGCAGGAAGTGCTTATGGTACAGGTTTAAAGGGTAGGGCAAGTAAAGAATACCAAACTCTTGGTCGTGAGGCAGAATTCTCTGACTGGGATGAAGAGTAATAATAAGATGTAAGAAGTTAGATGTAAGAGGGAAGATGTAATTATCCCTCAGAACATATTAGTTAGGAATAAATTATTTAATTTTGCAGCCAGAAACATATAAAAATAATATGAGCACGCAGGTTATGACACAGCAAATTGCCGATTATTTCAAGACTCAACCAGTCTTGAAGGCATGGTTGTTTGGATCGTATGCACGTGGGGAAGAAACATCTGATAGCGATATTGACCTGTTGGTACTTTTTGATCACAGTACTCCCATCGGATTGTTTGCGTATGCTCGGATGCATCGTGAATTGGAGGAACGCCTAGGATGTAAGGTGGATCTTGTTGAGGATGGAACATTGCGTCCTTCTATAGAGAAAACTGCATTCAAAGATATGAAAATTATATATGAGAGAGCGAATTAGAGACATAGACCGTCTGCGCCACATAGAAGAATGCATAAATCACGTAAATGATTTCCTGCATGGTAAAACCATTGAGGATATGAAATCAGACGTGATGTGCTATCACGCTGTGGTTTATAACATTATGATTATAGGGGAGGCGGCCAATCTGCTTACAAAAGAGTTCAGGGAGGAACATGCTGAGATTCCTTGGCGTGATATAGTGAATATGCGTAATGTTTTGGTGCATGGATATTTCACTACGAGTGCATTATTTATATGGGAGACATATACTAAAGACTTGCCTATGCTTCAAGAGCAGGTGTCTCTATATATAGAGGAGTTGTCACAAGTTAATTAGCTAAGTCAGAACAACAATAATATCGCCNAATGAACTTTTTTCGCAAAAAATTTGGTTATTTCATGTTAAATGCTTACTTTTGCACTGAGTAAAATTACTCAACCCACTGAGTAAATTGTAAAACCATGTACAAAAGAGCTGAATATCAAACAATTAAGAAAAGACTTGAAGAGAAAAGAAAGTTCATTCAGGTCGTGATGGGTCCCCGTCAAGTAGGGAAATCTACAGTTGTAAAGCAGGTTATTCAAGATTTGAATACTCCTTATCAGCTGTTTTCCGCTGATAATGTTCCAGCAAGTAATAGTGCTTGGGTTTCTAACTGTTGGGCGGCTGTCCGTAGCTTAATGCAGAGTAGGGGATACGAAAGTATAATATTGATTATTGACGAAATCCAGAAAATTCAGAACTGGAGCGAGGTAGTCAAGAAAGAATGGGATGACGATACTTTCAATGACAGGAATATTAAGGTTCTGTTGCTTGGCAGCAGTCGTGTGTTATTGGAGAAAGGGCTATCAGAGTCTTTAGGCGGCCGATTTGAGGAAATCCGTATGACTCACTGGAGTTATCCAGAGATGCGAGAATGTTTTGGCTTTTCTTTAGACCAATATCTCTTTTATGGTGGATATCCTGGAGCGGCAGAACTTATCAGTGATCCTGACCGCTGGGAGCAGTATATTCAGTCATCCATTATTGATGCTACAATTAATAAGGATATATTAATGGACACACCTATAAGCAAACCAGCACTGTTGAGGCAGACATTTGAGTTAGGTGCATCCTACTCAGGTGAGCTGCTTTCGTTGACAAAGATGTTGGGGTCACTACAGGATTCAGGTAATACTGTTACATTAGCAGGATACATAAATTTGCTCGATGAGAGCGGGTTGCTCTGTGGACTTCAAAAATATAGCATTGATACGGCCAGAAGACGAGCCAGCGTACCTAAGCTGCAAGTATATAATAATGCCCTTAAGATGGTTTATAATCCTCATACTTTTGAGGAGGCCATTATGGACAGGAAGGGATGGGGGCGCATATATGAATCAGGAATTGGATCGTGGCTTGTAAGCCAGGCTTTTGTTCATCGTTTTGAGGTATTCTATTGGAGAGACAGGGCTGACGAGGTCGATTTTATATTGCGAAAGAAAGGTTCTGTTATTGCTATTGAGGTAAAAAGCAATGCGGAGAAAAATACAAAGGGCCTTAATGTGTTCAGGGAGAAATTTAATCCTAAGTCGGCTTTCATAGTTGGTGATGGAGGTATCAGTGCCGAAGAATTCTTGACGATGGATATTAGGAATCTTTTTTAGTGAACTTTTTTCGCAAAAAATTTGGTGGAAATAAGAAAATTTCCTATATTTGCACCAAAATTGTTGGAAATTGATGATTTTTTACCCTAAAAGTGACTGAAAAGCTTACTTTTTAGGCAGATAATTGTTTCAAAATATGCAAAAATTGCACTTTTTATGATATAAAAATGGTGCATGTTACAATTGAAGAACAAAATGATATAAATAGATATGGTGGAAAGTGAAAAACTTCGTACCTTTGCATCGCAAACAAGAAGAAAAAGACTTTCATCATAGCTTGAAAGAATAAAAGTTATATAGTAGTAATAGTTAGTTAATAGTAGTTTATTTTTGTTTAAAAGGTCAGCGTTGTGAAATGGTGACCTTTTTTTGTGGAGTTTTCTTAAAATCAGATATATCTGAAGATTTAAATATAAACAAAAACAGGAAAAACCCCTTCTGCGTGCTTGAAGCTCTTGCAGAGCATTTGCACCAAGCGGCATGCCGGTGTCTTTAAATACAAGCATTTAAGCCACAGTCATACCACTTGTCACACCACCGAGGTGGTTCAAGCCCACAGAAGGCAAATACAACGGCTTTTTCAAAGCCTCAAAAACAAAATCAACGTTTAGACTGACAGACAATAAGTTTGAGGGTGTCGAATAGTATAATTTGTTTTTCAGCGAAGCGATGTTTTTGCCTGACAAGGGCATAAACCTGACGAAGGAAGGTGTAGGAGTTTAAGGAAAAGGGACATGTAAGTTTACTTATAATGGCACTTTTACTTGAAATACTACAAAGGTCTGTAAAGACTTATGCCATTGGCAGGGGTTATTTTATGGTTTTTGTTAAATAATGAAGCAAGTGAAAGCTAAAAAATATATATTATGAAAAAGGTTATCCTAATAATGCTCTCTGTCTTGATGGGATGGAGCGGGCTGTCTGCCCAGAAGTTCGAAAATCCAGTAATTAACGCAGATGTTCCTGATCCAGACGTCATCCGTGTGGGTGATGACTTCTATATGGTCAGCACCACGATGCACCTGATGCCAGGCGCTCCCATCATGAAGTCAAAAGACCTGGTGAACTGGGAGATAGTAAGCTATGTCTTCGACAGTCTTCACGATACCCCCAACTACGATATGACGGATGGCACTACAGTATATGGACGAGGACAGTGGGCTACATCACTGCGCTATCATAATGGAAAGTTCTACATTCTCTTCTCACCCAACGACAAGCCCTGGAAATCTTCCATATATGAAGCCGACAAGGCAGAAGGTCCTTGGAAACTCGTATCGCGTCCGAGACATTTCCATGACAACTCGCTGCTTTTCGATGAAATTAATAATAAGGTATATGTATTCTATGGCACAGGTGAGGTGGCACAGCTGAAGAATGACCTGAGCGATGTTGATTCCACAGGCGTAAATATGAGGATATTCCAGCGTGACGCAGAAGAGAACGGTCTGCTTGAGGGCAGTCGCGCCCTGATGCACAACGGACGCTACTATCTGCTGATGATAAGCTGGCCACGAGGACATGTGCGCCGCCAGGTGTGCTATCGTGCCGACAAGATTACAGGACCTTGGGAGAAGAAGGTGATACTGGAGTATTCTTTCGATACCTACGGCGGAGTAGGGCAGGGAACCATCGTCGATGCTCCTGACGGAAGCTGGTGGGGCATCATCTTCCAGGACAGAGGTGGAATAGGCCGCGTGCCTGTACTGATGCCTTGCCGCTGGGTTGACGGATGGCCGATGCTGGGTGATGAAAATGGTCATGTAGCAAAGGTTATGGATCGCCCTATAAGCGGACAGGAGACAAAGAGCATCGTAGCTTCTGACGATTTCAGCGGAGACAAACTGAAGCTGGAATGGCAGTGGAACCACAATCCTATCAACGAGGCTTGGTCGCTCAGCGAGCGTAAGGGTTGGCTGAGACTGAAGACAGCTCGCAAGGAGGAGAACCTGTTTGTGGCACACAATACTTTGTCTCAGCGCATGATGGGACCTAAGAGCACAGCAACTGTGAAACTCGATGTCAGCAAGATGAAAGACGGCGACCGTGCAGGATTTGCTGCCTTCAACGGAAATTCTGGTGTGATGACTATCGAGCGCAATGGCAAGAACTATGAGCTGAGCCTTACTAACCAGACGGTGAACCTGCGCGATAGCGACAAACTGGTGACAGGCATTGATACAGAAGAGAAGGCACGCCTGAGCCTGAAGGGCAAGGATGTGTGGCTGCGCATAGAGGCCGACTTCACCAATCATCAGGATAAGGCCACCTTCTATTACAGCACAGACGGCAAGCAGTTCCAGAAATTCGGCGACAGCTTCAGAATGCGCTTCGACTACCGCCGCTTCTTCATGGGAACACGCTTTGCGATATTCAACTATGCCACAAAGAATCCTGGCGGATACGTAGATATTGATATGTATCAAATAGATTAAAGAACAAGCATTATTGTATTGAAAGAAAAGTCATGTTACATGAGAAAAAGTTCATGGTATAATATATAATGAATAATAATATATAGTTTTTGTATCTTTGCAGCGTGAAATAATAGTTTTTTGACCTAAAATCCAACTAAGCGGGAAATATTATTAAAGCAAAATGAGAACAAAAATTAGAATTGCAGTATCAGTCCTGACATTTGCGCTGGCATCGCTGGCAGCTTCTGCAGCAGACAGATTTGTGTCGTTCGACAAGGGCGACATGCTGCTTTGTAAGAAGGGCGGAGAGGTGAGTATCGTTGTTAGTGACAACGACAATGTGGCTGTGAAGCTGGCAGCAAAGAATCTGGCAAAAGACCTTAATGCTGTGGCTGATGCCAAAGTGGATATCAAGTCTGACGAAGCAGGCAGTGCTGCAAAGATTATTGTCGGCACCATCGGCCAGAGCAAGGCTATCGATGCACTCGTCAAGAGCGGTAAGATTGACGGCAAGGCCCTCAAGGGCAAGGTGGAGAAGTATTTACTTACCATCTGTGACGGCAACCTTGTAATAGCCGGTTCTGACAGACGAGGTACTGTTTATGGTATCTATGAACTGTCTCAGCAGGCAGGTGTGTCACCCTGGTATTACTGGATGGACGTTCCCATCAAAAAGCAGGATGCCATATACATCAACAACGGCGTATATACTGACGGCGAGCCGGCAGTGCGCTATCGTGGAATATTCCTCAACGACGAGGCTCCCTGTCTCACCACTTGGGTGAAGAACACATTCAATACAGGCTACGGCGGTCATGAGTTCTACGAGAAGGTTTTCGAGCTGATGCTGCGTCTGAAAGCAAACTATATCTGGCCGGCTATGTGGGGATGGGCTTTCTATGCTGACGACCCGCTGAACATGAAGACGGCAGACGATATGGGTGTGATGGTTGGTACCTCACATCATGAGCCGATGGCCCGCTCTCAGAAAGAGTGGCACGGACATTCCGATGATCCCAATGTTGATGCACAGGATCTGAAGAGCCGCCAGCAGGATACACACCAGTGGAACTATGCCACCAACAAGGCTGGTCTGGACAGATTCTGGAAAGG
Organism: uncultured Prevotellaceae bacterium; assembly: GCA_902774795.1. Lineage (GTDB taxonomy): Bacteria > Bacteroidota > Bacteroidia > Bacteroidales > Bacteroidaceae > Prevotella. The sequence goes on along the minus strand of CACYKA010000006.1, from coordinate 61,593 downwards.
CGGCGTAGAGCGTAACAAGCACACTGAGGACATCATCACCATCGGCATGCGTGGCGACGGCGATATGGCAATGAGCGAAGAGCGCAACACAAAGCTTCTTGAGAGCGTTGTGGAGAACCAGCGCAAGATAATCAGCAAGGTTCATGGCAAGCCTGCAAAGGAGGTTCCTCAGCTGTGGGCACTGTATAAGGAGGTGCAGGACTACTATGATGACGGCATGAGAGTGCCTGACGATGTCATCATGCTGCTGTGTGACGACAACTGGGGCAATGTTCGCCGTGTGCCTAATGCCAAGGAGCGCAAGCATCCTGGCGGCTGGGGACTGTACTACCACGTGGACTATGTGGGAGCACCACGTAACAGCAAGGTGCTCAACTGTACTCCGATACAGAATATGTGGGAGCAGCTGTCACTGGCATACGAGAATGGCATAGACAAACTTTGGATACTGAACGTTGGTGACCTCAAGCCGATGGAATATCCTATTCAGCTGTTCCTTGACCTCGCTTGGAAGGGAACAGACAAATATACTCCGACAACTTTGATACCAAACCATACAGCACCATTCTGTGCTACCGTTGTTGGCCAGGATGAGGCTGAGGAAGCTGCCCGCATACTGAACAAATACTGTAAGCTGGCAGGTCGTGTGACTCCTGAGATGCTGGACGCAAAGACCTATGACCTCACTTCTGGAGAGTGGGCACATGCAGTAGATGAGTGGAAGACCCTCGAGATGCATGCCCTCAGACAGTATGCAAGAATCTGCCCCAAGGCTCGCGATGCTTACTTCCAGCTGATTCTCTTCCCAGTTCAGTTCATGGGTAACCTGTATTATATGTATTATTCACAGGCTATGAACAATGCCCTCTACAAGAAGGGTGATGCTGCTATGAACATTTGGGCTGACAGATGCGAGAAGGCCTTCAAGCGCGATGGAGAGCTGATGAGACAGTACAACAAGGACATCGCCGGAGGAAAATGGGACGGCATGATGATACAGAAGCACATAGGATACACCTCATGGAACGATTCGTTCAAGGCTGATATGCTGCCAAAGCTGTATCGTGCTGAAAATATAAAGAACATCTTTGAGGATGAAGCAAACAAGGGCTATGTCTCAATTGAGGCAGAGCACTTTAGCGGCAAGACTGACGGCAAGGGAGCACAGTGGACAGTGATACCTGATATGGGTCGCACTCTGAGTGCTGTAACACTGCTGCCTCAGACAGGAGACATACAGGATGCTTCGCTTACATACAGCTTTGTCAGCAACAAGGCAGGCAAAGTAAAAGTACACATCGTAACAAAATCAACCCTCGACTACCTCAACAAGGGCGGTATGACTTACTCCCTGAAGCTTGACGGCAGCGATCCTGTGACTGTGAACTTCAACAGCGACATGAATGAGGCTCCTGAGAATATCTACGACAAATACTACCCAACAATAGCGCGTCGCGTGATAGAGAAAGTGGTGGAGATGCCTATGTCGGCAACGTCTGACTCTATGCATACCCTCACATTCATACCTAACGACCCAGCTATCGTGCTCGAGAAGGTAGTTATTGACTTCGGAGGATACACAAAGCAGTATCTCTTCGGAAAGGAGAGTTTGAGGAGGTAAGGTTTACCGTTTACGGTTTACAGTTTACAGTTTAAGTAGTTTAATAGTTTAAGAGTTTAAAATAAAAATAAGAAATATGTTATTAGGATTTGATGTAGGTTCTTCGAGTGTCAAGGTTTCACTCGTGGACAGTAAGACAGGTAAGACAGTAGCATCGGCATTTTGCCCAGACAAAGAAGCTCCTATCAAGGCGCAGAAGGCAGGATGGGCCGAGCAGGACCCAGAAAGTTGGTGGACATACGCAAAGCAGGCACTTGCCAGAGTGGCAGAGCAGTCATCGCAGCCGCTGTCGGCAGTAAAGGCTATAGGTATCTCATATCAGATGCATGGTCTGGTATGTGTAGGCAAAGACGGCAAACCGCTGAGAGACGCCATAATCTGGTGTGACTCTCGTGCTGTGCCTTATGGCGAAGAGGCTTTCAACAGTCTCGGAGCAGAGAAGTGTCTTACCCACCTGCTCAACTCTCCAGGCAACTTTACGGCAGCAAAGCTGGCATGGGTGAAGGAGAACGAGCCTGAGGTATATAATAATATCTATAAGGTGATGCTCCCAGGCGACTATCTCGCACTGAAGCTTACAGGAAAGATGACCACAACGGTCAGCGGACTGTCAGAAGGCATGATGTGGGACTTCAAGGAGAAGAAGCCTGCAGAATTCCTGTTTGACCACTTTGGCTTCCGTCACGACATCATTGCTGACATCGTGCCTACATTCGCTGTTCAGGGCAACGTAAGTGCTGAGGCAGCAAAGGAACTGGGAATACCAGAGGGCACTCCCGTGAGCTATCGCGGAGGTGACCAGCCTAACAATGCTCTCTCGCTGAATGTTCTCGAACCAGGTGAGATAGCAGCTACAGGTGGTACGTCAGGTGTGGTATATGGTGTGCTTGGAGAGGTGAACTATGACCCAAAGAGTAGGGTGAATACTTTTGCTCATGTCAACTATACTGAAGACAAGACCCGTCTGGGCGTATTGCTGTGCATCAACGGTACTGGCATCCTGAATGCATGGATGAAGCGTACTGTAGCCCCAGAGGGAATTTCATATGCAGAGATGAACGACCTTGCAGAGAGCGTTCCTGTAGGAGCCGAAGGTCTGTCGGTAATACCATTCGGAAACGGCGCTGAAAGAGTGCTGGAGAATAAGAACCCAGGAGCATCTGTTCAGGGAATAAACTTCAATATTCATACCAAGGCACACGTGATACGTGCAGCACAGGAGGGTATAGCATTCTCATTCGCTTATGGTATGGAGATAATGCAGCAGATGGGTATGGATATAAAGACCATTAAGGCTGGTCATGCAAATCTGTTCCTTTCACCGCTGTTCCGTCGTACCCTTGCTGCTGTTACAGGAGCAACGATAGAGCTGTATGAGACAGACGGCAGCGTGGGTGCTGCAAAGGGTGCCGGAATAGGTTGCGGCATATACAAGGACAGCAGCGAAGCTTTCGCAACACTGCGTCTGATGGCAACAGAGAAGCCAGTAGAGGATAACAGCGAATACATCGCTGCATACAACTGCTGGAAATCTAAGATTAAGTAAAGTTTAGAGTTTAAAGTTTAAAGTTTAAAAATGACTATGAGAAGTTTAAGAAGTTTTTTTATTATAGCTCTGATGACCCTCGCCGCAATTAGTACGGTGAGTGCGCAGGAGCGTCGTCCGATAGATTCACAGCATCCGCTGTGGTTAGTGCATATTGACGTGTGGAATGCTGCTGACCCGCAGAAGATTATCGACCTCGTGCCAGATGATATCAAGCCATACGTGTGTATGAACCTTTCTATGTCATGTGCGTATGATGTGGATAGGGGAGTGTATCAGAGACCGCAGAGTGCCATAAGGACATACAAGTCATGGGCTACGGTATGTCAGAAGAACAACATGTGGTTTATGTGTCAGCCTGCATCAGGCGGACATACTCACATTCAGGATGATGACTTGGAAACCTTCGAATACTTCTTCAAGAACTATCCTAACTTCCTGGGATGGAACTATGCGGAGCAGTTTTGGGGTTTTGACGAGCCAGGCGACAAGAGCAGCAGTTCACAGACAAACCGCATCGCTCTGTTCGCAAAGCTCGTGCCGATGTCACACAAGTATGGTGGCTTCCTGACCATCAGCTTCTGTGGTAACGTATGGTCGCATCTTCTTAATCCGGTTGGTATGCTGAAGCGCAACAAAGACCTGATGGAGGCATGTCGTCAGTACCCTGAAGCAATATTGTGGCTTTATAAGTACACCACTTCATCATGTTTCTACAACAATGAGAGTGTATCGTTCGGTCCGTTTATTGCAGGCCTTGCAAAGAATTATGGCGTACGCTACGACAACTGCGGATGGAATGGTGCCATTGATGCTCTGAAAGGTGAGAATAGCGGATGCAAGTATCCTGTTGCTGCCGGCATAGGAACAGTTATGGAGCAGACCTGTCAGAACGGTGGTGCCGTATGGGACGGTCCGGAGCTGATTTGGACTGAGGACTTCAAGAATCTTAATAACTCTACTGATGCAGCAGGATACACACAGCGTAACTGGGGACATTTCCCTGGCTTTGACAATGCGTGGATAGATATGTTCCGCAAGATTATCGATGGAACAATGTACATACCTACCCGTGAAGAGGTGGTAGGAGAGACAAAGTACGTCATAATTAATGATGTTACTTCAGGTAGCGACGAGGATAAGTATGCTACATGGGGTGACCTGTATGATGGTTTGTACAAGCAGACTGATCCGTTCAACCGTAATTCAGGACAGTGGATGGACAACTTCTGTTACTTCAAGAGTACAGGACGATATAAGACAATTCCTATGGTACCAGAGCTTTCCGATGAGATAGCACAGAGCATACCAAATAAGGTCAAGAAGTCCCAGCGCACTACTGCATTCCCATCACAATCACAGAAGGTAGCCAAATTCAAGAGTGCATACGAGGAAGTCAGCACAGGTGACCTTTTCGTATCAAGGTTCAAGAACCAGCTGGTGACATATACTCCTTATACATATTTGAATGCAAAGAAGGTTGCCAGCGCAAACATTCCGCTGAAGTATAACACCTGTTCAAGCCTTGACCTCAAATATGGCATGCTGAGCAGCGGTATCATAAGGGAGTATGAAGACCATATCGACTTCTATCTGAACAACTATCGTTGTGATACTATGAAGAATGTGGTTGACAAGATTGTTGTCAATGGTGCTACATCAGAGCCTACATGTACAATGACCCTGCGTGCTGAGGCAACAGGAACGAAAACAACCAGCTGGGATGCAGAGAATGGAAAATGGACGATAGAGGTGTCACATAACGGTCCTGTTGATTTGACCATCAACTGTACTGGTGCTGAGACAGACCGCCGTACCGATGTCGCTTCGTCAGCAGCTTTGGAAATTCCGAAGCAGCCAGAGGCATACGAGGGAACGGAGATATTGGAAGCAGAGGATCTCAACTACAAGAATATCTCTTCATGCATAACCTTCCCTTATGGTTCTCATCCGAGTGTGAGGGGACATTCAGGCAATGGTTTCATGGTTATGGGATCGAATACGGCTGGAGCACTGAAAGCAGTATTTAATGCTCCTTCTGCAGGTTCTTATAATGTAACTCTGCGTTATTGTACTAACGGCAATAACGGTGGTACGATGAAGATACAAAAGTCGAAGAGCATTCAGTATGCGGCTTTGGCAAAGACGGCTGTCAACGAATGGAGGAAGTCAACCGTAAAACTGTCATTATCAGCTGGTAGCAATACTATTGTCATTACCAATACAGGTGGTGTGAACTGTTATATGGATCAGGTAATCATCTCACCAGCCGATCAGGAAGAGGAAAAGTTTGATATCACAGTGCGTGAAGTGAAGAACGGCTCCGCTGAGGCTGACTATACAGCGGCTCCAGAGGGAACAATTGTGACTCTGACGGCACATCCTAATGAGGGCTTTGCTCTTGATGGATGGAACGTTATTCATGGTGATATACAGATATCTGAAGACGGCACATTCGTAATGCCTGATGATATTGTAACGGTAGAACCGATGTTCAGGGATACTACTATTATATATAATCTTGATTTTACTGACGTGCTTGCAGGAACACTTCCTGAAGGATGGATCGCTACACAGGAAAATGGTGATGTGCATTCATATCCTAATTCCTATGGTAGTGGCGGACGTGTAATATCCGGATTCCCTGGAACATATCCAAAGGCTCTTTATTGGAGAATGACTGACTGTCAATATGGAACACAGGCAGCATATCCGCTTACACTTAAAGCCGGAAAGTACAGGCTGATATATGCAATGGCTGCATGGAACGGTTCTTCTAATTATAAAGCACAGATTCTGCGTGGCACTACTGATGAAGAACAGACTGTAGTAGCTGAAGGAACTACATATTCATCAGCTCCTAATTGTGCTGAGTCAACAAGTACTGATTTGAGCAGTGCTGTAACACGTGCGCTTGAGTTTGAGGTTACGACACCAGGTAAGCATATCATAAAGTTTAATGGTGTAAACACTGGTTGGCAGGGACTGTTGCTCACATTGTGTAAGCTAAAGTTCATTCCTGAACCTGCACTCAAGGGCGACGTCAACGGCGACGGTGTTGTAAATGGTACTGACATCCAGGCTGTCATCAACTTCATTATTGCTGGCCAGTATGATAAAAAGGCTGATGTAAATAATGATGGTGTCGTAAATGGTACGGACATCCAGGAGATTATTAACATAATTGTAAGTGCAGAATAATTAAGGAAAAAATTATGATAAGAAATATAATGCTGCTGGCAGCACTCTTGGCAATTAATGTCAGTGCCCAGAATGTAGGTTCTTTCTATGAGAAGAATGCTACCCTGAATTTCAATGACGGCAGAAATGTTGCGGGTGAAATAGCTCAGCAGCCCTCGAAGTTCAATCCGAACTTTCATATATACCTCTGTTTCGGACAGTCGAATATGGAGGGTAATGCGAAGGTAGAGGAGCAGGATTTCATGGGATTATCTCCACGTTTCCTGATGATGGCTGGTGTCGATATGCCGAACAGCGGCAGGAAGATGGGCAACTGGTATGTTGCTGTTCCACCGCTGTGTCGTGCATGGACAGGACTTACGCCAGCTGACTATTTCGGACGCACAATGGTGGAGTGCCTGCCTGATTCTATAACTGTCGGAGTCATCAATGTAGCTGTAGGAGGAGCAAGCATAGACCTCTATGACGAAGACAAGACAGACAGCGTCATTGCAGCAAGTGCTGACTGGTTCAAAGGCTTCTGCAGGGATTATAACAATGAGCCTTTCCGTCGTCTGATGGAATTGGCGAAGAAGGCACAGCAGGTAGGTGTCATAAAAGGCATCTTGCTGCATCAGGGTTGTACGGACAATGGTCAGAAAACATGGCCTTCTCGCGTTAATCTCATATATACACGAATGCTGAATGAGCTTGGACTGAAAGCAGAGGATGTTCCGCTGCTCGTCGGAGAACTGCTTACAAAAATTGATGGAGGATGCTGCTATCTGCACAATTCCATCATCGACAACATACACGACAACATACCTACAGCATATCCAATATCGTCTTTGGGATGTCCAGGAAAGCCTGATAAACTGCATTTTACGGCTGAAGGATATCGCATCATAGGTAGAAGATATGCAGAAAGGATGCTTCAGTTGTTGAAATATTGAACATTGAATGAAATGAAGAGAGCAAAAATTCTTGGTTTTATCGGTTTTCTGGCCTGTTTGAACCCATTGGGTGCGAATGCTGTCACGACGGCTAATTTGTATATTACGGCTAATCCTACCAAATACCAAAAGATTGACGGTTTCGGTGGTACTGGCATGAATGGTCAGTGGGCAGATGTTTATACTCAGGAAAAGGTGAATCTGCTATGGGGACAGGGAGAAGGTCAGGTAGGTCTGAACATCATGCGACTGCGCATCAGTCCTGATGAGTCTTCATGGAACAAGACTACGCCAGAGTATAGCAACCCCGTCAAGTGGGCTCGTAAGGTAAATCCGGACCTTCAGGTTTTTGCTACTCCTTGGACACCGCCTGTTCAATATAAAAAGGACGGTTTCACCGCACCTTACCAGAATTCTTTCGGTACTTGGGTGTATCCTCTTGTTCCATCAAGATGGGGTGGAAACAGTTCTTCCGGTTCCACCATCCTTGATGATAAGATGTCGGAATTTGCTGATTATCTGGAGCGCTATCGTGCAGCAATGGAAAAAGCAGGTGCGCCGATAGACATCATTTCCATCCAGAATGAGTGCGACTATACTCCTACAGGAGGTGGTAGTATTGCAACGTATGAGAGTTGTATATATACTCCTCAGCAGATGGCGGCAATGGTAAAGGCTGCACGTGTTGCAGTAGATTCTAAATGTAAGATTATGGGTCCGGAAACCTTCGGATGGGGGCAGAAGAACTATAATACGACTCTTCTTGGCATAGCTGATGCTACGGATAATATCGACATCTACGGTAACCACTTCTATGGTTCAAATGATTTATCATTCTCCAAGAATATATATGACAAGGGAAAGCCACATTGGATGACGGAGTACCTTGTAAGTTATGGAGATGATTATGGAAGTTATGGTTATGGCCCATATGGTGGAGAATTCAAGTTTGAATATAGGATGATCGAGAATATTGAGATAGCCATGCAGAATTACTATACAGGCTATGTATATTACAATATGCTCGATGATTTCTTTGCTTCTAATCATGGTGGTAGCAGTACACAGTTGTGGAAGCGTGCGTGGGTGTTCAGCCACTATGCAAAGTATGCTACAGGCAAGACGCGTATCAATACGACAAAGAGTGGCTTTGCAGCAATATCACAGCCTAATGGTCAGACGGTAAATTTTGATAAACTCATCGGAGGTTCTACATATATCAGCGATGATGGCAATACTATATCAGTTTTTGTGCTGAATCCACAGACCGTAGCTGTTAATTTTACTGTTATCTGTAATCCATTTGTGGCAAATAAGGTTACAGCGATAGTTACTGGCGAAAGTTTAAATGCAAAGAAGATAGATTTTACGGATGAATATAACCCTTCAACAAAGAGACTTGTGACGACATTGCAGCCAGGAATGTTCTATACCTTTGTGTTTGAAAAAGAAGGAGAGCCTGAGGAGATAGTTCCTACGTCACCTAAGATTGCAGGATATGGTAATCCTATAAATCCTTATCAGTATTTCGCTGATCCGACAGCTGTAGAGTATGATGGTCGTCTTTATGTATATGGCACATGTGACCAGCAGCAGTTTGACTCTACCAAGGGACTTGTTGCCAACAACTATAGCAAGATAACATCGCTTGTATGTATGTCAACCAAAGATATGTCTAACTGGACTAATCACGGTACTATTGATGTAAAGGAAATTGCACCTTGGATAAGTCGTGCATGGGCACCATCCATCATTAGCCGTGTGGAGAGCGATGGTCTGACACACTTCTATATGTACTTTACCAATGGTGGAGGCGGTATAGGTGTACTCACTTCCACATCTCCTGTAGGTCCGTGGAAAGATCCTCTTGGAAAAGCGCTCATTGACGGCAATACAGAGGGAATAGGTACGATAAGCAGTATTATAGATCCAGGTGCAGCTATCAATCCAAAAACAGGTGAGGCATACCTTACTTTCGGTGGCGGTGACATACAGTCAACGGGTTCTGCTCTCTTCCCTGGCAATGCTCGTATAGTAAAGCTTGCTGATGACCTTATCTCATTTAATTCATCGGATATAGCTGAGATTAGTGCTCCGTGTCAGTTTGAGGCAAATGAGCTTAACTATATCGGAAATCAGTGGGTATATAGCTATTGTACACGCTGGACAATTGCGGACAACTGGTCTGAATATAGCAGCAAGGCAGCTCCGTCTTCATGCTCAATTGTATGGCTTTCTACATCTAATCCTCTTGCAAATAATTGGACATATGGTGGAGAAATGCTTCCTAACCCAGGTAATCTGGGTTATCCATACGGAAACAACCACAGTCATTTGCAGCAGTTTGGTAGTCAGTACTATATGTTCTATCACACTCAGTGGCTTGAGGACAAGAACGGTTATGCCGGAGGTTATCGTAATGTTCAGACAAATTCTATGAGCGTAAGGGTTGTAAAGAACAAGCCTTATATCGATGGTCTTACTGCAAGTACGGCCACTATCGAAGGTGTGTCGCAGCTTTCTGGCGTGCGTGTGAATCCATACGACGAACAGCAGGCGGAAATGATGAATAATGGGGCAGGGATAACGGTAGAGATGACAGAGACTGATGGTAATACTGTTGTTAATATGCCTCAGAATGCATGGACTTCTGTGTATGGTATAAACTACTCGCTTGGTGACGGAACGGCAAGGAGCGTTGTCATGAACGCTTCAGGAGCAGGAACCGTCGAGGTTCGTAAGAGTCTTGATGGGGAAGCCATTGCTACGATAAAAGTATCAGGTAATGAATTCGAGGAAGTCACAGCTGAACTTACAGAGGAACTTACTGGTATTATAAATAATGTATACTTTGTATGTACCAATGGCAGTGTCAAGGTTGACAACTGGCGTTTCAGTGCTGAGGCAACAGGCTTAAAGGGCGATGTCAACGGTGACGGTGTTGTAAATGGTACAGATATCCAGGCAGTCATCAACTTCATTGTTGCAGGTGAGTTTGATGAAAAAGCTGATGTCAACAAAGATGGTTTGGTGAATGGTACAGATATCCAGGAGATAATTAACATCATAGTGAATGCACAATGAATATGTATAAAATGACAAGGTTATCATTTTCAGGAATGACAAGAGGTATAGCACTTCTGGCTCTATCCTGTATTAGTCTATTTGCAATGGCGGGTAGCGTCACACTGCCTGCTTTGTTTCAGTCGCACATGGTGCTGCAGCGAGGACAGGACATACCTGTATGGGGCTGGGCAGGTCAAGGTGAAACAGTCACTGTGGAATTTCGTGGCAAGAAATATTCTGCCACAGCTGATTCCAACGGAAAATGGCAAGTAATGCTTCCTAAGCAGAAAGCAGGTGGCCCATATACTTTGTCCATAAATGACAAGACTCTTACAGATGTTATGGTGGGCGATGTATGGCTATGTTCAGGACAGTCAAATGTCGATGTTACTATAGAGCGTGTATATCCGCAATATACTACTGAAATAGATAATTATAATAATGATAAGATACGTCTGTTTCAGGTAAGGACGAAAGCGAGTGTTTCAGAAGACAAGGATGTCAAGGTCAATATAGCATGGAAGACTCCTACAAAGCAGAATGCCTGGACTTTTTCTTCATTAGGCTATTTCCTAGCTAGGAAAATGTATGAAGAAACAGGGGTAGCGCAGGGAATAATACAGTCTTCTCTTGGAGGTTCACCTATACAGGCGTGGCTTAATATCGACTCGCTGAAGAATACGGATTACTATAGCACATTTATGCTATATACTGATTCTGCATATATTGCTGATCAGACAAAGGCGAACAATCGTGCTAATGATGTATGGACTAATACAATGAACATGACAGACCCTGGAATCAGCGGAAAATATGCAGAAATCTCGTGTCCGGATGAGTCTTGGCGCACATATAATCAATATGACAACTGGTCTTGGGCAAGGCATGAGGGTAAGGCAATAACAGGCTCCATTTGGCTTAGACAGCACGTCAACATTGACAAAGCTCATGCGGGAAAGTCTGCCAAACTGTTGCTTGGTACGTTCCATGATATGGACTATACTTATGTAAACGGAAAACAGGTGGGTGTGACATACTATCAGTATCCTCCGCGTCGATATAATATCCCTGCTGGAGTACTTCGCGAAGGTGATAACGTTATAGCTGTGCGTATCATCGTCAAAAGTGGTATGGCTAATTTCTTCAAGGATAAGCCGCATGAGATTGTTTTTGAGGACAATAGTACGGTGCCCCTTTCTTTAGACTGGAAGATAAAGACAGGCTCACTGATGCCTGAAGGACCATTGGGCGGCAAACTAAATACCAACAATCAGGCCTCTGTTCTTTATAATGGAATGATTTCTCCGCTTGCTCCATATGCAATAAAAGGTGTAGTATGGTATCAGGGTGAGTCTAATACCGGAAAACCGATGGAATATGGGGGAATGCTTACGAAGATGATGGGTAATTGGCGTTCTATATTCAATAACCCAGCTTTGCAGTTCAATATAGTTCAACTGGCAGGTTATATGGACTACTCAGAAAAGCCTCAGGACAGTACATGGTCACAATTGCGCGAGCAACAGCGCCTGTCTGCCAAGGACGATGCCTATGCCACCATTACCTGTGCTCACGACCTTGGTGAGGCCTCCGATATCCATCCTTTACGCAAGCGTGAGGTGGCAGAACGTTGTGCTATGGCTCTGCTGAAGGGCATAGTGAGCCCACAACCCGTAAGGATGGAGAAGAGGGGAGACAGTATGGTTGTTATCATGGATCAGCAGCTTCAGGACAATGATGGAACTGGTGATATGGAGATATTCTCTAATGGTAAATGGCAGAATGTAAAAGGAAAAGCACATGGCACAGAAATTATAATCGATGCAATAGGTGATAAAGTTCGCTATGCATGGAAAAGTAACCCCATAAACGCTACGCTTATGGGGAAAAACGGACTGCCTGTTGTGCCGTTTGAATTATAAAAGTTACGATTTAATCGGCATGTTGCCGCTGATATTCACGCGGTGACATGCCATACATCTTCTTAAACATTGTAGAGAAGGAAGTTGTACTGTTGAAACCGCAATGATAAACAACTTCTGTGATGCTTTGTCCCTTCATTGCAAGCAGACGTGCGGCCTGTTTGAGTCGTAGGTTGCGTATGAAGTCATGAGGTGTCTGGTTTGTCATCTCCTTCATCTTACGGTGCAAATGGACGCGGCTGATGCCTACTTCGCTGCATATCATGTCAATGTTCAGGTCTGAGTTGTTGAGATTTTTATTGACCACATCCATGATACGGTTTATGAGTCTCTCATCAGGGCTTTCAAGCACGATATTGTCAATCTTTGCCTGTGGAGTCTCCTTACCGGCATACTTGTTCTGAAGAAGCCTTCTTGTCTTCAGCAAATTGGCAACATTACGCTTGAGTATATCCATATTGAACGGCTTAGTGATATACAGGTCAGCTCCAAGCTCCAGACTCTCAAGTCTTTCTTCGTCGCGTATCTTTGCTGTCAGCAATATTATAGGTATGTGGTTTGTATTCACATTGTTGCGTACAGAAGTAAGTAAGGCGTTACCATCCATATGAGGCATCATGATGTCGGAAATAATCAGACTAGGTATTTCCCTGAGTATTACGGGCAGAGCTTCCTTGCCGTCTGGGAAGGTCAGGACACGGTAAATGTCGGAGAATTCAGTCATAAGATAGTTACGTATCTCATCCTCATCCTCTACGATGACAATAGTAGGACGGCGAGTATCTGGGGCATTGGTTTCAGTATCAGTATCAGTCTCTTCGTCATCGTCAACTTTGGTGATAAGGTATTCTTCTGCATTATTATTATTATTCTCTTCGGAAGAGGTGTCAGGTTTAAATTTCTCTTCTTCTGTGAGGTGGTCTGAACCGAGTGGTATTGTAACAGTAAACTCTACACCTCGATCTATGTTGTTTTTAACACCTTCTATATTACGGACGCTGATTTCTCCATGATGCATTAGGACTATAGAGCGGGCGAGGTCAAGTCCTACGCCGGTACCCGTTTTGTTAAGGTTGGTAGAGGTGTTTGTCTGATAGAAACGTCGGAAAATATTCTGTATTTCATTTTCAGGAATTGATTCTCCGTTGTCGAAGACTCTTATTGTTACTTGTTTTTCAAATGTTTCTATGGTAACGATAATCTTTCCGCCGTTATTAGTGTATTTTAGGGCATTGGAGAGGAGGTTGGAAATAACTTTATCGAAATTAGCTCTGTCAATCCAAACCATTATCTTTTCAGTGGAATGCATGAAGATGAGGTCTATACCTTTTGCTGTAGCCTGTACGTTGAAAAGGTCAATGATTTGCTTGCTATATTCTATAAACTCTGTTTCCTGCATATGCATCCTCATCTGCTCCTTATCGATTTTTCTTATATCCATAATCTGGTTTATGAGGCGCAGAATGCGGTCGGCATTTCGTTTCATAGAGGTATATATTGCCTGTCGGCCAGCATGCAGGTCATCATTTATAAGCTGTTGTAATGGCAATAGGATTAAGGTCATTGGGGTGCGTATTTCGTGGGAAATATTTATGAAGAACTGTAGCTTTTGCTCTTGCAATAATTCTGCATTTCTGTGTTCCTGTAATTTCAACTGCTGTTTGCCGCGATTTATAACCTGCCATATAAAGAACAGAACAAGTGCTGTTATTATGGCGATGTACAACAAGCGCATGAATGGAGTTAGATACCATGGGTTATGCACTACGATGAGGAATTCCTTCGGGGATGAGATAACGCTACCCTCAGTTGCTGTTACACGGACAAGATAATCGCCAGGTTGGAGGTTACTCAATGTTAAGGTGTTTTCCCCAGGTGGGAGGGTTATCCATTTACCTTTATTTATTGAATATGCGAAGGAAATGCGCCTTGAACCCTCGTATGATAGGGTAGAGAAGTGCATGGTGATGTTGTTGTCATTGTGATAGAAATTAAACTCATGTGCATCATCTATCAAGGTATCGCATACAGTGTATCTTCCCGATTTCATCAGGGCTCTTACTGGTATGTTGCCAATCAACATTTTAGTCAGAGTCACGTGGTGCTTCTTGGTTGAAGGCTCAATCTGTAAAGAATTGAAGTATGTAACACCTAATGTACCTCCGAAATACATCATGCCGTCATTTGAACTATAAGAACAGCCTTCGCTGTATTCATTGGAATAGAAGCCAATGGATGTGTAGTACCTCTGTATATTCCCTGTAGGCAATGTAATAGAACATATTCCTTTGTTTGTGCTTACCCATACTTGGTTCCTGGAATTCAGTTCTATTGCTGATACATGATTTGATGGTAGTCCGTTTTGTTCGGTGTAATGTGTCAGTTTCTTCGTTGAGAGGTCATAGTGATATACTCCTGCTGATGTTCCAGCCCACAGACCATTCTGCTTGGTATATTTCACACATCTTACGATTTGACCGCTAAGAATGGAATCTGTACCTAAAACTTTAGTCCAACTGCCCGAGGGAATGTCAAGACAAGCAAGTCCCATAGCTGTTCCAATAAATAACATGGTGCCGTCAGGACTCATTTCCATCTGTAGTATGTAATTGTTGATAAGCTGATTCTTTTTACCAGCTATTGCGTGGTATTCTGTCAGCTTTTCTGTATGTGGATTATAGCATTTCAGACCGTCGCCCAACGTTCCCATCCAAAGTCGTCCGTTATGGTCTTTCCGTATGTCGAAAACCTCTGTTGTCCTGCCATATGAGAAAGGAAGGCGGTGATATGCTCCGTTTTTGTCTATCCATCCGCATCCTTCAGCGTATGATCCAACCCAAAGTCTGCCTTCGTTGTCTTCTGTCATTGAAAGAACAGTAGCGGGTGATTTGTAGTGAAAGGCTGCAGTTTGGCTATTGAGCTCCCGTAATCCGTAGATGCCATTTCTGTCGGTGGCCACATAGAGTGTGTTCTGGCTTCCTTTATATAAGGCGACAACGCAGGCATCACCGATATTTCCTCCTCCGAGTTGCAGATATCCTAAATATCCAAAGGGATTGCCTTGGTGCGGCTGCATGAAAATACCTTTTTGGTGGAGTGCAAGCCACATGTTTTCTTCATTGTCAAATAAGATGCTCTTTATCTTGGCACGTGAGATGTCTGCATTTGGAGAATATAGGGATAATGGTTTGAAGGAAAGGTCATCGGGGCTAAGCGTGAAAGCTCCATTACCATCTGTTCCTACATATATTGTTCCTGAATGTAGAAGAAGTGTATTAATAGCATATCCTTGAGTCGATGGAATCGCAGAAAAATTATTCTCGTTTGCCTTCTTGCAAAAAATACCGCCACTCAGATATCCAACATATATATTATTTGCATCATCACGACAGAGTATGGCAATGCTACCATCGTCTTTTGGACTATAGCGTCCTATTATTGTGTAATCTTCTTTGCCCCCAACAGATGTGGAACGAATACATATAATATATTTACTGTCCGTTGTTGCCCATAGGTTGCCGTTAGAATCCTCTATTATGCTACGGCAGTATTTGGCTTCTTGTATTTTTTCTGTGATATCACGAAACTTGCCTTCTGACGTAATCTTGCATAATCCTCCTCCTGATGTGGCTGCTATAATATCTCCTTTCTGGGTTTTAAGCAAATCTGTGACATACCATTGGTGGATATAATTGCTTCCCTCCTCATACACTGGCATGAATCGATCAGAGGTGCTGCGGCATAAACCCCTTGCTGTTCCAATATACATTTTTCCGTCAGAACCTTGTATAACTTTAATAATATTGTCTGACGACAAACCGTCGTTTGTATTGAAAGTCTCAAATGAGTATCCGTCATAGCGATTTAGACCATTCTCTGTTGTGACCCAGATCATTCCTTGAGCATCCTGGTATATCATGTTAAGGAAACTACTGCTAAGTTGTCTGGTGAATGACAACATACAGTTCTGTGCCATACCTGGCATAGAGGTTAGTAATACTGAGATACAGAGTGGAATTAGAAAGGATAGTTTTCTCATGTAGCAATAGTTTTTACAAATACAAAGCAAAAATACAAAAGTTTTTTTAAAAATGCGTTTTCTTTTCTTAAAATATTTTCGAGCATGTTACATGAGAAAAAGTTCTTGTAATTTTTCATATATGGAAAGTGCGG
The DNA here is from genome assembly GCA_902774795.1 of uncultured Prevotellaceae bacterium. Lineage (GTDB taxonomy): Bacteria > Bacteroidota > Bacteroidia > Bacteroidales > Bacteroidaceae > Prevotella. The sequence continues at coordinate 45,132 of CACYKA010000006.1, read as the reverse complement.
GTTGTTATAAAAAATAAAGATAAAGAAACAAATTGCAAAGGATGTTAAATAATAATTATTTATCTTTGCATCCGAAAAACTAATTCCTTAAACGGAAACAGCAAAATATATCAACTATATCAACATGTTTAATTTCCTAAAACCACAAAAGCATTTGATGCTTGCCACGTGTTCCATGCTTCTTGCTAGCGGATTTACTTCGTGCAATAAGTATGACCTTGATGCCAATGACCCAGAAGGGTGGGGCGCAAGCATCTACAGTTATCTTAACGAACAGGGCAATTTTACCAACACTACCCGTATGATTGACGACTTAGGTCTTACCGAAGTCTTAGCCAAAACAGGTAGTAAAACGATTTTTGCCGCTAATGATGAAGCCTTCCAACGTTTTTATGCTTCCAATGATTGGGGTGTAAGACGGTATGAGGATTTGTCAGAGTCACAGAAGTGTCTTCTGTTGAACGGTTCAGTAATTAACAACAGTTATCAGATCAATGATCTCTCCAGTATCCAGGGGCCGGTAGAGGGACAGTGTATGCGACGCGTCTCTTCCCAGAATCCAGGTGATACGGTGGCATTGGTTAATGTAGCGGACCTGCCCAATATGGATGAGAAAGATTGGGCTAATAACTCTACATGGAAGAAACTGAAGGATGAGGGTCTTGATAAGATATACCTGCTTCAGGATGCAACAGTGCCTCCGATGATTCATTTCATAGAGGATTATCTTACTAATAATAAGATTACTAATGATGATTATAACTTCCTGTATAATTATGCTACAAACCGTATTCCTGGTGATGCTAGTATAAATGGAATGAAGGTTATTGAGCATAATATTAAGTGTAGCAATGGTTTTATACATGTGTTACAGGACGTTTCGCAGCCTCTCAAAAGTATTGCTTCGATTGTTAACAGCAAACCTCAGGCATCAGAATGGAATTCTCTGATGATGCGTTTTGCTGTACCACGTCGTATTACCGATGAGAATAAAATACGTGTATATCAGAATCGTGCAGACCGTGACTTTAACAAGTACAGACTGTATGAGCGCCGTTTCTTCTCTAAAAAGTCTCAGGGAGGTGTTCAGCTCAATACTGATGATGATAACAACATTTATTCAGGTCTGTTGAAGTTTGATCCAGGATGGAATACATACTATACAGGTGTTGTTACCTCTAGCGAAGAGGTTGCCATACAGAAGAACATGGGTGTTATGATGGTTCCGTCAAATGCTGCCCTTCATGAGTATTTTACTAATCAGGAGGGTAAGGTGCTTCTTGAGGAGTATGGTAGCCTTGACAAAGTTCCTAATGATGTAATTGTAGAACTTGTTAATAACAATATGCTTTCAACTTTCTCAGAAAGTGTTCCTTCAAAGTTCAGTGGTATTCTTAATGATGCCAACGATCCTATGGGAGTTGAAGTTTCTGCTATTGACAGTGTATGGCTTGGATGTAACGGTGCCGTATATCTTACAAACAGGGTCTATTCACCTACTTCATTTGTAAGTGTGCTTTACCCAGCTATTGTAAAGGAAAATCTTAAGATTATGCGTTGGGCTGTTGAGAGGAACCAGTATAATGTATATCTTAACTCCCTCAACTCCCGTTACAGTTTCTTCGTTCCAGACAGCACAGCTTTCCAATGCTACATTGATCCAGTATCATACGGTAAGAGCAAACGTGAGTTGTGCAGATTCCATTATGATAAAGAACAAAAAAAGGTACGTGCGTGGACGCGTACGTGCGATGATGCTGGAAATGTAGAAGGTACGGACAGCACAGAGATTACGGATGAAAATCTAATTGTTAAGCGTCTTCAGGATATCCTTGATAACCACATCGTGATTGGTGATGTGGAGGACGGTTGTGAGTATTATCGTACTAAGGGAGGTCAGGAGATTCGTGTAAGGAATACTTCTTTGGGTGCTGGCGGCATGACGGTTGAAGGCAGTCGCCAAATCAATGAGGAAGCAACTCCACTTGCTATTTCTTATATTTATGACCAGACGAAAGCAGGTAATGGTAAGGTATATATATTGAAGAAGCCTATCATGACTACTGGTATGAATGTCATGGATATGTTGGAACAGATGAATCAGGCACATCCAAACACATGTGACAAATTTAGGGATCTGCTGAAAGGTAGCGGATTGTACGAAACTATACGTGACAAGAAGTATGCTTGTATAAAGGACAGTAACCTCAGCGTACTCAATTCTTACCATTATACAATATATGTTCCTCAGAACTCCTCTCTCTCAGAATATCCTACATGGGATGATGTTGAGGCAGAGACAAATCCTCTTAAGCGAGCAGCTGATTCTACCAAGATTATGAATATGCTCCTGTTGCATATTCAGGACGGTGCTTTGTTCCTTGGGTCAAAAGCTGTGGAAGAAGATGGATACGAAACATCTTTGGTAGATCCGGAGACGGAAAAATTCGTCAGGATATATGCTGAGTTAACAAATAATGATCTTTATGTGCGCAAGACCCAGACATCCTCAAATAAGAGTAAGGTGTTAAAGACTGCTGGCACATATAATCTAATGGCTCGTGAATATATTGCCAATGGTAGTGATAGGGAAACCGCAACGGGTATTCAATCCTCGGCAACGGCGGTAATCCATCTAATTGATACCCCTATAGAGTGAAATGTGTAGTCAATGAAAAATGAACATAGAAATATGAAGTACAAAAATATATTGGGGTTGACCTTGATGTGTGTCCTCCTCACTCCATTTTCAGCATTGCATTCTTTCGCACAAGAGGCTGATGAAGTTATCTCGGGTACAGTTTCTGATGCCCTTGGTCCTATCATGCAGGCCAATGTTGTGGAGATAGACAATGCAAACCGTATAGTTAGTTCTACTACAACAGACATGAACGGTAACTTCTCTTTTAAGATTAAAAGTCCTAAAAACAAGCTGAGATTTTCTTTCGTGGGTTGTAAACCAAAGACAGTGCCAATTAAGGGTACGGTGTATGACATTACACTTGATGACGAGACTACTCTTACTGAGGTGACGGTTGTCAGCAAGGGACGTGGTAATGGTTCCGGTCTGGCTATTCCGCATAATGAGTTGTCAACCTCTAACCAGACAATTTCTACTAAAGAATTTGAAGGACTTGCTTTGACAACTATCGATGAGGCCTTGCAAGGACGTATTGCTGGTCTTGATATCGTAGCGGGTGGTAACCTCGGTTCTGGTACTTCCATGCGTCTGCGTGGTGTCAGCTCTATCAATGGTTCTTCAGAACCGCTGATCGTTGTTGACGGCAATGTATGGGAAAGTGACAGAAACAGTGGCATGGATTTGAGTTCCGCCAATGACGAGAAGTTTGCAGAGCTTCTCAATGTGAACCCAGAAGATATTGAGAGCATCAGTGTCTTGAAGGATGCTGCCGCAACAGCTATCTGGGGTTCTCAGGGTGCAAATGGTGTTATTGAAATCAAGTTGAAGCGTGGTAGCCGTGGTAAGACACGTGTAGGTTATTCTTTCCGTCTCACGGGAACATGGCAGCCTAAGGGATATAAAATGCTTTCGGGTGATGAATATACGATGCTTCAGAAAGAGGCGTATTTCAATCCTAGATTGTCCAGTGGTGACAGTGATATCCCCGAGTTCAACTATGCTACTGGTACTGTAGGATGGCAGAACTATGCTGCTAATACCGACTGGGTTGGTGAAGTGAAGCAGACTGGTTGGCGCCAGAATCATTATCTTTCTCTTACTGGTGGTGGTGAAAAGGCTAACTTCCGTATTGGTGCTGGTTATGACCATGAGACAGGTTCTATCATCAAGCAGGCTTTGGATCGTCTGACGACTCGTGTGGCTTTGGACTATTTCGTGTCAGACCGTATTAAGATTATATCAAACCTTGCTTTCACATATACCAAGAACCAGAAGAACTATCAGGATCTTCTTGCTATCGCATATAAATATATGCCTAACCTTCCGGTATATGCTCGTGACAACGATGGTAATGACTTGGATTACTATTTCAGTCTTCCTACTACTGCTTCTCCAGAACTTCAGAATATGGTGGGAGTGTATAATCCAGTTGCTCTCGCTCGTCTTGCTAAGAATACTGATACTTCCTATAAGATATCACCTGAGTTCCAACTGCAATATAACCTTCTCGGTGTTGAAGAGGGTAAGCACCAGTTGAAGTATGAAGGTAAGATAGTCTTTGATATCTTTAATAACTATATTGACACGTTCTTGCCAGCTGAGCTTAATGTGCGTAGTTATACAAACTCCAACAACAACCGTTCTACGGCGTATGCATACAAGAGTCTTGGTATAACCACTACACATACACTGACCTTTACGCCTCACTTTAAGAATGAAGACCATTCTATGATGATGATGCTTCGCGGTCAGCTTACAGACGGTAGCTCAACGACACAGAATACCGCTGTATATGGACTGCCTACAGGTACAATCCAGAGTACTGGTGCCGAAGCTGTTATAGGTGATCCTTTCAGCAGTACAGCAGGTCAGTGGAGGTCTCTGTATTTCACTTATTCATTACACTACGCTTACAAGAGCCGCTATATGGCAGACTTCTCTATACGTCGTGACGGTTCTACTAAGTTTGGTCCAGATAACCGCTGGGGTACTTTCCCTGCATTCTCTTTGCGTTGGAATATCAGCAACGAGCCTTGGGTTAAGGAGCATCTTCCATGGCTGTCAATGCTTTCTATACGTCCAGGTGTAGGTATCGTGGGTACACAGCCTGGAAGTGAAGGACTTTACTTCTCTAAGTACAGTAATGGTAGTGGTTATATGAGAGAAGGTTCAACTTACCCGTCTAATGTACAGTTAAAGAATCTCAGATGGGAGAAGAAGAAGACATGGAACCTCGGTTTCGACTTCGGATTCCTCAATGACAAGATTACCGGTAATATTGAACTTTACAGACAGTACACTTCTGACCTTCTTATGCAGAATGTTAAAATTGCCTCTTCATCTGGTTATACTCAGCTTGCATGGGATAACGTAGGTAAGATGAAGAATGTTGGTTGGGAGTTTAATATTAACAGTAACAACCTCATCAAGTTTGGCAAAGTAGGTGTGGACGTAAATGTTACTTTTGCTAACAACAGCAGTACTGTTACTGAGATGGAAGAGACATGCCTGAAGATGTATAATGAGGAATTCAACCACAGCAATGGTTCATACATGGCTCGTCTTGAAGTTGACAAGCCTTTGGGTGCCATCTATGGATTCCGTTACAAAGGCGTATATCAATATACAGACTACACACCTCAGGAAGTACCAGGCGTTAGCGGACCTAATGCTCCTGTTGCCCGTGATGCTGTGGGTAATGTCGTTACTGATGACAAGGGTATTGCTAAGCCAATGACATTTTGTTTCGGTACTGGTTCAGAATATGAGTTCAAGGGTGGTGATGCCATCTATGAAGATATAAACCATGACGGTACAATCAATGAACTTGATATTGTATATCTTGGTTCATCACTGCCAAAGATTACTGGTGGTTTCGGATTTAAGATTAAGTATGGACGCTGGACTCTTAACAACCAGTTCAACTTCCGTTATGGCAACAAGATTATCAATATGAACCGCGCGAATGTTGAGGCTATGTACACGAATAACAACCAAAGCCGTGCCGTCAACCATCGCTGGCGCGTAGAGGGTGACATAACGGAACTTCCACGTGCATTGCATCAGGCAGGATATAACTGGCTTGGTTCAGACCGCTTCGTGGAAGACGGCTCTTTCCTGAGACTCAACTATACTCAGCTTTCATACAGTTTCTCAAACAAGGCAATCAAGAAGCTTGGTATGACACAGCTCAGTTTCAGTATCTCTGCTCAGAATGTCTTCTGTATTACGAAATATTCCGGTGCAGATCCTGAGGTAGGTACAGACACCAAGGGTATTGCCAGAGATTATTCACAGACACCAAGGGCAAAATCAATAACCGGTGGTATAACAATCCAATTCTAAGACTATGAAAAGGACATTATATAATATATTTGCAGTAACAGCAGCTATATTGCTGACTGGCGTAACAACATCGTGCAACAAGTATCTTGATGTGTTGCCCCTGAACGAAGTTGTGCTTGAAAATTACTGGACAGAAAAGAAAGATGTAACCAGCGTTATGAATTCCTGTTACGAATCTCTCGAAAACAGGGAAAGCATATTGCGCATGGAAGTTTGGGGTGAACTTCGCTCTGAGAACATAGTACAGGGAAGTACTCCAAGTCTTTCTAATTGGAATGTATGGAATAGCATTGTGGATGCTCTCAAGGAGACATTGCTTCCAAGTAGCACTCTGACTTCCTGGGCTATATTCTATCAGACGATAAACAGGTGTAATACCGTTATTCATTATGCACCAGGGGTGCAGGAAATAGACCCGAACTATACGTATGCCGAATTGCAGTCAACTATAGCTGAGGCAACATTCATACGTGACCTGTGCTATTTCTACCTTCTCAGAACATTTGGTGAGGTGCCTATCACATTTGAGCCAAGTATCAGCGATGAAACAGAGTTCGAGATTGAGCCTACTGTTGGTTTTAAGTATGTGAATGGCGGATGGGTTATCGGACCAGCACTTGATATTCTCATTAACGATCTAAAAGGAGTGGAGAATTTCGCTGCAAGACGTTATATTGATGACAGTGAAATGGGAAACTCTGTCGCTTCATCTATGGCAGCAGCTAATAGCAGCCGCGTAACACGTAATGCTATATATGCACTGCTCGCAGAACTGAATCTGTGGAAAGGTGATTATGATGAGGCAATACGTTATTGTGACATTGTTCTTGATGCTAAGAAACAGCAGTATGAAGACAAGAAGGACAAGCTTGGCGAGATCAATGACATGATGCTCTTCAATGAAATTCCTCTTATCAGAGAATGTGTTGAAGGTGGTACCACCTGTGGTAATGCATACAATGAAATCTTCGGAGAAGGTAATAGCTTCGAGAGCATCTTTGAGTTGGAGTACTATACAAATCAGGGTACCGGAAATGAAACAGTAGGAAGATTCTATGGAACCAGCTCTACTCCTCTCGGCGGTTTTGCCACTACTGATGAGAATAGTAAGGATGTAGAGCTTGGAAATAATGATGTTTGGGAGAAAAAGAAAGATGACTGTCGCGTTTATGCTATAATGAAGAAAGAAAACGGCAGAAACAGCATAACCAAGTATGTGGCTAATAGTGTTTCTATGACAAACCGTCTCAACACCATATCAGATGCCAATGGTGTGAAACTTTCTCTCTCACGTCGTAATAATGAATACGCAAACTGGATAATCTATCGTCTGACTGACATCGTGCTTATGAAAGCAGAGGCTTTGGTTATGAAGGGTGAGGCATATTATCAGGAAGCATTTGATCTTGTGGATGCTGTCAACTGTAGGGCAAGAAATATTACCACAGGTACAAGCCTTACCTTTGGTGATTATAATTCGAGCCAGACAAAAATGATGGAAGACCTTATTCTTAAGGAGCGTAAGCGTGAATTTATGTTCGAGGGTAAGCGTTGGTACGACCTGGTACGCTATTCTATCCATACAGGAAGCAACACCTTCCTCGCTGAGCAGGTTACGACGAAATATCAGATTAACGGCAATGCCATAAAGATAAGGCTCAGTGATCCTAATTCTCTCTTCTGGCCATTCAACAAGGATGAGCTGAAACTTAACAGATACCTCAAGCAGAATCCTGCATACGGTGATACTGAAGATTTTAAACAATAATGTGTAATATGAGAAAAATATCATTATATTTCTTATTGGCAGCGGGGCTGCTGATGAGCGTGGCATCTTGCGTAGATAACGATGCCAAGGATGATGAGACCAACTATTATGCTGCTACAAGGAAGACTGCAGCTCAATTGTTGGCCGACAATCCGGAGCGTTACAGTCTGTATGTAGAGTTGTTGCAGAGGACAAAGCCTATGCTCAAGGATGCCGAAGACGTGTCCGACTATTTCTCTATGTTGGCAACATACGGAACCTATACCGTCTTTGTTCCAGACAATAATGCCATGATGGAATATCTGGCAGCAGGTGGATATTCAAGTGTGCAGGATATTCCTGCAAAGACTTGCGATACCATAGTTCGCAACCATATCATAGACAAGGGAGCATATTTCACAACTGACTATAGTGACGGTGCACTTCCTGCCATGAATATGGATGACCGCTATGTTATCATTACCAGTGACAGTGACGTAAATAACAATAATGCACTGCTGCTTTATGTAAATAAGCATTCTCTTATTATTCAGAAGGATGACTCTGTCACCAATGGTGTTGTTCATACTATCAATCATGTGATGAGTGCCAGCAACATGTACCTTCCTGACCTTATGGAGGAGGATTCAACAATATCCATTTTCTGTCAGGCACTGAAGCTCACAAATATGGCTGACTCTCTGACAAAATATATTGACTATACATATTCTGTCGGCGTTGACTCTGTGACGAAGGGTGTTCCAGGAAAGCGATTCGGTGGTAAGGATATGGTTGCTTACTATAAGGAGAAGCGTTTCTTCAAATATACAGCTTTTGTTGAGTCAAATGATGTACTGAAAAAGCATGGAATAACAACTCTTGAAGGTCTTATTGCACATGCGAAGAAGGTTTATGACGAGACCTTCCCAGGTGATGCAGGACTCTATGATAACGACTATACTAATCGTAAGAATCCGTTGAACAGATGGGTCAGCTATCATTTGATGAACCGTCTTGGAAACTATGATGCCTGGGCACCATACGGAGAAATCCTTACACAGTGCTGTCGCCCGGATGTTGCTGATGCTGAGGACTTCTGGCAGACCATGTTGAATGAGGGTATGATACGCTTCTGTCGTGCAGCTGGAGATTTGTATGCTAACAGAAAAGGACTGAAGAATGTTGTATCACAAGGTCTGAAAGGTGTGAGGGTACTTACCGACTCTGAAAGCGGCACCAGTGTTCAGGTAGCTCTCAATGGCAGATATTTCTATATTGATGATCTTCTGGAGTACAGTACTACGGTACGCGACAAGGTGCTCAACTGTCGTATGCGTATTGATGCTACAACATTGAGTGCTGACTTTATGAATCAGGGTGCACGTGGCAACCTGGGATGGGAAGAGAACTATCTCTTTGGACAGAAACGAGGATATATAGAAGGATGGAAGATCTCACCTGAAACATTCGTGGGTGTACACTGTGATAATGTATGGTGGTCTTCATACCTTGGAAATGCTGTTGCTGTAAAAGGACAGTATGACGTGCAGATTAAGCTGCCAAATCCTCCTCCGGGACTTTATGAAATACGTTTGGCATACGTAGCCGGTGAGGAACGTGGTGTTGTACAGGTATATCTGAACAATGAGCCTTGCGGTATTCCAGTCGATCTGCGATTAGGTAGATGGAATTTGCCAATCGACTTTAATGACTATGATCTCAACGATGAAGAGGACAGCCGTGCTCTTGATAAGACTCTCCGCAACCTCGGATATATGCTCGGACCTGATTCCTATGGTAAGCCTGGAGCAATTAACTTCCGTGTAGATGCTCCTGAGCATCAGCGTAGAATTCTTACTACAGCAAAATTCACTGAGGGTGAGGAGTACTGGTTGCGCTTCCGTCAGGTGCTGGAAGGAGATGCAGAATGGTCATTTGACTATATAGAATTATGTCCTAAGAGCGTTTATGCAAGTGCTCAGGGCGAGAACAGACATTAAACATTGAATATTGAACATTGAAAAAATATATGACAATGAAGAGCAAACATCGGAATATATGGGGGTTGATGGTCGTTGGCACCTTACTCTCTCCGCTATCGGTGCTCACATCATGTAGTGATTGGAGTGACCACTATGAAAATGCATCAGGTGGCAGTAATGCAAACTCCCTGTTTGAGGAGATTGCCTCACGTGCGGATGTTTCAGACTTTACTGAAGTGCTGATGAACACTAGGGTGTTCAGACAGCATAAGGTGACAGCGACAAACTATGCGGAAGTCCTGTCGGGTGGTCAGTCTCTGACAGTTATGGCACCTCTTAACGGAACTTTCAATAAGGACTCGTTATTGGCAGAATTGCAGACTGCCCAGGGCGATTCTGCAGTAGAGAATTTCTTTGTTAAGAACCATTTGGTACGTTCTCCGCATTCAGCTGTGGATTCTCGTCTGAAGATGTTGAACGGCAAGTATATTGATTTTTCTTCTACATCTATCGGAGGTGTTCCATTGAGTGAAAGTAATATAGAGACCCGTAATGGTACACTGCATATTCTGCAGGGTCCTGTAATCTATAATAAGACCTTGTATGAGACATTGGTAATGGACAAGGATTTCACAGATATTGGTGGCATCATTGCTTCTTACAATGAGGATTACTTTGATGAGAATGCAAGTGTCAGCAGCGGTATGATTGACGGTGTTCCTATTTATGTCGATTCTGTCATCATTGAGCGTAACAAGATGATGCAGGCAATAGGATTGCTTAATGCAGAGGACTCTGTATATTATATGTCAGTCCCAACCAATGCCGGATGGAAATCTGCATGGACAAAGGCTGTTAAGTATTTTAACTATGCCGATAACGTTGAAAAGCGTGACTCTCTGCAGAAATATTGGACTACTCGTGCTCTCCTGGATGATGCTATCTTCAGCCGCACGATACAGTCTTCAGAGAAAGACAGCGTCATAAGTTATTGGTATACTAAGATTACTCCTGAGTATCATGTATTCTATAAGCCTTATGAGCCTACAGGTCTCTTCGGAAAGGCAAAAGGAAAGAGAATGTGCAGCAATGGTATCCTGTACTATTATGACGAATGGCCATTCGACCCACAGCAGACATATTTCAAGAAGATAGAGCAGGAAGGCGAATCTACTTGGAATATAACAGCATGGACTAGTGACAAGTGTAATACCAATCCAAAAACTACCAATGACAAGAGGGTACATAAGGGTGGATATGTCCAGATTATTCCTGCAAGTACAAACGGAACTTATGATGTGACATACAAACTTACGAATGTCCTTTCAGGCAAGTATAACGTACATCTCGTTACAATACCTAAGACAATTTACAGTGAAGCAGCAAAGAACCTGCCTGTGAAGTATAAGATTAAGCTGACATACTATGGTCAGGACGGCAAGGAAATTGTAAAAGATTGTGGAGCCTTTGATTCTACAATAGGTACTGTAGAAGGTGATATTACTCCCGATGATGTTAGTAATATGATTGTAGCTGCCAATATGGAGTTCCCTGTTAGTCTCTACAACCAGAGCAACTATGTTACAATTACCATCACTGGTAATGCTAATAAAAAGAAGGCTAGTACAGAAACTTCTGAAATGTATCTGGACTACATTTATCTCGAACCTGTAAATGAATAACTCGCTATGAATAAGAAATATATAATTACACTGACATTTGCATTGACTTCCGTTTCCTTCTTGCAAGCAAAGGAAATAGGAGGAAAGGTGACTGATGCTGCTACAGGTAATCCTATTGCGGGTGCCCAGGTGAGAGCATACGGTGATGAACGTTACACCGCAATGACAAATGCTGAAGGTATATACCTCATGAAGGATGTACCAGAATATGTTAGCAGCGTATATATCACCCTTGACGGATGTGCTCCTCTACAGATGGCCATTGGAAAGGATCCGGCGCATGTTGATGCACAGTTATACAGAGATGCTTTCTCTTCAAATTACAAGGGATATACCTCTGGTAACAGGACCTCAGGAACTAAGGGCTTCGAAAACAGTGTCGAGGCATCTGTTGATCCATTTATCCAGTCAAGGCTGAATTCTGAAGTACACGCTGTAGGAAGAGGCGGCAATGACGGACTGGGAAATGTCATGTTCATCAATGGTCTTAACAGTCTTAACGCCAATGCGCAGCCGCTCGTCGTGGTTGACGGTGTTATCATGGATATGATGTATGACAGGACAATGATCCATGACGGTTATTTCAATAACCTGCTGGCAAACATCAACATCAATGACATCGAGAGCGTGGAAGTAATGAAGAATGGTACTGCTATCTATGGTGCGAAAGGTGCCAATGGCGTTGTGCTCATAAAAACAAAGCGCAACAAGAGCATGACCACGAAGATTGATGTTACGATAGGTGCTAAGTTTACTTCAATCCCACGTACTCCGACTATGATGGTGGCAGAGGACTACCGTACCTACGCCAGTGAAATGTTGTCGGCAAAGGTCGAGGATATCAGTAATATGAAGTTCATGGTTTCTGACCCAAGTTATTATTACTATCCTCAGTATCATAACCAGACAGACTGGAAGAAAGAGGTATATCGTAATGCATTTGCACAGACCTACGGCATTAACGTGCAGGGTGGTGACGATGTAGCAAGCTATAACCTCTCGGTAGGATATACTGATGGCAAGAGTACTCTCAAGGGCAACGATTTCTCACGTTTCGATATGCGTCTGAATACAGATATCGAGATTATACGTAACCTGAATGTACGTTTTGATGCATCTTTCAGTGATGTAAAGCGTGACCTGAGAGATGTCGGTGTCAGCGCCAATGTGGATAATACCACACTGACGGCACCTAATTTCCTCGCAATGGTTAAGGCTCCGTTCCTCTCTCCGTACGCGTATGATATAAGCGGTAATAAGAGTGAATATCTTGCTGAGGCTGATGACTATCTGGAGGACTATATTATTACGAGTGACAGAAGTCTTGCTAACCCTAACAGCATACTTGATAATGGTGACGGACGTAACAAGAATACCTTTGGTAACCGTCTCGTGACGTTCACCATAGCTCCAAGTTATAAGATTAACAAATACTTCACAGTATCTGAAGACTTTAACTTCTCTTTGGTGAATACCAATGAGAACTACTATCTTCCAATCGCTGGCGTTCCTCTGTTTAGGGTTCCTGACCTGACAGACAGGGTATATGTGAATAATACTGTGTCTTCTCTTGCAACAAGGCAGAATTCTATCCAGTCTGATACAAGGCTGACATGGAAAAACCGCTATGGAGCGAACTTCATCAAGGCATATGGTGGTATCCGTTATATGAACAATCGCTATAAGATGAATATCCAGAAAGGTTATAACACTGGTAATGACAAGACTCCTAATATGTCTTCGGCATTGTCTTATAAGTCAACGATAGGTGCTGACGACAAGTACTCTGACTTTACATGGTACTTGGCAGCGGACTATAACTATGCTGAGAAGTACTATGTTTCGGCATCACTTGCTTCACAGGCTTCTTCTCGTTTCGGTGATGATGCAAGCGCAATGAAACTGTTCGGTGCCCGTTGGGGCTTCTTCCCAAGTTTCCAGGGTTCGTGGGTAATGAGCAATGAGTCATGGATGGCAGGTGCCAAAATGATTGACTATCTCCGCCTGAATATGGGATTTGAAATTACCGGTAACGATAATATCAACGATACCGCATCACGCTCTTATTTCGTGTCAAAGTCTATGATGGGAGCTACCCTGACCGGCCTGCTCTTCGGTAACGTTGGTAACAGCACACTGAAGTGGGAGACAACACGCAGGTTTAATGTAGGTTTCGAGAGCAATCTCCTGAATAACCGCTTGCATGTAGGCTTTAACTACTTCGCTTCATGGACATCCGACCTGCTGACACTGCAGCAGGTAGCATGGACTAGCGGACTGCATGAGAACTGGACCAATGGTGGAAAGCTGCGTAATACAGGTTTCGACCTCAGTTTTGATGTGAAGGTACTCAATACCAAGGACTGGAAGTGGGAAGTTGGAGCCACTATGGGACACTATAAGAATAAGCTTACTGACCTCGGAAACGGCACATCAAGTATGCTGAGCTCAGCGTATGGAGCAACTATCATCTCAGAGGTAGGCAGCCCAATAGCTCAGTTCTATGGATTCAGGACTAACGGAGTGTACGCTACAGAGGCAGAGGCTAAGGCCGACGGAAAGGTGTTCCTCGACAATACAGGCAGGGCTATTGCTTTCCAGGCTGGTGACATGAAGTTCCAGGATACTAACGGCGACGGAATTATCTCCGACGACGATAGGGTAGTGATAGGTAATCCTAACCCAGATATCTACGGTAACTTCCGCAGCCATCTTAACTGGAAGCGTTTCACACTCGACATGGCATTCACATACTCAATAGGTAACGATATATATAACTACGAACGCAGCATTCTGGAAAGTGGTAAGTACTTCTACAACCAGACAAGTGCTATGAACAGCAGATGGACAACAGAAGGCCAGGTAACTGATATGCCGAGATTGTCTTATCAGGATCCTCACGGCAACAGCCGTTTCTCTGACAGATGGATTGAGGATGGTAGCTACCTGAAGTTCTCTAATGTGACATTGTCGTATGCCATACCTATCAATAGTACCTTCTTGCAGGGTATCACGGTATGGGGTGCTATAAACAATGTGTTTACGATAACAAAGTACCTTGGCAGCGATCCTGACTGCACGGCATCAGGCAATGCCCTGTATCAGGGAATTGACAGAGGACTGCTCGGAAAGAGCCGCTCTTTTGCAATGGGTGTGAAAGTAAATCTGTAAAATATTTAATGTAAAGATGAAAATGAAAGACAAGATATTAATATTGCTTTTGCTCCTCTCCTTCATGTCATGTGGGAAGATGCTCGAAACGGACTCTGAGTTGGTAGAGTTCGCAGAAGACAACAAGTTAGATACTCCAGAGGATACACTGTACAGTGTCATGGGTATCATACGTCAGTTACAGGTAGTTGCAGACAGAACGGTACTTCTCGGAGAACTGCGTGGTGACCTCATGCAGATAACTGACAGGGCTACGACGGACGTACAGGGTATCGTTGCCGTACCTGCTTCTGATAAGCAGAATATGTATAACCGCATCAGTGATTTCTATGCTGTGGTAAACAACTGTAATTACTATATTGCAAATGTCAATCCTGATGCAGAGAGAATGTCAAAGAAGTATTTCCGCAACGAATATATTGCCGTAAAGGTGTTCCGCGCTTGGACATACTTGCAGCTGGCAAAGATTTATGGCAAGGTGCCTCTCGTTCTGGAACCTCTGCTTACGGTTGAGTCGGCACAGGATGCTATGAACTCGCAGTACACCGATATTCAGGGTATATGTGACTACTTCATCAACGACCTGAGTCAGTATGTTGGTTCAAAGGACGATGCAGATATAGAATATCCGCAGTATGGCTCTGTAAACGGCTTTGATTCAAAGAAGTTCTTCATTCCTCTTAGGGTCATCCTGGGTGAGATGTGCCTGTGGGCAGGACGCTATAGTGAGGCAGCTACCTACCTGCACGACTATCTGACCAAGACAAGCAATCCTATTACAACAGGTAGGGGACGTATGTCATGGAGTGTTGATGGCGACTATGACTTCTCAAAAGGTGGTATAGGCAATAGCTTCACAAGTACTGTTACTGATTCTGATGCTCCCTCTGTTATATCATTCATACCTATGGAGGATTCTGAGTTCTATGGTGTTAAGAGTCTCATAAACATGGTTTATAGCTCTGTTGAGAACAATAACTACTATGCTCAGGCCATCCCTTCTGTGGCAATGAGGTCTATATCCAGGGCAGAAGACTATGTGATGGAGTACGTGGTATCACCAACGAAGAAGGATACCATACGCGCTCCGAAGGATAATCTTTCTCAGGGTGCTCTTGCAGCAGGCGATCTCCGTCTCTATGGCTCTTACAGGCAGTACGTTGTGAACCAGGATATCACATCCGATTACTCTTCTGAGAGAAATATGATTACGAAACTCCCGACTGGTCTCGTAGGTATGTATCGTTCACATTATATCTACCTGCTCTTCGCTGAGGCTCTGTGCCGTTGTGGCTATGTAAACTCAGCTTTCGCAGTGCTTAAGTACGGTCTGAGGAACGAAGAGAATGCAGTGCGTATCCAT
This sequence comes from uncultured Prevotellaceae bacterium, assembly GCA_902774795.1. Lineage (GTDB taxonomy): Bacteria > Bacteroidota > Bacteroidia > Bacteroidales > Bacteroidaceae > Prevotella. The sequence continues at coordinate 29,201 of CACYKA010000006.1, read as the reverse complement.
AAGGCAGAGCGTGATGCAGCCGGTGAACTCATCAACTTCTCTAACGATGCCTTCACAACCAACAATACCATTGGTATTCACGGACGCGGCTGCGGTGATTCAGAGTGTGACAAGGAGTATGTCATAAAGCCGACCCTTACAGCGACAACAGACTCTATTGTTATGGTAGAGGACCTTATCGTGAAGGAAATGGCTCTGGAGACTGCTTTCGAAGGACAGCGTTACTATACCCTCATGCGTATTGCAATGAGACGTAACGATAACAGCTATCTCGCTGATCCAATCTCTAAGCGCTACGGTCTGAAGAATGACGACCTTTACAACAAGCTCCTGAACCGTGACAATTGGTATTTGCCAATTGAAACGAAGGCGAAATAAGAAAAGGTTTTGGTAAAACAATAGGGGAGGACAGATGCACAGGCACCTGTCCTCTTTTTCTTTGTGTCGAATCTGCCAGGTTGTTCAAATGTATTATTTGTGTTGAAAATTGCGTAAAAATTTGGATATTAGAAACAAAATGTATATCTTTGCACCGGTTATAAAGGAACTGTGAATAAAAGAGTTATAGCAGAAGGTATTATCGGACTGGTCTTGCTGGGGGCAACCGCAGCAGGTATCGTTGGTTGGTACTCTGAGCACAAACGTGTTTCAGAGATGGAGTCGCAGATTGCTGGGTTGCAAAAAGACCAGAAGCGTTCTGTGGTACTGCGCAGCATCAGTAATCAGATGGAGGACATCGCCTTTCAGCAGAAGGAAATTTCTGACGAACAGCGTGAAGAGGCTCTCCAGCAGCAACGCATGGCTGACGATATGAGGCAGCGTGCAGAGGTGGAGCGCCAGAATGCCTTGGAAGCACAGCATAAGGCCGTGGTGTCAGAACAGCAGGCTCAGGAAGCACGCCATGTGGCGGAAAACGAGAGGCTGATGGCCGAACACCAGCGTGTTCAGGCAGAATGCTCAAAGCGTGTGGCCGACACCTTGAGCTATATCGCATTAGGACGTTCCCTGGGGTCGGTGGCTATGGCTGAGGAGATGTCGGGCAATTCCGAACTGGCTACCCTGCTGGCATACGCTTCATATCTCTATACTACCCGCTATAAGGGCGATGTGTATTATCCTGCCGTATTCCAGTCGCTGCTGCTGACGAGTCAGGGTATGCGCAATTACCCCAAACACCGAGGCGCGGTGATGTGTGTGTACGACCTGCCGGCAAAGGAAGAAAGGATTATTACAGCTGATTCATACGGCACTGTCATGACACACCATAAGCAGGGTGACAGGCTCGTCAGTAAAACCCTTTTCGGTGACTCGAAATACGACTTTCGCAGTGCCTATGTGAATAAAGACGGAACGTTTTTTGCCGTCGTAAGTCGTAATGGTAGTTTGGTCTGTTTTGAAAAGGGCACTCCTAGGGTGATACCTCTGACGGGTATTGAAAATCCGATGTTCGTTACCTCGTTTGACGACAATACATTGCTGGTGGCTAGCAATAATGGACTGGCATTTTATAATATCAATGAAAAGAAGATTGTTGCCAGTCACAATCTCAATTTCCGCATAACATGCTGGAGCCGCTATAATAACTTACCGATTCTTTTTGACGACAAGGGTAGGCAGCATCTGGTAAAGGGCATAAATGAGATATCTACTTCCGCTAATCCCGTATCAGGGCGTGTGACAGCCTTTGCCAGTTCGAAGAACAGCAAGCAGCAGGTTTATGGCATGAGCGACGGAACAGTATATCTGTTTAACGAGAAGACATCGAAAATCACAAAACTTGTCGGACATCTGTCGCGCATCTCGCAAATAAAACTGAACAGCTACAAACTGTTGACATCAAGCTATGACGGCACTGTGAAGTTCTGGAACACTGCCAGCGAGAAGATAGAGCCGACAACGATGGTGACAACGAACTCATGGATAATGGACTTCTGCTATGACAAGAAAAAGGAGTCAATATGGATTGGTGATCAGGAAGGAGTCGTTACGGAAGCATTGTTATCAGTGCCCGTTATGGTAGATGTGCTGAAGAAGAAGCTGAAGCGCAATCTCACTACCGAAGAGTGGAACTACTACATCGGAAAGAACGTTCCCTACGAATCGTTCATCAACGGGAAGGAGGTGAAGCGATGAGAAGAAGGTTATTGGCTATTGGCTGTTGGCTCTTGGCCGTTGGTATGACAATGGCACAGGGACTTCCGTTTCTGAGGAATTTTACGGCAGAGGAATACCATGGCAACAAGAGCAACTTCGATGTGGTAATTGGTCGCGATGGCACTGTCTATGTGGCCAACTTCGAAGGTCTGATGTATTACGACAAGGCTGAATGGCGCATGCTGCACAATCCAGGCATTACTCGTATCACCGTGGTCTATAAGGATGCCCACGGCGTTATATGGGTTGGCGGCTACAACTATTTCGGCAAGGTCATAACCAAGGAAAATGGCGAGCTGGCACTGCGACAGATGGCCAAACCAGGCATGTTCCGTGGCGAGGTATTAGAGATATGGGAGAAAAACGGTCTCCTGCATTTCCTCGTCAACGACGGTAACATGTATATGGTGAAGAATAACAAGGTGGTCTTGGAGAAGCTCGTTGACAAGAAATTGAGCAACCAAGGACTGACCGACATAGTGAGTGTCGATGCTGTAGAAAGCGGCAGAAGTGACGACATCATACTCAGGGATGTAACCCAGGAACTGGAGCTGAACAACGGATGCAAGATACTTGTCCGGTCGGGTAGGGGTCTTACGGTGACCGATGCTGACGGACGTGAGCTCTATTTCTTAAATGAAGATAACGGACTCTGCAACAACAATGTTTCATGGATTGACTATGACGGCCACGGCCTAGTGTGGGGAGTCACTGACAATGGCGTGTTTGCCGTAGAGATACCTTCTATCTATTCACGGTTCACTTCCTATGAGGGACTGAAAGGCGATGTGACAGCATTAGAAGTCTTTATGGGCAGGAAATATGTAGGAACCACTACGGGACTGTTCCGACAAGTAGGACGCCGCATGGAAATGGTCTCTGGCATAAATCATGCTTGTTGGGACATTGCTATTGCTGCTAACACCATGTATGTCGCAACTGCTAACGGAACATTTCGCATTTCAGGAGAAGGGGCACCGAAACAGCTGACAACTATGAGTGCCACCAGCATCATGTACTATGACGGAGTGATATACACAGGTGAACAGGATGGTATCTATACCATGACGGGTGACGGTGGTAACCGTAAGAAAATATGCAAGCTTGAGATGACGAAAAACATCCGGCGGGATGGCAAGGGACGTATCTGGGCGCGAAATCTGTATGGCGAAGTGTGGCGGGCTGAGAATAAACAGTCTTTGTTTAGGCCATATAAACTCAATTATGCTGAGGACAATATCTCGACTCTCGTACCTCTTGACGACTCCATCTGTGTCATGAATATCATGGCAACCACCCCGTTCCCCTATCCCCAGTTCTCCCATATTGACAAGAGGGGAGTGACGTGGCTGACCAATAATGAGGGTAAGAGGCTATATCGTTGGAAGTATAATCGTAAGTTGCACGACATCGACACGCAGCTGTTCCCATTCAGCGATGATGCCATCCGTGCCATTTACAATGACGATAAGGAGGTATGGCTGGGACTTGAAGACGGGCTGGCAGTCATAAACCTTCAGGAGAAGGATCCTGCCATGACCCATACGTCCGAATTGCTGTTCCGTTCCGTTGTGTTGAATGGCGACAGCGTCCTGTGGGGAGGATATGGTAATATTCAGAAAGGACTTCTCGACTTGGATTCTGACCAGAGAGACCTCCGTTTCACCTTCGCTATGACCCATGTGCCATTAGTAGGAAAAACGTTGTATCGTCATCGCCTTAACAATGGTTCATGGAGTGCCTGGGACGAGGAAACTCATGTTGAATACCTTAATCTCTCCTACGGCACCTACCACCTCTCCGTTCAGGCTTTGCTTGCCACCGGCAAACTGTCTGAAGTGTCCACCCTGAGCTTCAGCATAGCCTACCCCTTCTATATGCGTTGGTATATGGCTGTGCTCTATGTCCTGTTGTTCGGCTGCCTGGTAATGCTCGTCTTCCGCTATCGTCTGCACAGGCTTAATATGGAGAAACAGAAGCTGGAACGTGTCGTTATGGAACGCACAGCCGACCTCCGCAACGCCCAGGACGAACTGATACGTCAGGAGAAAATGGCTACCGTCGGTAAGCTGACACAGGGACTTATTGACCGCATTCTGAATCCGCTGAACTATATCAACAACTTCTCGAAGTTGTCAGAAGGTCTTGTCAAGGATATTGAGGCAAATATTGAAGACGACAAAGACAACATGGACAACGAGAACTATGAAGATACAGTTGACATACTCGACATGTTGCGGGGCAATCTGCAGAAAGTAAGCCAGCACGGCCAGAACACCACCCGTACGCTGAAGGCTATGGAGGAGATGCTTAAAGACCGTTCCGGCGGCATCGTCCCAATGTCATTGGTATCAGTGCTCAAACAAGACTTCGACATACTCGGAGCCTATTATGCCGAAGACATCAACACTTATGGCATCAAGACGGAGTACGATGTTCCTGACGGAGAAATAAGCATCAACGGAAATGCCACCCAGCTGAGCAGGATGGTGATGAATATTCTGGCCAATGCCGTCTATGCCGTTGTCAAGAAGGCTAAGCGTGAAAAGCCTGGTACCTACGTACCGGAGATATCCCTTAAGGCTGTCGTCAATAAGAATAGTGTATCCATCATAATCCGAGACAATGGTATAGGCATAGAGGATACTATCAAGGAGAAGATATTCGACCCGTTCTTCACGACAAAGACGACAGGCGAGGCATCGGGTGTCGGCCTGTACCTGAGTCGTGAGATTGTGCAGAACCACGGCGGTGACATACAGATGCAGTCCGTCAAGGATAATTATAGTGAGTTTACCATTACGTTGCCTAGGTGAGAGGTAAAGGTTAGAGGTTAAAGAAATTATGAATAGATTCCTCATATTAATTATAATAGCAGTCCTGATGGTTCCGATGAACATTCAGGCTCAAGACAACGGTGCGTCTCGTGATATTTACACGCAAGCCGAGAATGACTACAAGATTGGGCGTTTTGATACGGCTCTGGACTTGTTGGAAACAAACATCAATGCCTTTCAGGGAAACCTTAAGCAGAATGCTTACCGTCTTCTCTCTCTCTGCTTCATGGCACAGGATAACTGGGAGCGGTCAGAATATTACGCCTCCCTGTTGTTGCTGGAGAATCCTTACTATTCATCGGTGAAGGACCCAGTACGTTTCGAGGAAATGATTTCTCGACTGAAGATGGGGCGTGGCACAACCCTTGTCACCGCTTCCAGTCAGGCAGAAAGTATTCTTGAAACTCCTGTACCTGTGACAATTATTACTGCTGAGATGATAGATGCTCTGGGCTACAACAAAAACCTCAACCAGATTCTGGCAGCCTACGTTCCCGGCATCACAGAGGTGGCATCCTATAATCTCGACAACGTCGCCATGCATGGTGCATACACCTCAAGTCAGGAAAAGATTCTTATCATGGAAAACGGTCATCGCCTGAATGCCCGTTCAACGAACATCGGAAGAACTGACTATGCTATCAGTACCCAAAAGATAGACCATATAGAGGTGCTGCGTGGTCCTGCGTCTTCTCTGTATGGTAATGTAGCTCTTACAGCGGTGGTAAACATAATCACAAAAGAAGGAGTAAGCGTTAACGGCTTATCAGCACAATATGGCTATGGTTCATGGAATACGCATAAGGCAGACTTCCTGGCAGGAACACGATATATGGGTGCTGACATGTTGGTGTGGGGATCCCTATACACATCAAAGGGTGAAGACAGATATGTGTCACCTTCGTTGGATGAGTATTATACGAAAGCTTACAGATCAACTCCTCCAATGATATATGGCGGCAATGCGCATATCAATAAATACTTAGACAAACCTTCTTATGATGTGGGCTTCAATTTTACCTTTAAGGATTTCTCCGTGATGTTCAGCCGTAAGAGTGGTAAGAAAGCACAACAGTATTCTATGCTGGGGCAGACTTACAATTATGAAGCATATCGTAGGTTTGATGGTCAGAAGGCTGGATATGGAATAGATGAAAATCATGCTGATATAGGCTATAAGAAGAGTTGGGGACAGTTCTCTTTGAATGCATCTATCTATGGTGACTGGTACTCCTTCTGCGACTATGGCGTAGCATCCGACAAAATGATTTTTGCTGACTTTAATGATGATTCTACACCTAAGCATGATGAACACGGAGAAATTGTATCTATAGAGTGGCTCGGTGCTTATCAAGTATATGATTGGAAAGAAATGACGCTGGGAGCTACCGCAAGAGGAGACTACAATTATAAGTTGGGAAGTATGAATGGCAACATCCTTGCTGGTATGCAGTATGAATATTTTTCATTGTACGATACTTATGGCTTGATGGGAAAAGACTATGATGCGATTAAATTTGTCATCAGGGAGTCTGAGAATTCTATTCTTACCGGAAGAGAAAACAGCATGTCAGTCTTTTTACAGGACAAACATTACTTCACGAAGAAACTCATTTTGAATGCCGGATTACGATTCGACAGCAAGTACAGAGCAAACAGTGTACGTGTCAATGCTCTCTCTCCACGTGTGGCATTAATCTATATGCCAAAGAATGATTTCAGTATGAAACTGTCGTATTCACGTTCGTTTGTCGATGCTCCTTATTTCTATCGTCGTAATACAGACAATTCCTATTTGGGAGCCGAAGATTTGAAGTCTGAATACCTCAATGCTATTCAGTTTGATATCTTGGGCGAAATTGCACCGATACATCTCACCTACGATGTCAACCTGTTTTATAATAAGTTCACCGACATGATTTATTCTATTCCTATGGTAGAATTTGAGGATGCGAAATTCCGCAACTCCGGTAAACTGGAGATAATGGGTGCAGAGATGGATGTACACTATAACCATAAGCGCATGAAAGCTGACCTGACGGCATGTTATTCTTATGTGCTGTCTGCCAAAGACTATTATTACAATAATAATCACATCTATGCCATTCCTAACTTTGTCACTAATGGTGTTTTCTCTTATAACATATTGAGCAAACCATCCCACAGACTTTGGGTTACTTCAAATATCCGATTCTCTACCAATTCGTATATAAAGGTACTTAATACACAGATGTATGAGGATGAGAAGATTTCTGCTAATATCATATTCGATTTGGGAACAAAATATCAAATAGGAAATCATATAACATTGCAAGTTAACTGTGATAACCTTTTTGATAAAAGAACATATATGTCAGGTGCCACAAGGGTTTCTATGCCGTGGTTTAAACCTGGACGTACATTTATGGCAAACATAAGATTTACATTATAAACAATGATTAATCTTTTTCAGGATATAGTAAAACAGAATTCAGAGAAAACAGCTCTGAAATTCGGCAGTCTGTCTTTTTCATATAGTGAACTGGACAGAATCTCTGACTGCATAGCACAGCTGATTCTTAATTCTTCACTCTTCACTCTTGACTCTTCACAGAAAGGTCCTTTTGTCGGTATGTACTCATCACGTACCCAATATACTGTTCCGATGATTCTTGGCATCTGGAAGGCAGGCTTTGCCTATGTTCCGATGGATCCGAAATACTCTACAGAACGTATAGGGTATATCATAGATGACTGTAAGCTTGATTTGATAATCACAGATTGTGATGCTCCTGTTTCGGAGTATCCTCAGGTTCAGTGGCTTACCATTGATGCTACGGCAATCTCTTCTGTAGCTCGTAAACCTATACACGAAGAAGAGGGCCGTTATGCTTATGTTATGTACACATCTGGTACAACAGGCAAGCCCAAGGGTATACCTATTACCCATGTCTCTGTGCTTAATCTGATAGAAGCTCGTAATAAGGCCCTCTATACCCATGTAGAGAACAAATTGGAGACAAGTATTGCCAGTATATCGTTTGATTATTCTGTATGGGAGATATTCTGTCCGATGATGGTAGGAACACCTGTCTATTTCTTCAGCGAAGAAGAAAAGGCTAATCCTGAGCGTATAGTAGAGATATTGGAAGAGCAACATGTTACAACGTTTAATATAACCCCTACGTATCTTTCCTTAATTCCATACCGTCAGCTTCCTGATTTGAAATATTTGATATTCGGAGGAGAACCCTGTCCTGAACCGTTGGTAAGAAAATGGCAGGAGACTTGTGAAGTTGTCAATATCTACGGACCGACGGAGGCAACAACTTTTATTACCGCCAACATATTAGGAAAAGAAGACAATGTCAATGATATCGGTGTGCCGATGGAGGGGACAACGTGGTATGTATTGGATGAACAATATCATCAGGTGCCACAGGGCCAAAAAGGAGAACTGTTTATTGGTGGCATTCAGTTGACAGAGGGATATCTTAACAGGGAAGAATTGAATAAGCAGAAATTCATTCCTAACCCTTTTGCTAAAGAAGGTGCCATTGACCCCATAATATATGCCAGCGGTGACATAGCATATCAGCTGCCTAATGGACATGTAATCTGTTGTGGCCGCAAAGACAGTCAGGTAAAGCTTCATGGCTTTCGCATAGAACTTGGTGAGATAAAAACCGCTATAGAGCATTGTTCACAAGTTGAAGGTGCTGCTGTTGAGGTTGCCGTGCAGGGAGAACAGAAGTATCTCCGGGCGTTTGTGAAAGCGCGTGTCAGTCCTCTTGATATGGAGCAGCTGAAAAAAGAACTCAAGGGGGTATTGCCGCCTTACATGATTCCTGCCCGCATGATAGAGGTGTCTGATATACCAAAGAATATTAACGGAAAGATTGATTTCAAGGCTCTCGCTGATATGATGGCTTCGGAAAATAAAGCAGACGAGGTTTCGGGTGAGACAGAAGAGCAGATTGCTGCCATCTGGCATGAATTGCTTGGCACAAAGGACGGTATAAAGTTAGATAGTAACTTTATTGAACTTGGCGGTGATTCCATTTCTATCATTTTTATGATGCGGAAAATCAATCAGCAATTTAATACCCAGCTGACGATTGATGATATCTATCGTAATCTGACCTTGAATAAATTGGCTTCAGCCATCAAACATCAGCCATCAAACATCAGCCATCAAACATCTTCCATTTTCCCTCTTCACTCTTCACTCCCATTATCACTCCCATTACAGAATGTCTATGTCCACTGTAGAATGGATCAGCAGGCATCCATGGCTTATAATCTGGTGGAGCTGGTACCATTCGAATCGTCGTTGAAGAAAAATACGTTGCTTGATGTATGGAGCAGGTTGCAGCAAACGCATGATGCCTTCCGTATGACGTTTCATACTGATGCTGTCGGAAAACCATTCATGAAGGTTAACGACTTTGAGCCGCAAACCTCTGTCCCGGAGTTCGCTGTTGCTGATGATGGTGAGGTGAAGGCCCTGGTGACGGAACGCTTGTCCCGTCCATACGACTTGGAGCGTGGGCCACTTTATTTTGCGGAGCTCTATCATTATAAGAATGGCAAATGGCTGTTCGCTGTCTATATGCATCATCTTATTTCCGATGGCTGGTCGCTTGACGAGGTGGGGCAGCAGCTTTATGCCCTTTATTCAGAGAAGGATTTGGATGCGGCAGGCAGCTTTGCTAGTTATGTGTATGATACATATAATAAGGAACAGGGCTCACCGGGTGTTGACAGTAAGGAGTATTGGGATGCCTATCAGAAAGATGTGCCGGTGCTGAAACTGCCTGGAATTATTGAAGAGAACAACAGCAATGACTATACTACCGGATGCATTGTTAAGCAAATGGACCATGCCCTGTCTGAGGCTGTCTATAAGTATTGTTCTAAACATCAGATTACTCTCTTCTCTTTCCTTTCGTCAGCATTGATGCTGGTGCTGTATCGTGTTTCGCGTCAGCAGCAGTTCATGCTTGGATATCCTTCCTCTGGCCGAACCACGGCTGAGAGTCTTAATATGCTTGGCTATTTCGTCCATCCATATCCCTTGAAGTTTGAAGAGTCTTTGCTTGATATGTCTTTCGACCAGCTCTGCAAACACACCATAGAGGATATTCGTGAGGCTACGGCTCATCCTTATTCGCTCGTAAAACTGCCTACAGTGAATTTCACTCTTGAGGATATGCGCTACGAAACACGTCTGGGAATAAATCTGCCTTATCAGTTGGCACCCCTGATGCTGACCGTAGATACCGACGAGAAGGAATTGCAGTGTCGTTGGCTCTATCGTCGTGCCCTGGCAGAGACAGAGCAGATCGACCTTCTGAGCCGATGCTATATTGGCATTATCCAGCAGATTATTAACCCCTCACTCCCCTCTCACTCCCCTCTCACTCCTCTCTCACTCCCCTTATCCGTAAGGACCTTATCCATGCTCGACAAGTCCGAGTACAAGCACATGGTGGAGCAGAATACCATTACGCCACTCTCATTACCGAAGGAAACCATTGTTGACGTATTCCAGAAGCAGGTGGCACGCTATCCTGACCATTTGGCACTCAAGGATGAGAGTCACAGCTATACTTACCAGCAGCTTGACAATGCTTCAAATAATGTGGCTTCAGTCCTATTGTCCGACGGACTGCCTCAGGGTGCCGTAGGCTTATATTCAGGGCGTTCGTCACAGGCCTTGACGACTGTTATGGGTATCATCAAGGCCGGCAGCTTCTATGTGCCCCTTAATGAGACCTATCCTCTGGAGCGTCTGAAGGATATTATTATCGACAGCGGCATGCAGCGTATCATCACTACGCGGGAAATGAAGAGTAGGGTAGAGGGCCTTGTTCCTGATGTCCGTATCTATCTGATGGAAGACCTCCTCTCATCAACTCTTAACTCTTCACTCTTCACTCTTAACTCTTCACTCTTCACTCTTCACTCTTCACTAAAAAAGATAACACCCTCCACTCCTGCCTACATGATTTACACTTCGGGTACGACAGGAAAGCCGAAGGGAGTCATCGTACCACATAGCAGCGTTGTTTCGATGGTTACGATAGGTGCTCCAGGCATCTATTGTCCTACGGCAGACGACCGTGTCATTCAGTTCTCGACCTATATCTTTGACGCTTCCGTCATTGATATCTTCTGCACTTTGTTGAGCGGTGCCACACTGGTAACGGCTCCTGAAGAAATGAAGAAGGATGCAGAGAAGTTGTTCCAGTTTATGGAAGACGAGAAGATTACATGGGCCTGCATTCCGCCGTCATTCCTGCATTCCTGCCATAAAGACCCGACGACATCGCTGAAGACAATTCTTGTTGGAGGTGAGTCTCCCAGTCAGGAGATTATTTCCCGCTATCGCAATATCCGATTCATTAATGGCTATGGTCCGACTGAGAGTACCGTATGCAGTACCAGCCACATCTATGCAGGCAGCAAGGTGACGGCATCCAATTGTATAGGCACGCCATTGCCGGGTGTTACATGCTATGTGCTCGACGATGACCGGAACTTGCTGCCTGACGGTGTCGTAGGTGAACTGTATCTTGGCGGTCTTCAGCTGGCCTCCGGCTACCATAACCGTCCGGAACTCAACGCCAAAAGCTTTATCCCTAATCCATTTGTCAGCCAGTCCGATAAGGAGCAGGGCGTCAACACACGTCTTTATGCCACAGGTGACCTGGTATGCCGTAAGTCAGACGGCCTCCTGTATTTTATGGGGCGTAAGGACTTTCAGGTCAAGCTGCGCGGATACCGCATCGAACTGGCAGATATCGAGAGTACCCTTCTGTCTCACCCTGAGGTGCAGCAATGCCTGGCTGAGGTCCGTCAGATAGGCGATGCCAAACAGTTGGTGGCTCATATAGAGACAGCAAACAGCCAGCTGAATGGTGTCAGTCTTCGTACATGGCTTGCCGACAAACTGCCAGCCTATATGACTCCTGTCTATTGGACTTTCTCAGAACATTTCCCTCTCACTCACAACGGAAAGATAGACCGCAACCGCTTGCCCGAGCCACAGTCGTGTGCTGTAGAAAATGCCGATGATGAAGGGTTGTCGGAGGTGGAACGCCGCTGTCGTTTTGCTGTCTCCACTATTTTGGGCGTCAAGGCTGAGACCATTGACGTTAATGCCAGTCTGATGGAAGACATTGGAATGAACTCACTTCACATCCTTGAATATGTCAGTCAGATGCAGGCTCGTGGATTTGATTTGCACGTCTCCGACATTATCAGCAACAACAGTATCCGGAATTTGGCTACATACCTGGAAAACCATAAGGAGCCGCTGTCGCTGGAACAGATAAATAAAAGAGTAGTGTATTTTGCCACTCCAAATGATTTGAACAAACCTCTGCTAATAGTTGTCTCAGGATTTTTTTACTACGAGTATTTCTATAATAATTTTCATAACACGTTCAAGGATAACTACACAATAATCGTGATCGAGGCAGCATGCGAATTCTATTCACTGCGTCCGGAATTCCCCGTAGATATGAATGCGCTGATGGCAGAGTATGCACAAATACTGCGTCCAATCCTCAAAGACCGCACCACGCCGATAATTACGACAGGTTTTTGCATAGGCGGCGACATGGCAATGCGTCTGGCCGTAGAACTTCAGGCACAGGGTATTGCTACGCCTTCAGCCATCAACATAGACGGTGTCCCATACCGTCCGGAACATGATACCGAGGACGATTTGGTTATCGAACCAGGCATTTCGGAGGAGCTGTTGAAAATCCGAAGCCATTTTATGTACTCCCTCTCCCGCTCTTTCGATCAGCGCCATTATTCCGGTCCAGTACATCTGATTATGTACACCAAATTTGAGGATGAACCAGGACAGACACGTGAGGAAGGATTAGAAGAATATACCATCAACCTCGCCAACTGGGAGAAAGCACAACCCGGCATACCTGTCACTTTCGTTGACTCTGCACACATGCAGGTAATAAACGAACCGGAGAGCCTGAAAATCATCAAAGAAGTAATAGACAGTTACGCTTTTCAAGGCATTCGTTAAAAATGCTCATTTTTAGGTATTGCGCACTTCTTTTTTTTGCCGTACCTTTGCACCGTGATTAATCATGGTGCAAAAAAAATAAATGATGACAACAACAAGAACCGCTCGACAATATGTCGCTTGCAAGGCAACAACTGTCCCCACAGAAATAAAGGTGCTGATGAACCACATCTACGAATTACATAAGGGTGTGCGCCACATGGTGCTGTTCACCTGTAACAAGAGATACAGTGAACTGGCAATACAGCGATTGGAGAGTCAGGGCTTTCCCTATCTGGTACAACCAGCAGGGCAGCATAACCTGAACGTTTACTTCGGACGGCGTGAGTGTCTTGAGGCTATCCGGCTTATTGTCAACCGTCCACTGAATCAGCTTACACCAGAGGAAGACTTCATCCTTGGTACCATGCTAGGCTACGATCTCTGTGCACAGTGCGAACGCTACTGCAAGCGTAAAAGTGAGTGCGAAGGAAAATGTGACGAGTGTATCAACGGAAATTCTACAACGGAATCAAAAATGGCGGTGTAGAATTCATAGGTATTGAAGATACAAAAGACCAAAGATAGAACTGATAAAAGGGTAATCAGCCTATTCAAAAAGGGGAGTGGACTGACTTAATAGGGAGAAGCAGTTGGGTGAATAGGGATAATCTGTTTAGGCGGACGGTTGGATGGCTAAGGGCAGACGAAAAGACGGCTTTAGGCATCCAACTGTCTGCCTAAAGCCGTCTTAATGTGAATTATTGTACTTTTTAAAGTATCTTGGATTGAATTAAACGTAATGCAAAGATACAAAATTTAAAAGCGAAATGCAAGTTTTTGACAAAAAAAATTAAAAAACATGCCTGACGTCAAAAAGATTGTCCATGCTTCTCATGCAAAACAGAGTACGCTCTACTCCAGCCAAGATTGAAGAATGAAACTCCGTCATGGAAATATAATAAATAACATTTTTTATTTGTATTTCTCATAACTTAATTGTATCCTTGCCTCGTAAACTCGGCGAAAATACTCACGCTCGAAAAAAAAGAGTTAAACTCTTATTTTTTGCTCACTTAATCGTATCTTTGACATTCGTCGAAGATACTCGCACTCGAAAATACAAGCAAAAATGAAAAATTATTTCATTTTTGCTTGGTATTTTGCTCGCTTAATCGTATCTTTGCAACCAAATATGTTGACAAAGTTGCTAACGACCTATTTGAGGCAGGCGACCAAAGGTCGAATACAAACACTGAAATCACTTAACACGAAACAAAAAGACAATGAAAAAGACTATACTGACGCTTGCAGCCGTCCTTTGCTGCGCAGTATGTACTCAGGCACAGGAAAACAAAGACTATGAAGTCACCATTACCCCCATTTTTGTGACGGAGCTTCTGCTGGATGAAAAAAATTCATATTCTCCCAAAAGTATGGATTGGACAGGCGAAGGATTGCATGCAGGCCATCAGCGGGCAGGAATGGAAATCGCTATCGAAAGAGACAACAAGATACCAGAGGTGCCGGAAAACCCTCTGTTAGAAATTTCCCTGACTGATGCATATGACAAGGTAGCATTTATAGAACAGAATACGAATTATCTCACAGGCGTGTTCGAAGAAGATTTGCTGTTTACGCGTCATTTCCACGATAAACATACTTTGGGCAGGGATGTGCAGTGCGGAGGGGAATATATCTATCGTATCGCTGTGCCCGGACTGGACTATCTATACGAGGAAAAAGTGGTTGTGAAGGATGAGCCCTATGCCCGCGTCAGATACTATGATGTCAAGGATGGTTCTGACCTTCTTGCCGTTGCCTTCTTTAATACGGGCTATCCCTACGACCCCACATCTCTTAGCGGCACGGAAGAGGCTACAATGCAACTCTTCTACATAGATAAAAACGAGCAGGGCGAGACCACTGAAACCGAGGTTGCCAAGGTGGAGGGACCAATTTTCCGCGACCAGACCGGTCCATTGTTGGCATGCTATGACAGCCTGAAGTTGGGCTATGCGAATCCCAAGCCCGGTGAATACCGTCTGAAGCTGTCATCTAACTGGCAGCAGGAAGGAGCCAATCGCGACGATATCATTATAAACGTTGAGGCCCCCGCAGCCATCCGTTCCGCACGTCGCGACATGCAGGCTACCGAAGAGGCCACATATACACTCGGTGGCATCCGCGTGGATTCACACAAGCCGCACTCGCGAGACATCTATATCAGGAACGGCAAGAAGATAAGCATCAATTAAGAAAAACATAACGTTTTATGTTAACTTTAAAACAAACAAAAGTATGAGAAAGTTTTTAATGACTCTTGCAGCCGTCCTTTGCTGCGCAGGTGTGTCAATTCAGAAGGCATCTGCCTATGAGGAAAAGGGTCAAGCGAAAGGACTGACCACCCAAGACAGCTTAAAAGCCGTTCAGAGCGTGAAAGCCCAAATAGAAGCATACATGCAGAACAATGAGTGGGAAAAGGCCGGAGAGTTGTTGAAGGGACTCGCAGACAAAACAGGTGATGTGGGGGAAATATGTGCCTATGCCAAATTCTGCCAAAAACAAAACATGTTTGGTGAGGCAGAAACGTATTTTAAAAAAGCCAATACAATTTTCCGTAGCCTTGCTGAATCCAATCCCTCTGACTATGAGCCTCTCGTTGCCCAGTCGTTGAACGATCTGGCAATGGTGTATGCGCTTACCCAGCGTTTCAGCGAAGCAGAGTCGATGTACAAAGAAATTTTGGAGATATACAGGCGCCTTGCTGCCGCCAATCCTACAGCCTATGAGCCTGAGTTGGCTCTGACATTTAGCAATCTGGGAGCTCTATACCATGAGACCCAGCGTTTCAGCGAAGCAGAGTCGATGTACAAAGAATCTTTGGAGATACGTAGGCGCCTTGCTGCCGCCAATCCCACAGCCTATGAGCGTGATGTGGCTACATCGTTGAACAATCTGGCACTTCTGTATACCGGCACCCAGCGTTACAGCGATGCCGAGCCGATGTTCAGAGAAACTTTGGAGATACGTAAGCGCCTTGCAGCCGCCAATCCTACAGCCTATGAGCCTGATTTCGCTCAGACATTGAGCAGTCTGGCAATTCTATACTCTGACACCCAGCGTTACAGCGAGGCCGAGTCGATGCACAAAGAAGCTTTGGAGATACGTAAGCGCCTTGCTTCCGCCAACCCCTCCGCCTATGAGCCTGATTTCGCTCAGACATTGAGCAATCTGGCAAGTGTGTATGCCAAGACCCAGCGTTGGAGCGAGGCCGAGTCAATGTTCAAAGAAGCTTTGGAGATACGTAAGCGCCTTGCTGCTGCCAATCCGTCTGCCTATGAGCCTGATTTGGCTCAGACGTTGAGCAATCTGGCACTTCTGTATGTCAAGACCCAGCGTTTAAACGAGACCGAGCCGATGTTAAAGGAGGCTTTGGAGATACGCAGGCGCCTTGCGGCTTCCGATCCTTCCGCCTATGAGCCTGATTTGGATAATACATTGAAGGATTTGACAAGTTTGTACTATCAAACCCAGCGTTATAGCGACATGGAACCGGTGTTAAAA
Organism: uncultured Prevotellaceae bacterium; assembly: GCA_902774795.1. Classification (GTDB taxonomy): domain Bacteria; phylum Bacteroidota; class Bacteroidia; order Bacteroidales; family Bacteroidaceae; genus Prevotella. The sequence continues at coordinate 12,626 of CACYKA010000006.1, read as the reverse complement.
GAGTTGCTGGAGATACGTAGGCGTCTTGCAGCCGCCAATCCGTCTGCCTATGAACCCGATTTGGCTCAGTCGTTGAGAACTCTGGCACTTATATATGCCAAGACCCAGCGTTTCAGCGAGGCAGAGCCGGTGTTCAAAGAGTCTTTGGAGATATACAGGCGTCTTGCTGCCGCCAATCCCACAGCCTATGAGTCTGAGGTGGCTCAGTCGTTGAACAATCTGGCACTTCTGTATGCCAGCACCCAGCGTTTCAGCGAGGCTGAGCCGGTGTACAAAGAGTCTTTGGAGATATACAGGCGTCTTGCTGCTTCCAATCCTTCCGCCTATGAGGAAGATTTTGTTACAACATTTGATGATTTGTCAAAGATGTACAATGCCACCCAGCGTTATAACGACATGGAAGCATTATATAAAGAGGCAGTGGAATTCTATAAACCTCTTGCTGCCTCCAATCCGTCTGCCTACGAGCCTACCTATGCTCGTAGTTTGGCAATGCTGGCTTCTTTGTATATTAACAACAAACATTACGGCCACATTGAAACGACGTTGAAAGAGGCTGCGGAAATCTACAGGCGCCTTGTTGTCTCCAATCCCTCTGAATACGAGCCCGATTTGATTCAGGTTTTGCACAATCTGACTATTCATTATTACAACAATAAGCGTTTCAACGAGGCAGAGATGACATGCAAAGAGGCTTCGGAGATGCTTAGACCTCTTGCAGCCTCCAATCCCTCTACATATGAGCCCTATTTGCTTCAGACGTTGAACAATCTGGCAGCTATGTACTATGGAGCCAAGAATTATAGCGACTTTGTGGATGTGGTGAAAGAGATGTTGGAAATCTATCGCCGTTCGGGGGAAAAGGGACCTAAGTATGTTGAGGCACTTGGTAATTTGTCTTACTATGAGATAATTTTAAGGAAGTATGGAGAATCAGAACAATATGGCCGTGAAGCACTTGCTATAGATTCTACTAAACACTGGATAGCGACAAATCTTGCTGCCGCATTGTTGTTCCAAGGCAAATACGCTGAGGCAGAGCAAATGTATCGTCAGTATAAATCGGAGAAGAAAGAGACATTCCTGAGTGACTTCAAAGCATTCAGCGAAGCCGGTGTTATTCCAAAGGAATATGAAGCAGATGTTGAGAAAATCAAGAAAATGTTGAACGAAGAATAAACAACTTAACAAGGAAAATCACAGACAATGAAAAAGGCTATAATGACTCTAGCAGCTGTCGCTTGCTGTGCAATGAAAATGGTGGCGGACCCCGTTTCGCCAGATGTTGCACAACAGGCAGCAGCGAAATTCCTTCAGGCGAGGGGAGCATCACTGGAGAGTGGGTACATGCAGGGCAGAGGCATGAGCCGCAACATTGCAGGTACAGTGCAGATAGAGACAAGCCCATACTACGTGTTCAATGCGACGGACTCACGGGGCTTCGTCGTGGTGAGCGGTGATGACTGCGTGGGTGACAACTTCGTGCTCGGCTATACTTCGCAGGGCAGCTTCGACGAGAACAACGTGCCTGCCAACATGCAGGCTTGGTTCGACGACTTGGCCGCTCAGATTACCGTCATGTCTGGCAGTGGCATCAAGGTCCGGCAGGTGGCTGTACACGAAGACATCGCCCCTATGGTGACATCGCAATGGTCCCAGAAATATCCCTTCAACTCCTTGTGCCCGGTGAAAGACGGCGGACAGAGTGTCACCGGCTGCGTAGCAACTGCGCTGGCACAGATTATCAACTATCACCGCTGGCCGAAGGAGCCCGTCGTCGGTCCGCTGCCTGCCTACGTCAACTTCAAAGATTTAGTCACCGAGGACGAACTGCCCTCCGTCACGTTTGACTGGGATAACATACTCGACATCTATGATGACAATGCCACTAAGGAGCAGCAGACAGCTGTGGCTACGCTGATGCGCTATTGTGGGCAGATTGTGCAGATGGGCTATTCGCCCAAAGCGTCCAGTGCACAGTACATTGACCTCGACATGATGATGCGTAACTTCGGTTACGACCAGGGGGCGACAATGGTCAATGCTTCATCATATAGTGTTCAAGGCTGGTACGACCTGCTCTACAACGAGTTGCGTGAGGGCAGGCCCATTTTCTTCGGCGCGTCATCGACGGGCGGCGGACACGCCTTTGTCCTTGATGGCTATACGGTGAACGACGGCGAGCCATATTTCCACGTAAACTGGGGATGGAGCGGTGGCAGCGACGGCTATTTCAAACTCACGCTGATGAACCCCACCAGCCAAGGTACAGGATCGAGCTCCACGGGAGACGGCTATACCAACAGCCAGACTGCCTGCATCGGCCTGCAGCCGGCAACGACCTCGCCAGAAGACTACGGGCTCGTTCTTATGGGTCGCACATGGGATGAAACGAAGAACGGCATTCCCCACCAGATAAGTGCGGTTAACATAACAAGGCGTCCCGCAACCTTCCTTATTGCATTTGCCGAGTGCCAGGCTGACGGCACCGCCGACCTGAACCGCCTCTGTGGAGAAATGTCCATCGAGACACCCGCCTTCGACAATCTCTCAAATAAGGACTGCTACTTTACCCTGCCTTCGAACATCACTGACGGACTCACCGCAGGAACACACCACCTCGCCGTCGTCTATAAAGAAGCAGGTACGAACGCCCCGTGGCGCAATCTCTTCGGTTCTACGTATGTGATTGAACTGACCGTCAAGGCCGACGGCACTGCCGAGGCTCCGATTTTCCATCCCTGCCCGAAATTCAGCACCGATGCAGCTTCAATCCACATCGATGGTCCGATGCAGACCTTCATGCCCCATTCGGTCTCCGCCACCATCAGCAACAGCGGCGAAGAAGCCATCCACCCCCTTGAGTTCTTAGCCTACTCCATCACCGACGGTGTCCTGGCATCGAAGGAGGCTCGCGTAAAGACTACCATCTTCTCTGAGGCGGGAACTGCAACCGACATTCTCTTCGAAGGCGCGTCATTCTCCACGCCTGGCCAGTACGTCGGAATCATAGCCGTACCAGACAGAAACAGCGGAGATGACGAAGATGAAAAGAACAACAAAATACTCGACTTCACCGGCATGACGCTTGACGAAGTCATGGCAGACCCCGCCTACCTAGGTCATACGTTTGCTACCATCGAGACGTTGCCCTTCACCTGCGATGGTATTGAGTATGTGGAACAGGAAACAACCTCTACAGGTTTGTCCTGCCACTCTATCATCTGCCAGCTGAATAACGGCACCACAATGGACTATAACAGCCTAATGTTAGGCAAGATATACCGCACGACGGACGATGGTGGCAAGGAACTTATCAACCTCAACGGCTTAGGCTACACAATAACCCCAGTCAACCTCGCTGCCAACACGCAGGGTATAGTCCCAATGGCGTTCTTTGATGATCTGCAGCCAGGAAACTACGTTGTTGAAGTCCTGATATACAAAGACTTTCAGGGAGACATAAATAACGCCATTTTATCTTCCTTTTTCCCCATCGCCACCATGCAGTTAACAATGACTCCGGCCACTGCCATACGAGACATCGAGCAGGCGGCCCAGACCTCAACTGCCCCTTCCGTCTATGACCTCTCTGGCCGTAAGGTACAGAACCCGCAGAAGGGTATATACATTAAGAAAGGTAAGAAGACAATTTTTTAAGAAAAAGATAATATACAATGAAAAAGTTTTTTGTGGCGGCAGTGGCCCTTCTATACTGCACTTTGACAATGATGGCGCAGGACAGCCAGCCAGACAGGAACCGGACGTATCGTATTACACTCGGCAATGTTCAGTATGCTCATCACAATGAAAAGATGTCAACCGGGGATGCCATCGGCAAGGTGCTGACAGGCGTATTGACTGGCAAGGTCGAGGGACAGGCCACCAAGTATGAGGAAGACGTGAAGAACGCTATCGTCAAAGGTCTCTCCAGTGCTTACCGCTTTAGGTACAACGACGGACTGAAGGAGTTGGCCGACATAGTGACAGAGGGTAATCTTATCGTAAATGCTGTTATTACCAACATTCAGGCAAAGTCGGACAGTCGCACCTGGAGGGATAAGGACGACAAACTGCAGATTTCAACCACTTATACTGGCATAGTCGAGGTGATGCTTACCTTTAAGGACGCGAGAACAAATGAAGTGATTGCTAATCCGACGATAAGCGGCTCGGGCATGGGCAGTTCTTCGTTCTCCGATGCTGACAAGGCCATCCGCGATGCCATCGGCCGTATGTCGCGCCGTATCGCCGAGTGGCTCAACAAGTATCGTCCGTTAGAGGCCAACCTCATCGAAGGCTCTACTGCCAAGAAGGACAAGCAAAAGGAGGTCTATATTGATCTGGGTAGCAGCGAAGGGGCATTTGCCGGTCTCCGCATGGGTGTATATATAGTGAAAAATATTGCTGGTCATGAGGCTAAATCGCAGATAGGCAGACTGAAGATTGAGGCCGTCGAGGGCGATGACATCAGCCGCTGCAAGGTGCAGAGCGGTGGCAAGGACATCAAGGCTGCCCTCGATGCCGGCGAGAATCTCAAAGTCATCTCCATCGACTGATAACCAATATATTAACTTTATAAAAAAAGAAAATGAAAACAAATTCTATTTTATTCGCCATCGTAGCCACTCTGTGCATTGCACTGCTGGGCACGACATTCAGTTCATGCAAGAAAATCGAAGATGATATTGACGGCATGAACAACAGAAACGACTACTACAGCTATTGGGCTGACAGCAGGGATCTCAACTACAATGAGGCTGCGGGCTATTTCAACACCGCCATCAAACAAGCCTTAGGCACAGATGAACCAATTCAGGGCGGTAACGACAGCAAAGTCCTTGAGGCCTGCGACAAATGCTACGAAAACTTGAAAGAACAGCTTCATGGCAAGAAGGGCTCGGTACACGTTATGAAGACCCGCCATCCTGACGGTAAACAGAAGGAAATAAAGGTATATGAATTCTAACCTTAGTTCATAAGTCTATGAAAAAGGCAATAATGAGGGTGACGGCTTCATTATTGCCTCTGGCGACCAGCGCACCCTGCCGGTGCAGGGCTTTACCGTTTACAGTTTAAAAGTTTAAGATATGAAGTCAAAAACCTTGTTTATACTTGCCCTGCTTTGCACTATGGTGCAGGGAACGTGGGCTGAGGAACTGACCAAGAAGCAGGCGCAGGAACTGGCTAAGCAGTTCGTGGCGAGTCATATCAGCGCACCTGATAACAGCAACGCCGCGAGGGGTAATATCAGACAGGCGGCTCCCACAGTCAATGAGGCCGGTCAGGTGAGCGGGCTCTACGTGTTCAATGTGAGTGATGACGGCGGCTTCGTCATCGTTAGCAACGACGACAGGACGGTCCCCATCCTCGGTTTCGGAGAGAAAGGAAACATAAACCCCGACAACATACCCGACAACATGCGGGCCTGGCTGCAGGGATACGCAGACCAGATAGAGTGGCTGAAGCGACAAGATTCAGGGTCCAAGTTTCAGGTTTCAAGTTCCAAGACTAATGCCAAGCCTGACATTGAGCCGCTCTTAAAGTCGAAGTGGGACCAGAAAAAGCCGTATAACAACCTCTGCCCGGAGATTGACGGAGAAAAAACGGTAACGGGTTGTACTGCTACAGCTTTAGCGCAGATAATGCGTTATCACGAGTGGCCTAAGGAAGCCTGCACGGCAATCCCAGGCTACACCTGCGAGACTTATAACAAGGCCAAAGAAACCATATCCCTGACAGTTGACGGACTCCCTGCCACCACCTTCGACTGGGAGAACATGATTGACGTTTATTCAATCAGAGACCCTGAAGACAAGAATAAGTATGAATACTTCGGCGATGAAACCCAACAGCATGCCGTAGCCGAACTGATGCGCTACTGCGGCACAGCAATGCATATGTGTTATGGTCTGAATGAAAATGGTGGCTCAGGAGCATCTGACATAACAATACCCTACTTGCTGAGGACGTACTTCGGCTATGACGGCGGCATGGAATACTGCCTTCGTCCAATGTATCACTATCAGGAATGGGTTGATATGATATACAGTGAACTGGCAGAGAGTCGCCCTGTTTTATATTGCGGTATGAGCGCTGGCGGAGGACATGCCTTTGTATGTGACGGTTACAAGTTCAGTGATGGTGCTGACTACTTCAGCATCAACTGGGGCTGGAGCGGCATAAGCGACAACTATTTCCTGCTGTCACTGCTCAATCCTAAAGAACATGGTATTGGCGGCAGCTCGTCACTTGACGGCTTCAGTTTCTATCAGGATGCCATTATTGGCATACGGCCGCCCGTTGAAGGAAACAAGGACTATGGCCTCTTTATGGATTTTTTATGCCTGGATGAGGAAAATCACAGGCTGACCAGCAAGACTTTCTCACGTGAAAGTTCTACTAACGACTTCACGGATATCAACATATTTTTCTCTGTATCTTGCTACGACCTTGTTCCTACGGATTACGATATTGCTCTCCAGCTTGTGGATGAGGGCGGTAATGTGGTGAAGACATTAGAAACCTTCAACGAGGCGTTTGAGTGGGACAAATATATTGAAAAGAATGTCAGCGTCACCATCCCCTCGACGGTGGGCGACGGCACCTATTACATCAAGGTGGTATGCCGCCCGGCTGGCAGCGAAGACTGGCAAGAATGCCACCAAGGCAGCCAATTACAGCTGACCGCAGAGATAAGCGGCAACACACTTACCATCGGTGTACCTTTCCCCAAGGACACCTTTCCAGAAGTCACACTCTCGGTGACGGGTGATTTGAAGAAAGGACATGAACAGATTGTGACCGCAACCATAAGCGACGGCATCTATAACGGTGATTTAGTACTGTTTGTCAACGACAAGGTAATCATGGGACAGGAACTTAACCTCAAGGCTGGCGAGACAGTGGAACTGCTGTTCTCTTTCATCCCCAATGAGGCCGGTGAAAACACTCTCGCCCTCTATAGCTCCAACTATAACGACAAGTTACAGATTGGCAGTTCAACAACAGTAGAAATAACCGAGGATGCAACGGGAATACAAGCGGTTAGCGGTGAGCGTTCAGCGGTGAGCGAAGCTGGCGCATGGTTCGACCTTATGGGCCGCCAAATCTCCGGAGAACCTACAGCCGCTGGTGTCTATATAGTTAAAGTAGGTAATCGCCCTGTACAGAAAATATCAATATCCAAATAAACAATTAAGAATTATGAAAAAGACTGTCATGACGCTTGCAGCCGTCCTTTGCTGCGTAATGAAAATGGTGGCGGAACCTGTTTCGCCAGATGTCGCACAACAGGCAGCAGCGAAATTCCTTCAGGCTAGGGGAGCATCGCTGGAGGGTGAGAACATGCAGGCCAGAGGCATGAGCCGCAACATTACAGGTACTGTGCAGACGGAGACAAGCCCATACTATGTGTTCAATGCCACAGACTCACGGGGCTTCGTCATCGTGAGCGGTGACGACTGCGTGGGTGACAACCTTGTTTTAGGCTACACTTCGCAGGGCAGCTTTGACGAGAACAGCGTGCCTGATAACATGAAGTGGTGGCTCGATGAGATGGCTACCCAGATTAGTACACTCAGCAGCTGTGGTGCAAAGGCCACAGCGGTGCCACTACATCAGGACATTGCCCCGATGATAACAGCCAAGTGGAACCAGAATGTTCCCTACAATGCCTTCTGTCCCGAAACTGACGGCAAACAGTGCCTTACAGGATGTATGGCAACGGCGCTGGCGCAGGTGATGTACTATCACCGTTGGCCACAGGAGCCCATTGCCTACGCCCTGCCGGCATATACGATGGCGAATGGTCGAATGATTGACGGCCTGCCCGTTACGACGTTCGATTGGGACAATATGGTGGACGACTATAAGAATACGACCACTACCGAGGAACAGCAGACTGCTGTTGCTACGCTGATGCGTTACTGCGGACAAACGATACAGATGGATTATACGCCGACGCTATCCTTGGGATCCTACTATGACACAGACCTCCTCGTAAACTGCTTTGGATACGATCCGGGTGTCTATTCAGCCCAATACGGAAACTATAGCGTGAGCGGTTGGGATGAACTGCTCTACAACGAGCTCAGAGAGGGAAGACCTTTGGTTTATGCCGGAACGTCCATCATCGGTGGCCACGCCTTTGTACTGGACGGCTACGAGGTGCAAAACGGTGAGGGTTACTACAGCGTGAACTGGGGCTGGGGCGGTGATGAAAACGGCTTCTACAAAATCAACCTGCTCAGCCCCTATAAGACAACCTCTGGCGTCACTGATGTCATGAAAGGCTTCAGTCGATACCAAAGGGCACTCATCGGATTGCAGCCGAGGAAAGACCCTTCGGCGGAGTTCCATCGCTATCTCAGCAGTTTTGACTGGGATATTCAGGACGAAGACATTGAGCATGAGTTTGTTATGGTAAATCCATCATACCGTCCGGGCACCTTCACCATCGGTCTGGCTGAGCGCAATGATGACGGAACGCCCGACATCAGCCGCATCAGCTACACTAAGGATTATGAGGCTTCCGGTTATGACTTCGGAAAATTCGACACTGAGGACTTGGGAAAAGTCTTTGTCCCGCTCACTGAAGAATTCTTCAGTAACCTTTCTTCTGGTAATCACAAGCTGGTGTTCGTAAACCGTGAAAGCAAATCTGACGCCCCTTGGCAGCCCATTTATGGTCCTGCTGCCTACATAGAGGTCAATATCGGAGCTGAGGGCAAGGTGACAGAGATGACAATTCATCCTCAGGCACAGCTCACCGCCTCCGCTTCAGACATCAGTATTGAGGGACTGAAGCAGCGCTGCATCAGTCAGGTTGTCACAGCCACCATCCACAATAATTCCGCCACCGATGACTATATGGGAGGAATGAATTGTATGGCTTGTTACGTGGAGAACGGTGAACTGATAGATGTTATTTCCATTGCAAGGAATGGTGCTTTGATTGAGGCGGGTGGCACGTCGGAAGTATCCTACAAAATGTCCGTTCAGTACTATGGCGACTATGTGTTCCTATTGGTAAAGGAAGATAGTATCATGAGTGTAGAGGAGATCAGAGGTGTCAAGCTTGCTGACATCGGACAACTTCCGGGTTATGTGGGCCACAAGAACGTCACATTCGACCAACTGGACTTCGAGTGCCTGGGCGCAATGTATAATGAGGATAAAGACGAGCAGGATAAACCCATTTATCAAATAGGAGTGATATTGGGCAATGGTACACCGATGGACTATGACGCCGTGTTGATGATTGATCTATACAAACTCAATGATGAGGGCAAACCCGAACCTGTAGTCCCTGATACAGTAAAGCTCTACTCAAAATGTAAGATAGTAAGCGGCACGTATAATACTACCTTCATCAAGCTGCCCGAACATCTGGAGTCTGGTAGTTACGTCTTCGATATATACATTGCCAACGATTTCAATAGCATGAACAAGGATGACTACTTCGTCCTCAATACATGTATGATTGAAGTTGCCGGACCAACGGAGATAGAGACGGTTAGCGTTGAGCGGTCAGCGGTTAGCGGTCAGCGGTCAGCGGTGAGCGAAGCTGGCGCTTGGCACGACCTGTTTGGACGCAAGCTACCAGGCAAGCCAACAGCTCCAGGATGGTATATTAACGATGGTAAGAAAATTGCAATTACAAAATAATATAAAATGAAGACAAAAACCTTGTTTATATTTGCCCTGCTGTGCTTAGTTGCACAGGGAGCGTGGGCGCAGACCGAACGTCTTTGGTATGCCAGACCTGCCAGTCACTGGTTGGAGGCTCTGCCCGTAGGTAACAGTCACATGGGGGCCATGATTTATGGTGGCACCGATGTTGAGGAGATTCAACTCAACGAAGAGACATTCTGGAGCGGACAGCCCCATAATAACAACAGCACAGAATCGCTGGAGTATCTGTCAGATGTGCGCCGCCTGATTTTCCAAGGAAAGGAGGGCGAGGCTGCCAAACTTATTGACAAGCATTTCTTCAAAGGTCCTCATGGTATGCGCTTCCTGCCATTGGGTAGTCTGAAACTGAAACTGGGGCATAAGGACGTCACAAAATATGAGCGTGCTTTGAATCTTGGTGATGCTACGGCTACCACCTCCTATGTATATAAAGGGGTGAAATATGAGCGCACGGTATTCGCTTCGCAGGCTGATAATGTGATTGTTGTGCAGTTGATGGCCAGCAAGAAAAAAGAACTGTCGTTTGACATGGAATTCACCAGTCAGCTGCAGATAGCAGGCCAAGAAGCTTTGATAGGCAAGATTGACGGGTCTGCCGATGGTTGGAATGACGCCCAGCTTTTCACCACTGTCAATGGCGTGGAGCAAGAAGGTATCCCGTCCGGACTGAAGGCTGTAAGCAATGTATATGTGAAGACTGACGGTAGTGTTACCAGCAAAGACAAGGGAACTATCACCGTTAAAGATGCCACGACGGCCATGTTCCTTATTGCGGCAGCCACCAATTTTGTGAACTACCACGACGTCAGTGGCAATCCTTCGGAGAAGACGAACCAGACACTGTCCAGCGTGACAGGCAAGAGTTTCGATAAGCTGCTGAAGGCCCATTTGAAAAAGTACCAGGAACAATATAATCGCGTACAGTTCTCTTTGCCAAAGTCAACGAACTCCGGCTTAGAGACTGACAAGCGTGTGGCTGCCTTCGAAAAGGATGCCAGCGATCTTGATATGGTGGCGCTGATGATGCAATATGGCCGCTACCTGCTCATCTCATCGAGTCAGCCCGGCGGACAGGCTGCTAACCTGCAGGGGGTATGGAATGATAAGATGAACGCCCCTTGGGATTCGAAATATACCATCAACATCAATGCCGAAATGAACTATTGGCCTGCACTCATCGGCAACCTCGCCGAGACGCAGCAGCCATTCTTCTCGATGATAAAAGACCTGAGCGAGACGGGTGCTAAGACCGCTAAGGAAATGTATGGCTGTAAGGGCTGGGTGGCCCATCATAATACCGACCTTTGGCGTGTTGCAGGTCCTGTGGACGGTACGCCCTGGGGTATGTTCCCCACTGGTGGCGCCTGGATGACCACGCATATCTGGCAGCATTATCTTTATACGGGCGACAAGGAATTCCTGAAGCAATGGTATCCTGTGCTGAAAGGTGCTGCCGACTTCCTCATGGATTATATGCAACTTTATCCTGCCTCTGGCGAGGTGAAACAGGCTGCAGGATGGCTGATGACTGTTCCTACCGTATCGCCCGAGCATGGACCAAGCGGAAAAGGCACTAATGTCACAGCCGGTTCTACGATGGATAACCAGATTGCCTTCGATGTGCTCTCACAGACATTGCGGGCAGCAAAGGTGCTGGGCGAAGATGAGAACTACATAGCAAACCTCCAGTTTCAAATATCCAATCTGCCTCCTATGCAGATAGGTCGTTACGGCCAGTTACAGGAGTGGATTATCGATGCTGATGACCCCAAGGACGAGCATCGCCATATCTCGCACCTCTATGGTTTGTATCCTTCGAATCAGATTTCTCCGTATTCACATCCTGAACTCTTTGCCGCTGCTTCTAATACGCTGAACCAGCGTGGTGATATGGCTACGGGATGGAGTCTGGGATGGAAGACGAATTTCTGGGCACGTATGCTCGATGGCGACCATGCCTTCCAGATTATCAAGAATATGCTGAATCTGTTGCCAGACGACCGTGCCGCAGGACAGTATCCTAACGGCCGTACCTATCCAAACCTCTTTGATGCCCATCCGCCTTTCCAGATTGACGGTAACTTCGGCGTGTCGGCAGGTATCTGCGAGATGCTGGTGCAGAGTCATGACGGCGCTGTCCATCTGTTGCCCGCGCTGCCTACAGACTGGAAGAAGGGTAGTGTGAAAGGTTTGCGTGCCCGTGGTGGATTTATCGTGGACGAAGAGTGGAACGATGGAAAACTTCATTCGGCAAGTGTACGTTCTACCATTGGCGGCACGCTGCGAGTGCGTTCATACGTTGAATTGGAGGGTAAGGGCTTGCAGCCTGCTCAGGGTGATTGCCCCAATGAGCTCTATGCTCCTGCACAGATCAAGGAGCCTCTGCTGTCAAATTCACTCACCTCGAAACCTCAGCTTACAGTGAAGAAGGTGTATGAATATGACATTCAGACAGTGCCTGGGCAGAGTTATGAAGTTAAGTGTAAAGGGGAGTGAAAATGGAGTGAGAGAGGAGTGAAAGAGGAGAGCTTTTTAGCTCTTTACCAGATGAAAGGCATTTCCTGCGATGCTCCTTACCACACCCTTCATTTCTAAAGTTAAAAGGGTGGCGGTAAGGGTGCTGATGGGCATATTTACAGTATCGGCGAGAGTGTTTATTGTCTGGTCTTCGTTACGCAAAGCCTCTACTATGGCTGTCTCCGTATCTGAAAGTTCCGAGAACTCCTTAAACAATTCTCCTTCCATACTTTTCTTCATATTGGAAAGGGTAGGGGGTGGGGTTGTCCACTCTAATTCTTTCATGATATCTTTGGCAGACGTTACAAGGACAGCCTTGTTACGTCTGCTGGGGATATTATAAAAGATCTTGGATGGAATGCAGAAGAGAGAATACAGCAAGCACGCAACAAAGGTATTGAAAGAGAACTTTT
>CACYKA010000005.1 GCA_902774795.1 uncultured Prevotellaceae bacterium | reverse complement strand
GAGAGACTTCTACGACATCGCATGCAGCTACAACGTCAGCGTAGGCGACGACGTAACATCAATCTCCGTTTCCGGCCTGCAGGAGAACATGCCGAAGGCTATCACCATGATGGAAAACCTGCTGCAGAACCTGAAGTCGGATACAGCAGTATATAACAAGCTGCTCGACCAGACGGCAAAGTCACGCATGGAAAGACGCAACAAGCAGAGCAACTGCTATGGTGCCCTCGTCAGCTACGGTCTCTACGGCGAGAAGAACCCGACGAACAATATGCCAAGCGTCAGCGAGATGCGTCAGATGGATCCCGCCGTGTTCACCGAACTGCTGAAGGGTCTTACCTCCATGAAGCATGAGGTGATATACTGGGGACCTGCAAGTCTGAGCAAACTGAAGGACATTATCGCAAAATGTCCGAGTGCAAAGATAAAGGACTTCAAGGATGTGCCAGAAAACAAATACTATACAAAGCTTATGACCCCTACTAATGAGGTCTATCTCGCACCATACGATGCTCCGAATATCAACATGCGTATGATACACAACGAGGGAAAGAAGCTGGACATTGACAAGCTGCCTGGACTGGCTTACAACGCATGGGCAACATACAACACACCGGGTCGCAAGAATGACACGGAATACTACCAGCAGCACATCATCTCACAGACTGACAAGATGGATGACTGCATAAATACCTTCAAGGCCATCACCGACACCATTCCGCAGTCAGAAGCTGCCTTCAACACTGCCAAGCAGAACATGCTGAAGAGCATCGCTGCACAGCGCACCGTGAAAGCTGGAGCTATAAACAGATACCTCAGCGCACGCCGTCTGGGCATCGACTACGATCTCAACAAGGTATTCTGGGAGGTTGTGCCGACGATTACACTGCAGGACGTAGTAAACTTTGAGCAGGAGAACATCAAGGGCAAGCCCATGAAGTATCTCATTTTAGGCAAGGAGTCAGAACTCAACATTCCGGAACTTGAAAAGCTGGGACCTGTAAAGCGTCTGACACTGGATGACATTTTCCCAAGTTACAAATAAAAAAAGGAACCTAAATAATAACAACATTATGGCAAACGTAGAATTTAAGTACGCCCCGATGTTTCAGCTGGGCGAAGACAAGACAGAATACCGTCTTATTTCAAAGGACGGTGTCAGTGTAAGTGAATTTGAGGGTAATCCTATCCTGAAAGTCAGCAAGGAAGCACTCGAGCTGCTCACAACACAGGCTTTCCACGATGTAAACTTCATGTTGCGTCGCGAGCATAATGAGAAAGTGGCAAGCATACTCAACTCACCAGAGGCAAGTGACAACGACAAGTACGTGGCTCTCACCATGCTCCGTAACGCCGAGGTGGCTTGCAAGGGACAGTTACCATTCTGCCAGGACACCGGCACCGCTATCATACACGCAGAGAAGGGACAGCAGGTATGGACAGGCTTCGAAGACGAAGAGCCTCTGGCAAAGGGTGTATATAACACCTACACCACCGACAACCTGAGATACTCACAGAATGCTCCCCTCGACATGTATAACGAGGTGAACACAAAATGCAACCTGCCAGCACAGATTGATATCGAAGCTACCCACGGAATGGAATACAGATTCCTCTGTGTGGTTAAGGGCGGCGGCTCTGCAAACAAGACATACCTGTATCAGGAGACCAAGGCACGCATACAGAACCCAGGTACTCTCGTTCCTTTCCTCGTAGAAAAGATGAAGAGCCTCGGAACGGCTGCATGTCCTCCATACCACATTGCTTTCGTCATCGGCGGCACATCAGCTGAGAAGAACCTGCTGACCGTAAAGCTGGCTTCAACGAAGTTCTATGACTCACTGCCAACAACAGGCGACGAGACAGGACGTGCCTTCCGCGACGTTGAACTTGAGAAGCAGCTGCTCGAAGAGGCAAAGAAGATTGGCTTCGGTGCTCAGTTCGGCGGTACAGCATTTGCTCACGACGTAAGAGTAGTCCGCCTGCCACGTCACGGAGCATCATGCCCTATAGGTCTTGGCGTATCTTGCTCTGCCGACCGCAACATCAAGGCAAAGATTAACAAGGACGGTATATGGATTGAGAAGATGGACGATAAACCTTACGAACTGATTCCAGAGGCACTGCGTCAGGCAGGTGAAGGGGACGCAATCCAGATAAATCTCGACCAGCCTATATCTGAAGTTTGCAAGGAACTGTCCAAATATCCTGTTTCAACACGCGTAAGCCTCAACGGCACCATCATCGTGGCTCGCGACATAGCACATGCCAAGATTAAGGCACGTCTGGATGCAGGAGAAGGAATGCCACAGTATTTCAAGGACCACCCAGTGCTCTATGCTGGACCTGCAAAGACTCCGGCTGGAATGCCATGCGGCTCTATGGGACCGACAACGGCAAACCGTATGGATCCATACTGCGATGAATTCCAGGACAACGGCGGCTCACTGGTAATGATTGCCAAGGGTAACCGCACACAGGTAGTTACCGATGCATGTAAGAAGCATGGCGGCTTCTACCTCGGTTCTATCGGCGGACCAGCTGCATACCTTTCTTCCAGCAACATCAAGAGCATTGAATGCGTAGAGTATCCTGAGCTCGGAATGGAAGCAATCTGGAAGATACGAGTAGAAAACTTCCCAGCGTTCATCCTCGTTGATGACAAGGGTAACGACTTCTTCAAGCAATTCTGATGCAGGAACTCTTCTTCGTATTAGAATTCACAATAGGCCTGCTCGCCATCATCAAAGGAGCCGACTGGCTCACTGATGGAGCAGCATCCATAGCCCACCACTTTGGTATTCCTACCATTGTGGTGGGACTTACCATTGTTGCAGTAGGCAGCTCTGCACCGGAATTTGTAGTCAGCGTGGTTTCTGCCTTCAAGGGAAATGCTGATATGGCTCTCGGAAACGTCGTGGGGTCTAATATCTTCAACATTCTGGGCATAGTAGGCATAACGGCTATGGTAGCTCCTATTGTCATTGACCGTCGCAACATGAAGTATGATGTGCCCTTCGTTGTGCTTTCCAGCCTCTTCGTGGCTATCACCGCCTTCGACAGACTGCTTTCCCCTTCTGACGGCAATGTGATGCCGTATCCTGATTCCATCTCACGAAGTGACGGACTCCTCATGCTCTGCACCTTTGCGGTATTCATGTCTTATACGCTTTCAATAGCCCAAAGCAACAAGCAAAAGAAGGCCAATTCCGAGGCATCGTCAGACAAGGTAAGGCCGCTGTGGAAAGACATAATGTGGGTCATCATCGGATTAGTGCTGCTCGTTGCAGGCGGCGACGGACTGGTAGAGGGGGCTTCTGGAATAGCACGCTGGATTGGCGTAAGCGAATCAGTAATAGCGCTCACCATCGTCTCAGCCGGTACTTCAGCCCCTGAGCTCGCAGCATCGGTTATGGCGGCAAGGAAAGGCGATACGGCAATGGCGCTGGGCAACGTTGTGGGCAGCGTGGTCTTCAACGTATTCTTCGTACTTGGGACATCGGCGGTTATCTTCCCGCTCGGAATAGGAGGTGTGACAACAACAGATATCATGGTGCTACTCGCATCTTCCGTAATACTATGGATACTGACGGCCTTCGGACAGAAAACCCTCATCATCACACGCAATGAAGGTGCCATATTGGTTATAATGGCAATAGCATACTACACTTATCTCGTTATATGAACATAAAATTCAACATTTACTACGGAGTTAATCCCGGAGAGAACATCTGCCTGAACATACACAGGAAGAATGGTGTTACAGTGCATGGAATGACACAGGACAATGGTAACTGGTCACAAGAGTTGAAATTCAGTGATGCAGAGTTGCATGACTTTGAAAATGAGGCTCTCGACTATTATTATACCCTGCACTCTGGCGACAGGATAATACGTAGTGAATGGACAACACAGGCTCACAGGCTTAACATCGGACAGGCCGGAGTTCAGCAATATACTGTTTATGACACATGGATAGAGATTCCGCACGACTCCTATCTCTACAGTTCGGCATTTACCCAATGCATCAACAGAAGAGAGGCGGGAAGACACTTTCACAGGAGTTCTCCCACCATTCTCAGACTGAAAGTGAGGGCGCCCCAATTGAAGGGCTCACAGAAGCTGTACCTAATAGGACAGCATCCTGTACTGGGAGACTGGGACACCAACAGGGCAATACCGTGCTTTGAACAGGCTCCGAATGAATGGATCTGCGACATTGATGCGGAATATACCGTAGGGGAAAACCTGGAATATAAGTTCATAGCCGTAAGCGAAGAAGACTGTTTCAACGGATTCTCGAAGAAAAACATAATGTGGGAGACGGGTGAAAACCGCCACATCACAGTGCCGCGTATGAGGAAAGGCGAGATAGTGGAATACGAACTCTCACAGTCGTTCTTCGCAATATGGGACGTCAAGAAAGCCGGCACTCTTATACCTCTGTTCTCCCTGCGCACCAAAGGGAGTTTCGGAGTGGGTGACTTCGGCGACCTTATATGCATGATAGACTGGATAGCATATACCGGACAGAGAGTGCTCCAGCTGCTGCCTGTCAATGATACTACCGTAACACACACATGGACGGACTCATATCCATACTCCTGCATCAGCGTCTTTGCCCTGCACCCGCAATACATCGACCTCAGGCAACTGCCTCCGCTTAAAGACGTGTCCTGTATGGAGAGGTTCGAGCATCTCCAACAAGAGCTCAACGCCCTGCCGCAAATTGACTACGAGCGCGTCAACGATGCCAAGAATGAATATCTCATGTTGCTTTTCCGCCAGGAGGGAGAAAAAGTTCTTGCCTCTCCTGAATACAAGGCATGGTATGATGAAGAGAAGGAATGGCTAACCACATACGCACAATTCTGCACCGAAAGGGACAAAACCTATAAGCCTGCCCCACAAGAATATTATTTCTTCGTGCAATTCCTGCTTGCGAAACAGATGCATGAGGCACATGAATATGCACGGAGCAAGCGCGTAGTGCTCAAGGGAGACATACCCATCGGAGTACACCGCAACGGATGCGACGTAATGCAGGAGCCGAAGTACTTCAACCTCAAGGGAAGTGCAGGAGCACCGCCTGACGAATTCTCCATCAACGGACAGAACTGGGGATTTCCGACATATAACTGGGAGGAGATGATGAAGGACGGATGCCAGTGGTGGGTACGCCGATTCCGCAATATGCAGAAGTATTTTGATGCATACCGTATTGACCATGTGCTGGGATTCTTCAGAATATGGGAAATACCAGTCCATTCAGTACACGGACTGCTGGGACAGTTCCAGCCTGCCCTGCCGCTCAGCGCAGAAGAAATCAGTGCCTACGGACTGCAGATGCGCAGGGAACCGTTTACTAAGCCTTACATCACGAAGGAAATACTTGAAGACATCTTCGGACCAAGGGCAGCGTATGTGCGTGATACCTTCGTAACTCCATACCAAGGCGGACTTTACCTGATGAGGGAGGAATATGACACACAGCGGAAGATACAGACCGCAATCACCGATGATGACAATCTGCGAGACGGCCTATATACCCTCGTCAGCAATGTGCTCTTCCTGAAAGACCACCGTAATCCCCGACTCTACCATCCACGTATAGCTGCACAGCAGACATATATATACAGAATGCTACTGAATGACAGCGAGAAGGCTGCCTTCAACAGGCTATACGATGATTTCTACTATCGCCGCAATAATGACTTCTGGAAGCAAGAGGCTATGAAGAAACTGCCGCGATTGGTAGAGGCAACGAGAATGCTGGTTTGCGCCGAAGACCTCGGAATGATACCAGAATGTGTGCCGGCAGTACTCAACGACTTGCGCATTCTTTCTCTTGAAGTACAGTCTATGCCAAAGGAACCAGGCTTGCAGTTTGGACTCCCCGAGCACTATCCTTACCGCTCGGTATGTACCATCGATTCACACGATATGCCAACACTCCGCATGTGGTGGGACGAAGACTATAACAGGGCACATAACTATTACACCAACGTTCTCGGACGCCACGACAACGCGCCGCATCCGCTGCCGGCATGGCTCGCCCGTGACATCATGCTGCGTAATCTGCAGTCCGGCTCTATGCTGTGCATACTCTCACTGCAAGACTGGCTCGCTGTCAGCGAGGAGCTTAGGTTGCCGGATGCCAATGCTGAGCGCATCAACATACCTGCTAATCCGCACCACTACTGGAGATACCGCATGCATATAAATATTGATGACATGATGCAGAACCACCGCTTCTGCGACGATATACGCGAAATGGTAAAACAAGCAGGAAGATAACTTCTTCAATGTTCAATAAACAATGTTAAACGAGGATATTCTATTCGTAGCGCAGATGCGCTCATATTTCTCCGACACACCGGAGTTCTTCATGCAATGTATGGATCAGCCAGGAGGGCTCCTGACATGGCTTAGCCTATGGCTGACGCAACTGTTCTACCACCCTTGGCTGGGCATTGCGGCACTGGTATTCCTATGGACTCTTATATTCCTGACGCTTAAAATGGCATTCAGGGTCAAGATGATATGGACACCGCTGCTGCTCATTCCTGTGGCATGTCTCTTAGCTGCCGACTGTCAGTTGGGGTACTGGATATACTATCTCAAATTCCAGGGATACTATTTCCATCCCACTTTGGGAGTGTTGTCTGTGGCTCTGCTGGTATGGCTCTCGGCATCTGACAACCGTATTGCAAAGTATGGAGGAATAGCCCTTGCTGCATTGACCTATCCGCTCATAGGATTTTACTCTCCACTGGCGCTGGCATGCACAGCAATAATGGCACTCAGCGACAGGAAATGGATTGATACAGCCATAGCTGTGGCAGCAGCCATCGCGGCACCAATATTATGGACGACACTGTATGACTCATACAACACGGATGATACCTTCACCATCGGCATACCAATATTCAGAAGCAGCCATTATGTCAACGAAGTAAAAAGCTACCCATTCTACGGCATAATCATAGCACTACTGCTATTCACACTTCTACACAAACTGCCGAAACTGGAAATCAAAAGCCGCAAGGCACTTTTCATTCTTGCCCCACTCTATGTCGCTATACTTGCCGGATGCACCGCCATCGTTAAGACCAGTGACTACTCCGACGAGGCGTTCCAGACAGAATGTAAAGTATATCGCGCCATTGATGAGGAGAGATGGGATGATGCGCTCGATGCAGTAGCACGCATTAAGTGTGACATCACGCGTGAACTCATCGTCATGAAGAATATCGCCCTCTTCAACAAGGGAAACATCGGAAACGAGATGTATAATTATCCTGATGATGGCATACACCCGAAACCTGGGGACTCCCTACGGGTTTGTCTTGCAAATACAGCAGGTCCGCTCATCTATTTGCATCATGGATTGATTAACTATGCATATCGCTGGGCGATGGAGAATTCCGTTGAGCAGGGATTGAACATTGCACACATCAAAGTACTGGCAACGGCAGCTGCAGTAAACGGCGAGAAGGCCCTTTCTCAAAAATACGTAAATATGCTACGGCACACACTCTACTATAAAGACTGGAAAATGCCAGATACCAAGAAGATGAGTGAACTGTATAAGTACGAGAATGAGCTGGCAGGAAGTGATAACGGCCTCATTGAGAAATTCCTCATAGACTACTTCAGTATCATGCCGCCGACAACGTCAAAGTATCTCACCGAGATGTCACTCGCATATGCACTCATGTCAAAGGATATCAAGACCTTCTGGACACAGTTCTTCAGGTATGCCTCACAGCGTCCTGGTCTCGATATGCCGATACACTACCAGGAGGCTGCCTACCTCTATGGAAAGCTCGAGCCACAGACAGTGGACTCATCACATATGCCATACAATAAGGAACGTATCATCGACCGCTACGCACAATTCATGCAGACTGCCACACAGTATATGCAAAGCGGAATGGACGAACACGCCACAGGTGAAGCTATGCGGTCGCAGTACAGTGACACCTTCTGGTGGACATACTACTTTGTTCATGGTTCAACCTATTATTAATTAAAACTATGAAACATCTCACATCATACATCATCCTTCTAACATCATACATCCTTTTCTCATGCTCTAACGCATCAGTTCCGGAGAATGCACAGCAGGTCAATAAGCTCCCCGTCATCTTCCCCGATTATACGGAAGTGACACTGCCGGCAAATCTGTGCGCGCCAAATTTCATGGTGAAAGGAGCCTCACAGGTCGTAGCACGTTTCTCCGTTGGAGACAAGCAGTTTGTCTATAGAGAGGACAACAAGGTCATCATCGATGACGATGATTGGAACGACATGCGCGATGCCGCTAAGGGAAAAAGCATAAAAGTCGAGGTATTCTGCAACTACGGCAACAATGCTTATGAATGGAAGGCCTATAAACCCTTCTCCATATATATTGCCAACGATACCATCGACCCTTACATTTCCTACCGCCTCATACAACCCTCATACGTAGCATACGAAGGGCTTGTCATAGCACAGCGCAACCTCACGTCATACTCCGAAAAAGACATCTATACCAACAGCATGTTACAGACCGAGGCCGAAGGACAGTGCATCAACTGCCATTCATATCAGAATTACTCCACCTCACGCATGCTGTTCCACATGAGGCAGTACCTCGGAGGCACCATCATCGTTGACAACGACAAAATCTCCAAAATCAACCTCAAGACCGACAGCACCATCAGTGCCGGAGTATATCCTGCATGGCACCCTACCCTCAACCTCGTCGCATTCTCTACGAATAATACCATGCAGACTTTCCTTACGAAGGGCACTGGTAAGATTGAGGTCTTTGACACTGCCTCTGACCTCATACTCTACGATGTGGAGCAGAACACCGTCTCCACCATCGTCAACGACTCCAACCACCTAGAGTCCTTCCCCACATGGAGCCCTGACGGAAAATATCTCTACTACTGCGACGCTCATTTCGAATATGCACCTAACGACACCACGTCTAAGGAAAGGCAGGTCATTAAACGCTATACTGAAATAAAATATGACATCCTGCGTCGTCCCTTCAACGCGGACACACACACCTTCGGCGAAGCAGAGATGGTTTTCGACGCAGCAGCACTTAATAAGTCAGCAACCCTGCCACGTATATCACCCGACGGACGATTCCTCGTCTTCGCACTCGGAGGCTACGGATGCTTCCACGTATGGCACAACGATGCCGACATCTGCATCATAGACCTCACAGACAATAATCTGACATGCTCTAAACTCTCATCTCTCAACTCTAAACTTTCCGAAAGCTACCCCTCTTTCTCTTCAAACGGAAGGTGGGTAATGACAGCATCACGGCGTGATGACGGAAACTATACACGCCCCTACATCTCCTACTTCCCACCTGTTAAAGCAGGACAGAAGCCACAATGTCGCAAGGCTTTCGCTGTACCACAGGAAGACCCAGAATACAACACTCTCCTCACCAGGTCATACAACAGGCCTGAGTTCATGAAGCAGCCTGTAAAGATATCCCCAAAGGAGTTCGCCGCAACAGCAAAGACCGAAGCAGTAAAAGCAAACTATAAGTAATGCTCAACGAAGATGTCATATATCTCATCATGCCTGCACGGTTCGGCGGCATCAATGGCATACGCGAACGACTGCCATATCTTGCTGACCTCGGTGTAACGGCACTATGGCTGACACCCGTATTCAAATCCTCGTCATACCACGGATACGACATTACTGACTACTACGACGTCGATCCACGCTACGGCACCATCGAAGACTATAAGGCACTCGTCAGGGAAGCACACTCCTACGGGCTCAAGATAATACTTGACATCGTACTCAACCACTGCGGAATTGAGCACCCCTGGTGCACCGACCCCAAATACAAAGATTTCTTCAACACCCTTCCCGCAAAAGTAGCCGGAGGGCCTAACTCTTCACTCTTCACTCTTAACTCTTCACTAACCAACTACCGCCTCACCACCGTCGTTGACCCCTACGCCTCCGACTATGACCGCAGGCAGACCATTGAAGGAGCATTTACGCGAAAAATGCCCGACCTGGACATACGGAATCCGAAACTGCTGAAGTACTTCACCGACTGTACACAATGGTGGATAGAATATACACACATCGACGGAATAAGAATAGACACCTTTCCATACGCTGACCGCGAGGCGATGGAAAAATATCTCAACACCCTGCACACAAGATATCCTGACCTCCACATCATCGGAGAGACTTGGGTTACGGATACACCTTTCATCGCCAGCATGCAGCAGGGAGAACTTGACAGTCCGATGGACTTTGCCCTGTTCTCGGCTTTCGGATATGCCAAGCACGAGGAGACCAACGAGGTATGGAGCGGTCTCAACCGCATCTACAACACCCTCTGCTACGATTACCTTTACAAGAACCCTGCAAAGGTAATGGCATTCCTCGACAACCACGACGTAAACCGCTTCCTCGAAGACAACTACAATTATCAATGGATTAAGTCGCTGAAACAGTCCCTTGCTATCCTGCTCACCCTGCCGCGAATACCACAGATATACTACGGAACGGAGATTCTCATGGGTGGAACGACCGAAAAGTCTGACAACAAGGTCAGGAAGCCTTTTCCCAAACGATGTCTCACCGCCGAGGGCCGCACGCCCGATGAGAACGACATGCACCGTTTCCTCAAAAAAATTTTGCAATGGAGGAAGAAAAACAGCCGCCTTATAGCCTACGGTACCATGAAGCAGTTCATACCCCACAACGGCATCTACGTCTATGAACGCAAGCTGGAGGAGCAGATTCTCGTCATCGCCAACGGCAACAACCGCACCGCCACCTTCCACCCCGAGCGCTACGCCGAAGTCATCGGCACCGCCGCCGGCGGCACCGACATCATCTCCGGCCGCACCGTATCACTTACAAAGCCCCTGCGCCTCAGCCCAAGAAAAGTCTTAGTAATAACGGTTAGCGGTTATTCTATAACCTATCGCTCGGCTCTGCCGCTTTCACAAAGCGAAGCGACTGAAAGAACCTTTAAACTTTAACCTTTACCCTCCTATCGCGCCAGCCACTGCTCAGGATTGAGCTTGGCACGTTCCTTTCTCAACTGGAACTGCAGGATATTATCCTTTCCAATCTTTCCGATAGGCTGACGGGTGCTCACCTTCTGACCGCGTGAGACGCTGACACTGGCAAGGTTGCAATATACCGATATGTACGAACCGTGCCTTATCAGTACGCCCATAGAACCGCCTACATTGAATACAGCACTTACCTCGCCGTCATATATCGAGCAAGCCGAAGCGCCAGAACTGCCCAGGATATTAATACCTTTATTATCAAGCACAACACCCGGCAAGCCCTCTACTCCATGCTGACCGAAATGGCTCACTATCCTGCCACCTACGACAGGTGACGGGAGACGTCCGCGATTAGCTTCAAAGCCACCGCTGATGACACGATCTTCGGTTGTGAGCATTACACCTGCATCCTCGCTTTTCTTGGTAGCCTCCGCAACACTGCGCTTATCCCTTTCAGCATCCACTGCAGCCTTTCTCTCTGCAGCGATACGCTGTGACTCTGCCTCACGGGCCAGTTGTTCTGCACGCTGACGAGAAGCCTCATCACGGGCTGCCTGTGCAGCAGCAGCCTTTGCTCTCTCCTCTGCAGCCTTAGCCTCAGCAATGCGACGTGCATTCTCACGTGCCCTTGCTTCTGCCTCAGCCTTCTTACGAGCCAGTTCCTCAGCCTTACGCTTAGCCTCGGCTTTACGGCGAGCTTCTTCTGCAGCCTTCTTCTTCGCCTCGGCAATAGCACGCTGGCGGGCTCTTTCTATCTCTTCCGCCACCAAAGCATCAATGCGGCTGTTGAGTACTGCATCACGCTTCTTCTGGTCGTCAATAACACTCTGGATTGTCTTCTGCTTGTCTTTCAGTGATGCGACAATTTTCTGCTCCTGCTGCTTCTGCACGCTCAAGGCCTGCTTCTCCCTAGCATCTTTGTTCAGGAGCACATTCTTATGGTGCTTGGCATCATTAAGTTGTCCACGTTTCTCCTCTACCCTCTTGCGCTGCTCTTCCAGAGCCTCACCCTGGGTACGTTGCCAGGTAGCATAGTCCTTCATGAAACGCATACGTCTGTATGCTTGGGCGAAGTTCTCTGACGAGAAGACAAACATCACCTTGCTGCCGATGGTATGATGACGCGCCATGTAGCGCAGACTCTTCATATAGCTTTTCTTGCGTTCATCCAGCATCTCTTCCAAGTTATCCAACTGCATGGAAAGCATACTGATATCATCCGTTATATTGCTGATATCGTGCTGTATGGAGTCGATGGAACGCTGCCTACGGTCGATATCACTGTTGAGACGCTCCAGATCCTTCATCTTCTTCGTAACCTCAGCCTTATTCGCCTTCAGAGCCTGCTCATGCTTGCGGATGTTCTGCTTTATCTCTGCCTGCTCCTGACGCAGTCCCTTAATGGCAGAATTGGTTACGGTTGTTGTCTGTTTCCCTTTGGCCGACGTTGTCTTGGACGTATTTTTTGATGTCGTCTTTGTGGTCTTCTTCGTGGCAGAACTCTTGCCTGTCGTTTTCTTGGCAGTCGTAGTAGTGCGCCGCGATGTGCTCTTTTTCTGGGCACTCACGGAAACAACAGACGAAAAACTGAACGTTAAGAATAATATATATATAAGTACTCGTAGTCTCATACCCCTTCAGTCATTAAAATCTTGCTAACTGTTCTATCAGTTCCGCAACAGAAACTGCCTTGTACTTTGATGATACAGAGGACATATTGGCATTCCATGAATCATCATTGTCTATCCTGCTAACCTTGATGTTCAGCACGGCAGCACCTACATCAAGGGTGATGTTCTTCTTTTGATATTCATCCCAGAAACGCTTCTGGAGAGCCTGGAAATTTATATTATTACTCTGCATAAAGTTTACCTCCTCATATTTTGCCCTGACATACTGCTTGTTGATTTTGTCGATAAGCAATACCTCCTGGGGAGTAAACTCCAGTCTTGCAGCCTCCATGAGTCCAAACGGCACCACCGTAATACGTATCATCTCATTATATCTCATGTATAGCCTGCCGTCCACCGTTATATCGTCCTTCAGGGTCTTGACGTTGACGTCCAGCTTTGCAGTTACATTCGTCACCTTCGGAGCAATCTCCGCACCTGCTACAGGCTTTTTAGGAGCACTCTCCGAATACTTCGTGGTCTTACAGGCCGACATCACGGCAGCAACTGTCACTATTATAATAAATGTACGTATGTTCATATTTATTTTATTTTCTCGTTAATAGCTCGCAAATGATCAAAAATTTCTTTGTTATCTTCGTTTTCCTCCTGTGGGTCAAGATTCTTTATCGCCATATCGATATATGTCTTCGCATCGGCGTAATTACCCTCCTGATACAGTATCCAGGCATAAGTGTCAAGATAAATCGCATTGTTCGGCTCCGCAGTTATAGCCTTATACGACATCTCCTCTGCCCGCTTCAGGTCACGCTTCTCCAACGAGAGGAAATAAGCATAGTTGTTAAGGCACATTACCATGTCGGGAGTATATACCAGACAACTGTCATACGCAGCATATGCCTCTTCCATTTTCCCTAACTTATGGTAAGAATCACCCAGCATGACGAACAACTCTCCCATCAGCGACTTTGGAGTGTCGGCCCTCTTGTTCTCAACACCGCTGCTCAGGGAACTGATGGCATCCTCATAGTGTTTGTTGACAAACTCCGCAACACCAAGATAGTAATACAGCATCACCTCCCCAGGTATATACTCTACAGCCTTCCGGCATTCCTTTACTACCGTCTCATCGATGGAGTCGCTCCACAGTATCTGTATCAGCTGCAGACGGGCAGCTATATTCTCTGGCGCTACCTCCAGCACCTTATTTAATAATTCTTTTGTAGTCTCATTGGGAGCATCCGAATGGTTCTTTGTCCACTCTCCAAGCAGTATGGTACGAGTGCTGCTGTCTGTATTAGGATTAACCAGCAGACCTTCCAACAGGCTGTCAGCCCTTTCATTCTCGTTCGTGGTGCGATAGTAATCCATCAACGACAACTGGGCCTGAGCATTGTTGGGCTCGTCTTTCAGGGCATCCTCGAAGGTCTTGAGAGCTTCTTTCTTCCTGCCGTTATTGAGCAGCCAATTACCCATCAGCACCCTGTAAGCTATCTCGTATGGATGTCCGTCGGCAAGCTGCTTTATCTCTTTATAGGCCCCTTCCGTATCTCCCATGAGCGAATGTGCTTGCATCTTTGCCAGCGTGATGCGCTCACTCTGTCCTTCCTGCACCTCCAGGCGGCCGAGAGTTTCAAGCATCTTATCGTAATCATGCAACTGGTCGTATATCTGAATCAGAATTCCGAGATATTCCGTATTATCAGGAACCATTTCCGACAGACGCTCATACACAACCACACCTGAATCGACATCGTTCCGATAGAGATAAGCCTGAGCCAGATGCTCAAGATATTCCGTATTCCTTGGTTCCAGCTTTGAAGCCTTTGTCAAGTGTACCAAAGCCAGGGAATCCATCTTCATACCCATATACAGATGACCTATGCCATAATGTGCCTCAGAAGCCTCAGGCTCCATCTCCAGACATCGCTTGTACAACTCAAGTGCCAGGACATAGTTGCCCATATCCTTCTGCCTTACAGCTTCCAGATAGGTATAGTCATACTTGCCCGCCAATGAAATCAGCGAGCAGCATGTCAGCAATATGGTTATCAGTATTCCCCTCACTTACTTTGTTCCGGAATGTCCGTAACCACCGGCTCCGCGTTCTGTCTCGTCAAGCATCTCCACTTCCTCCAGCTCCACCTGCTCATATTTTGCTATCACCATCTGGGCGATACGCTCACCAGGCTCAATGGAAAAAGGTTCGTTCGAAAGGTTTACCAGCACCACGCCGACCTCACCTCTGTAATCTGCATCTATGGTGCCAGGGGTATTAAGTACGGTAATGCCATGCTTCAATGCCAGTCCTGAACGGGGTCTTACCTGAGCCTCATAGCCCTCAGGCAGTGCCATATACAGTCCTGTCGGCACCAGGCGACGCTCCAACGGCTTCAATTCGAAAGCCTCTTCAATATTGGCCCTCAAATCCATACCGGCACTCTGCTTCGTGGCATACGCAGGCAGCTGCTGCTTACCCTTATTGATTATTTTTACAGTTGTCATCGTTTCTTCCTATGATGTGTGTTGTGTCTAATCTAAAGAAAAAGGTCTGCCTCTCCAACAAGGAAAGCCAGACCTTTCACCTAACGGAAATTTCTTACTTTCCGTGATTTTCGTCGCTCACCGTAAGCTTCTTTCTGCCGTGAGCCCTGCGTGAAGCCAATACTCTACGACCGTTCTTAGTAGCCATACGCTCGCGGAAACCATGCTTGTTTACGCGACGACGATTGTGGGGTTGAAATGTTCTTTTCATTGTTTTATCTTTTGTTTGTTATATACTTTTTCACGTAATCGAGGTGCAAAGGTACAGATTTTTATTTAATTACGCAAATATTTCATTCGAAAACCCATATTAAAACTGCATTTTTATTGATTTTTATCCATTATCCATATTATTTTAATACCTTTGCGTGCGTTTTTAGACCCTTTAGGGCCAAATTTATCGTTATAACAACTCTATTTTCAATTTAATATACATTAAAATGATTCAATCACAAGACATTAAGAAGGGTGTAGCCGTTCGTATGGACGGAGGCATCTGGGTTTGCATCGACTTCCAGCATCGCAAGCCAGGTAAGGGTAACACAATCATGAACGTTAAACTTAAGAACGTAACTGACGGACGCGTTCTCGAGCGCCGATTCAACATCGGTGAGCGTCTCGAGGATGTTCGCATCGAGCGTCGTCCATACCAGTATCTCTACAAAGAGGGCGATGATTACGTATTCATGAATCAGGAGACTTTCGACCAGGCTCCTATTCCTGCTGACCTCGTAAGCGGTGTGGAATACATGAAGGAAAGCGACATCGTTGAAGTTGTCAGCGACGCTGATACTGAGACAGTTCTTTATGCTGAAATGCCACAGAAGACCGTTCTCCGCGTGGTTCACTCTGAGCCAGGCGTAAAGGGCGACACCGCTACAAACACACTCAAGCCTGCTACACTCGAAACAGGAGTGGAGATTCGCGTGCCTCTGTTCATCGAAGAGGGTGAATTGGTACAGGTTGACACACGCGACGGCAGCTATCTCCAGAGAATGAAGGAATAGTAATCCTCTCTCATCGTGAGATATTCTGTAATCATACCGGTATATAACAGGCCTGACGAGGTTGACGAACTGCTCAGCAGTCTCACTCGTCAGGCTTTTACTGATTTTGAGGTCATCTTGGTGGAGGACGGATCATCGCTTCCATGCGACAAGGTGTGCCAGAAATATGCCGACAAACTCTCCCTGCACTATTACTCCAAGGAGAACGGCGGTCCTGGCGACAGCCGCAACTATGGCGCAGCAAAGGCACAGGGCGAATGGCTCATCATCCTCGACAGCGATGTACTCCTGCCTGATGATTATTTCAATGCCGTAGAGAAAGGACTGGCCGAAACGCCTGACATCTCTGCCTTTGGCGGACCTGACGCCTCACATCCCGACTTCAACGTCATGCAGAAGGCGGTTAGCTATTCCATGACATCCTTCTTCACCACTGGCGGCATTCGCGGCGGAAAGGCGAAGCTGGACAAGTTCTATCCTCGCTCCTACAACATGGGAATACGAAAGGATGTCTATGCGAAGCTCCATGGATTTACAAAAATGCGCTATGGGGAGGACATCGACTTCTCTTACCGCATCGTAGAGGCTGGTTATAAGACGGCATTGCTGCCAGAAGCATGGGTATGGCATAAGCGCAGGACAGACCTGAGGGCGTTCTTCCGACAGGTGGAACACAGCGGTGCGGCACGTATCGCTTTGACAAAACTGCATCCAGGGACACTGAAGATTGTGCATCTCCTGCCTGCAGTATTTACCGTGGGTGTGGTATTGTTGGTGGCAATATTCGTGGTCGGACTGATGATGAGCAGTTTTGGCTATAGCCCGACCAACAAGGCATTAGGAACTCTCCTTTGCCGAATATCCATGTTGCCGCTGGCACTCTATTCCCTCATCATCTTCATCGACTCCGCCATCAAGCATAGCGACCTGCACGTAGCATTGCTCTCAGTACCAGCAGCCTTCACACAGCTGATGGGATACGGCACGGGATTCATAAAGGCATGTTTCGGAAAATGAACGACAACATCGCCGATACTCCTCACAAACTGAGCGTCAAGGAGTGGGCAAAGGAAGACCGCCCGCGTGAGAAGATGATGCAGAAAGGGCCCGAAGCCCTGAGCAATGCCGAACTGCTGGCTATCCTCATCGGCTCCGGCAACAGCAAGGAAACAGCCGTTGACCTGATGAAACGCCTGCTCCACGACAACAAGGACAATCTCGCTATGCTGGGGAAGATGTCCGTTAGCGAACTTATGAAATACAACGGCATCGGGGAAGCAAAGGCCATAACCATCATCGCAGCATGCGAACTGGGCAAGAGACGGCAACAGAGCACAATGCCCGAAATACCCGTTCTCGACAAGCCCGAAAAGATATACCAGTACATGCACCCCATAATGTGTGATCTGAACGTAGAAGAGGCCTACATCCTCCTCATGAAGACCAACCATCAGCTCATTTCATGCATAAAACTCTCCCACGGCGGGCTGGCAGAGACAGCCGTTGACGTAAGGATGATACTCAAGGAGGCCCTTTTGGCCGAAGCAACAATCATCGCCCTGGTTCACAATCATCCAAGCGGCAACATCACACCCAGCCGCAACGACAACGAACTGACAAAGCAGGTTCTGCAGGCATGCAACACCATGAGGATATACATGGCCGACCATGTCATCATAACAGACGGAAACTATTATTCCTATCGCGAACAAGGAAAACTATGACACAGGAAGAAAGAACAAAAATAGAAGAGCGCATAGTTGAGGTTCTCAAGACGGTCTATGACCCTGAGATACCCGTCAACATCTATGACCTCGGACTGATATACAAGATTGACCTTGCCGACGACGGCAAGCTTGACATCGATATGACCTTTACCGCCCCCTCATGCCCCGCAGCCGACTTCATCATCGAGGATGTACGCACAAAGGTGAGCGCTGTATCAGGGGTTACATCGGCAGACGTAAACATGGTCTTTGAACCAGAATGGGACAAAAGCATGATGACAGAAGAAGCAAGAGTAGAATTAGGATTCGAATGATATACTTTCTCAGCGATGCACACTTAGGCTCCCTTGCCATTCCTCACGGCAGGATGCAGGAACGCCGTCTGGTACGTTTTCTTGACGAGATAAAGGAAAACGCAGAGGCCGTATATCTCCTTGGCGACATGTTCGACTTCTGGTACGAATACCGCCACGTTGTGCCCAAGGGATACACCCGCTTTCTTGGCAAACTTTCCGAACTGACCGACAGCGGTGTCGAGGTGCACTATTTCACTGGCAACCACGACATCTGGGCGTATGGATACCTGGAGCAAGAATGTGGGGTGATTCTTCATCGCAAGCCTCTCACGCTCGACCTCTACGGCAAGACATTCCTCCTTGCACACGGCGACGGCATGGGCGACCCCAATCCTTCATTCAAGGTCATTCGCTCCATCTTCCACAACAAGATATGCCAAAAACTGTTCACTTGGCTGCATCCCGACCTCGGCGTGGCGTTCGGCCTGCAGTGGGCAAAGCACTCACGCATGAAACACGATGGCAGAGGCGAACCGCCATATATGGGTGAAGACAAAGAACACCTTGTGCTCTATGCAAAGAAGTATATCCAGACCCATCCTGATATTGACTACTTCATCTTCGGGCACAGGCACATAGAGCTCGACCTCGTCCTTGCAAACCAGTCAAGAGTCATCATCCTCGGCGACTGGATAAGCCAGTTCACCTATGCCGTCTTCGACGGAGAAAGACTCTTCATAGAAAACTACGAAGAAGGAGAAAGCAATGCATAATTAACCTTTCACCTTTAACCTTTAACCTTTCACCTTTCACATTATAGCATGTCCCTCAACCAACTTCTCCGTTCCTCTGTTCTTGCCGGAATATGCATCGGCATTGCCGGCTTCGGCTATCTGGCTTCCAAAGACATTATCGGAGCCGTACTCTTTGCCTTCGGCCTCCTCACCGTTGTCCACTATGCCCTGAAGCTTTACACAGGCACAGCAGGATTCATCGTCAAGGGTGAAGTCGGCGACCTGTTCCTCATACTCCTCGGCAACCTTGTCGGCTGTCTTATTGTCGCCCTCATTGCACGCTGTTCACCCATGCCGCTGCAGGAGACGGCAGAAGGTATTCTGTCAGCCCGTCTGGCAACAGGACCGTTCAAGGGAGGCGTACTCGCTATAGGTTGCGGATTTATCATGACAACAGCCGTCACCTTCGGCAGGAAGCAGCAGAATCTGCCCCTGCTATTCGGCGTACCGCTCTTCATCACCTGTGGCTTTCCCCACTGTGTTGCTGACGCCTTCTATTACATGTGCGTGCCCGTACCTTATCTTATAGACCACGCAGCAGAAGTGCTGATTTTCTACGTCAGCATCGTCATCGGCAACTTCATCGGCTGCAACCTATACCGCGCAATAATCAAGTAAAAACAAAAGCAATAAATAATTAGGAGGATGTGACAAAATCACATCCTCCTTCTTCTTACGCTTATCTGGCTATTACCTAATATTATTAACTGCTACAACCTACTACTTTTTGTTATCCTTCTTGTTATCCTTTTTCTTATCTTTATTCTTGTCTTTGTTCTTATCCTTGTCTTTATTTCCCTTAAAGTCATCCTTTTTCACTCCGCCTTCGAACTTCTGACCATTACCATGTCCGCGTCCTTGGAATCCAGGGCGCATCATTCTTTGCTGACCAGGCATTCCCCACTGGCCGCCTCTCTGAGGTCCCATGCCTCTGCGCATACCTTTGCGCTTGCCCTTCATGGCCTTGCGCATAGCCTTGTGGTGTTTCTTGGCAACCTGATACTCCAGATACTGAATGTATTTCTCGTCACCCAGAGTCTGACGCAGCTCCTTGCGGTAGTTCTCGCGATATTTCTTCTTGAGCTCCATTACCGTCTTCATGGTTGTGGAGTCAATACCGCAACACATATCCTGACAACCCATCTGCATACAGCAAGCCTTACCTTCCTGACAACAAGCTTTATTTTCCTGGCAACACATTGGTTTGTCACATTTCTGGTTTTCTTTCTGTGGCTGAGCCACTGCTGCAACACTTACTGTTGCGCACATCAGTGCAATGATAAACTTTTTCATTTTTCCTTAATTTAGTTTAGTTTTATGTTTGTAATCACTTATATGACGACACGCTTACAAAAAGGTTTACTTGGGGATTTTCCTATTCTCTATAGGTTTTTCCTCCTGCTAAGTAGGAGAAAAAACTTTCGTATCTCTTATTTCTACCGTATCTTTGCAGTCGAAAACAAGAAGATAAATCGAAAAGTTTTAAACATTAACACATTATTAATTAATAATAAATAAGGAGAAATACAACTCCAATAAAATTAAAGAAAGGAGATTAGTCATGAAAAAGATGTTACTCAGCCTCATCGCTATCACAATGCTTAGCACAGGCACCACATTTGCACAGCGTCGCAGCGGTCATCGCGATAATGTACGCATCGAGTCTTACAGCCCACGTGGCAACAGCAGTCATCATGATAATTATGCACGCGACATCAATCGCGGACACAATGGAGGCGTCGTTCGCCACGAGGTAATACACCACGAGGTTATCCACCATCAGCCGGCTCGTCCTGTTTATCACAGGCCCCACCCACATCACGTGTATCACAGGCCTTACCCACACCACGTGTATCACGAGAGAGTCGTAGTGGCGCCAGTAGCTTATTCTTACCCCTGCCCTCCTCCGCCGCCACCAGCGCCTGTGGTAGTCGTTGAGCCAGCACCTGCACCAGTTGCCATTTCAATAGGAGCCCTCGCAGGAGCAATCATCGGAGGCACAATAGCTGCAGCAGCTTCCAGATAAATGTTTTTAGGTCCGGCTGAGAATTTTCAGTCGGACTTTTTTATGCACAATTGAAAAATAATTTTATTTGTTTTTCCTTGCATATCTCAAAACTTAATCGTACTTTTGCCCTCTGGATATAAGATATCATCTGAAAATGGGAAAAGAAATTATCAGGCACTTCGGCCTTTGCCTTGCCTTCCTCACCATCTGCAATACGACAGCGTTTGCACAGTATATACCGCAGGAACCGAACTATGCGGACACTACGATGTGGATAACACGTGACTGCGACACCGAGGGTACGGGAGCTGATGTGTTCTACGTCGTATCGACATGGGAGGAAGACTGGACAACGGAGAAAGGAAGCGTTTGTCACTACGCTGATGTGTGGAATCCTGCCCATCGCGGACATATGGCCATAGAAATAAACCGTGCAGCGAACTATATGGCTCCCGGAAACCGTTTCTATGCTCCATTTTACCGCCACACAACGATAGAGGCATGGATGACGCAGAATGAGGATACCATCACAAACCGTTGCCGTATGGCGATGGGAGATGTATGCAAGGCTTTTGATTACTTCCTGCAACAACGCAACCCACACCGTCCGCTCATCATAGCAGGCTTTAGCCAGGGCGGAAAAGCCGTGGTGGAACTGCTGAAACACATGGATGACGAGACCTACAGCCAACTGGCAGCGGCGTATGTCCTTGGCTACAAGGTGACTCCTGAGGATACAGCCACATGTCATCATATCCGACCGGCACAGGGAGACAGTGATACAGGGGTAACCATCTGCTACAATACCGTGAAGGACGTAAAATACGTAAAGCCCGTGATTTCCCAGACATGCATGGCAATCAATCCTGTGAACTGGCGCACAGATGCAACACCGGCTATGCTGCACGATACCATCACCGTCACGCTGTCACCTGAATACCACGTCCTCGTAGTCAGCGGATACAGCGGTTCCGAATACAAATCATACAAAAACTTCCTAAACGTCGGCGACATCCACAGCTGTGAGCCGTGGCTCTACAGCGACCAGTTACGTGAAAACATGCAACTGCGCTCCAGACGGTTAGCCAAGAAAAGAGGCAGATAAGCTACAAATTTATCTGTAGCTGGCTCTCGATGAGTGTCTTGCTGTTTGAGGATTTTTCCGAAGTGGCAAAGGTATAGGTGTTGCTGACCTTTGCTATGGCAGTAATCCATGAGGCTATCTTGCAACTGACCATCAGCATGGCGTGCGTTCCCTTGTCCCAAAAGGAAGGATAGCTGAAATTGTACATCATACCCGGTTCATAGACATAGACACGGCTCTCGTAGCCGTCAGTATTGAAGTAGGCTGCCATACCCTGTATCTTCCATCTGGCAGAGATTAT
This sequence comes from uncultured Prevotellaceae bacterium, assembly GCA_902774795.1. GTDB lineage: Bacteria > Bacteroidota > Bacteroidia > Bacteroidales > Bacteroidaceae > Prevotella. Next base: position 60,877 of record CACYKA010000005.1, on the reverse strand, counting down.
ATATCCGACACTCTGGGAGGCGATGAAACCGTCATTTTTATCATTATCTTTACCAAGTAAGGTACCCTCTATGTGACTTCTCAACTGCAGTTTCTCACCGCTGTAGTTGGCAATGATTCGTGTCTTATGGACATCATTGCTCTTGGTCTTGAAACGATAGCGCACAGACAATGTCCACTTACGTCCCATATCGATGGTAGCCTGTGCGCAGTTGTCCCAAGAATAGGTGCCGCTGGGCTGGTGGTATCTGTACCAAGGGAAATAGGCGTAGTCAGTATAAAGGTCAAGGATAAGTCTGCGGGAAGCCTCATAATGTACGCCGCCGTATATACCGCTTTCGTTAGTGACACTGGAATTTTCTCCGAACGAACGGCCGTAATATGACTGATACTCGTAGGCATAGTATCTCTGTACTGCCGTCAGCGTGACCTTTCCGCTGGCACGCCAGGCGATGCTGTTAACTGTTGCGATCGGCATACCTTTCTTTTTTATGGCTGCATGCGAGGTGTTGTCGTTACGACCTGAGAGGGCAGTCTCGCCTGCGATGTTGAGTTCGCGCCATCGTAACCTGTAATCCAAGCCTGCATTGTATGTGCTGTGTCCGCTGGGGGAATAAAGACGGTAAAACTGTGACTTTTTTACTGCTCCGTCTTTCGAGAATATAGGGTTGAGGACAGAGGAGAAGCCGGTATAGACAAATGAGGAGCCTATGCTCCACTCCACGCCGCCTTCCGTTGTTCTGCCATAGCCCACATGACCGCCGGCAGAGAAAAGGCTGATGTTGTTCTTCTTATCTATTTCCGTCTTTGAGCGGTGATAGCCGTTTGTCAGTATTGTGGAGATGGTGTTGTCAGCATTGAGCGTAGCATCGGCATAGCGATATGAAACAAAGGCTGAGACCTCGATATTGTCGGAGCATTGGAGAGTGAGGGCGGCGCCCTGGAAGTGTTTCTCGTCGGAAGTGCCGCTGTAGGGACTGAAGGTGCTAGAGATTTTTCCTATTGCGGAGAGCATATTCTGCTTGCTGACGGTAAAAGTGTTGTTCATGGTCAGTCCCATGCCGAACTGTCCCTTGAATGTTCCGAGTATAAGCTGTTTAAAGATGCCCAGACGGCGGATGGAGAGATTGTAGGTGTAGGAGTCGTAACCTAGTTTGTTGCAGCGGGTGAAGAAAGGCTCGCCGATGCCCTTGCCGCCAGTGATGTTGAACTTTATATGCTCCCCCATACCAACGGTATAGCGAATGCTGTGCCTGGTATTGTCACCCAGATAGGTTTCATCCTGAGGGTAGGTGGGGAAGTAACCTGTGAGGAGGATTCTGTGATTGAGGTGCTTGAGGCCCTTTTTGAGGGCTTCCTTGCTGTACCATTTTTGTGGCGTGGAGTCGGCGACGTAGAGGAAACAATAAAGATAATCCCTCAACCTGTCGTCAATGGAAGGGATGAGGGATAATTCGTGGATGTCGCGGATTCGGCCGTATTTCTGGCGAAATTCGATGATGTCGCTTATCTGATTGATATTCAGGCCGGGAATGGGGGTGAGATCCTCAGTCTCGACGGTATTGATATCAAGGGGGTTGGAGGAGAGCTCAGAAAGGTAATCATAGGCTTCCTGAAAGGTGACAGCGGAACTTTCGCCGTTATCTTCAAACAGATACTCCAAATACCCTTCCCACGACTGCGCGGGAAGAGACAATGGGAGGAATATGAAAAGGATGAGGGACCCCCACCTGACTATATTATTCCTCAACGTATTTCTTCAATGCTTTTGCAACGCCGTTGGCCCAGGTATCGATGCCACCGTCCATTTCAAGGGAAGATACGAGCTTTACAACGGTCTCAAGGGGCATGCCATAGCGCAGGATTCCACTTATGAGCTTGGCATAGTTCCAATACTCAGGGTTAAATTTTTCGGAGAGCCCTTCAACAGTGGTCTTATACCCTCTGCGGTTTTCAAACTGGAAGTCGTAACGCTTGGTGCCGTCTTCGTTGATGTGGCGTATTATCTTGCCAGTATTGACTGACTTTGGGAGGATAATACCATCGTCATCGTCCTGTAAACCTGTGAAAATCTCATAGGGTTTTCCATCGAGCAAACCAACAAAAGCTACCCACTTATCCTTTGCATTCTGAAAACGTACCACATCGCACTCCAAAATCTCAGGGCGCTTGCGATAATTGTCATTAAATCCTTCTGCCATATTGATATATCTTGTTATTTTGGCGGCAAAGATACAAAAAAATGTCAATAAATGCGTGTTTTTGCTCAAAATTTAGTAATTTTGCGCCCAAAAACAGGAAAAAAGGTTTCATTACATGAAAGAATTAGCATTAAAGTATGGCTGCAATCCTAATCAGAAGCCATCACGCATCTACATGGCAGGCGACGGAGAACTGCCCATTGAAGTACTTAACGGCCGCCCTGGCTACATCAATTTCCTTGACGCCCTGAATTCATGGCAGCTTGTGAAAGAACTGAAGGAGGCTACCGGCCTTCCTGCGGCAGCATCGTTCAAACACGTTTCACCAGCTGGTGCAGCGGTAGGTCTGCCCCTGAGCGACACACTGAAGAAGATATACTTTGTGGACGACATCAAGCTTCCGCTGACCCCGATAGCATGCGCCTATGCAAGAGCTCGCGGTGCCGACAGAATGTCATCATACGGTGACTTCATTGCCCTGAGCGACGAATGCGACGCAGCAACGGCAACGCTGATAAAGAGGGAAGTGAGCGACGGCGTCATAGCCCCCAGCTTCAGCGAAGAAGCCCTGCAGATACTGAGAGAGAAGAGAAAGGGCACATACAACGTGATAAAGATTGACCCAGAGTACAAGCCAGCACCAGTGGAGACAAAGCAGTGCTTCGGCATTACCTTTGAGCAGGGCAGGAACGAGATAAAACTCAACGACCCTACCCTCTTTGAGAATATTCCGACGAAGAACAAGACCTTCACTGAAGAAGCTAAGCGCGACCTGATGATTGCCCTCATCACTCTGAAATATACCCAAAGCAACAGCGTATGCTATGTCAAGGACGGCCAGGCAATAGGCATCGGAGCAGGTCAGCAGAGCCGCATCCACTGCACACGCCTTGCAGGCAACAAAGCCGACATCTGGTGGCTGCGCCAGTGTCCGAAGGTGATGGCACTGCCATTCAAGGAGGGCATCCGCAGGGCCGATAGGGACAATACCATCGACGTGTATATCTCTGACGACTATGAGGACGTACTGGCCGACGGCATGTGGCAGATGTTCTTCACAGAGAAGCCAGAGCCACTGACACGCGAGGAGAAAAAGGCCTGGATAGCACAGAACACCAAGGTGGCACTGGGTTCAGACGCCTTCTTCCCATTCGGCGACAATATCGAGAGAGCACATCGCAGCGGCGTAGAGTACATTGCACAGGCTGGCGGTTCAGTGCGCGACGACAATGTCATAGACACCTGCGACAAGTATAACATCACAATGGCATTCACAGGCGTAAGACTATTCCACCATTAATGGATGACTTTCAGAACATACTGGAAAACGGCATAAACTTCGGACGCGGAGGCGACAAACCCAAAAGGGAGGAGAAGATAAAGACCAAAGCGAAGAAAAAGAAGTACATCACCGGCGCTCACGGTTCTGGCTCAGCAAAGCAGAAGGCCAAATACCGCGAGCAGAGGGCGAACCGGCATAAATGAGGATATTCAAGAAGCTTGACATATTCATGGTGCGACAGTTTCTGTTGCTCTTTATCGGCACGTTCTGCATAAGCCTGTTCGTGCTGATGATGCAGTTTCTGTGGCGCTATGTTGACGAGCTGATAGGAAAAGGCCTCTCTCTGGACGTACTCGGAAAATTCTTCTGGTACATGGGTCTGATGCTGGTGCCACAGGCCTTGCCGCTGGCGGTGCTGCTGTCATCGCTAATCACGATGGGCAACCTTGGCGAGAGCAGCGAGCTGACGGCGATAAAAGCCGCAGGCATATCGTTGATTAAGAGTTTGAGAGGTGTGATAATCATCGTGACGATGATAGCCGGCCTCTCGTTTGTCTTCCAGAACGACATCGGTCCGCAGTCGAACGTGAACCTGAGGCAGCTCCTGCTGTCGATGAAGCAGAAGAGCCCTGAACTGGAGATTCCGGAAGAGATTTTCTATTCAGGCATACCAAACTGCAACCTCTACGTTCAGAAGAAAGACCTGAACACTGGCATGCTGTACGGTGTGATGATATACCGCATGACTCAGAGCTTCGAAGACGCAGCCATAATCCTTGCCGACTCAGGCAAGCTACAGTCAACAGAAGAAAAGATGCACCTGCTTCTCACGCTGTACAACGGAGAGTGGTTTGAGAACATGAGGTCACAGGAATTTGCCGGCAACGCCAACGTGCCCTACAGGCGAGAGTCGTTCACAGAGAAGCAGATAGTGCTGGACTTCGACAACGGCTTCAACCTTGCGGAGGCGTCAGGCATATCGCAGTCGGCCACTGCGCAGAGCATAAAGCAGTTGTTACACCACATCGACTCGCTGAAAACCTTCCAGGACAGCGTAGGCAAGGAAGTGCGCAAGGAACTTCGGACGATGGCCTTCAACACGCCAGAGGTAAAGAAAGAAGACAGCATAGCCGCCATAAGACACGAGGCCAAGGGTAAGGCGATGGTCGATTCGCTGTTTCACAAACTGCCCCCCGAGAAGCAGCTCAACCTGATGCAGCAGCTGAGAAACAGAGTAGGCAATGCCAACATGCAAGCCGAATTCAGGAGCTATGCCGCCGAAGTAAACTTCAAGATGGTGAGAGAAGACTGGATAGAGCTGGTGAACAAATTCACCCTGTCGCTGATGGTGATAGTATTCTTCTTCATCGGTTCTTCACTGGGAGCCATCATCAGGAAAGGCGGTCTCGGAGTGCCCGTCATCATATCGGTGGTAGTCTTCATACTCTTCTACATACTTGACAACACCGGCTTCCGCATGGCTCGCCAGGCTTCGTGGTCGATAGCCTTCGGAAAAGGTCTGGCACCTGCAGTGCTGATACCCCTTGCTGCATGGGTGACATACAAGGCAAACAAGGACTCCACTGTGTTCAACATGGATGCCTACAGACTCTTCTTCATAAGAGTTCTGGGTCTGAGAGTGAAGAGACACATAACATCGAAGGAGGTCATAATACACGACCCCGACTACTTTGCTGACATGCGGCGCCTGACACGCCTTACGGATAATGTGAGACGATATTCCAGGAAGTACAAGCTGAAATACCTCTTGAGCGCCATTGCCGCCGCAGTGAGATACCGTCCAGACCCAGAGTTGGATGCCATCAATGAAGAGTTGGAAGCACTCGTCGATGACCTCAGCAACACACGCGACCGCTTCATACTGTCGTATCTGAACAAATACCCGATAATATCGGAGAAAGGTCTCGGACGCCTCAGGCTTTACAGGGAACTGAAGCAGATACGTAAGGTCAACGACCTTATGATAGCACGAATAGAACAAGTAACAAAGAACATATAAACAAAAAACACAATGCATTTATCAAGTAGATTGAACAGATTAGCCCCCTCTGCCACCCTTGCGATGTCGCAAAAGAGCAGTGAAATGAAGGCTGCAGGAATTGACGTTATCAACCTAAGTGTCGGTGAGCCGGACTTCAATACTCCCGACCATATCAAGACCTTCGCTAAGAACGCCATTGACGAGAACTGGTCAAAGTATTCACCCGTTCCAGGCTATGCCGACCTTCGCGAGGCCATCGTAGCAAAGCTGAAGAACGAGAACGGCCTGGATTACAAAGCCAGCGAGATATGCGTGAGCAATGGTGCCAAGCAGGCAGTATGTAATGCCATCATGGCCCTTGTCGATGACGGCGAAGAAGTTATCATACCAACCCCATACTGGGTATCCTATCCACAGATGGTGCTTCTGGCAGGTGGTACACCAGTACATATCCCTGCAGGATTCGACCAGAACTTCAAGATTACCCCAGCTCAGTTGGAGGCAGCCATCACCCCGAAGACACGCATGCTCATTCTCTGCTCTCCGAGCAACCCTACAGGTGCCGTATATAGCAAGGCTGAGTTGGAAGCCCTTGCCGAGGTTATCAAGAAGCATCCTGAGATGTACGTTCTTGCTGACGAGATTTACGAGCACATCAACTACGTAGGCAAGCACGAGAGCATCGCCCAGTTCCCAGGCATGAAGGAGCAGAGCATCATCATCAACGGTGTCTCAAAGGCATACGCAATGACAGGATGGCGTATCGGCTATATGGCCGCTCCTGAATGGATAGTAAAAGGATGTAATAAACTTCAGGGCCAGTATTCTTCAGGTCCATGCTCTGTATCACAGAGGGCAGCCCTCGAGGCTTACACCGCTTCACAGGCATGCGTAGAGGAGATGCGTCAGGCTTTCGAGCGCAGAAAGGACCTCATCGTGGGACTTGTAAAGGAAATCCCAGGTTTGGAGGTGAACACTCCTGACGGAGCTTTCTATGTATTCCCAAAATGTAAGAGTTTCCTTGGCAAGACCGACGGAGAGCGCACCATCAAAGACACCAACGACTTTGCAATGTATCTGCTTGAAGTTGGTCACGTGGCAACAGTCGGCGGCGATGCCTTCGGTGACCCTGAATGCTTCCGCATGAGCTATGCCACAAGCGACGAAAATATCGTTGAGGCTATGCGCAGAATCAAGGAATGCTGTGCAAAACTGCACTAAAAGAATCCTTCTCATTATAATATAAAAATGGTCGCGCATGTGCGTGACCATTTTTTGTTTATGCGAAATTACATAATAAAATGGCATATTTTAGCGTTATGAGAATATAGAGCATGCTTTAGTTTGTCTATCAAAGACAGCATTTATGCCCAAAACACTAAGTTTTCATGTTAAAAGTTCTTAATTCATGCCCAATGTCAAGAAAAATTCCTACCTTTGTCAGCGGATTCAACAATCTAACCTCGTGTAAACAGAGAGTATTAAACTTAATTTATATCTAATTTTTCAATTAATTTTTAATCTAACTAAACAAAATTATGGCAGACGTTAAAAAACCAGCCGCTCAGAAGAAAGCCTCAGCAGGTTTTCAGGGAGTTCGTAATGCAATTTGGATTATTTTCGCAATGTTCATCATTGCAGTATGTATCTACAAGTATGTCCTCGGTGACTCAGCCAACTTCGTAGGTGGCGATCCTGATGGAGAAGTTCTTAATGGTAACATGCTCGGTACTATCTACAAAGGTGGTGTCGTTGTGCCTGTCCTGATTACCTTGATTCTCACTGTGCTTTGTCTTTCTATTGAGCGTATGCTCGCACAGCGCACAGCATTCGGTAAGATGGCTACAACAAAGTTCGTTGTTGAAATCAAGGCTGCTCTGAAGCAGAATGACTTCGCAAAGGCTCAGGATCTCTGCAAGAAGCAGAGCGGAACTATTGCAAACGTTGTTGGCGCTTCTTTGAAGATGTACGAGGAGATGGAAAAAGACACCAACCTCAAGAAGGCTCAGAAGATTTCTAAGATTCAGCAGGCTCACGAAGAGGCAGTACAGCTTGAGATGCCTACCCTGCAGATGAACATGCCTATGCTTGCTACCCTCGTTACTCTGGGTACACTTACCGCTCTGTTCGGTACTGTAACGGGTATGATCAAGTCATTCGCCGCTCTGGCATCAGGTGGTGGTGGTGACTCAGTTGCACTTTCAACCGGTATCTCTGAGGCCCTCATCAATACCGCCCTCGGTATCTTGACATCATGGCTCGCCGTGATTTCTTACAACTTCTTCTCTAACCGTATCGATAAGCTTACATACGCTCTTGATGAGGTAGGTTACACAATTGCTCAGACTTACGAGGCAAACCACGACGAAGCTTAATTTTTACTTCTAACCCTCTAAAACATTTATCGCTATGGGTAAAGTAAAACTTAAGAAACAAGACATCTGGATCGACATGACGCCTATGTCGGACGTGATGACGCTGCTTCTGTGTTTCTTCATGTTGACATCAACATTCGTGAAGCCGGAACCAGTGAAGGTGGTAACACCGTCATCAGTGTCTGAGATTAAGGTGCCTGAGAAAGATGTTCTTAACATCCTTGTCGACAAGACTGGCAAGGTGTTTATGAGCATGGATAACCAGATATACCTCGAGCAGGCAGTTCTTGAAGTGACTGGCAACTTCAATATCCAATTGACAGGTAAGCAGCTCGCTAACTTCAAGGCAGACCCAATGTTCGGTACTCCTCTGAACGTGCTTAAGCCCTATCTTGACAAAGAAGAGTCAGAGCGCGCTAAGGAACTGAAGGAACTGGGTATCCCAACTGATAGTATTGATGGCGGACTCTCTGAATTCCAGGAGTGGGTAAAGGCAGCACGCTCTGCTAACCCAGACCTCAAGGTTGCCCTCAAGGCTGACTCAGAGACCCCATATAAGACTATAAGGAATATTATGTCGGAGTTGCAGGATATTAACGAGAACCGTTACTATCTTATTACATCACTCAAAACATCGGAGGATTAAGAATGGCTAAACAGAAAAAAAGCAGACAGAAAAAGTCTCAAACCAGGGTGGACTTTACACCTATGGTGGATATGATGATGCTTCTTATCACATTCTTCATGCTCTGTACCTCTCTGGCTAAGCCACAGACAATGGAATTGAGTATGCCGACTAATGATAAGAACCTGGAGGACCAGGATAAGTCCGTTACCAAGGCTTCATATACCATTACTATATATGTAACTGCAAACAACCAGATACATTATGTAGAAGGTATGCCTAAGTATGATGACCCTACATGTCTGAAGAAGACTACATGGGGTAAAGACGGTATCCGCAAGGTCCTGATCACTCACGTGACCGAAGATGGCACCCAGCCAATACAGCAGGTTATGCTGGCAAAGGCTATGCTTGACAAGAAGAAGCACGAAAATCCAAAGTTCACACAGCAAATGTATGACGACGAGCTTCGCAAAATCAAGGCAGGTGAAATCAACGGAGATAAGATTCAGACAATGACAATCATCATCAAAGCTACTGACAACGCTTCTTACCTGAACGTTATCGACGCACTTGATGAGATGCAGATTTGTTCTGTTGGTAAGTATGTCATCGACAAGATTACTCCAGATGACCTCAAGCTCCTTGAGGAAGCTGGCGTAAAGGAATAAGTCTATGCATAACACTTTAACTTAAGAAAGGAAAAGAAAAATGGCACAAATAGATCTTATATCCAACGAGTGGTCGGACATGATGTTCGAAAACCGTAACAAGGAATACGGTGCATACGTACTTCGCAGACAAACAGGTCGTCGTAACGTTATATCAATGATTGCCGTATTACTGCTCTTCGCTGCAGTCATGATCTTCATGATAGCAAAGAATGCCTATGAGGCATATCAGAAGGAACATGCAGTAATGGATCAGGTTACCGAGCTCTCTGCTCTTACTCAGCAGAAGAAGAAGGAAGCCAAGGTAGAACGTAAGGAGATTCCTGTAAGACAAGAGCAGCAGCAGGTCGTAGAGAAGGTTAAGAGCTCTGTGAAGTTTACTGCTCCTGTCATCAAGAAGGATGATGAAGTAAAGCCCGAAGACGAGCTGAAGTCTCAGGACGAAATCATGAACTCAAAGGTTGCTGTCGGCGCACTTAACGTTGTCGGTAACGATGAGAGTGGTGAAGTGCTGAAGGCTAAGGAAGTCATTGCAACAGAGCCTGTAAAGCCAAAGGAAGAAGAAAACAAGGTGTTCGACGTAGTAGAACAGATGCCTTCTTATCCTGGCGGTATGGGTGCCCTGATGCAGTACCTCTCTTCTCACATCAAGTATCCTGTTATTGCTGAAGAAAACGGCATTCAGGGACGTGTAATCTGTACCTTCGTCGTAGAACGCGACGGTTCTATCACAGACGTTAAGATCGCTAAGTCTGTTGACCCGTCACTCGACAAGGAAGCTATGCGCGTCGTATCCTCTATGCCTAAGTGGATTCCTGGTAAGCAGAATGGTTCCGCAGTACGTGTGAAATACACATTGCCTGTAACATTCCGCCTACAGTAGAATAACTGATAAATTCTCAAAGAGGCCAGAGGGGCATTCCTTTTGGCCTCTTTTTCAAGAACACAAGTATGAAACACATAACGTTCCTTATCGTTGCAATACTCGCATTAAGCATCAGCATCACTTCCTGCTCACGCAAGAAGAATCCTAATGCGCGTACTGACACGTACTCCAGCGGTTCCGTGACATTCGGCGCCGACGAGAGTTTCGCTCCTATTATCGAAGAAGAACTTGACGTGTTCCATTCCATCTATGTCCAGGCTCACTGTACACCGAAGTACATGACCGAGTCAGAGGGCATGAACCTGTTGCTGGCCAACAAACTGTTGATGATGTTCACCTCACGCGACTTCAAGAAGTCCGAGTATGACAACCTCATTGCCAGAGAGCGCAAGCCCTATACCGTACATGTAGGCTACGACGGCCTGGCACTGATTATCAACAGGGAGAATACTGACTCCTGCATGTCAGTGACAGATGTGAAGCGCATCCTTTCCGGCGAGGCGAAGACATGGAAAGAGGTCGGCACCAAGACCCGCTCCGGCGAGATTATCGTTTGCTTTGACAACGCCACATCCAGCGCCGTACACTATGTGGAGGACTCTATCCTTAACGGAAAGCCCATAACGGCCGAGAATGCCTTTGCCACAAAGAAGACGGCAGAAGTCATTGACTACGTCGAGAAAACGCCCAATGCCATCGGCATTATCGGCAGCAACTGGCTCAACGACAAGCGCGACAGCACCAACCTCACATGGAAGAAGAATATCCGTGTGCTGGCCATCTCACGCAGCGAAAATGCCACACCCGACAATTCCTATAAGCCCTATCAAGGCTACATCTATAACGATTACTATCCCTTCATACGCAAGATATACGCCCTCCTCAACGACGAACGCGGAAAGTATGGTCTGCCGTGGGGATTCGCACAGTTCGTAGCAGCCCCCAAGGGACAGATGATAATCTTCAAGGCAGGACTGCTCCCGGCCTATGGAAATATTTCAATACGAGAAGTTAAGATAACCGATTAAACATACAAAAGTACAATATGAAACTAAGAAATCTTATTATCGGAGCCCTGATGACAGTCATCGCAGCTCCAGTACTGGCTCAGGACAATCAGTCTGACCAGATTATGAAGCAAGTAGTAGATATCCTCAAGAGCGGCTCAGGTGATGCACAGAAGCAGATCGCTGACATCGCAAAGACCTATAAGAAGGATGTCAATGGCCTCGTAAGCATCGGCCGCGCATACCTTTCTGTAAAGGACTATACCAAAGCTAAGGAATACGGCCAGAAGGCTATCGACCTCCTGAAGGGAAAGACAGGCAACGCTACTCCATACCTCCTCATGGGTAATATCGCCGTTGGTGAGGATAATGGTGGTGAGGCTGCATCTCAGTTCCAGCAGGCTATGTATGCCGACCCAAAGAACCCTGACGGATACCGCCGCTATGCTCGCATCATGAGTAAGACATCTCCTCAGGATGCAGTGAACACCCTTGAGGCACTGAAGAGGGAACTGCCTAACTATCCTGTTGACCTTATCGCAGCAGAGATTTATTCTGACGCCGGAAACATGAAGAAGGCTATAGAATATTATAATAAGGTGAGCGTTAACGACATGAAGGACTATCAGCTCTCTGACTATGCTACAAACGTATTCCTCTCTCAGGACTACCAGAAGTCACTGTCACTGGCTAAGCAGGGACACGCTAAGTTCCCACGCAATGCTTCCTTCAACCGTCTTATCATGTTCAACAACACCGAGCTGAAGAACTATGACGATGCTCTTGCAGGTGCCAACGACCTCTTCAACAACTCTGACTCTCTCAAGGCTTCTGCATTCGACTATGGTTACTATGCACGTGCTCTGAAGGGTGCCGACAAATATACAGAGGCTATCGAGCAGTATAAGAAGCTTCAGACACTCGACAATGTTGACGCTCCTACCAAGGCTCAGGCTAACAAGGACATCTCTGACTGCTACAAGAAGCTGTCTGACTATGTCAAGGCTGGCGAATACCTCGACAAGTATGTTAAGGCACAGCCTCAGCAGTCTTTCACACTTCAGGAGACTGTAGCGTCACTCTATGCTGATCAGCTTGCTGACGAGAACACACCGGCTGCCGACAAGCAGAAAGCTTACGAGATGGCCGACAAGATTTATGCTGAGCTGGCTGAGAAATATCCTACCAATGCTGCTTACGTAGCTAACAAGCGTGCCACCCTCCCCTTCTCACTGCCTATTGACCAGAAGGAGCAGGTTAAGCTCGCAGGTCCTCACTATGCTACATTCACAGACATCCTCGGCGCAAAGACTGACCGCTCAGCTGGTGAGAACAAGATGCTTGCCGCAGCTTATTCCACACTGCTCTACTACTATGTCAACTGTATCGACGACATGGAGAAGGGTAAGGAAGTAGCAGCCAAGTTGCTCGAGCTCGATCCTGAGAACGAAGGAGCAAAGGCTGTGATGGGCTTGTAATAAAGATAAAAGAATTCTCCAACTTAATAAAAAAGAAAATGAGTTACGTAATTTGCGTAACTCATTTCTTTTCTTAAAGTAGCGGGAGGGGGCCACGATCCCTCGACCTCCGGATTATGAATCCGACGCTCTAACCAGCTGAGCTATCCCGCCATTAAGAGGTGAATTTTTGAATTCACGGCTGCAAAGGTAGTAAGAAAAAATGAGATGTGCAAATTTTTAGCCACAAAAATTGATTTTTTTATGATTATATGGCAAGAAACAACGATTTTGGCAAGTGGGGTGAAGACTGTGCAGCCAGATATATGGAAGAAAAAGGCTGGTATGTGCGACATCGGAACTGGCAGAAACACCATCATGAAATAGACCTCGTCTGCATCGACCAAGACTCCACCCTCCTGTTGTTCATAGAAGTCAAGACAAGAGCCTCGGAAATATGGGGAGCCCCCGATGAATCCATCGATTTGGAGAAGAAGAACAACCTCATCCGCGCCGCCAGATCATACATCTTCGACTTCCACCTGCAGCATCTTGAAGTAAGATACGACACCATAAACGTCATTGGCACCCCTGAGATGGGCTATGAGATAGTCCATAAGGAAGGAGCCTATAACGTAGAGGAGCAGTACGAATATTACAGGGAGCGCAAAAAACACCGTCCACAAAAGGGTAAGTGGAAAACTGGGGGATGGAAGAGGTAAGAAGTAAGATGGAAGAACCAAAAATTTTAAACTATAAATTAAAGAATATGAATAAAAACATCACATGGCAGGAGCTGATGGCATCTATGGATTCGGCGAAAGCGCATCCTACGGATACTGCATGGGACATATACTGGTACTTAAAGAACAACTACCAGGAATGTGGCTCAGAACAGACTCGCATGCTGCTGTTTGCATATATAAAAATCCCCGTTGAACGCCCTTCCCTACTCCACTCTTGCATCCTGCAACTGGCGCTGAAGATATCAGAACAGTATGATGACTTCCACCTGCTGAACTTCATCCGCATGTGGGGCTACAGCCAGAACCTGAGGCAAGAAGACAAAGAAAGCCAGACCACTACCGACGGCAAATTCTTCATCTCCCTGGAAGACAGGACTGAACGCACGGTAAGGGAATATCTGAACCGACATCCTGAACACTGCCCCCTGCAAGCCGACAAAGAGCTGCCCATGATAATGCCGCCCATCATAGGCTATGTGAACAGCTATGATGCCAAGAACGACTTTTTCCACATCTTCGACAGCGGCTCACGTCATTTCGTAGCAAAGAGTCCGAAAGTCCTGCCCCTCGTAGGCGAATATGTATGGTTCACCCCCATCATCCCTGCCAACAGCCGCTTCAAGTCGGCAGTAATAATAAAGCAGGAAGAACATAACGCCGGGCGCGAGACCTTTGGCATCCTCAATGCCCAGTATCTGAGCACCGATAACGAGAAAAAGACCTTCCGATACAAGATAACGAGTCCCCTACCCACTGCTGACGGAGGCACTATGGTGGCAGAGGGAAATGCAAGCCTCAAGTTGCTTAACTGCAAGAAGGGTAACTATCCTGCGGAGGGCACCCCACTAAAGCTGGTGGTTTTCCTTGTCAGAAGCAGCGACGGCACAAAGTATAACCACATAGCAGAAGCGGTATTATAAGGGTTCTTGCTCTGGCAAGCGGCAAAGCCGAGCGAAAGGTTAAAGGTTCTTTTAGTCGGCTAAAGCCTTTGGACTCCGAGCTTGGTCAATGGTCTTTACACCCCCTTCGGTTCCCCCGTTTCGCGGGGGACAGAAACGCCTGAGCACCTGCGGAGCGCAAGAAAAGCGGCAAAGCCGAGCGAATGGTTAAAGATTCTTTTTATTACATTTACAATGGATAATATATACGAAGATATTCTAAATAATGCAGAGATCAGGATTACTTCCAATCGTCTGCTTATCCTCAAGACATTACAGGAAAAGATGCATGGAGCCTTCTCCTTGCTTGATGTGGAGAGCGCACTGCCGTATATGGATTCTTCCACCATATTCAGGGCGCTGACTCTCTTTGCGGAAAAACAACTACTACACCCCATCGATGACGGTTCCGGAATGCAGAAATACTGTGTATGCCACTGTATGCACGATGATGACAGCGACAGCCATCATGGACATCACCATAAACATCAGGGGCACGTACATCTCACATGCATCAAGTGTCACGAGACTATATGCCTTGAGGACGTGCCCATTCCTATTGTTCCCATACCAGAGGGGTACGACATTCTCGAATCAGAGTACGTCATCAAGGGCATCTGCCCTAAGTGCCAAAAGGCCTCTTCTGCCCCACACAAGCAGTAGGGCGAACAGTATTCGAGTAGAGAGAATCCATACGGCAGAGACGCCGGCAGTGGCGAAGACCATAGTGTCCTCAAGCATCGAATGGTTCATAATGAGGTGATAGTTCACCTCATTTGCCTCCTCCTTCGTTATCTGCCCCGATTCTTCTAGGCTTATCATCATTGCCGAGCCATAACTGATACCCAGCACATTACCCACAAGCCACAGGTATGCTGCATTGCGCGGCAGACCGAAAAACGACATCAGAGGTTGTATCGGACGCACCAGCTGATACATGATGCCCAAGTCGTCCATCATACGCTGCACAACAGAGAGCGAATAGATAATGCCCATTATCATTATCACCAGTTTCACCGATGAAATGCCCCATTCTTGCAACACGCCGCCCAAAGTGACGGTGACATCCGATGCCGCCACATGTCCGAAGGGAGCATCCATCTCAGGCAACACCATATTAAGATAAAGCGCCGCCATGAAAGCCCCCATTATGCGTATCATCCCCATGCGGAAAGGTTTTGAGCCGACCTTTTTCACCACGGCACATTCTAACGGCAGCGCATGACATATCAGCACCATGATGGCGATGATAGTAGCCTGCCGCATGGTGAGTGTCATCGACAGCATCACAGCCAGACAGGCGTATGTCGTGACAGAAGCACCAGTAAGGAACGCTATTGCCGACGCCCCAGGCAGGCCAAGATACTGGAAAATGGGATTCAGCCACTGTGCACACCATTCAATCACGCCGTAATACTGCAGCAGACGCACCGCCAACGAAATGGGGAGCATAATCTTCAGCAGCCACCACGACGTTTTCAGCGACGGCCTCACAGCAGTCGTAAAGCAACGTTTTATGATTGTTATCTTCTCCAAGGAGTAATCGAGTGCAAAAATATGAATTTGTTAGCAAAAAAGAACCGCGATTGTTGTGTCGCGGCTCTTTATGCTATTTAAAGGTTTACGAGGAATGACAAACCTATTGTCCAATAGTTCATATTCTTCTTTTTCTTATATTCATAAACCTGGAATGGATCTCCACTTTCACTTGCTGCTGCAAACAATGACTGTGCACCAGGGGTAAGACCCTTTGTCATGAAGTGGCAAGGATCATACTTCATAGTGTATTCCTTTCTGGTATAATCATAGTCGCAGAACAGTCTCCAAGAGAAGTTTGACTTGTACTTATAGGTAACTGAAAGACCTGTGCCGAATGATGTAGAAGACTTGGCACCTACTGTCAGATACTCCCATTCGTCAGTCCATTGCTCACCAGTGCTTTTTGGGTAATCCAGGCTGTTAAGATACAGTTCTGGGTTGCCGGTTCCTGAAGTATTATCAAGAGTTGTGGAAAAACTTATGTCCTTCACATTGCCTGAAGCCTGACCGTCGATGTCAAGGTCCTGTGTGAACGAACGACCGATGAGGGCCTTGGTACCGAGAGAGAAACGCTTGCTGAGTGGCAGATTGAAGTACATACCAACACTGGCTGTAAACTCAGTAATGTGGTCGCTCTTGATTATACCTTTAATATCAGTGACAGGAGCATTGTTGCCTCTGGATTCGTCAGTAGCATCATTATAGATTTTATTCATGTATGTTATCCAGTTATCAAACCTCTGTTCCACCGGGTCGGAAGAAGTAGCTGGATAATCTTCCGGATGCATTGCTTCATAGAGAGGCTGTAAATCACTCCATGCTTCAACGTCTTCTGCCTGCAAATTTTCTGCATACTGTCCAAAGTCCTTTGCAGACATAGCCCTTACTCTCAGACGTCCACCGACACCGATGTACTTATTGAAGAAGTAAGCACCTTCTGCATCAACCACAGTGGCTGCACGGAACTTGATGCCTGCCTTTTCACCTTCTTCCTCAAATTCGAGGTCTTTGTTTCCAAGACCCACACCCATGGAAATGCCAAAGAATGTAGGCTTCTCATTATCAATCTGCAGGTCATTGCGCAGGAGGCCCTTACCCTTGAAGAATACATCACAGAGGGCATAGCCAAGCTCACCGGAAAGAATACCGAGACCTGCACCAGACATCACATCACTTACCCAGTGGCGGTTGTTCAGCACACGCATCACACCTGTTGCTGTTGCAACACCATAACCTGCTACTGACCACCAAGGTGAACGTGTCAGACCATACTCCTTATGCAGCAAGGTAGCACCTACGAAGGCTGTTGCCGTATGACCTGAAGGCCATGAGTTTCTGGTAGAACCGTCTGGACGCATCTCCTTGGCTGAATACTTAATAGTATTTACGAGAAGTGCCATGATACCGTATGACATACCAGCACTTGCCAACAGGCGAGGCCAGTCGCTACGGCCTTCATAGCCGCCGATTTTCAGGCCAAGAACCATTGCAGGACCGAAGAACTGTGTATAGTCATCGATACCTGTCTTAAAGTCTGTCAGAAGCTGGGTATTTCTCTTACCGCCCTGCTCAGCCTTTGCATTAACGCGGAACATAGACTTTTCGCTCTTGAGTGCCCAACCTGCAAAGAACAGAGGAACACCGACGAAGGTCATGTCGTCCATAAACTTGTAGGGCTTAACACCAGGATTTGTCTTAGACTTGAAGAAGGAAACATCCATCTTAGGACTTGCTGAAGGATAAGCCACCTCAAGATTGTTAGAAACCTGTTCTGGCTGACTAGTCACTTCAAACTTCAATTCAGGAACATCCAGAGTCATTGGCTCCATGTTGCGATAGTTGTTCGCATTGACCTGTGCTGCCAAGACAACAACTAGAAGTGTAAAAAACTGTCTTAATTTCATATTTTTAGGTTAATTAGTAAAAACTAGTGCAAAGATATTAAAATATTTCAAAATTCCTAACATTTTGATAAAGAAAGGCGTATTTTTTTACACATTTTAAGGATTTACTTGCTTTTCTCATAACAAAGTTGTAATTTTGCCCCCACAAAATAATTTGTCCCCATGAAAGAATATGATGAACTAATAACAACAGCCTTGGAGGCACGGAAGCACTCCTATTCCCCATATTCACACTTCAGGGTTGGCGCTGCCCTGCTATGCTCCGACGGCAGGGTGTTCAAGGGATGCAACATCGAGAATGCAGCTTTCTCTCCCTCCATGTGTGCTGAACGCGTAGCCTTCGCAAAGGCTATAAGCGAAGACAGCAAGGATTTTTGTGCTATAGCCATCACTGGCGGCTCTGCCGACAAGGAAAGCACTGACTTCTGCACCCCATGCGGTGTATGCCGACAGGTGATGAGGGAATTCTGCGAGCCCGACTTCAAAATTATCTGTGCCAAGACCGACGAAGAAGGCAACATCCTTGAGCAGAAAGTCTTCACTCTCGCTGAACTCCTGCCCGAAAGCTTTAGCTTGTAAGGTCTAAAGTCAAAAGTCTAAGGTCAAAGGCTAATTCTCAATTATCAATTTTCAATTCTCAATTCTCAATTAATGCCAAAAGGTCGCTTTGCTCCCTCCCCTACTGGTCGCATGCATCTTGGCAATGTATATGCGGCTCTACTCTCTTGGCTGTCAGCAAAGAGCAAGGGGGGAGAATGGCTGCTACGCATAGAGGACATAGATCCTGGACGCTCCAAAAAGGAATATGCCGACCAGATTATGGAAGACCTTGAGTGGTTGGGCCTTTCATGGGATGGAGAGGTAATCTACCAAAGCAAGCGACAGGATATTTATGAGCATTTCTTTGATTTGCTGCGCGATGACGGTCTGCTTTACCCATGCTTCTGCACCAGAGCCGACCTGCTGGCTACGCAGGCACCGCATGAGTCTGACGGAAGGGTAGTATATAAAGGTACGTGCCGCAACCTTACACCAGCGGACTATCCTGCCAATGTTGCACCAGCATGGCGAATGAAGGTTCCAGACGAGACAATAGACGTTTTCGACGGCCACTATGGGGCATACAGCATTCATCTGCCATCAGAAATAGGCGATTTTATCGTACGACGCAAAGACGGGGCTTTCGCCTACCAACTGGTTGTCACCATAGACGATATGCTGACGGGCATCACTGAGGTGGTAAGGGGGCGCGACTTATTACTCTCCACTCCGCAGCAAATCTTTCTTGCCTGCGAACTGCGCCGTCTGGACAGCATAAAAGATACTGACGATATCAGCTACACTCATTTTCCACTCCTCATCAACGATGCCGGGCAGCGCCTGTCAAAACGCGACAAAAGCCTTGACATGGGCATCCTGCGCCAACACCATACTGCCCCTGAAATTATAGGCACCATAGCCCATCTTGCAGGGTTTGCTCCAACCCCATCGCCCATAACGCCACAGGCACTTCTTCCCACCTTCTCATGGGAAAAAGTGCCCGTAAAAGACATCACAGCAGGCGAATCAGACCTGTTTACAGCGTAACCTTCTCTTTCTTGACGATATCGCGGCTGTTTCTGCCCACCTGTATTGTGTAATCGCCATTGTCTGTCTGCCACTGGTGCAGAGCCTCGTTCCATGATGCGAGGTCGGCCTTGGCGATGGTCATCGTCAGAGTCTGCTTCTCCCCTGGCTGCAACAGTTTTGTCTTGGCAAAGGTCTTCAGTTCCTTCACAGGCTTCTCTATCTGCGCATTCTTCGGAGCCGAAACATATACCTGCACTACTTCCTTGCCAGCGACGCTGCCCGTATTAGTGACGGTGACAGTGACGAAGATGGAGTCGCCTTGAACCTTGAACCTTGAATCTTGAATCGAAAATGTGGTGTAACTCAGACCGAAACCGAATGGGAACAGAGCCGGAGTCTTGTCTTTCTCGAAACCGCGATAGCCTACAAAGACATCTTCCTTATAATACACCTGCCTGTTGACACCAGGATAGGCCTCTGCACCATACTTCACATAAGGATAGTCCTCATAATGCTTGGCGAACGTGACTGGCAACTTACCACTTGGGCAGACCGCACCTGTAAGAACATTGACGAGGGCGGACCCGGCCTCGCTGCCCAGATACCAGCAATGAACGAGGGCAGGTACCTGCTGAAGCCAAGGAGTAGCGTATGGATTACCGCCAAAGGTAACAACGATGATATTAGGATTTATTGCAGCAAGTTCAGAGATGAGTTCGTTTTGGCCGAAAGAGAGGTCATAGCCCTCGCGGTCGCCATTCTCACAATCCTGACGATGGTTTTTGTTCATTCCACCGACATATATGATAAGGTCAGCTTCGCGGGCTTTCTCCAGAGCCTCAGCCTTAAGCTGCGTGTTTAAAGCAGGGTCAACCTTATCAACCTTGTCATAGATGGCACGGCCAGAGGCG
Organism: uncultured Prevotellaceae bacterium; assembly: GCA_902774795.1. Lineage (GTDB taxonomy): Bacteria > Bacteroidota > Bacteroidia > Bacteroidales > Bacteroidaceae > Prevotella. The sequence goes on along the minus strand of CACYKA010000005.1, from coordinate 40,765 downwards.
TAGCCTTGGGCGAAGAAAAGTGAAGAGTGAAGAGTTAAGAGTGAAGAATTCGCTTCCGCCACTGCTGCTTGCAGAGCTTCTAACGGCGATATGTCTTTCAGAGTTTTCAGTTCTGATGAGCCGCCTCCTTGTGTGAGGGAGCGAGTGGCATTCTCACCAACGACGAGTATTTTCTTGTATTTCTTAAGGTCGAGAGGCAACAACTGGGTGCCTTTCTTGTTTTTCACACCTTCGTTGCGCAACAGCACGATGCCCTCCTCACCTATCTGGCGGCAGGCCTCATAATGTGCTTCAGAGCAAAGGCTGCCTACAATTTTATTCGGATTCATCGCTGTACGGAAGATGGTACGCAACACACGGCTTACCTTATCGTCAAGCACAGACATGGGAATCTTTCCCTCCTCAATGAGTTTTTCGAAAGGATTGCCGAGGTAATAGTCATCAAAGGTAAACTCCGACTCTTTCAGCTTGCCGTCGGTATATGTGCCCATTTCTATGTCGAGACCGCCAGTGGCAGCCTGCCATGTATCTGTCACACCACCCCAGTCGCTGACGAGGGCACCGTCCCAATTCCATTCTTTCTTGAGGATGTTATTGAGCAGTTCGTCATGCTGACAGCAATGTATGTTCTTCCAGAGGTTGTAACTGCCCATGATGGTATATACATGAGCCTTATCGACAGCCCTCTTGAAGGGTGCCAGATATATCTCCCTCATAGCGCGTTCAGAAACGTTCACATTGACGGAAAAGCGGTTTTTCTCTTGGTCGTTGAGCACGAAATGCTTCAGACAGCAGGCTACGCCGTTGGCCTGTACAGCTTTAATATAGGGTACTACCATTTCTCCTGCCAGCATAGGGTCTTCACCCATGTATTCGAAGGCACGTCCGTTGAGAGGTGTTCTGGCAATGTTCACACCAGGTCCCAGCATGATGTCCTTACCCCTGAAGGCAAACTCCTCGCTGATACTTTGGCCATAGAGACGTGACAGGTCGCGGTTCCATGTGGCAGCAAGACACGTAAGCGATGGAAAGGCTACACAGTAGTCATTGGTCCATCCTGCAGGAGACCATGAATTCCACAGCAGTTCCTCACGCACCCCATGAGGGCCGTCGTCCATGTTGAGTTGACGGATGCCCAGACGTGGAACGCCTGCAGATGTAAACTTACTCTGAGCATGCAAGACCTTAATCTTCTCGTGGGTGGTCATACGCGCCAGAGCATCCTTAACTCGCTCCTCGACGGGAGCCTGCGGATCAAGATAGACTTGTCCCATCATTGTCATTGTTGTCATCATTAGCGATGCAAAGATAATAAAAGTCCTCATTTTCACACTTACTTTTTCTTATCAAAAATTGTGCATTTGCGTGTTTATTTTATATTCTTGGCTGCAAATATAACGATTTTTCCGTAAAAAAAGGCCTTTTACGAATAATCACCTTATAATATATAATAAAGGAGTAGCAAAGTGAATGAAAAATTGAAAACTTTTTGTACCTTTGCAGCCCAGAATGAAAAATATCCCATCAGAAAACGCTAAGAATACTGACGTCAGCAGTCTGAGCCATGAGATTACCACTGGCCTGCGCGACGGCATACCCATCGCCATGGGCTATTTTGCCGTTGCCTTCTCTCTCGGCATCATCGCCAAGAAAGCCGGACTGACGGCTGCTCTAGGGTTTGTCAGTAGCTTCTTTACACGCGCCTCAGCCGGTGAATACGGCGTTTATACGCTGGTTGCCGTCAATGCCACCTACGTGGAACTTATCGCCATGTGCCTCGTGGTGAACCTGCGCTATATGCTGATGAGTGCCGCCCTGTCGCAGAAATTAGCACCCTGCACCTCGTGGCTTCACCGCATACTGATGGCATGCTGCATTACTGATGAGATATTCGGCATTTCCATAAACCACAAGGGCTATACCCCACCCGCCTACACCTATTCCGCAGCCCTTATCTCAGGACTCTTCTGGGCTTCCGGCTGTGCTGCAGGCATCATAGCGGGCGGCATGCTACCTCCTACCATCGTGTCTGCCCTCAGCGTAGCACTCTATGGTATGTTCCTTGCCATCATAATGCCCTTTGCACGCACTGACCGCGATGTGCTCTACGCCATCATTGCCAGTTTTGTGCTGAGCGGACTGTGTGCTGTGGCCCCAATAACCAGTGAATGGAACAGCGGAACCAGAACTATTGTACTCACAATCGTCATCACAGCCGTCATAGCATGGGTGAAACCGATAGAAACAGGAGACGATGGAAAGGCATAATATCATCATATACATACTGCTGGCCATCATTGCCACCAACCTCATCCGCGTACTGCCTATGACGCTTATCAAGGGGCAGATACGCAACAGGTTCCTGCGTAGCTTCCTCTATTATATGCCATACGTCACGCTGGCAGTAATGACCTTTCCCGATATGATACAAACGACAATGACACCCGCCTCAGGCATTGTATCGCTGATTGCGGGCGTCATCGCTGCATGGTACGGCATGGGGCTCTTCCCCGTCGCCGCCATCTGTTGTGTCATTGTCTATCTCATGGACATGCTGTCGGCACTGTAAATATCAGTGTTTTCCTATCAAAGATGTCTTTGCTGATATTGACTTCGTCGATTCTCTTAATATTCCCAAAGTTCTATGACCTCTTCGCAGAAGCAACATCGGTCAGTTCCGCAAAGCGCCTGAGCACCTACTGGAGCGCAAGAACTTTCAGGTCATCTTTTCGAGAATTCCGACGGGGAAAGTCCTGTACTTTTCTTGAACACCGTCTGGAAATAGCTTCGAGAATTGAAGCCGCAGCGTTCCGCTATTGTATCATTGCTCCAGTCAGGATGTTCTTCCAGCAGTTTCTTTGCCTCTTCCAGCCTCAGGTGCGCAAGCCAAGGGTTAAAAAGTTCCCATTCGGTCGTCTTTAGCCACTGTGTCAGTTGATAGCGCGGTACGCCTATCTCTCTCACTGCCTGCGCCATATTTATGCCGTTCTTCAAGTGTCCACCCTCTTGAACCCAACGCTCTATAGCTCTCTCCACGCGTGTGCGTTCCTCTTCATTTATATTGGCAGAATCTGACATTTCGTTCAGTCCTGTTTCCTCTGCACTTTCCTCAGCATCACTCAGTTCCTTCTGTCGTGCGTGATCAACTCCATAGCTGTAAAAGCTTATTACACAGTAGAATATGGTGATGAACAGCGTCAAAGAGTACACCAACAGCCAGCCGCCACTCCAGAAAATAGCTATCGGTGCCATTAATCCCGATAGTCCCAGCAGGCTAACGCTGTTTCTCATCCAGTTAAATATCTCACCCTTGTCCTGGTCGTAATATCCCTCCAGCGTACGCCTGATTCTTTTCAACTCCAACGTGTTCAATCCGCTGTAATACGCCTGCATAATCAGATAGAGTACAGCCGACACAAACTCTGCCGTGCGCATCTCCGGAGTATCGCTGAGCAATGGCTGGTTTTCTGATATTGCCGCAATAAGCAGCGCCGCTACAACCAGCATATAAGTAACAGCACCCACAGCCCAGTCGCGCTTCATTATTCGTCCCTGTCTCAGCAGGTTCATCACGGCCAGACTTATAAACCATGCTGCAGGTATGAAGAACAGCAGGTTGACCATCACGGCCTGTGTCACTCCCATCTGGCGGAAGTGCAGGGTGTATTGCAGTAAAAATTGTATGGGCAGAAGCACAGTTCCAGCCGTCATCAACCATCGCGAACGGCTGAAAACCTTGCTGGAAGATTGCCATTGAGGCAGCATAAAGGCCAACATCATGGTCAGGACGCTGGTCAGAACGATACCTGCAAACTGCATATGTTCGACTGGAATCATGCAAATTTTTCTTAAAAACGGTGCAAATTTACAAATTTTTTTTCAATTAGGTGTTAAAAAGGCCACGTTTTTAACACCTAATTGTGGATTTTCTAACACCATTCTTAATTTTTTAACACCTTATTTCACCGATTTTATCTACTTTTGCAGTCGTAAATTCCAAATCAACAAAAAATATATCATTATGTTTCAACAGAATCGTATTAGTTCTATTTTGGTAATGCTGACCATTTTGTTCGTGGTGGGCATTCGAAGTTTGAAGGCTGATGACAATCTGCCTCGTATTATTCTCCCTACTGCGGCATTAGAAAACAAAGAAATTACAGGAACTTCGTACATTTCTGAGAAACAACCGTATTTCACCGTGTATGTATGGTCTCGCAACGAGGACCATTCAGACACCTATTGGGCAGAGCCTCCAAGACTGTATGTTGACGGCCATTATATAGAGCTCAGCTTTCTTCATGGCAATCATGCCTTTAATGATGATTCTGACTGCCATCAATATGTATGCTTTGACGCCGACTCCGTCTATTTTACCGTGCGCACACGCAAAGGCTTTATTGCTAAAAGCGATGAAACCATGGATTTTTGGCTAGAATATTCAAATCTGAAAAATTATTCAAACTGTGACCAAGACTGGTATATTCCTGTGGATATATATATGAACAGGAACATTAGTACCAAAGACGCTCATAGGATATCTCTTTCAGGTACTATGCAAAAAGACGACGGCCAGGACACTATAACCGCCCGTTCGTATGATGACAAGTATAACTACGTTGAAACAAGTGCTACGGTCAGCCCTACAAAATTAGTTATTACATCGACTGATTTGGAATGGACCGCACCTGGCAAGCTTACTTTCACCTCTGCCGAACTGAATGTACCAAATGGCGGATGGGGTAACTACACTATAAACCTTGAAGATGTTTACAGTGGTACAATAGCAGGCGGCACTGCAGGCTCTGTTACCAAGGACTACAGCTCTAATCCCAACTATAAGGAGCAGGGGGCATATAAGGTAGGTTATAACTATTGCGGCGTATATAATCCTGAGGATCCGACAAGAAAATATACCGACAAAGGAACCCTTGACATACCTTTTTATTTTTATCCCAATGGAAGTTGTTATCATACTTATAACTCAGGCTATGCCAATGCTGCTTTCATGTATGACAGGAGTCTTAATATAGTTTCCATTTCAGGCATACGCTGCTTTTGGGACAATTCTCTCCCTGTGAATATTACAGTAAAAGGTCTTGACAGAAAGATTACGAAACTGGAATTGATGGATATGTATGGCAGGGTTGTAAAAACCGAAGATTTCAGCGAGCCACAGGCTATAGCCACCATTTCCACCCCGGGAAAAAGCGAATATCTGTATTGCATCCATGTAACTTTCGACCGCAGTACAGACGGTATTGCCATCGATTTTCTTGACCAAGGCGATAAGGGCGCTACCACTTTGACTTATCCTGAGGATCTGAAGGTGACAGGCGATGCGTGGAATAAGAAGCTCAAGCTTACCTGGACATCTGCAAACCCAAAATCTGACGAAGGAACATTCTACTATGTGTATCGCAAGGATATAGCTGCAAACAAGGACAGTCTGCTGAAAACATTAAGTGCCAGCGATGGGTTTGCGAACTTCTCCTATGAAGACGAGGACATAGACTACGAAAAGCAATATAATTATAATGTGTATTTTGTTCCGAAAGGCTGGACTGATACACCTCGCCAAGACAGTCTGGGTGTTTCTTATAATAATGCCTGCCTTTATCACACGATACAGCTGTCAGTTTTTTCTGCCAAAGCTTTATCTGAAGGGTACCAGCTAAACTGGTCTGTTTCTACCAAGATGGACAAGTCAGGATACAAATTCAAAATATATCGCAAGGCCGTTACAGCAGACAATTCCAATCTCAATTACACCGATTTCACTGCAGAAGACAAGATTGCCGAAGTAGAAGTGACTAATCCCAACACGCTGGATTATTCGTATCTCGACAAGAGCTTCGACAGCGACAAGACTTACTCTTACATGGTGGCAATCGAAGACATTCAGGAAACATCACTACACACTTCTCCTCTCATTCCTGACGGAAAGCCAGGCTCATCGTATGTCACTTCATTAAAGGCATCACACGGTACCTCTACTGACAAGATTCAGCTTGAGTGGACTTCCAACATTGTAGGTACCGACTATCTTGAATACGACATCTACCGCCACAGGATTGTAGAAGGCGAAGACACTGTTACATCAGCTGCTTCAGCCGAGCAGCTTTCGTGGACCAAGATTACCTCCAGTCCGTTGAAGAGCCCGACAGCATCTTTCGTTGACAATGCAGACCACGGTGCAGAGCCAGGCTTCTACTATGCTTATGCTATTGTTGCCCGCACAAACGGTTCTAACGAGAAATTCTCCCGTCAGGCCACTTATGGCTTTATGCGCAGCACAGGTACGGTTTACGGTTCCATCACCTACCAGAACGGCGCCTATGCTGCCGAGGGCGTAAAAGTGACGCTTGAGTCAAGCGCCACTACCTCCGACCAGGTGTTCAACTCTATGATGTTTAACGGCGGCGAGGGCGGCTTGCACTGGGCTCTTGAGGAATCACGCAAAGCGTATTTCAAGGGCGACTTCAGTGTGCAGATGTATGTACGCCCAGAGGGTGACAATAACGAAGGCACCTGCCTTCTCGACATGGGCGGCAAGCTACTCATGACACTTGACAAATATGATGCCGACAGCGGTTACAAGCTTAAATTCTCTGACGGCACCACAAGCGTTACGTCAACCCGCAGCATCATGCCCGACCGTTTCACGCACCTCACATACGCCTACAAGAATGACGGCACAGGCGTGCTTTACATTGTTGCCGGCGATACCGTCGTTTCCGAGAACATAGCCCTGCCACTGAGCATGAGTTCTATGGGCAATCAGGTGACGGTAGCTTCTGACTCAGAGCTGTCCAAGACACTTACCGGATATGTTGATGAAGTGCGTTTCTTCGACATCCAGCTTACGGAGCGCGACGTAAAGCAGAACTTCAACCGCATCCTTGGTGGTGAGGAAGAAGGACTGAAGGTCTATTGGAACTTCGACGAAGGCATCAGCACCATAAGGTCTGCCTTCGACTACTCTAAGACCAATTCTGTTTATAACGAGAACGAGGCTCTCGTCTTCGGAGGCCGCCGCACCAATGCTATCACTCCGACGCAGGACCAGCTCTCGCTCTTCGGCATGACCGACACCAAGGGTGCCTATACCATTAGCGGCATTCCGTATATGGGCAAGGGAACGACCTATAGTATTATACCGACCAAGGGCGTTCATGCGTTCAATCCTACGACACGGACAGTATATGTCTCACCGACAACACTTACCTTCGATCCTCAGGACTTTGAAGACAAGTCAAGTTTCAACGTCAAGGGCGTAGTATATTACGAGAACACCACTTATCCCGTAAAAGACTGCTATTTCCGTTTGGATGGCGAGACAACCTTGAAAGATGGCAACGGCAAGATTATCAAGACCGACGAAAAGGGTGAATATATCATCTCTGTGCCTATTGGCGACCACTTTATCCAGGTAGTCAAAACCGACCACACCTTCCTTAACGACGGACGCTATCCTGCCACAGGAACGAAGAACATCAACGACAGCATAAGCCACCTTACCTTTACCGATATAACCAAGGCAAAAGTTGTAGGTCGCGTTGTCGGCGGTGCTGTTGAAAAGGTTAAGCCTCTGGGCTTCGGTCAGAGCAAGGCCAACATCGGTGCCGCTACCCTCACACTGCTCACCGCCAGTTCTGTTGAGGATGCCAAGCGCATGAATGTATATATCGACTCTATCCAGGGTTCCTTCGATAGCAACCTTGACAGATTATACTATAAGCAGGCTTCCGACAGCATCAAGAACTGTCAGGCTTACGTAGGCGGTAAGAGCGAAGGTGAAGACAAGGTTAAGTATATCACCATCAAGACCGACCCCGAAAGCGGTGAGTTTGCCTTCTATATGCCACCTGTTCCCTATTACATCTCTACTGTCGTTGATAACAATACTGAGGCTTCGGCATCATTCTCCAGCAAGGTGCTGCTCGACTGCTCAAACGTCAGCGACTCTACTTATTCTGCCATCGTTGTCGGCAACGACAGCGTGAAGTACTATTACAACACCGCCCTGGTGCAGACCTACATCTCCAGTCCGGTTATTACTGTTGAACAGACTGACAATACCGACGGTGCCTTCGGCGAATACGAAGTTCCGGCAGGTGAGTTGGGCGACACCGTAAAGGCCTACACCGTTACCCCCGATTCAATTAAATACAATTACGGCTATCCACTCTTCAAGAACGGATATAAATATGACTTTAAGGTATCGTCGTTCGAACGCTATATGAACTATGACCCGGGTGTGGCAGAAAACGAACGCGAACAGCGCGTGCCGACTTCAGGATACCTCACATTCATGAACCCCTGGACAATTAATAACGACACAGTGCAGGTGGAAAAGGCTCTGCTCGACTCCGTCGGTACCTACACCTATTCATTTATTCCTATATACCCCAACGAGGTTGCACCTTACACCAACAACCTTAACATCTCACTTACCATTGGGAATAATGTCTATTCATGGGAATGGGAAAACGGCAGCTACACCGGTCCGTTTGAATGTATCGTGCTGGGACCTGTGGCAACAGGAAACACAAGCGTCACCAAGGCACCCGACAGGCTGATAAACATTCTCCGCGACCCGTTCGGCAGTAATTCAAGCCAGACGTGGCACTCAGGTTCTACGACTACCTATGCCGGTCATGTGAGTGTCGGTGCGAAAATTTGCTTTAATAATGAATTAGAGAATCAAACTTCGGCCTCAATAAAGGCAGCAACCGGTGCACCCGGAGCCTATATTTATAAACATTTTGCTGCCGGTGCTAAGAGAACTGTCGGCATGGATATTAAAGGTGGTCCTGACTTTCATGGCGGTGTCGATTTTACTTTCACTACTACTGAAGATTTCAAGACCTCATCCGACCCGTATTTCGACGGTCCTAAAGGAGATGTCTTCATTGGTGTTTCCACATCTCTTATCTATGGCGACGGCCTTGAGGTGATGCTCGTCAACAACCAGAACGGCTCATACGCCGTCGGCACAAAGGAAGTTATCTGCACCGGCGACAGCATAGAAACAGAGTTTGCATACACCCAGGACCACGTTATCAATCAGCTCATACCAAGCTTCAAACGCATGCGCGAGGCACGACTCGTACAGGTCAGTGAGGCAGATCTGCTGGACAAGAGAGCAAACTTTGTAAACAATACCGACTCTATCATTTACATGACTTCCCTGTCGCCTGACGATCCGAGATTCGGCACCTGCAACGATGATACGCTTGCTTGGGGAAATGAGGCCTTGGACTATTGGGACCTGAAGTGGCGAAGTGACAGTCTGTGTAGCTACGGTCCAAGCTACACCGCTTTCCTGCCAGCCAGCGCCAAGTACCGTAACGATGAGGAGATGTGGGATGCCATCGTGACTATCAACTCTAACATCAAGTTGTGGGAAGATTACTTGAAAGAAAACGAGAAACTGAAAATAGATGCATACAGTAATGACCCCGAGAAATTCTACAGTTTCGACAGCGGTTCATCCATAACCTATTCGAGCGGCACGTCCTTAGGGAATACTGAGGGCGTTAAACTGTCTTATAATTTTGATAAATATAGAAAATGGGCTTTTGATGCCAATACTGATGATAAAAAGGAAATGAAAGGTACCTTTACCTTCAAATTCGAGAGTGCCGGAGAAATAGGAGTAGACCGTACTCATAAGAACAGTAACACCTACACCGTCAACCTTAGCGACCCTGTTGCCGACAACTTCCACGAGGTGAGAATCTACAAGGATTCAGAAGACTACAGTCTTATCACCCGCCAGATGGATGGTCAGACAAGCCGCAACTATGAGGATGAGGAGCGTACCCAGTACTACGACCCCGGACGGCGCATTATCTCTAACGCCACAGTGCAGATTGAGACACCTCACATCGACTGCGACCAGCCGGTGCTCACAGGTGTGCCTACCGGCGAACCTGCAGTATTCAAGCTCAAGCTCACCAACCCCACATTGGCCAGCCTGTCGCGTCGAATAGACTTCAAACTGAGGGTCGATTACGACAAGTGGGGACAGATGTCCGAGGTATCCATCAATGGTGCTCCTGACGCCCACAACTACGACATCACCCTGGCTCCTCGCGACAGCGCTATGGTGACGCTCAAGGTTAAACCTGCCTCTAACGACATCATCCACATCGACAGTCTCCACGTCATGTTCTATTCTGCGGGACAGATTAGCATGAGCGACGACATCTGGCTGTCTGCTCACTTCCAGCCGCAGGCAGAACCTGTCACCCTTACTGCCTCCAAGACGCTTATCAATACTGCTACCGACAGTACTCTGGTGCTTACCGCTTCGGGCTATGACCGCAACAGCAGCATCCTGAATGCCGTCCGCATGCAGCAGCGCAAGGTGGGGGCTCCCGACTGGACCACCATACACAGCTGGGTAAAGGGCACACCGGCAGGCTCTACTGAGAGTCCGCTGATTGAGAACAGCATCGACACGCTCATCAACATGCGCAATGCAATTGTCTATCCTGATGCTGAATATGAGTTCCGCGCCGTTACCGACTGCACCGTCGGAACAGAGACGGTGCTTGGCGAGAGCGAGACTATCAAGGTCATCAAGGACGTTACCCTCCCCTCTCCTATCCATCTGCCGCAGCCTTCTGACGGCGTGCTGGGCGAAGGCGACGAGATAAGCGTGGAGTTCAACGAGGACATTTACTCTCAGAGTCTTACCGAGGTTGACAACTTCGTAATCCAGAGTGTGCTCAATACCGACTCTGTGGCCCACGACATAGCCCTGCTACTCAGCGGCTCCAATGTTGCGGCAGCCTCTACTCAGAGCAAGCTCACCCTTGGCGGCACCTCGTTCACCGTCTGCGGATGGGTGAAGCGCGACAACACTGCCGGCACCTTCTATCAGCATGGCGACGACAACAATGCGCTCTGCCTCAAGATTGATGCCGACGGCTACCTGCTGTTCGAGATGAGAGACTCGGTAGGTGTACTTAAGACCTACAAGTCAAAGGACACCCTGCCTGAGGACACCTGGACCTATCTGGCTTTCGTCTATGACTATCAGGCCGAGTCTGTCTCTGCCTATGCTGCATATGGCGAAAACGAGAAGAACCTCATCGTTGACGAGAAGGTCGGAAAGAAGATTTCTGCCGAAGGTAATATATATATAGGTAAGGGCCTGAAAGGTGCCATGCATGAGCTGTCGCTCTACAGCGCCGCTCTCACCTGGACCACCATCAAGGCCCAGATGTATCTCGGCAAGGGCAACACCACGCCGGCCCTCATAGGCTACTGGCGTCTCGACGAGGGTCACGGCAACACGTCTGAAGACCGCGCCCGCAGCCGTCACATGCGCCTCGCATCAAGCAGTTCATGGTATATGGAGAACGAGAACATCTCACTTGCTCTCGACAACACCAAATACGCTTCGATACCTATGGGCAATCTTTCCATGAATAATCTTGACAGCTATCTTGTCGAGATGTGGGCACTGGTTGACAAGGATTCCAAGAGTGGCAAACTCATTTCGCTCGATGATGGCAAGGTGCTTGATATCGTTCTCGACAACGGTAACCTCAACCTTGTTGCCGACAGCATCACCTATCCGACCAATACCGCTGTCAACGATAGTCAGTGGCATCACGTTGCCCTCAACGTGATGAAGGGCTCAGGCGGCAAGGCTGCAAGTCTGCTTGTCGATGGTGTTGCCGTCATCAGCAACCTCGAATCGTCAAAGGTTCCTGCTCTGGCTGGTGCACAGCTCCATCTGGGAATGGATATGAAGGGTGCTATCGACGAGGTGCGTCTCTGGAAATCTACCAATACGCAGGATGCTATCGTCAATCGTATGTACTACCGTCTGGATGGTTCCAAGACCGACGGCCTTGTAGGCTACTGGCCTATGGAGAAATCCTACTACGATGAATACGACCAGCGCATATACACCTTCGCGTTAGAGAATATGGGTATGGATGCTACGGCTTCTACCACCCTTGTCTCCAGCGACGGCACGGCACTCTCTGCCGGCACTTCGGCACCTGGACTGAAGGTTGCGCCTAACAAGACCAACCTCGACTTCAGCTTCGTGGCCAACGAGCGCACCGTATCCATCACTCTCGACCACAACCCTGAGACACTCGAAGGCTGTACCGTCTTCACTACCCTGCGCGATTACTACGACCTCCACACCAATGTGGGCAGGCCCATAACATGGAGCTTCGTAGTCAAGCAGAATCCTCTCAGTTGGAATACGGCACAGATAGACCTCGATGTGCAGGCCGACAGCGACTATACGTTCACCGCTACTCTCTTTAACAACGGGCCGTCCGACCAGACGTGGTCGTTCACCCAACTTCCTTCATGGCTGGAGGCCAGCGAGACAGGCGGCACAATCTTCGCCCACGGTTCAAGCGAGATAACCTTCACCGTAAAGGAGGGTAATGCCATCGGCAAGTATTTCGCCACTATCAGCGCTCGCGGTCAGAAGGGCATCAACACGCCGCTCGACATCTGTCTGAATGTTGAGGGCAAGAAGCCCAACTGGACTCCGAAGAAGTACAGCGAGAGCATGACGGCTATCGGACAGATAAAGATTGACAACGTCATCTCTACCGATCCTAACGACATGGTGGGAGCCTTCAATGAGCTCGGAGAATGTGTCGGCGTAGGTCAGCCTGCTTACTATCCTACTATGGATGCCTACTATGTATTCCTCTATATCTACGGTTCAAATGATATGAAGGACAAAGAACTGCAGTTCCGCATCTACGATGCTTCTACCGGCACTACCTATCCGCTTTCGAACGTCTCTGAGACAATCACATTCGTTCCTGACGGCTTTGTAGGCAACATCATGAACCCTGTAATATGGGAGAACAATGAGAAGGTTATGCAGGTTATGCCGCTGAATGAGGAGTACAACTGGGTATCTCTCAACATCAGTCCTAACGATGACATCCTGTCTCAGCTCTTCAAGCCTGTCAATAGCCAGCTTAACAGCTTGTTACTCGACGGTCAGACATGCTACGACAAGAATGGAGGCTGGAGTAATGACTGTTCTGTGAAGCCCGGACAGATGATGAAAGTTGATATGAGCCAGGCTGCCGACCTGAATATCGTCGGAGCAAGCATCGACCCTGCAAAATACCCAATCACCATCAACCATGGCTCTAACTGGGTCGGTGTTCCTTCTACGAAGTACATGACTGTTGACGAAGCCTTTGCAGGTCTCAACCCTGGAGAGTTCGACATTGTCAAGAACCAGACCTCGTTCAGCCAGTTTGTCAACGGCAGATGGTTCGGCAACCTCACGGTGGTAGAACCAGGAAAGGGCTACATCTACTTCTCTCAGTCAGATGAAACCAAGACGTTCACCTTCCCAAGCGATGTTGTTGAAGAAGTGGATACTGAAAACCTTAAGACATCGGGCATAGCGGCCAACTTCCGCTATCCGCACAATATGGCTGTCACCTGTACCGTTCACAACAGTGACGGCAGGGCCATTGCTGCAAGCTCTGTTGAAGCATACGACAACATGGGCGAGTTGCGCGGACAGTCCGTAAGATGCCTTAACGACAGCATCTTCCTCCTCGTCATCAGCGGAACGACCGATGGTGAGCCACTTATCCTCAAGGCCAATGTCCGTGAACTGTCAGACAGCAACCAGCCTGTCAACATCCTCAGCTTCAGGATAGACCACCGTCTGGGCAACTATCGCAAGCCGTATGTCCTTACGGCAGCAGCGCCCACAAACATCTCTGAGACAGAGTTCGATGCCGACAGCCGTCTTGCAATATACACTGTCACTGGTATGCCAGTCTTCAAGGGTCAGGCTTCAGCTTTCGACTCTGACAAACTGTCCCTCGGTGAAGTATATATCATCTGCGAGACCAAGTCCGATGGCAGCACAACAACCCGCAAGGCTGTTAAGTAAGGTTTACTGTTTACGGTTTACAGAAACTTGAAACTTGGAACTTGAAACTTGAAACTCAATTATGGAATTAGCATTATATGATTTGTCTCTGTTGATAGTGGGGGCGCTTGACCTTGCTATGGCAATAGGCTTGTTGGTAAACAACTACGCCTATCGCCATTACCCCGTGTACCACCGTTCGCGAGTGCTCACGGCAGTCTTCTTTGCCGTCTTCGGCATAGGTCTGCTCCTCCACTATCATTTCCATTGGCGCCAAACCTGTCCGCCGATGGCAATGGCACTGTCTCTCACCTATTTCCACATTGCAGGCGTAGCCATCACCTGGAGTCATACGTCGCTGCTCAACCCGCGCTATCTCAGCCGCAGGGTTGTAGCGCGCGATGTTGCCTTCCTCATCATAGGTCTCTCAGCATATTGGCTCACGACGGTTGGAGTTTATATCTTTCTTCTCCATGCCACCCTGATGACGTACGATTTCTATTCCACCTATTACCACCTCAACCGTCACTCCTTCCCCACCCTAGGGAAAGTCGGAGGCAGGGCTATCTTCCGTTGGATGCTCCTCTCCTGCCACCTTATCATCTTTTTCGGCATCGGCAGCATAGTGTTCACCTACCTGCTTCCCACTGCCATCTGGCCCTATAGCGTCCTGCTCTGTGTAGGTGGGTTGGTCTTCATCTATATTTATTATTCCATCAGCGAATACGGCACTGTCATTGACTCTGCCACCAACGCTGTGGAAGATGCAGAAGATTAGAGGTAAGATTTCAATAATTATAAAATCACTTAACATATTAAACAAACAACAAAACAAAAAACAAAAATGGAAAAACAAGAAAGAAGATTGTATTTTCGGGCGGCAATGTTGCTGCTTGTGATGATGCTCACGACTGTGACAACGTGGGCCGACACCGTGAAGCTGAAATCATCCACATCCACCCAAACGTGGACGAACGGCAACACTTACGTGACCAACGGCGACGTGACCATTGAAGGTCGTATTACCGTCAAGGGCACCGTGACGCTCATCCTCACCGACGGCTATACCCTCACAGCCCCGAATGGCATCGAGGTGAAAGTAGGTAACTCTCTGACCATCGAGGGCGGCACTAACGGCACTGGCACGTTGATCATTGCAAAGAATGAATATAGTAAAGCCGGTATCGGAGGCGGCTCAGGTACACACTCCTGGGACCCTATTAAATATGGTAATATTACCATCAACGGCGGTATCGTCAACGTCAAAGGTGGTGCTCAGAGCGCTGGTATCGGCGGCGGTTGTAACAGCGAACTCACCGGCAACGGCACCATCACCATCAACGGTGGCATCGTCAACGCCATGGGTGGTAACAAGGCTGCTGGTATTGGTGGTGGCAATTGTAGTTTAAATAATGGTGCCAAAGGCGGCTGCGGTGACATCGTTATCAACGGTGGTCAGGTGACTGCTACCGGCGGCGACGGTGGGCCTGGTATAGGTCCGGGCAATGGCGCCGCAGACAAAACCAGCGGATCGCTGGTCCTCGGCTGGGCAAAGACTTTGGATTTCATCCAAGTCACAGGTGGAAATTCCAGCGGAGCTTATGGCTTTAGCAACCGTCTTGGCAGCATCAGCTTCGCCGATGGCAAAAAGTTCAATATTGTAGGTGTTGGTGAGGCAACTACCGAGAATATCAAGAACAAGGTGAGTTTGACACTCGTTCCTAAGGGCAGTGAACAAAACCAGCTTTCTGCTGCCACCATTTCGGGCATCAGCGCCTCGTACGATTTGACGGGCAGCTACCTCGACATCCCCTTTAGCGTGCGCGATGCCGAAGGACATACGCTCACACTGGGCACTGACTATACTGCCACGCTCGGTACGACATCGCAGGAATCGACCACCATCCATATCACCGAAGGAGGCAAATACACGCTGACCATTACTGGCAAGGGCTCGTACGCTGGTTCGAAGTCCGTCGACTTCGAGGTTATTTCCATCGGCTTCAAGAAAGATGCCAATGGCGGTGACTACATCAACATGCCAAAAACAGGCATTTATTATGATGCCAAAATCCCCGAGGGCGTAAGCTCGTTTAATGTGTATGATGATGGCGGCGCTAAGGCCCAATATAGCAACAATTATGATGGCGGTCTCGTTCTAACTGCTCCCGACCACTATGTCCTGCAGCTCACCGGCACGGTGACGGCGGAAGTGTGGGGAAAAGATCTACGTGACTACTTGATGGTGTATGATGGCGGCTCTACCTCCGCACAAAAGATTGGCGACAAGTATGGTAGTGATGAGTCAGGAGAGAACATCGGCACGCTCATCAGCAGCGGTAAGCAGATGACACTCACCTTCCATAGTGACCCCTCCGGACAAAGAGATGGCCTCGAACTGACGGTGACGCTGAAGAGAGATCTCGGGAGTTGTGTCATCGCTGATATAGATGACCAGACCTATACAGGTTCTGCATTCGAGCCTGCTGTGGCGATTACGTATGAGGGAACGGCACTTGTGAAGGATGTGGATTATGAGGTGACTTACAGC
Organism: uncultured Prevotellaceae bacterium; assembly: GCA_902774795.1. GTDB lineage: Bacteria > Bacteroidota > Bacteroidia > Bacteroidales > Bacteroidaceae > Prevotella. The sequence goes on along the minus strand of CACYKA010000005.1, from coordinate 24,314 downwards.
GACAAAACGACAGTAGGTACAGCAACCATCACTATTACCGGTAAGGGGAATTATGCTGGAACGACATCAAAAACATTCACCATCGTTAAGGCTACACCCACTGTCACCGCTCCGATAGCAGTCGCAGACCTTGTATATAAAGGCTCGGCACAGGCGCTAGTGAATGCAGGTTCTACAGACTTCGGAACCCTGCTTTACAGCCTTGATGGCGAGAACTATTCCGCTGACATCCCGACAGGAACGGATGCCGGAACTTATACCATATATTATAAGGTGGCAGGCGATGCCAATCATAACGATGTTTCTGGTTCTATCGAGGTGACCATCACCCAGAAGGCCGTTACCAATGATGACATCACCATCACCATTCCGTCGCAGACATGGACGGGCAGCGAATTGACACCTGTCATCACTGTGAAGGACGGCGAGAAAGTGCTCGTTGAGAATACAGACTACACCGTGACTGCTCCGAGTGGCACGATTCAGGACGCAGGTGACTACACCTATACTATTAGTGGCAAGGGCAACTACTCAGGCGAGAAAGCAGCGACGTTCACCATCATGCAACCCAAGGACATCGCCACCTGCACTGCCACCGTGCCCGACCAGACGATGGACGGCTACAGCTACATCTTCTATAAGTTCGAGGCCGCCAACAACAACGCGGAACTTGCCGCAACGCTGGGCATCGAGGTCAAAGACGGCAACCGCGTACTCGTCCTCGGCACGGACTATGTGTTCGGCCAGGTGGTTTACGCCTCCACGCACGAGGGAATGCCTGAGAATGTCGGCGACGAGTGCCTGCTTGAGATTCGTGGTCTCGACGACTATGTTGGCAGCAAGTGGGCTCCGTTCATGATAACTACGCCTGATGACAACGATGTATGGGGTGACCTTGCATGGAGCTTCCACGCTGGAAAGCTCACCATCAATAAGAAGGATGGTGTTGAGGGCAATGTAGCCATGAAAGAAGAAAATGAACCTGCGAACACCGACTATACATGGTTCAGAGTTGCCAACTACGTCAAGGCCATCACTATCGGTGAGGGCGTGACCAGCATTGCTGCTTCGGCATTTGCCGGCACGAGTAATGTGCACTCCTATGGTAACCTGAACACCGTGAAACTGCCCTCTACGCTGACCACCATCGGCGAGAACGCCTTCGCCTTCTGCGACGGTCTGACCGTTGACCTCGATGCTATCCTCGCCAAGAACATCACCCTTGGCAATAACGCCTTCTACTTGATAGGCTGCCTCACTGGTTCTCTTGCCGAAATGGCCGACAACACCGATGTCATCACTCTGCTTGATCAGGCCCAAAGAAACAACATCACTCTCACGGGCCGCACGCTCTACAAAGACGGCGACTGGAACACACTATGTCTGCCGTTCGATGTGACCGACTTTACGAACACTCCGCTTGAAAAAGCCACGGTGATGGAATTGAAGGTCTTGGAATCAAGCCTCGACAGTGACGGTAAATTGACGCTTAACTTCAATAACGCATTGAGCATCGAGGCCGGTAAACCTTATATCGTAAAGTGGGCAAGTGGCGACAACATCGTCAATCCCGTATTCAACGGCGTCAGAATCAGAAAAGATGACCCGACTACTGTTACCAGCAATGACAAACTCGTGCAGTTCATCGGCATCTATGGTCCAGAGACACTTCCGGGCAATAATGCAAGCAACCTCTATCTTGGTGCAGACAACAACCTCTATTGGCCAGATCAGGACGTGAATCTCGGCGCTTTCCGTGCGTACTTCCATGTAAGTTTGAGCGGTGAGCAGCTAGTCCGCGAAATCAGAATGAACCTTGACGGAGATATGGTAACGGAGATTCATTCGGTTAGCGGTAAGCGTTTAGCGGTTAGCGAAACTGCTGGTTGGTTCGACCTCTTCGGACGCAAGCTCAACGGCAAGCCGACAGTTCCTGGAATATATTATAATAAAGGTAAGAAAATAGCAATTACAGAATAAAACTATGAAAAAGAATTATATAAAACCAACCACGAAGGTGGTGGAGATTAAGCAGAGGACTCATCTTCTTCAAGCCAGTGGGATTCAGAACCTCGGCAATAACGCAAATCTTAAGTTAAAAGGTGCCGGTAACGTTGCAGGCCGCGGCCGCGCAGCAGAGTTCGACGACGGCGAATGGTTTGAGGAGTAAATAACGGTTAACGGTTAACGGTTAACGGTTAGCGGTTAGCGGTTAACGGTTCTTTCAGTCGCTTCGCTTTGTGAAAGCGGCAGAGCCGAGCGAACGGTTATAGAAATAAGGGCAGGAACTGCGTAATGCAATTCCCGCCCTTTGCTATTTGAAAAAGAAGCGTTTCACCGAAACGGCGTTTCGTCGCCTTTGATACGCCGTCTCGTGGTCCTTGATACGCCGTTTCGTGAAGAGCAGCACGCCGTATCGTTTTTACAGCCCCTCCCCCCTCTTTTTTACGAAGCCTTCTAACACTTTTTACATGGCTTTCCAAAAAGTGTTGGAAGGCCTTCCCGCAAATTTTACAAGGGGAGGTATCCTATAAAGCCATTTTATCCTTTGGCTCATGCCGATTCATCGATTGGCTTAAGCCATTCTATCGTTTGGCTTATGCCACGCTTTTCAGCGTCAGCGGAAACTCGAAAAAGAAGCGTTTCGCCGATACGCCGTATCGTGTTTACTTCCCCTCACCCCTCACTCAATGTGGCCGCAAGTCCCAGCCAGCAAGGGATTAAAGGCAGTGAGGGGTGTCGTCAACCCCTCACTCGTCACGAACCCAGTATTCATGGGCTTTCCGCCTATATCAAGTGAGGGGTGAGGGGCATATTGACAGTCAACCCAAATCAGGAAACGTCAAAAAACTATTTTCCGTTGTCACTTATAAACAACAAGAGTTTATTGGCAAAAAAAATATGCATTATGCGCTCGGCTTTGCCGCTTTTACAAAGGCTTCAGCCGACTAAAAAAAATGTGCATTATGCATTTTTTTGCCCTTTTCTTTTGGAGAGATTGAGAAATATTTGTGAGATACCCTTAGTTACCCATTATGTAGAGGGAGTTTGTACTTTCACATTTTACTATTTCATACAATCAGGGAGCAATTTCATACAAATGTTGAAAAATAATTACCAATTTATTTGTTTGTTTCAAAACTAATTCTTAATTTTGCAAATGTTCCATGCTGATGATGTGCTTAGGCTCGTAGGATGGGTGGGATGACATACTGAAAAAAGTGTTTGCTTAAAAATCCTTACTATTTACAATCTATTTTTCTACTTTCTGAATAGAGATAGAACAATAATGAATAATCCATATAATACGCTAGCAACCCCTATAAGGGAGATAATTGAAAAGCAGTTACCCAATGGTCTTGTCTAAAAATGAAGATAAGAAATACAGTGATTGAGCTTGTTACAATATATGAACACCAAATGAAAAGATGGATCAGATTATAAAAAATATATTAAAGCAACAGAGCATTGATCGTATAGGTCTTTTTGATCAAGATAATGATATATGGGTTTATGCCCAAAATGATGAAGTCCACTTTTGTAAAAGCGACTTAGCACCAATAGATAGAAAAACTATAGGAAATGATCAGGAACTCATCGTCTTAACTGAAACGGAGGATTCTTTTCACATTGTAAAAGACAATGAAATGTTTTCCAACTTTGTTGTAATTGACAAGAACAATAGAATACTTGTTCAAGTACATCGTTGGGTAGATCAAAGTCCTTGGCTAGCAAAATACAAGTTCCAGATTGAAATAATAGGAAAGAATAGTTTCATTATTGTTACGAAAATAGATATAGAATCGTGTTTTCTAAATAACCCCACATTAATTAATTTAGATTCATTTCGGACAAGAGAATCATATACTTTTATAGATTCTAATTATTTGAAGGACTACCGTTTGTGTTCTATATACAGAGATTTTATATTCTTCTGGAACAATAATAATATTGTTGCGTATGAAAGAAGAAAAGGAAAGGTTTATGAAGGGAAATCTCCATATTTGTGGATTCATGAAGATGGTGAAGCGCAATTAGTATTTTTAGAAAATGATCCTTATTATGATAATAATGGATATGTGATAAAAGAAGATTATAAGATAAAAAGTGGTACTGTTAGTGTTATAACATTACATGATAATAGAGAGTATTCATATAGGGCTTCAGACTACATCTATCCGAAAGATATCCAAAATGACAACACAGAAATAAATATCTATAATAATCAACTTCTTTTTTCCGACAAATACATTGTTTTACCATTTCTTCAACGTTATGGAGCATTTGTTATTAGATACGAAAAAAAAGATAATGTAGCAATATCAGCACATACTATCCTATTTGATGAGAGTTATAATAATACTTCGCTATGCAAATATAATTTCTCCTTTTATGATGGGATCATAAAGATAGAAGAGGTTGTTGAATGTAGTGATTATCATAATGAATATAACTATTACTTCTATGATGTAGATGGAAACAAAATAAAATCAGACGATAATAAAATTTTTCATATAGAAAGATTAATTGGAGATGTGAATAATAATATAAATGATGATAGTGTAGATTACGGTTCAGAATATACTCAAGAAGAGTTGGATGAAATGTATCGTGCAGCCTTTGAGGGCGATCCGGAAGCACAATGGAATATTGACTAATACGTAATTAGTGAAGGAAGTAATATATACCAAATATATATATATTCGACATATGAGAGTATATCATATAGTAAAGGATGAATTACAATTCGCTGTTGGTGACATTATACAGCCCCCAAGATATAATCTTGATAGTATGGAGCCAAAGAAACGGCAAATTGAAGAAGAATTAGAGAGAATCCGAGTGAAAGACTTTCCTAATTACCCTTCTCGCCTAAACGGCTTATTTGTGTGCCATGATTTGGATGATGTCGAATTCTGGGCTATACAGAAGTCTGATATTTGTGGAAGAATATTTAAACTCCTAACAATAGAGACCTCGGAACCTGTATTTTGGTTTTCCGCTGAAAGCTATAATATGTACTATAACGGAATTGGAACAAGCCTCCATCAAACTTGTATGGAGTATTGGGAATCAAATAGTAATACAGGAATAGATAAAATGGAAGATTGCGAGGGTTTAACAAATGGTTCTGCTCAAATAGTCGAAATACAACAAGCAAGAGTATCTAGAGGAAATGGATTGGAAATAATTGCAAGTGAGTAAAAGCATAAAATAATCAAAAAAATGAGTATGGCTAACTTTGAAGATAAATACGATTGGATTGGTGAATTTCACCAAGGAGTTGCTATTATTAAGAAAAACCTAAAATATGGATTAATATCTATGGAAGGAGAAGAAATACTTCCTTCTATTTATGATAAAATAGATGAGGTAGATTTTTATATGCTAGATATAGTAAATGGTAGATTTCGATATGATGGCAAAGAAACATCATTATTTATATGTAGGATTCATAATGGCAAATTTAGTGATATAGTAGGTTTGTTCAATGGAGAAGAATTCTATTTGCCGTTGGGGAAATATGAGGATATTATTTCTGTCAATTATAATTATGATTGGTCATTCGGAACATATGTTAAGAATGAGTATGGGATAGATTCTTATAGGAGGTATGGCGGAACGCGAGTCCTTGCTACGGGATGGCTCGTCGTTAAAAGAGGAGAACAAAATGCACTTTATTACAATAATAAACTTGTCTTGGATTTTTCTTCTTTTGATGTAACGGCATTTGATAACTGTCCACTTTTCTTGAAGATCAAAATTGATAATCGATTTGGAATTATCTCGCCTGATGGATGGGTTATAAAACCAGAATATGAGCAAATAAGTAGAATCAGATGGAGAAAGGATGAGGTGAATTCTTATCATCTTAAAGAAGATCATTTTTTCTTAGTTGATAATGATGTTTATTATTCTTCTTTTACAAGGGATGGATTTTTTAATGAAGTTGTTTTTGGTTCGGATGGAAAATATAAGTATTATCGTGAAAAATATGCACCTAACGACACAATACTGCAATTTATAAGATTATGGGATTCTAGAATTATGGAATTGAATATACCTTGGTCGTGTAAAGTGCTAAAAGATACTTTTAGTTATTATTCCGAATTATTGTAGTTTCAAAAATTGAGTGTGAATATAGGGATAGGGTGCTTAATTTTATTGTACCTGCTAAATCCTGTTTACTGTATTAAATGCGTAGAGATAGTCCTGAGAATCATGGGTTATACTGATTCATTTCACCATAGACAATCGGAGACGTCATATCTGTATCTGCAAGTAATAAAAAACGCGACAAAAACGTTATAAGAATATATGGACGAGAAGACGGGAAAAGATGCTCAGCGAAAGGGTGAGTGACATCGGAATGTAAACGGGCTAAGGCGTAGGTGCACAGTCGATTTGGGCGACCTATTCAGCTTTGCTAATCGATATATAAAGAATTAAGGTGTAGATACCTGAGGCGTTGACAAACAAGTAAGAAAAAGAAGATGACAGACTTTGAAGATAGATATGATTGGATTGGTGAATTTGACCAAGGAGTTGCTATTGTTAAGAAAAACGAAAAATATGGAGCAATCTCTTTGGATGGAGAAGAAATATTACCTCCTATTTATGACGATTTGAGCGAGTTTTATGAAGGTTTTGCAATAGCCGAATATAACGAGTCACAATTGGGATTCCCTTTTTCAGAAATAACAAAAAGTCGTTTGGTTAATCTTTCTGGACAAATACTCGTAAAAAATGCGAACAAAACAACTTTGTTACCAAAGGAGTTTGATTGGGGAACAGATTTTTTTAATGGTTTAAGTATTGTTGTAAAAAACAAAAAAAAAGGCGTTATTGATGATAGCGGACATGAAATAATCCCTATAGGCAAGTATCAATATATTGATATAATGTATAATGGTTTAATAAAAATTAGCTCTACGTCATATGAAATAGAAGAAAAAGATGATTTATACAGTAAAAAGATTGTCTATTATACAAATTGGGGTATTGTGAATTCTAAAGGACAAACACTTCTCCCTTGCTGTTTTTCAAGACTGGGAGAAATGTGGAGTTTTGAGCAATGGAGGCACGATTTCATAGAGGTCATCTTAGGAGATGATAATAAAAACTCTACATCTGCAAAAATAAAGATTGGAGTTTTTTCTATAGAAGAGAATCACGAAAAGGGAAGTCAAATCAGATTAATAATTCCAATAGAATATGATAAAGTTGAAGCGTTATTTGTTGATGAGCATTTGAAGCCACAATTCATTATTGCTACCAGTTCTGAAAACGATTATGTTTATGACATAACAGGAAATTTCTTTTTTTATTATAATAACAAACATGATGAAATCCTTAACTCTTACTATTTACACAATTACAAACTTCACGTATTGATTCTGCATAATAAAAAATACTATATTTCACAGAATGGCATTTACTTTGAGTACGAAAATTGTGGTATTTTTAAAGAGACAGAAAACGGAGAACTTTTTTTATTAGGGATTCAGTACAAGGAAAAAAACAGGTCCAATCCATATAAACAATATTCAATAGAAAATTTGGATAATATAGTCGGAACAAAGGTAGAACATATTTTTCTATCATATCGTTTTTATGAATTAAATAAAAAATTACTTGTTGTTCACTCCAATCACCAATGCGGGATATCAGATAAGAATGGTAAAATTATTATACCATTATTATACAAAAGTATAGGGTATCATAAAGATAACAGTTATATTGCATCAAGATTTGTTTCGAGGGATGTTGTGCGATATGGAATCATCAATGATTCAGGTGAAGAATTAATACCTTTTATCTATAATTATTTAGCCGCATTTAATGGAGTTATTATTTATTCAAACAACGCTATAATAAAAAAAACAAAAGATGATTATGATTGTAATTATAAAAACGAAGATTTTGATAATGATGTCTTACTGGGTATAATGGATAGCAATTATAACATTGTATCTATGCCCATATATACAAGAATTGATGATGCAAACAAGTATTTTATTAAGGTTTCGAAAGAGAATAATATTGGAGTTATAAACATGCAAGGTAAAGAAATCATAGAATTGGGTAAATATGATAAAATTGAATTTTGGGGAGAAAGGCTGTTAAAGATTTCAAAAGACGAAGACTTTGGTGTTGTAAACATGCAAGGTAAAGAAATCATAGAATTGGGGACATGCGATGAAATAGAATTAATGGAAAATGGACTCATAAAACACGGTATGGATTTTATGAATCATTATGAATGGGGAGTTGTTAACGACATCGGAGAAATCATAGTTCCTCGTAATTATTCTGCTATTAGATATATAAATAACAAATATCTAATGGTTTGTTCTATTGACAGAGAGCGCATATATGATGATTACTATAATTACAGATATGATGATATGGGTCTTTGGGGTGTTATAAGAAATGATGGGAAAATAATATTAGATTGTAGTTATGACGAATATAGTGTTATTTATGAACTTAATGATAAGTTGAAAAAAAATGATTTTTTTTCAGATAAAAATATTACAGACATTAGGGAAGAGAATGAAGAAATGAATAAATACAAACAATTTGGAGAATATAACGGTTGGGATGATGATGCAATAAATGAGGCTTTTGAAGGAGATCCGGAAATGACATGGAATGTTGAATAAAAGGGTATATTATGAATGTTGATAGCCAAATAGTAGGACATAGAATTATTGTAATTCAATCACTCCAACAGAATGACAAGACAACGGGTAGCGAGTTATTCCATGATATTCTGCAGTATAAGGAATACTTTCAAAATGATACTTTTTCAAAATTCTATGAAGTAAAGAACAAGGAAGACTTTTTATCACTAATACACAATATATGTGAATCAATTATTGATGGCGAAACCATTACATTGCATTTTGAAACACATGGTGGTGATAAAGGTGTTATACTGCAATCAACGGAAATTATAAGTTGGGAAGAGTTTGACAATGCTGTCCGCCCCATCAATATTAAGACAAAAAATCTTCTCGTAGTAGTAATGGCAATGTGTAAAGGCGGAGCATTGCTCAGTCATATTGATCCAGAAAAAAGGTGCCCTTACCTTGCATTTGTTGGTTCAGTCAGAGATGTAAATGAAGAGGAAATAATAGAGTCATTCAATGCTTTTTATTCAAATTATAATTCCCCACTTGACATCAGCAAAGCAATGAATAGTTTAAGAAATTATTTTGACTCAGTTTGCGAGAAAACACCATTTGGCTGTTTTAGCGCAGATTACATATTCGATAATACCTTTGATGTAAATAGAGACAAACAATATTTTCATTGGCTTATTGAATTGTATAGTTATAAGAAATATGGGGATTGTGCAGACCGACACAGAGAAGATACTGAAAAAGAAATACATGACATATTAAATCACACGCTAGCCCAAAGAGATTATTTTTTATTTAAAGACGTTTATAATGAATAAATATTATGGGACGATACTATTATCCAGATGCAACCAATGCATTAGATGCGAAAATTCAATCTTTTCGTGAGCATCATTACAAAATTCGCCATTGTTTTCGTGATATATGGGGCAAAGGTTATGTACTCTTTGATACTCGTAAAGAAGTAAATGCTTGGTGGAAAGAACATACTGGTGAGATCTTTTATAAAGATGAAAAAGAGAATGGAGCTTTATGAATTCAAAACTATTTTATATCCTTGAAAAAAAACTGAATGAGCGAGAACACGATAAAAGAAGCATTACGAAATGGTGAGCGGATGACGCCTCTTGTAAACAGGCTAATACAGAGGCGCCGAAGTCGGTTTGGGCAACCTATTAAACTTTCGTTAAATAAATGATAAGGAAGAAATGTTATATAGATATGAAGAAAAGATAAAAACGTACCTACATATTGAATCCAGACATTTCATACATAAAGCAAGACATTTCATACAAGTCAATGTCTCAAAAGTGTGATTTTATGGAATATAATTATTAACTTTGCACGGTACTAATCAGATGAGTATATTATGTAAGAAACATGAGTAACAAGGTTCTAATCATATCAAACTCTAACGAGGTTGTCAGGGTGAATCCTGAGAGAGTAGTTTATGTGGAGTCGGATGGGAACTACTCCACAATGGTGCTGCATGACAAGACGGAACTGGTGTTTACCATGAACCTTGCTCATTGCCAACAGTTGATGGAGGAGCAACTTGGCAAGGAGGCTATGACTTTCATTCGCATTGGGAAACAGTTGATTGTGAACAGTGCCTACATCTTTAAGATTAATGTTAACAAGCAACAGTTAGTAATGTCAAACATGGACGTGAATCAGGCGTTTACTCTACAGGCATCAAAGGAAGCTTTGAAACAGTTGAAAGCTCTTATAGAATCAGGGAAAGGGAAATAATATGAATAATGATGAACTACAGGTACTTGGTACAGAGAAAAAGCCAAGAAAAAGGAGTAAATTGACGATTAGTATTATTCTATTAATTGTATTTGGTCTTGGCATTGGACTCTTCGCTTATCTTTACTCTCTACAACCAGAAAAGATAAAAACTGGTAAAAAGATGGGAGATCCTACGATTATTCCAGAGTTACAGGAGGCTGTTGAATCTTTTCTGATGGCTGAAATGGAAGAAATTGGGGCAACACAGGGGCAAACCATAATAATGGATGTGCAGACTGGCGAAATAATGTCAATGGTTGGACTGGAAATGAACTTTGAGAAAAAGTATCAGCCATGCAAAAACTTCGCTTATCAGCAGGATATGGGCTCCGTGATGAAAACGGTTTCTTTACTTGCTGCATTGGAAACAGGGAAGGTGAAGTTGAGTGATGAAGTAAACGTTGGAATCGGTATCCATGCACTTAATAATGATATTGTAATGAGAGACCATAACTGGCATCGTGGAGGATATGGAGTGATTTCTGTCGCGAAGGCTTTAATGGTAAGTTCCAATATTGGTATTTGCAAGGCAGTAGATAAGGCTTTCGGAAAGAATCAACAGCAATTCTATGATATGTTGGATAAAATGGGTTATGGTCAGCCTGACAGCATTGAAGGAATTGTTGGCTTGAAGCCTACTACTTATAATTCGCCAAAGGATTCTGACTGGGTCAATTATAATATGTGGTGGAGCGCAATAGGATATGATCGGAAGATTGCCCCTATTCAGGTGCTTACCTTTTATAATGCTATAGCTAATGATGGTAAAATGGTGAAACCTACATTGAAAACTGGTGTGGTGGAAATCATTAATCCGCAAATAGCGAGCAAGGCAAGCATAGACAGTATACAGGTCGTGCTTGAAAGAGTCGTCAGCGAGGGATTAGGAAAAAGAGCAGGAACTCCTCTTTTGCTTGTTGCTGGTAAGACTGGTACATCAGAGGTGGCCGAATATTATTATGGTGATAATTCAGTTGCAGAATACCAACTTGCTTTCTGTGGATATTTTCCTGCTGATAAGCCGAAGTACAGCATGATTGTCAGCATAAACAAAATCGGACTTCCAGCAAGTGGTGGCTTTATGGCTGGACAAGTGTTCCATAATATTGTGGAGTGGATGATAAAACATGGGATGGTTTCCCCAACGGGACAATAGAAATTGGCCACATCATCCCTCAAAAAATTGAACATATGTTCGTGAGGCATTTATACCGGCTTCGTGAGCCAAGTAAACCTGCTTAATCGGGCCACGAACATAGGTTGTTTTTTAGGGCGTATTTTCGAGGCCTATGCTTTTTTTGCCCTTTTCTTGCACGGAATAAAAATTTTTCTTAATTTTGCACCCCAAATAATGTTTACAATGAAGAAAGTTAATATAGCCATATTCGCATCGGGCGAAGGTACAAACTGTGAGAATATCATCCGTTTTTTCAATGATTCCACCGAGGTTTCCACGGCTTTGGTTGTTACCAACAAGGCTGAGTCGCCTGTGATAGAAAAGGCCAAGAAACTGGGTGTGCCTGTGCAGATTGTCTCAAAAGCAGAATTGAACGATGAAACCGTAATGATGCCTTTGCTGCAGCATTACAGTCTCGACTTCATTGTACTGGCTGGTTTCCTACCTATTATTCCTAATTTTCTGGTCGAGGCCTATCTGCGTCGCATAGTGAATATCCACCCCTCACTGTTGCCCAAATATGGTGGCAAGGGCATGTGGGGACATCATGTGCACGAAGCCGTGAAGGCTGCAGGAGAAACAGAGACGGGCATGACCGTACATTGGGTCACACCCGTCTGTGATGGTGGTGGTATCATTGCCCAGTATCGTGTGGCGCTGTCACCAGAGGACTCTGCTGAGGTTATTGCAGAGAAAGAACACGTGCTGGAGATGAAATACTATCCGCAGGTCATCCTCCGTGTGCTGAAGGAAACTTTTTAATTTTTACTATATAAACTAATCACTAAAAACTAATAACTAATCACTACTGCTTTGCCGTTGTTAATATACACGCCCTTCGTGGTCGAAAATACAAGCAAAAAGAAAAATATATGCTTTTTCTTGCATATCTCAAAACTTAATCGTAACTTTGTGCCGAAAATGTCTCAAGCTAAACCGAAACCATTATATTATGTCTATTTGGATTTTATTTAAACTTATCGGCTCACTGGCTCTGCTGATGTTCGGTATGAAGTCAATGAGTGAGGCACTGCAGAAGATGGCTGGTTCACAGCTGCGTAACGTACTTCAGGCGATGACAACGAACCGTTTCACGGGTATGTTCACAGGTGCCTTCGTAACGGCTGCAGTACAGTCGTCAACCGCTACGACGGTCATGACAGTGTCATTCGTTAATGCCGGACTGCTGACGCTGGCACAGTCAATCTCAATCATCATGGGTGCCAACATCGGTACGACATTCACGGCGTGGATCATGTCGGCCGGCTTCTCCTTCAACATCACGGACTTTGTATGGCCGGCATTCTTCATCGGCTTGCTGCTGATATACAGCAAGAACAAACGCATCATCGGCGACTTCCTCTTCGGCATCAGTTTCCTGCTGCTGGGTCTCGGAACCCTGAAGGCAACCGGCACGGAGATGCACCTGGAGAGTATTCCGGCGGTGATGGACTTCTTCCAGTCTTTCGAGGATAACTACCTGTCATACTTCATATTCCTCATTATTGGCGGTGTAATGACGGTATGCGTGCAGAGTTCGGCAGCGGTAATGGCTATCACCATGACGCTGTGCTCCACAGGAGTGCTGCCGATATACCTTGGCATCGCACTTGTTATGGGCGAAAACATTGGTACCACCGTTACTTCCAACGTTGCTGCCATGACAGCCAACACACAGGCAAGACGTGCAGCCTTCGCACATATGTTCTTCAACATATTCGGCGTAATATGGGTGCTTTGCATCTTCCGCTTTTTTATTAATATGGTATGCGGAATGGTGGGCTACAACCCAACGGCTCCTAATCCTGCCCTCCTGCCATTCGTGTTGGCAACGTTCCATACTACATTCAACATCCTCAATACTGCCATCCTGATATGGTTCATTCCACAGATTGAGGCTTTCGTATGCAAGGTAATCACAGGCAGCAAGAACCAGGAGGAAGACGAGTTCCGCCTGAAGTTCATAGCATCCGGCCTTCTCAATACCCCAGAGCTCTCTATTCTTGAGGCAAAGAAGGAGATAAGCAATTTCGCTATGCGATGCCACAGGATGTTCGGTCTTGTCAACGATCTGCTGACAGTTACGAAGGATGAGGAATTTAACAAGCTGTTCTCACGAATAGAGAAGTATGAGAACATCACCGACAACATGGAGAACGAGATTGCCAACTACCTCACCAAGGTCAGCGAGGGACACCTCTCCGATGAGTCAAAGTCGCGTATTACCCGCATGATGCGTCAGATTGACGAACTGGAGAGTATCGGTGACAGCTGCTACAACCTGGCTCGCACCATCAACCGCAGGCGCAAGAATGCAAAGCAGGAATATACTCCAGAGCAGACTGAGCACATCAATGCCATGATGGTACTGGTAGAAAACGCCATGGAGAATATGGAGACGATGATTAACCACCCAGACTCACAGGGCGGACACTTCCTGAAGGCCCGCAACATAGAGAACGAGATTAACAACTTCCGTTCACACCTGAAGGGAAAGAACTTCGAAGATGTCAATGCCGGCAAGTATCCTTATCAGTTGGGTGTATATTACATTGACTACATCTCCGAGTGCGAGAAACTGGCTGACTACATCATGAACGTCAACCAGGCCAGCAACGAGTGCGCAAAGAACAGGTAAAAGATTATATTCGTTGGTGCACCTTACTTAACGGTGCACAAAAAAAAGAGGCGATTCCATCGGGAGTCGTCTCTTTTATTGTAGTAAGCTTAAATAAACTTCTTACTCAGCCTTTGGCTCTTCTGCAGCCTTAGGAGCTTCCTCTGCAGGTGCTGCAGCTACTTCCTCAGCAGCATCGGCCTTTGGAGCCTCAGCAGCGGGAGCTGCGGCCTTCTTGCCTGCACGACGGGTCTTCTTAGCTGCCTTTGGAGTCTTTGCCATAGCCTCATCGAAATCAACGAGCTCTATGAAGCAGATATCTGCAGCATCACCCTGACGTGTGCCAAGCTTTATGATACGTGTATAACCACCAGGACGGTTTCCGACCTTCTCAGATACTACAGAGAACAGCTCCTTGATGGCAAACTTGTTCTGCAGATAAGAGAAAACAACACGGCGGTTGTTAGTGGTATCTTCCTTAGAGCGTGTAATCAGTGGCTCTACATATTTCTTCAAAGCCTTGGCCTTGGCTACGGTCGTAGTGATTCTTTTGTGCATAATCAAAGAGATAGCCATGTTTGCAAGCATGGCGCTGCGATGAGATGCAGTACGACCGAGATGGTTGAATTTCTTATTGTGTCTCATTTTGACATTTTAATTTTTTGTAATCAGGGGTTAAAAGTCTTCCTGATTAAGTTTGTACTTTGAAATATCGGTACCAAACGACAGATTCAGACTCTCGAGCAAATCATCAAGCTCTGAAAGCGATTTCTTGCCGAAGTTGCGGAACTTCAGGAGATCCGTCTTATTATACTGTACCAGATCGCCGAGTGTATCAACATCAGCGGCCTTCAGACAGTTGAGAGCACGAACAGAGAGGTTCATGTCAACAAGACGTGTCTTGAGAAGCTGGCGCATGTGCAGTATCTCCTCGTCGAAGTCCTGGCTGACATCGATACCTGTATCCTCAAACTGTATCTTCTCGTCGGAGAAGAGCATGAAATGATAAATAAGTATCTTTGCTGCCTCCTTAAGTGCATCCTTCGGGTGAATGGAACCGTCCGTAGTTACTTCGATAATGAGTTTGTCATAGTCTGTCTTCTGCTCGACACGAGTAGGCTCAACAGAATATCTGACATTACGGATTGGAGTGTAAATGGAATCAATAGCAATTGAATTGATGTCTGTACAGAAATCACGGTTCTCATCTGCAGGAACATAACCACGACCCTTATTAACGGTAATCGTGAGCTGCATTGATGCCTTTGAATCCATATGACAAATAACCAATTCTGGGTTTAACACTTCAAATCCAGTCAGGTACTTGTTAATATCACCAGCTTTGAACTCCGTAGCGTTCTCAACGGTAATAGTAACTTTTTCATTCTCGAATTCTTCTACTACTTGCTTGAATCTTACTTGCTTCAGATTCAAGATGATGTTGGTTACATCTTCCTTCACTCCCGGTACAGAAGAGAACTCCTGCTCTACGCCCTCAATACGGATGGTATTGATTGCGAAGCCTTCGAGAGATGAAAGCAGGATGCGACGCAGGGCGTTACCGACAGTAACACCGAAGCCTGGCTCCAACGGACGGAATTCGAACTTGCCGTAATTATCCGTTGCCTCCAACATCACGACTTTATCAGGTTTTTGAAATGCTAATATCGCCATTAGTTTATTGATTATTATTTAGAGTACAACTCAACTATTAACTGTTCCTTAATATTCTCTTGTATGTCAGCGCGCTCCGGACGATGGAGGAACTTACCGCTCTTAGAAGCGTCGTCCCACTCCAACCATGGGCACTTGCTGTGGTTATAACCTGCAAGAGCTTCTGCAATCACTTCAAGTGACTTAGACTTCTCACGCACAGCTATCACCATACCTGGCTTAATCTGGAATGAAGGAATGTTAACTACTGCACCATCTACTGTGATGTGCTTGTGGCCTACGAGCTGACGAGCAGCACGGCGTGTAGGAGCTATGCCCAGACGGTAAACCACATTGTCGAGACGACTCTCAAGGAGCTGCAGCAATACCTCACCGGTAATACCGTCTGCCTTGGCTGCTTTCTCAAAGAGGTTACGGAACTGGCGCTCCAGTACACCGTATGTGTACTTGGCCTTTTGCTTCTCTGCCAACATGACACCATACTCCGAAGTCTTACGACGACGGTTATTGCCATGCTGTCCAGGAGCGAAGTTTCTCTTGGACAAAACTTTTTCTTTACCGAGGATGGCTTCGCCAAACCTACGGTCAATTCTTGATTTCGGACCTGTGTATCTAGCCATTTTGCTAAAATAAAATTATATATAAATAATGTATTATACGCGACGACGCTTTGGAGGACGGCATCCGTTGTGTGGTAATGGTGTTACGTCAACGATTTCTGTAACCTCGATACCACTGTTGTGGCAGGCACGGATAGCTGACTCACGGCCATTGCCTGGACCCTTCACATAAGCCTTCACCTTGCGCAGACCAAGGTCGAATGCGACCTTTGCGCAATCTTCTGCAGCCATCTGAGCTGCATAAGGAGTGTTCTTCTTAGAACCACGGAAACCCATCTTACCAGCAGATGACCAAGAGATTACCTGACCCTCTGAGTTAGCAAGGCTCACAATGATATTATTGAAAGAACTATGAACGTGCAGCTGACCAATTGCGCCAACCTTAACGTTTCTTTTCTTGTTTGTTGCTGTTTTCTTTGCCATAATAAAAATCTTTTAACTGTAAACTTTAAACTGTAAACTTTAAACTTTACTTAGTGGCCTTCTTCTTGTTAGCAACAGTCTTCTTCTTACCCTTACGTGTACGAGCGTTGTTCTTCGTACTCTGACCACGAACAGGAAGACCATTACGATGACGGATTCCACGATAGCAACCAATATCCATTAGGCGCTTGATGTTCAACTGGATCTCACTGCGGAGATCACCTTCTACCTTGAATTCAGCGCCGATAATTTCACGGATTTTGGAAGCCTCGTCATCAGTCCAATCGCACACCTTCGTGTCGCGGTTAACGCCGGCTTTATCCAATATCTTTGCTGAACTACTTCGACCAATACCATAAATGTAGGTCAATGCGATTTCGCCACGCTTGTTCTGGGGCAAATCTACTCCAACAATTCTTATTGCCATAGTTGTTAATTAAATGAATAAAATAACTCGCTAATACCTAACTAATTGAGTTTTAAAGCGATTTTGAGGTGCAAAGGTACACAAAAAAACTCACTCCCCAAAGTTTTTTAACTTTTAGGATATGTAAGGATTAACTTTTTTAATGTTTTTTAACTTCAACAGGGGTTCTTCCTGCATCTTAACCCTGACGAGTCTTGAATTTAGGGTTCTTCTTGTTGATTACGAAAAGACGTCCCTTACGACGTACGATAACGCAGTCAGGAGTACGTTTCTTCACTGATGCTCTTGTCTTCATAATTGTATGTTGAATTATTTATATCTGAAACAAATACGACCATTGGTGAGGTCATACGGGCTCATCTCGACCTTTACCTTGTCGCCTGGAAGAATCTTGATATAGTGCATGCGCATCTTACCAGAAATGTGCGCGATAATCTCTACACCGTTTTCAAGTTCTACACGGAACATAGCATTACTCAATGCCTCCTTGATAGTGCCGTCCTGCTCAATTGCTGCTTGTTTTGCCATAATCAAATATTAACGATTTCTTCAATTTCTTCAAACGAGGAGAGTATCTCAGCCTTGCCCTTGCATATAGCAACGGTATGCTCATAATGTGCTGCAGGCTTACCGTCACGTGTGCATATGCTCCACTTATCGGGCATGAGCCAAACATCACGTTTACCCATTGTTATCATCGGCTCAATGGCTATGCACATTCCTGCTTTCAGTTTTGTGCCATTGCCTGCTTTGCCGTAGTTGGGAACCTGTGGGTCTTCATGCATCTTGCGACCGATACCATGTCCGCAGAGTTCTCTTACGACACCATAGCCGTGCGCCTCGCAGTAGTCCTGAACGGTAGATCCGATATCTCCGACATGTCCGCCATGAACAGCTTTCTCTATGCCAAGATAAAGGCTTTCCTTCGTTGTGCGTAAAAGCTGTCTCACCTCGTCACTAATCTCCCCCACCGGGAATGTGAATGCTGAGTCACCGTTATAGCCATTGAGCAGGGTGCCGCAATCAACCGAGATGATATCACCTTCCTGAAGTATCTGGTCTTCACGTGGAATACCATGTACCACACATCCGTTCACCGAGCAGCATATGCTTGCAGGATAGGCTGGCCCGTCAGGATTAGGGAAACCGAGGAATGTAGGCTCTGCTCCATGATCACGGATAAACTCATCCGCCACCTTGTTGAGCTCTGCCGTACTCACTCCCGGCTTTATAATCTTTGCGAGTTCTCCAAGCGTGCTGCCAACGAGCCTGTTGGCAGCGCGCATCAGAGTTATCTCTTCCTCAGTCTTTAGATATATTGCCATTAATATGCGCTTACACCATTCTGTGGACGTGTACGACCGCTATTCAGAAGACCATCGTAATGACGCATCATCAGATGAGACTCTATCTGCTGCAACGTATCGATAACCACACCAACCAAGATAAGGAGTGACGTACCACCAAAGAACTGTGAGAAGCCTTGTTGTACATTGAGCACTCCAGCAAGTGCCGGCATAATTGCAATGAAAGCAATGAATAATGAAGCAGGCAGTGTCAGGCGTGACATAATCTCCTCGATATAGTCAGCTGTCGGTTTGCCAGGCTTAACTCCAGGGATAAAGCCGTTGTTACGCTTCATGTCTTCAGCCATCTGAGTAGGGTTCAGAGTAATTGCAGTGTAGAAATATGTAAATGCTATGATAAGGATTACATATATCACACAATAAGGAATACTCCTTGTATCCATCAGAGCCTGAGCCAAGGTACTCATGTTCGCGCCGCCGAATGCCTGCAGGCACATAGCTGGGATGAACATGATAGCCTGAGCAAAGATGATAGGCATCACATTAGCTGCGAACAACTTCAGAGGGATATACTGACGTGAACCGCCAATCTGCTGATTTCCCACGAGCTTCTTTGCATACTGCACAGGAACCTTACGGACAGCCTGTACCAACATGATGGCAGCACAAATCACAGCATAGAGAATGAGTATCTCTGCAATGAACATAACCAGACCACCACCTGTGATAGCGGTGAAACGGCTACCTACCTCCTGTATGAATGCCTGTGGAAGACGTGCTATGATACCAATCATAATGATCAGTGACACACCATTTCCCACGCCCTTGTCAGTAATACGCTCACCAAGCCAAAGGATAAACATAGAACCTGCAGCAAGGATAATGGTAGCAGGAACCATGAACTCCGTCCATGACAGACCTGATGCAAGTGCACCTGGAGACTGATACTTCAGGTTCATCAGATATGAAGGAGCCTGGAAAAGCAGGATAGCTACTGTCAGGTAGCGTGTGTACTGCATTATCTTCTTCCTGCCGCTCTCGCCTTCGCGCTGCATCTTCTGGAAAGAAGGTACGGCAATTGCCACCAGCTGCATCACGATGGAAGCAGAGATATATGGCATGATACCAAGCGCGAATATAGAGGCGTTGGAAAATGCGCCACCAGAGAACATATCAAGGAGTGACATCAATCCTCCTGCTGTCTGCTGCTGCAGTTTCTCAAGGTTTGCAGGATTAATACCTGGCAAAACTACAAAAGAACCGAAGCGGTAGATAGCGACAAAGAGGATAGTTATGAGCAGACGGATACGAAGATCCTCTACTTTCCAACAGTTCTTCAGTGTCTCTATAAACTTTTTCATTTTTTCTTTAAGAGTTAGAAGAAGTTTGGAAGGATTAGATTACTACAGCCTCGCCACCTGCTGCCTTGATTGCCTCTTCGGCAGTCTTAGAGAAAGCATTAGCCTTAACTGTGATCTTTGACTTGAGCTCACCGTTTGCAAGAATCTTTACCTTCTCATTGCCGTTAGTAAGACCAGCCTCAACGAGCTGTGCTATACCAATCTCTGTCCAACCTTTCTTATCTGCCAGCTTCTGGAGAGTAGAAAGATTAACAGCAAGGTACTCCTTGTGATTTATATTCTTGAATCCGAACTTAGGAACTCGACGCTGTAATGGCATCTGACCACCTTCGAATCCGATCTTTTTCTTATAACCAGAACGTGCCTTTGCACCCTTGTGACCACGAGTAGAGGTACCGCCCAATCCTGAACCAGGACCGCGACCGATACGACGACGTGAATGGGTTGAACCGGCTGCTGGCCGCAAATTATTCAATTTCATAATTCTTTGTCGTTTAATATGTTATTACTCTACTACTGTTACGAGGTGGTGTACTTTACGTACCATGCCACGGATAGAAGGTGTATCCTCCTTTTCAATTACCTCAGAGATCCTATGCAGTCCCAGGGCCTGGAGGGTACGCTTCTGGTCTGCAGAAGCGCCAATACGGCTCTTAATTTGCTTAATCTTTATTGTTGCCATTTTATTTCCTCCTTATTTTTATCCGTTAAACACTTTCTTCATATCAACACCACGGTCGTGAGCTACTGTATAAGCGTCACGCATCATGCTGAGGGCCTTGATTGTAGCCTTTACGAGGTTATGAGGATTGGATGAGCCCTTAGACTTAGCCAATACATCATTGACACCTGCGCTCTCCAATACGGCACGCATAGCACCACCGGCAACCATACCGGTACCAGCTGCTGCTGGCTTCAGGAACACCTGTGCGCCACCAAAGCTGCACTCCATCTCGTGTGGTATTGTACCTTTCAGTACAGGAACCTTTATAAGATTCTTACGTGCTGAGTCAGCACCCTTTGCGATAGCCTGCTGTACCTCACCGGCCTTACCGAGGCCCCAACCAATTGTACCATTACCGTCACCTACAACGACAATAGCAGCGAATGTGAAGGTACGACCACCCTTTGTAACCTTTGTTACACGGTTGATGGCTACCAGCTTCTCTTTCAATTCTTCATTGTTAATTTTTGCTCTTTCCATTGCTAATATCGTTTAGAAGTTAAGACCGGCCTCACGTGCTGCATCAGCAAGAGCCTTTACGCGTCCGTGATACAAATAGCCGTTACGGTCGAATACAACTGATGTGATACCTGCTGCCTTTGCCTTTTCTGCAACAAGAGCACCGACTTTAGCAGCCTGCTCAATCTTTGGCATTGTCTCCATGCCTACAGAGGAAGCACTGGCAAGTGTACATCCAGTAACATCGTTAATAACCTGAACGTAAATCTGCTTGTTAGAGCGGAACACACTCATACGTGGACGCTCTGCCGTTCCATTTACGCTTTTGCGAATTCTATACTTTATCTTGATTCGTCTTTCTACTTTTTTGTTGTTCATAATCGTTAAATTTTTAAAGATTATTACTTAGCCGCAGCTGATTTACCAGACTTTCTGCGGATAACCTCGCCCTGGAACAGGATACCCTTACCCTTATAAGGCTCTGGCTTACGGAAAGAACGAATCTTTGCACAAATCATACCGATGAGCTGCTTGTCGCAAGACTCAAGGATGAGTAGCGGATTCTGATTACGCTCAGACTTTGTCTCTACCTTCACCTCCTTAGGAAGTTCGATAAAAATTGGATGGGTATAACCTAAAGCAAATTCGATGAGGTTGCCCTTGTTAGACACACGATAACCTACACCTACGAGCTCAAGAGTCTTCTTATATCCCTCGCTAACACCAACAACCATGTTGTTCACCAGCGAACGATAAAGTCCGTGGAAAGCCTGCTTCTGCTTGGTATCAACCGCGCTGTTCTCGTCAATCTCGAATTTTACCTGGCCGTCAGCAATGACAACCTTAATTGATGGATCTATTCTCTGAGAGAGTTCACCCTTAGGACCCTTAACGGTAACAATTTCACCGTTCTGAGATACTGTAACACCTGAAGGGATAGTAATTGGTAACTTACCTATTCTTGACATAATAAATCCTCCCAATTAATATACATAGGCAAGAACCTCGCCACCGATCTTCTGCTCAGCAGCTTCCTTGTCTGTCATTACACCTTTAGATGTGGACAGTATTGCTATGCCCAATCCGTTAATAACTCTCGGCATGTCCTTATATCCGGCATACTGACGTAAGCCTGGAGTAGAAACACGCTGCAAACTCTTGATAGCGTTTTGCTTTGTAACAGGATTATACTTCAAGGCAATCTTAATAGAGCCCTGAGGACCATCCTCGATGAACTTGTAGTTCAAAATGTAACCCTTCTCGAAGAGGATTTTTGTTATCTCCTTCTTGAGGTTTGACGCAGGCACTTCAACCACGCGATGCTTCGCCATGATTGCGTTTCTGAGCCGTGTCAGATAATCTGCTATTGGATCTGTCATTTTAAAAATGTTTTTAATTAATCGGGCCTACCCCGACAATATTAAATAATATTTTTGAAGAATTCTCTTCCTTTTAAGCTATTCTTACCAGCTTGCCTTCTTTACGCCGGGTATAAGACCTGCCGATGCCATCTCGCGGAACTGAATACGTGAGATACCGAACTGGCGAATATATCCCTTTGGACGTCCTGTCACCTTACAACGGTTGTGTAGGCGTATAGGATTGGCATTCTTTGGTATAGCCTGCAGTGCACGAGCAGCCTCATAGCGCTCTGCGGCATCGTCAGAAGTTGCAATAACCTTCTTCAGAGCTGCACGCTTCTCTGCGTAGCGAGCTACCATCTTGGCGCGCTTCACTTCGCGGGCCTTCATTGATTCTTTTGCCATATTCTATATTTATTAAGCGTTCTTGAATGGCAGACCAAAGGCCTTGAGCAGGGCATAGCCTTCCTCATCAGTCTTGGCTGTTGTTACAAAGGTAATATTCATACCCTGGATGCGATCGATAGCATCGATGTTAATCTCAGGGAAGATAATCTGCTCCTGAATGCCGAGGGTGTAGTTACCACGACCGTCAAGTCTTGACTGAATACCCTTGAAGTCACGGATACGAGGCAGAGCAACGCGCACGAGTCTCTCAAGGAACTCATACATACGCTCACGACGCAATGTTACCATAACACCAATAGGCATCTTCTTACGCAACTTGAAGTTGGCGATGTCTTTCTTTGAGTATGTAGCAACAGCCTTCTGACCTGTGATTGCTGTGACCTCGTTAATAGCTACGTCGATAATCTTCTTATCCTGTGTAGCATTTCCAAGACCCATGTTGATGACAATCTTCTTCAGTTCAGGAATCTGCATTGCTGAAGAGTAGTTGAACTGCTTCTTCAACTCGGGAGCAATCTTCTCCCTGTATTCTTTCTTTAACTGTGCTGTTTCCATTACTTGATTTCCTCCCCTGACTTTTTAGCTATACGGATAACATTCTTACCATCGTGCTTGATAGATACACGAGTAGCCTTACCGCTCTTCGGATCTATGAGGCTCAGATTTGAAATATGAATAGGAGCCTCCTGCTTCACGATACCACCCTGAGGGTTCTTTGCTGAAGGCTTCTGGCTCTTAGAGACCATATTAATGCCCTCAACGATAGCGCGCTCTTCTTTTACGAGCACCTTCTGCACATTACCCTTCTTGCCCTTATCCTTACCGGTAAGAACGATAACGGTATCGCCTTTCTTAATATGTAACTTACTCATTGTTTTAATTTTTTTAGAAGTTCGTGAAGACTAAAGTACCTCGGGCGCTAAAGAAACCACCTTCATGTTAACGGCACGGAGCTCACGAGCAACAGGACCGAAGATACGGCTGCCGCGCAACTCACCAGCGTTATTGAGAAGTACACAAGCGTTGTCGTCGAAACGGATGTAAGAACCATCAGCACGACGGATTTCTTTCTTTGTACGAACTATAAGAGCCTTTGATACTGCACCTTTCTTTAAATCGCTTGAAGCGATGACATTCTTGACAGCAACAACGATAGTGTCACCTACACTTGCATAGCGACGGCGTGTACCACCGAGCACACGAATGCAGAGAGCTTCACGTGCACCGCTGTTGTCACATACTGTAAGTCTTGATTCTGCCTGTATCATAATTACTTAGCTTTTTCAATTATTGAAACTAATCTCCATCTCTTTG
>CACYKA010000004.1:94086-97353 GCA_902774795.1 uncultured Prevotellaceae bacterium | reverse complement strand
CTATAGTGAGCCATTCACCCTGAGCGCATCAGCTAACGTGAAGGCCATCGCCATCAAGGACGGCAATTCAAGCCAGGTGAGCGCCAAGGACTTCACCAAGACCAACGGAGGTGTGTCTAACGACTAGACGATGTGAGATGTATGAGGGCTGATGTCTGATGGCTGAGGCCCTCACTTCTTAAAAATTTCAATTGTCAATTTTCCGCTCGGCTTTGCCGCTTTTCTTGCGCTCCGTAGGTGCTCAGGCGCAGGCGGAGTCCAAAGGCGGAACGCCGACTAAAAGAACTTTCAATTTTCAATTTTCGAAATGGACAAGAAAAGAATTTTCGACATACTGGCAAAGATGATTGTAGCAGCACTCACAGCTGCACTTACAGCAGTAACAACCACCTCGTGCATGGGGCATGGCCCCTTTCCGATGTAGGATGTAAGATGTATGATGTATAGCAAAGGGCAGGAATTGCATTACGCAGTTCCTGCCCTTGTTCTATAACCGTTAACCTTTATTCCCATTCGATAGATTTTGTTAAAAATTGAGTGAATTGTTTTATATTTATTTTCAATACTTTAACTCGGCTTCTCATGTGCCTTATTACATGGGTGGTGTCAAAAAGTGGTGTCAAACTCTAATTTGTCTAACTATATTTTTTTAATCACCGAGGTTTACAAACTTCCGTTTTTTGCAAAATGTTTGTTGAGATTTTTTATTTTTGGGGAAAATATTTGTGATATTTGAGATTTATTTGTAATTTTGCACACAGATAACTAAAACGAATTAAGATATGACTAAAAAAATATCATTATTATTCCTCATTTGTTTATTAAATGCCTTAAATATTAGTGCGAATAAATATTCTGGCTCATGTGGTGATAATGTCAGTTACACCTTGGATACGGGAACTGGAGTGCTTTCCATTACAGGAACAGGAGCAATGTCAGACTACAGTTGGTATAGCAATGTGCCATGGTATTATCAAAGGTCTTATATCAAAACAGTAAAAATTGCTTATGGCGTGACATCAATAGGAGCTAATGCTTTCTATGGTTACTTTGGTCTCACCTCCGTTACTATCCCCAAAAGCGTGGAATCAATAGGGAATAATGCTTTCTACGGTTGCTCAGGCCTCACCTCCGTTACTATCCCCAATAGCGTGACATCAATTGGAGAAAGAACTTTCGATGGTTGCTCTAGTCTTACGTCTGTCACAATCGGCAATAGCGTGACATCAATAGGAGCTAAAGCTTTCAATGGTTGTTCTAGTTTAACATCTATCACAATCCCCAACGGTGTGCCATCAATTGGAGATTATACTTTCAATGGCTGCTCAAGCCTTAACTCTATAGAAATCCCAAATAGTGTAACAGCAATAGGAGCTAATGCTTTCAATGAATGCTCTAGTTTAACATCTATCACAATTCCCAACGGTGTGCCATCAATTGGAGATGATGCATTCTATCATTGTTCAAGCCTTACCTCTATAGAGATTCCCAACAGCGTGACATCAATAGGAATTCGTGCTTTCCAACGCTGCTCAAGCCTTACCTCAATTACAATCCCCAACAGTGTGACAACAATAGGAAGTGCTGCTTTCGGTGGTTGCTCAAGCCTTACCTCTGTTACTATTCCCAACGGTGTGCCATCAATAGGAAATGATACTTTCTACGATTGTTCTGGTCTCACCTCCGTTATTATCCCCAATAGCGTGACATCAATAGGAGATTATACTTTCTCTGGTTGTTCTGGTCTCACCTCCGTTACTATCCCCAATAGCGTGACATCAATAGGAGGAAGAGCTTTCTCTAGGTGCTCCAGCCTGACATCTATTGAAATCCCCAACAGCGTAACATCAATTGGAGAAGGCGCTTTTTATAATTGTTCTAACCTAACGTCCGTCACAATCCCCAACAGCGTGACAACAATAGAAGGTAATGCTTTTGGATATTGCTCTAGTCTTACATCTGTCACAATCGGCAACAGTGTGACATCAATAGGAGGATGTGCTTTCGAAGGTTGCTATGGCTTGATGAAAGTTGAGATAAACAGTAATACCATTCTGAATTCTGGTTCTACAATAGGAAACATCTTTGGCGGTCAAGTAAAAGAATATATCGTAGGAGAGGACGTGGAATCAATAGGAAATTGGGCTTTCAAGGATTGCTATGGTCTTACATCTGTCACAATTGGCAATAGCGTGACATCAATAGGAAATTGGGTTTTCAGAGGATGTCATGATATTACCAAGGTTATATTAAACAGTAATACCATTCTGAATTCTGGTTCTACAATAGGAAACATCTTTGGCGTCGTTTATATAAAAGAATATATCGTAGGAGAAGACGTAGAATCAATAGGAGCTAATGCTTTCGGTGGTTGCTCTGGTCTTACATCTGTCACAATCGGCAATAGCGTGGCATCAATTGGAGAAAGTGCTTTCAATGGTTGTTCTAGTTTAACGTCTATCACAATCCCCAACGGTGTGCCATCAATAGGAGATTATACTTTCAATGGTTGTTCTAGTCGTTACTATCCCCAATAGCGTGACATCAATTGGAGAAAGAGCTTTCAATGGTTGTTCTAGTTTAACGTCTATCACAATTCCCAACGGTGTGCCATCAATTGGAGATTATACTTTCAATGGCTGCTCAAGCCTTAACTCTATAGAAATCCCAAATAGTGTAACAGCAATAGGAAACGATTCTTTCTATGGAATAAACCTCAACACCTTAATTATAGGTACAGGTGTGTTGTCTTTTGGTTCTAACGCTTTCTCCACTCGTCCAATAAAGACGATATGGCTAACAAATACTCCACCGCAGAACTATACCGTAGCGCAAGGAACTGTCAACTATGTCGCAAATAATCAATATAGTGGACTCAGTAACATGAAGGAATACAAATTTCTCAGTTCAATGTTTGAAGTTGATGGAGTAAGATATGTGCCAGTAAGTCCTTCAGAAAGAACTTGTGATGCCATAGATTGCATTTACAACAAATCAGCAAAAAAAATTAGTATTGGTGAGAAGGTTACAAATAGAGGGATTTCATTAACAATAAAACAAGTGTGTCCATATACTTGCTATAACAATACTTTTATTAAAGATGTAAATCTAAGTCTTATAGGGAATGTCGGAAACAATGCCTTTGAAGGTTGCACCAGTATAACTTCTGCAACTATCAGCAATGAAGGAAGTGTAGGAGATAGAGCATTTTATGGTAGTGCAACAAAGGACACAGCCACATTTGTTATCAACAACAAAGGGGATATT
>CACYKA010000004.1:0-94072 GCA_902774795.1 uncultured Prevotellaceae bacterium | reverse complement strand
CTCTAGCATAACTTCCGCAACTATCAGCAATGAAGGAAGTATAGGAGATAGAGCATTTTACGGTAGTGCAACAAAGGACACAGCCACATTTGTTATCAATAACAAAGGGAATATTGGAACAAGTGCATTTCAGAATTGTTCAAAAATTACTCAGTTAACAATAGACAATAAAGGTAGCATAGGAGGAAGTGGTTTTTATGGTTGTACATCATTACAAACTGCTACGCTTGGAAATAATATTACTAACATAGGAGCTTCTGCTTTTAGAAATTGTTCAAATCTTGAAAGTATAGTAATACCTGATTCCATACAAACTCTTGGAGGAAGTGCTTTCAATGGATGTTCTTCAATGACATTTGCAAAGGTTGGTAATGGTATTAAATTGATAAATGATTATACCTTCTCTAGTTGTTCTTCATTGAAAGAGGTAGAAATCGGAGACTCTGTAAATTCCATTGCTGCATATGTATTCAGTGGATGTAAAACCCTACCTGAGATACGAATACCTCAAAACGTGACGGTCATAGGCAATTATGCATTCAGTGGCTGTTCTAGTTTGAAAACAGTGATTATGGCAGACAGAGAAACAGAAGGTGATTTGAAATTAGGTTACAATGGAAACACTCCTCTCTTTGTGGATTGTCCACTTGACTCTGTATATATCGGACAAAATATTTCATACAACACAAGTAGCAGTTACGGATACTCTCCCTTCTATCGCAACACTTCATTACGTTCTGTTACCATAACTGATAAAGAGACTGAAATATCAGAGAATGAGTTCTATGGCTGCACCAACCTACAAAATGTAAAGATTGGCGATGGTGTAACATCAATAGGCAACTGGGCTTTCTCTGGCTGCTCTAAGTTGAAGAATTTCAGTTTTGGAACACAAGTGAAGACTATTGGTCGAGAAGCTTTCTCTGATTGTATATCTGTTACAGCAATAAGTAGTAAGGCGCAGACACCACCAGTCTGTGGTTCACAAGCTCTTGACGATATAAATAAATGGGAATGCATACTTTATGTCCCAGAAGGTCATGTAGCAGAATATCAAGCAACAGACCAGTGGAAGGAGTTCTTCTTTATTGAGGAAGGAGACTTTCCTGTATTTATTCGTGGCGATGTGAATGGTGATGGCATCGTGAATGGTACAGACATCCAAGCTATCATCAACCTCATTGTTGAAAGTCTGTATGACGAAAAGGGTGACGTTAACGATGATGGTCAGGTAAACGGAACTGACATTCAAGAGGTAATCAATTATATTGTGTATGGTCCAGACGAAGATACGGGTGATGATGACAATGGTGACGATGAACTGTACGACAACTTTATCTTTGAAGATTCTACGTACGGCGATGCAGAAGACAACTGTACCCCAAAGGCAGAGTCAGGTTGGGAACTATGGCAGGCTGGTGAGAGACGTGCTCCGAATACTAACTTCAACTACAATGGTACACGTATCTTCAACAATCTCGCTCTGAAGGGTCTGAAGGTTGGTTACTACTGTAACGGTCAGTGGCCAGACGGTTATATGATATATGGTAATGCAAGCCTTGATGGCGCTCCAAAACTCAATCTACCTGTTGGTTCACTTGACATTACATACTATGCTGCTAACTGGAAGGTTAGCGACGCCCATGAGATTTACTTTCAAATTCTAGATGAAATAGGCAATGTTGTTGCAGAAAATGTAACTTACACTTCTGAAACCAAGAATATGAATGGTAGTCGCAGTGCTAACTTTGAAGCAGACAAGTTTACCTTCACATGGAATTGTCCAACAAAGGGTCAGTACAAAATTAAATTTGGTTCACCAAGTGGTGAAATATTAATAGGCAATATTTCCATTGTTCAAAAAAGCAGCGGTGAGCATTAACAGCTGATAGAGAGGGCAGGTAACGGAAGATGTCTGATGTCAGATGTAGAAGCTTTGACAAAATAGCGTTTTAGCGACTGGGGCTACCATTCTCTAGCCGCGTAGGCGCGTAGGCGCGTATTTTTGATTTTACAAACAGAAAGGACAGGGATTGCATTACGCAGTTCCTGTCCTTGTGCGTATTTGACTTGCCGCCGACGCGTGTGCGCGGCGGCAACGCTTGCATCCTTATAAAAGGGTACTTCTTGGTTTTTTTCTAAATTCTAAACACAGGATTTTGCAGGTGAGCCAAAACTTTGCCACAATCGTGGCAAAGTTCTTTTGGTCAGTTTGTTGTACTGCGATAATGCTGGGGAGTTGTGTTTGCATATTTCCTGAAGAGCCGGATGAAATACGAAAGGTCTTCGTAACCTAAATCACGGGCTATCTGTTTTATCGGTATATCAGTGGAAAGCAGCAGCAGTTCGGCCCGTTCCATTTTCTTATTGGTAATATACACATTGGGAGTAAAGCCCGTCTGTTTGCGGAACAGACGGATGTAATGGTCTTTGGTAAGATATACCATAGAACTGAGTGTACCGACATCAATAGGCTCACCTATATGATGGCGAATGTATTTCAGCGTTTTTCTTATGCGGTCGTCGGTAGCATGCTCCTTTGGACGTGCCTCCCTTATGAAGCGTGCCTCAAAGGTATATGTGATGCCGCGTGACTCCAGACGGTCAGGAAAAGAACGGCTCAGGTTGACCTGTATATTTGAGAATATTGACGGCTGATTGTCGTATGAGCGCGGATTGGACTGTGGCAACCGCATCTGCGGGTTAAGGTCTATCAGACGCTGCATCAGCCGCTCATCCTCGGGCAAGGCATCCAACTCAAACGGAAAATCAGCCTCATCAAAGACATTCGTATCGTAGCTCGGATCTTCATATATATGCACATAATAATGTACGAAGTGTCCTGTACATATATCGGTGTGCAATGTGTTAGGCGGAATAAGATATAGATGGTTGGGGGTAAGCTGGTGTATTCCATCTGGCATGATTATCTGCGCCGTCCCCTCTGACACATAATATATTCGCGCAAAGGGGCTCTTCACATTCTGCCAGTTCCAGTCGCCGTTATGTACAGCATATCCGGCATGAAGCATCAGCAGATGCAGGTCATTTATGGTGTAGTTTTTCATACAACATCTCAATTACGGCACAAAAGTAATAATTTTCCCTAAAATATCGGCAAATAGTTGGATAAAATTGCTTTTTCATAGAACAATATCGATATTCTGAATGCATTTTTGTCAATTTATTAAATAAAACCCATAACTTTGCTCCCAGATTTCCAAAGGATGGTACTAGCCGCAAGATGAGTAGGTAAAGTTTTAATAATTATGCATTATGAATTATGCATTATGAATTAACATTATGAGATATACAGAAATAGGTAAGACAGGGATGAAGATATCCAACCTCAGTTTTGGTGCTTCATCATTAGGCAGTGTTTTTCGTGACACTAACGAGAAGGAAAGTTTTGAAGCTGTAGAAGCAGCTGTCGATGGTGGTATCAATTTCATTGATGTCAGTCCTTACTACGGTCACTATAAGGCAGAGACGGTATTAGGCAAGGCATTACGAAATATTCCACGCGACAAATACTTCCTTAGTACTAAGGTGGGACGCTATGGCAAGGACGGCGTTAATACATGGGACTATTCTGCCCGCCGTGTCACAGACAGCGTCTATGAGAGTATGGAACGCTTGGGCATTGACTTTATCGACCTTATCAATGTCCACGACATCGAGTTTCAGGCTGCCCTGCCCGGTGGTTTGCAGAAAGTAGTCGATGAGACCCTGCCTGCTTTGTTTGAGCTTCGCGACAAAGGAGTGGTAGGTCACGTAGGTATCACCGACCTTCAACTGGAAAACCTGAAATGGGTAGTTGAGAGATGTGATGGTGTGGAGAGCATTCTGAACTTCTGCCATTATACTCTTAACGACGATGCCCTGACTGATTATCTCGACTTCTTTGAGCAGCACGGAGTAGGCATTATCAATGCCTCTCCACTCAGCATGGGACTGCTTTCTCAGCGTGGTGTACCTGCATGGCATCCTGCCCCTAAGGCATTGGTGGAGGCATGTCAGAAGGCTGCTGAGCATTGCAAAGCCAATGGATATCCTATTGAGAAGTTGGCAGTACAGTATTCTGTAAGCAATCCACGTATTGCCTCTACATTGTTCTCTTCTGCTAATCCTGATAATGTGCGTCGCAATATCCAGTGGGCTAACGAAGAACCTGACTGGGACTTAGTAAAAGAAGTGAAGGACATAATCGGTGGCCAGCAGCGTGTCACATGGGCAAATTCATAATGCATAATGCATAATGCATAATTCATAATTAAAAGATCATGAAAAAAACATTCATAATTTCATGCATGTTGCTCTCAGTAATGACTATTGGAGCACAGCAGTACAGAATTCCCGTCAGCGAAGAGCATGAGAAGATGCAGACTGGAAAATACGAACCCACATGGCAGTCGCTTGAGACACACCAAACGCCAGAATGGTTCCGCAATGCTAAGTTTGGCATTTGGGCACACTGGGGTGCTCAGTGTGTAGAAGGTTCCGGCGACTGGATGGCTCGCGAACTGTATATGGAAGGTCACCGCAAGGCCAACTTCCATCGTGAGCATTACGGACATCCTTCAGAGTTTGGATACAAGGACGTGCTGCCTCTCTTCAAGGCTGAGAAGTGGGACCCTGAGAAACTGGTGGAGCGTTACAAGCGTTGTGGTGCACAGTATTTCTTTGTTCTGGGCAACCACCACGACAACTATGATCTCTGGGATTCGAAGTATCAGGAGTGGAACTCCATGAACATCGGTCCGAAGCGTGACATCCTTGCAGAATGGGCTGCGGCAGCCAAGAAAGTGGGTCTGCCATTGGGTATCTCTTTCCATGCTGATCATGCATGGACATGGTTTGAACCATCGCAGCGCTATGACCTCGAAGGCGACAAGGCTGGCATCTACTATGATGGCAACTTGAAAAAAGAAGACGGCAAAGGCAAATGGTGGGAAGGACTGGATCCTCAGAAGCTCTATCAGCAGGACCACCCAATGAGCAAGGGCTCATGGGACAACGGTGCCATTCATGGTCAGTGGGACTGGAGTCACGGTGCTTGTCCTCCATCACAGGAATTTGTTACAAATTTCTATGACCGCACACTCGATGCCATAAACCGTTACAATCCCGACCTCATATACTTTGATGTCACAGTGCTGCCATTCTATCCTTTGAGTGACTGCGGCCTGAAGATTGCCACCCATCTGTATAACAAGAATCCACGTGGTGTAGTGTTTGGTAAGATTCTCAATGAAGACCAGAAAAAGGCACTTACCTGGGATGTGGAGCGTGGTGCACCAAACCAGATGATAGACCAGCCTTGGCAAACCTGCAACTGCATTGGAGACTGGCACTATAACACCGGTACCTATAATCGTGGATATAAATCAGCAACTAACATGGTGAAGCAACTTGTAGATATCGTTTCCAAGAATGGTAACCTGTTGTTGAACATCCCACTGCGTGCTGATGGCACTTATGACGATAAGGCTGCCCAATTCCTCGACGAGCTGGAAGCTTGGATGTCAGTAAATGGCGAGAGTATCTTCGGTACACGTCCTTGGGTTAAGTTTGGCGAGGGCCCGGTAGCTGAGAAGGATATCAAGATTAATGCCCAGGGCTTCAATGAAGGTATGTATAACGGCATGGACTATCGCGACATACGTTTCAATCAGACGCCAAAGTATCTCTATGTCACCGCTATGGGATGGCCAGAAGATGGTCGCCTCGTCGTGAAGTCATTGGCTAAGGGCAATCAGGATTTCAAGAAGAAGATATCATCGGTATATCTTCTGGGCTATGGCAAACTGAAGGCGAACCAGACTGCAGAAGGTCTCGAAGTAACTCTGCCTAAGCCAGTCAACCAGATTGCACCAGTACTCAGAATCAACAAGTAATCTCAGCAATGGTCATAATAGATGCTCATTCACATTTGTGGCTCTGTCAGGATACGGTAGTCGATGGCAAGCGGATATTGTCCTTGAAAAACGGACGCAGTATCTTCATGGACGAAGAGGTGCAGATGCTGCCTCCTTTCATGATTGACAGCCAGAACACAGCAGAGGTTTTTCTCTCAAACATGAACTACGCCCAAGTAGGTGCTGCCGTTGTAGTTCAGGAGGTGATTGACGGATGTCAGAATGAATACCTCACACAGGTACAAAAGCAATACCCCGAGCGCTTCTTCTGTATGGGTATGGCATGGAACAAGGACGAGGCACAGGCTGTTGCCGATGCCGGTCTGAAGGGTATCGCCTTCCCTGGTCATCGTATGCACGAGCCTCTGCAGACATTGATGCCTGTCTTCAAACTGATGGAAGAAAAAGGCATGGTGCTCTCCATGTGCCTGGCTGATGATGAGGATCAGGTAGCACAGATGGCTGAAGTTATTCAGGAGTGTCCCCGATTGAAAGTAGCTATAGGTCACTTTGGCATGCCTACGACATCATCGTTCCGCAGTCAGGTGCTGCTTGCCCGTCAGGGTGATAACGTCATGATAGAGTCTGGTGGCATCACTTGGCTTTACAATCCGGAGTTCTACCCCTATCCTACCGCTATACGCCGCATTCGTGAGGCAGCAGAATGGGTGGGCATGGACCGCCTGATGTGGGGGTCAGATTATCCACGCACTATTACGGCCATTACTTACCGTATGTCATACGACTTCGTTGTGAAGTCCAATGAGTTTACTGATACTGAAAAGAAGATGTTCCTAGGCGAGAATGCCAAGCGTTTCTACGGCTTTGAGAATCTGCCGGAACTTCCTTATATTAAAAATATGTCAGAATGAAAAAGAACAAACTTGCCCTTGGGCTAATCTTTTGCCTGTTTTTCCTTTGGGCCATCAGCAGCAACCTGCTGCCAACGATGATTCGTCAGTTGATGAAGACGTGTGAGCTGAACACCTTTGAGGCTTCGTTTACAGAGAGTGCCTACTGGCTTGCCTACTTCATCTGCCCCATTCCCATCGCCATCTTCATGAGGCGGTTCAGCTACCGAGTGGGTATCATTACCGGACTTTTCATCGCAGCCTGCGGTGGTCTGCTTTTCTTCCCTGCTGCCCAAGTGAAAAGCTATGGCGTCTATCTCTGTATTTTCTTCATCATTGCAACAGGTATGTGCTTCCTCGAGACAGCAGCAAATCCATACGTCACCGTATTGGGTGATGCGGAGACTGCTCCTCGTCGTCTGAATCTGGCACAGTCATTCAACGGACTGGGTGCTTTCATTTCTGCTATGTTCCTGAGCAAACTGGTGTTAAGCGGACAGAATTACACCCGCGACACCATCCCCGTTGACTATCCTGGTGGATGGGAGGGATACATACAGATGGAGACTGACTCCATGAAACTGCCATATCTCATTCTGGCACTTGTACTCATTGCTGTAGCCGTTTTGCTGATAGTTGTCAAATTGCCAAAGGTCGGCGATGAAGAAAACGATGAAGTAAAAGAAAAGCTTATCGATTTCTCAACACTCAAGCGTCCGCATCTTCGCTGGGGCGTTATAGCACAGTTCTTCTATAATGGCGGCCAGACAGCTATCAACAGTCTGTTCCTTGTCTATTGCTGCACCTATGCAGGCATCGACGAAGATACTGCTACGACATTCTTTGGCCTCTACATGCTGGCCTTCCTTGTTGGCCGTTGGGTTGGTACGATGATTATGGCAAGGGTAGAACCGACGAAGATGTTGACATTCTATGCTTTGGCAAATGTGATACTCTGCATAGTCATCATCGGTTTTGGAGGCTATGTAGGCATCTATGCCATGCTGGCCGTTTCTTTCTTCATGAGCATCATATACCCCACGCAGTTCTCTTTGGCACTCAACGATCTTGGCGACCAGACAAAGTCGGGTTCTGCCTTCCTCGTGATGGCTATCGTAGGTAATGCCTGCGTACCACAGTTTACAGCGTATATCATGCACCGTAACGAAACATTCTATCAGGTTGCCTATATCGTGCCACTGATATGTTTCGCCGTCTGCGCCTACTATGGATATAGATATAAAAGGTTAATGGTTAAAGGTTAAAGTTTACAGTTTACAGTTTACCGTTTACAGTTTACGGAAATTTTCAACTTTCAACTTTCAATTTTCAACTAAATAAAATGAAAGCAATACAGATTACACATCAGCAAGAGCTGAACATTATTGAGATGGAAAAGCCCCAGACTTTGGGTCAGGGTGAAATATTACTTAAGTTGCATTATGTAGGCTTCTGCGGAAGCGACATCAATACCTTCATGGGCCGTAATACGATGGCACTGAACCCTGTAATCCCCGGTCACGAGGTGGGAGCAACCATCGAGGCTGTAGGTGAAGGTGTTCCTGAGGGACTGAAGCCCGGAATGGTTGTCACCTGCAATCCTTATACCAACTGCGGCAAGTGCGCATCATGCCGCAATCAGCGTGTAAATGCCTGTCAGCATAATGAGACACTGGGTGTGCAGCGCGATGGTGCCATGAAGGAGTATATCGTACTTCCTTGGGAGAAAGTAATACCGGCAGGTCTGCTTACGCCAAAAGTATGTGCACTGGTAGAGCCTATGAGTGTTGGTTTCCATGCTGTCAGTCGTGCACAGGTTACGGATATCGACGTAGTGCTGGTTATCGGTTGCGGCATGGTTGGTATGGGTGCCGTAGTGCGTTCTGCAATGCGTGGTGCTACCGTTGTGGCTGCTGATATCGACGATGAGAAACTTGCTCTGGCAAAGAAAATGGGAGCATCATACGTCATCAACACAAAGACCGAGGATGTTCACAAGCGCCTTCTCGATATGACAAGTGGCTTCGGACCCGATGTCGTCATCGAGGCTGTAGGCAGCACGCCGACTTATCAGATGGCAGTCGATGAGGTTGCCTTCACAGGTCGTGTGGTATGTATCGGCTATGCTAAGGCTGAGGTATCATTCCAGACCAAATATTTTGTACAGAAAGAGCTCGACATTCGTGGTTCCCGCAATGCCCAGCCATCAGACTTCCGAGCAGTTATCCACTACCTGGAGCGTGGCACTTGTCCTACTGACGCCCTTATCACCAAGGTCATCAAACCCGAAGAGGCTCTTGACACTATGCATTGGTGGAGTCAGAACCCAGGCAAGGTATTCCGCATTCTCGTTGACTTTAACTCCTAACTCTTCACTCTTAACTCTAAATGGAAGGATACATACAGAAACTTTCTGACGGAAAGACGAAACGCTACGTGCAGTATCTGGAAATCCTCGATGACCCTGAGTTGATTTCCATGTACCGCAAGTGGCATTCGGAAGAGTATCATTGGAAGGAGATACGCGACGGCATCCGAGAGGTTGGTATCCTTGAGATGGAACTCTATCTCTTTGGCAACCATCTGACAATGATTGTCGACACCCCTATCGACTTCGACTGGCAAGAGGCGATGGACCGCCTTGCCAAGTTACCGCGACAGGCTGAATGGGAAACCTTCGTTGCCAAATTCCAAGGCTGCAATGCCGACGCCCGCAGCGACGAGAAGTGGCAACCGATGGAACGTATTTTTCGACTCTATTGAGTAAAGGTTCTTTCAGTCGCTTCGCTTTGTGAAAGCGACCAAAGGTCGAGCGATAGGTTATAGGTTATCGGTTATAGAACTTGGAACTTGAATCCTGAATCCTGAAACCTGAAACACAAAAAAGGAAACCCCGCAAGGTTTCCTTTTTTCTTTCTCAGCGGAAGATGAGGGATTCAAACCCCCGATACGCGGTAAAGCGTATACCGGATTTCGAGTCCAGCGCATTCGGTCACTCTGCCAATCTTCCTTTGCCTTTTTATTCTTTAACCGTTCGCTCGGCTTTGCCGCTTGCCAGAGCAAGAACCGCTAACCGTTAACCGTTAACCGCTCGCTCGGCTCTGCCGCTTTCACAAAGCGAAGCGACTGAAAGAACCATTATTGATGCTGCTCTCTGAGCAAGTCGTTAACTGTCTTAACAGGATTGAACGTTCCCAATGGCACCTCAACAAATACTGTTGACCAGTCAGACATAGCGCCATTCCACAGTCCCGGAAGCTCAAGGGCACGCAACTCTTTACCGTTCTTTGACTTGCTGGAGATGAAGCCTGTAGTAGGATCAACATAGTCAGGCAGATTGAATGGTTTGCCATTATAATCCTTAACGGCGCATACGAGATCTACCGGATTGAAGTGTGTACCTTCTGTGAACATCTTCATATACTCCTCATTGCTCTTGTCAATCTGACTTGACTCAAGAATCTGGAGTGATACTGTACCATCCTGATTATATGTGAGGAACGGACCACCGCCTGGCTCACCGACATTCTTCACAACACCGCAGACACGCATTGGTCTGTGAAGCTTCTTCTTCAGGTATATCACGAGCTCTGCATCCTCAAGTTCCTTGATATCACTCTTGCGGCAGCAGAGATCCTGCTGTACGAAGCGGATTATCTCCTCAAGTTTTGCATGGTCGTACTTGCCGCTCTCCAATACCTTAAGATAGTCGAATGCTTTCTTCTGAAGTGTTACGAGCACACCGGCAATAACCTGCTTCCACTGTACTGTCTCAGGCTTCAGACGGTCAGGAACAACATTGTCAATATTCTTTATGAAGATAACATCAGCGTCTATCTCGTTGAGGTTCTCTATCAGCGCACCATGACCGCCCGGACGGAACAGCAATGAACCGTCGCTGTTGCGGAATAATGTGTTATCTGGATTAACAGCCACAGTATCTGTTGAAGGCTTCTGCTCAGAGAATGACACGTCGAACTTCACGCCAAACTTTGCCTCATACTTTGGAAGGTTTTCTGCAATATGCTTCTTGAACAATGGCAGATGGTCATGAGAAACAGTAAAGTGAATGTTTACCATACCGTTAGAAGATGCATACAGGGCACCCTCTACGAGATGCTCCAGTGCTGGAGTACGTGGACCATCCTCATACTTATGGAAAAGCAGCAGGCCCTTTGGCAGGTTACCATAGTTCATATCATTCAAGAGATATGACACTGCATCCTTACCCTCTTTGCCTGCAAGCTGAGGAGCGAAGGCAAACTTATCCTTACCGGCGAAGAATTTCTTCATGAAATCTGTCTCCTCGCCATTATCCAAATATTCAAAAAGATTCTTGAACATACGTGATGCTGCACCTGATGCCGGCACAAACTTCACAATCTTCTTTCCACTGGCCTTATAGTCTTCCCAAGCCTTTTCGTAAGCCTTTATCTCGTCCTCACTTGGGGCCATAATACCTTTACCGATAGAAGCCGCAGCTTCCAATTTCAAGAATGGAAAACCAGTCTCAAACTGCTTAATCTGAGTCTCTATCTGCTGTTCACTAATACCTTTTGACTGTAACTGTTGTAAATCTTTCTGTTCCATATAATATTTTTTAGTTTCTAGTCTTTTTGGTTTACT
This sequence comes from uncultured Prevotellaceae bacterium, assembly GCA_902774795.1. Classification (GTDB taxonomy): domain Bacteria; phylum Bacteroidota; class Bacteroidia; order Bacteroidales; family Bacteroidaceae; genus Prevotella. The sequence continues at coordinate 82,677 of CACYKA010000004.1, read as the reverse complement.
GTTTACCGTTTACTGTTTACTGTTTACCGTTATCGTTATCGTTTTCGTTTTCGTTAAGGTTAACGTTCAAAGCGCTTTCAGCTCTTTAATAGCCTTATGCGGATCTGCCGCACCGAACACATAACTGCCGCTGACCAGGACATCAACTCCTGCAGCAGCAAGACGCGGAGCAGTCTCTCCCTGCACACCGCCGTCAACCTCAATAAGTGTCTGCACACCTTTCTCAGCAATAAGCTTCTTAAGACGCTTTACTTTGTCTATAGTACTCTCTATGAACTTCTGCCCGCCGAATCCAGGGTTAACACTCATCAGCAGCACCATGTCAATGTCTGTTATGACATCCTCAAGCACGCAGATTGGTGTAGAAGGATTGAGCGTAACGCCGGCCTTCATACCGGCCTCGTGAATCTCCTGCAGCGTACGATGCAGATGCACACTTGCCTCATAATGAACATTCATCATCATGGCACCGAGCTTAGCTGTCTGTTTGATGTAGCGTTCAGGCTTCTCTATCATATAATGTACGTCAAGAGCCTTGGTACACGCCTTTGCGACAGCCTCCAGTACAGGAAAGCCGAATGAGATATTAGGTACGAAGTTACCATCCATAACATCAAGATGAAGCCACTGAGCCTCACTTGTGTTAATCATCTCGATTTCACGGTCAAGATGCAGAAAGTCTGCTGCGAGTAGAGACGGGGATATTATCATAATTATAAGCGAAAAAGCGTATATAACTGAGTACGTTTTCTGAGGGGGTAAAATAATCGGAGTAATCTTGTTTCATAGGCGGGTGTTTTTTTATGATAACGCACGCCTTTGTACTTTTATTGTATATTTTTTATAAAATATTCATTTTTCCCTCAAACTCCCCTTTTTCACTCCCCTCTCACTCCCTTTTTTCACTCCATTTTCACTCCCCTTTAGAAAAACAAAAATCGCGGACACCCATGAAGTAGTGTCCGCGACTGTGGGTATTGTAATGCTTACGTTTACTTTACCTTATCCACGATAGCCTTGAAAGCCTCTGGATTGTTTACTGCGAGGTCAGCGAGGACCTTGCGGTTAATCTCGATACCAGCCTTATGAAGCAGTCCCATGAGAGCTGAATATGAAAGACCCTCCATACGTGCAGCAGCATTGATACGCTGTATCCACAGAGCACGGAAAGTACGCTTCTTATTCTTACGGTCACGGTAAGCATAGGTAAGACCCTTCTCCCAAGTATTCTTGGCAACTGTCCACACATTCTTGCGTGCGCCATAGTAACCCTTGGTAAGCTTCAGAATTCGAGTTCTCTTTGCCTTTGAGGCAACATGATTTACTGATCTTGGCATAATTTTCTTACTTTAAAAGTTAGACGGTAGGGTTAACTTAACGCAAACACAGCAGATCACGAACCTGCTTCATGTTTGTAGAATCAACAATTGTTGAACCAAGAAGATTTCTCTTCTGTTTCTTTGTCTTCTTTGTCAGGATGTGACTGTGATAAGCGTGACGTCTTTTCACCTTACCTGAACCGGTGAACGCAAAGCGTTTCTTAGCTCCGGAATTTGTCTTTACTTTTGGCATTTTTTTGTTATTTAATTAATTATTACTATTAATGGTGGCAACGCATATACCAGGCGTTACGCACTCGAAAAATCTTATTCGCTGTCGTCAAACTTCAGTGCAGCCAGCGCCTCCAGACCTTTTGCATTGGCAGCCAGCCCGTCACCGGACTTCTCCACCTGCTCAGCAGCCTTTGCTTTCTGACTTGCATTCAAAGCATTTGCCTCGGCCTCTCTCTTTTCGCGGTCCAACTTCTGCTGCGACTTCTTTGCTACGCCAGCTTTCTTTGGAGCCAGATAGAGGAACATCTTCTTACCGTCGAGCTTCGGCATCTGCTCTACTTTACCACATTCTTCAAGGTCGTTGGCAAATCTCAGCAGCAACACCTCACCCTGTTCCTTGAACAGTATTGAGCGACCACGGAAGAATACGTATGCCCTAACCTTGTTTCCCTCTTCCAGGAACTCTTTCGCATGCTTCAGCTTGAAGTTATAGTCGTGGTCATCGGTCTGAGGTCCGAAACGTATTTCCTTAACCTCTACCTTAACCTGTCTTGATTTCATCTCCTTAGCCCTCTTCTTCTGCTGATAGAGGAACTTAGAGTAGTCAATGATACGACATACGGGTGGTTCAGCATTTGGGCTGATTTCCACGAGATCGTCACCTCTCTCCTGTGCTAATTCCAACGCATCCCTGATTGACATTACTGTGGCACCATTCTCGTCCACTACGCGAACCTCTCGCGCTCTGATTTGTTCGTTGATGCGATACTGACTCTTTGGATCTACTTTACGTTTGTCTGGTTTCATTAACTGTTTTGAAAGTTACTAATTTTATGACTATGCTACGCATGCGTACGCATAAAGCGACTGCAAAGGTAATAAAAATTTGTTAAAGGGAACAACTACCACTGCCCCCAAACCTCACTTTTAATATTTTTTAACTCATTTTTCTTAAATCCCCCTCTCTAACCGCTAACCGCTAAACCTCACAGCTCCAGCTGTAGCACAATCGGCAGATGATCACTAATCCCCTTATGATATATCGGCCCAAGATACGTGCGGAACGGCTTATACCCCCCTTGCGCATCCTCTTCTAAAAGCCACTGGGCATCATATATGAAACACCTCCTCACCTGCCCCATCACCATATCCGACAGGAAAATGTGGTCAAGGCTGTTCCAGCGGCCCTGATACTTGTATGTCCCCTTCACCTTTGTCTGTTCGTAGTTCAGACCCTTTATTCCACGCGACACCTCCGTGAAACCCTTTTTGCAGATTTCCTTGAGAGCCTTGTTGTGGGAATAGTCGTTAAAGTCCCCCAGCAGGATAATCTTTGCATCCGGTGAAGTGTCGCGTATAGAATCTACGGACTGCATCAGTCTTCGCATCACCTGCATGCGCAGAGGTTCCGTCGCACCCTGACCGTTTCTGCGGCTCGGAGCGTGAACAGCAAATATATGTAAGGTATCACGCGCGCGTGCGACACCCTTTACATACAGTATATCCCTCGTAAGGAGATTGTCTATCTGTGGACGAATGGCATAGCTACTCTCCAGTCGGAAAGTCAGGGGATTATAGACTATGGCAACGTCAATGCCTCTGGCGTCGGGGGAATTGGTCATGACATACTTGTATCCCGCCCCTTTCAGGAGGCTTGCCTTTGTAAGCATGAAGAGAGTGGAGTCGTTTTCCACCTCCAGTAAGGCTGCAATGTCAGGTAGTGAAGCGCCGCCATGTTCTGATAGTGACGTGGTGGCACTGCCACATTGTTGGATGACGCGGCCCAGGTTGTTGAGTTTTTCCCAGTAGCGGGTGAAGGTCCAGTGGCGTTGTGAGATGGGTAAGAATTCCGTATCGTTCTTCAGGCTGTCGTGTCGGCAGTCGAAGAGATTTTCGCAGTTATAGGATATGATAGTAAAAAGAAGGGAGAAAAGAAGGCTCATCTATCTTTCCAGAAAAGCGGTGTAAAGATTATAAGCACTGAGAAAATCTCCAGACGGCCCATCAACATCAGGATGGAACATATCCACTTGGCAAACCCTGGCAAGTCGTTCCACGACATGGTCGGACCTATCTCATTTCCCAAGGTCGGACCCACATTACTGAGCGTCGAAATGGTAATGGTAATAGAGTTCGTTATATCAACCCCAGCGACAATCATCACTACGGCACAGAACACACTGAGCGCCAGATACGTGGTCAGGAACGCCATCAGCGTCACCCTCTGCTGCATATTGACATTGGTATCTCCGACCTTCAGCGGCAGCACTGCCTTGGGATGAAGTATCTGCTTAAACTCATTACGCATAACCTTAAACAGCATCGTCACCCTCACACACTTAAATCCTCCTGACGTACTGCCGGCACACGCTCCGCAGAACATACACAGGGCCAGTATCACCCACGTCACATGCGGCCACTTGGAGGCATCGTCATTATACGATCCGGTCGTAGTGAGGAATGACACCACCTGATACAACGCACACCTCAACGCCCTCTCAGGAGCATATCCATTGGCCTGCATGAGCATCACCATGATAAAGGCGGTGAAGACTAACGTCAGCGCAGAATAAACTTTTATCTCAGTATTGTTTATCAGTCCTGTCACATCACGCTTCACAAACAAGCGGAAAAGCACAATAAAGTTTATTCCCGAAAGGAAACAGAACAGCGTCGAAGTATATTCCATCGCAGGAGAATGGAAGTGTGCCACACTGTCATTATGCGGCGAGAAACCTCCCGTCGCAATTGTGGTCATCGAGTAATTGATGGCGTCAAAGCTGTTCATTCCAAGCAGATGGAACACTCCAAAACAAGCAAGCGTAAGCACCAGGAATACAACCCAGATGCTCTTTGCCGACGTAGAGAGACGCGGATGGAGCTTTGTCTTTATGGGGCCTGTCGTCTCAACGGCAAAGACCTTCACCGAACCGCCCACCATCGACGGCAGGACGGCAATAGTGAAGAACACTATTCCGAGTGCCCCAATCCACTGCGAGAAGGTACGCCAGAACAAGATTCCGTGCGGCAGATGCTCCACATCATCAAGGATGCTGGCTCCCGTCGTGGTAAATCCTGACATCGCCTCAAAATATGCATTGGTAAAATCAGTGATATATCCTCCCACCATATACGGCAACGTTCCGAACAGGCTATATACCGCCCATGTGAGCGTCACAACGAGGAATGAATCCTTGCGCGACATATTGTTATTGGCATGCCGGCCCATGTAACGCAGTATGTAGGCTGCCATCTGTGTTACGAGAATGGAGATGATAAACGAGAAGACATCATCCTCGTGATATGTCAGGGAAATACCCAGGCATATCAGCATGAAGAGTGACTCCAAGAAGAGCAGAGCTCCAAGAATCTTATATATCAGACGAGCGTTAATCAAGTTTACTGTTTACAGTTTACCGTTTACTGTTTCTTTAACCGCTAACCGCTAACCGCTAACCTTTTATTTAGTGAAAAGTTTCTCTACTCTGTGCATATCGGCGTTATGACAGAAGGCCATTACGATGTCTCCGGCTTGGATCTGGGTGCCGCCTGAGATCAGTATGCCCTCTCCGTTGCGCACCAGACCGCCCAAGGTACAGCCCTTAGGCATGGGCAGCTCAAAGACACGCTTGCGGGTTGCGAGAGAGTCCGGAGCAGCAGTAAATTCTGCCACATCGGCCTTGGCATGCATCAGGAACCTTACGTTCGAAGCCTTGCCCTCAAGCATCATCTCGTATATACGCGATGCAGCAATAGCCTTCTTGTTGATGATGGTACCAATATCCAGACTTTCAGCCATATCAATATAATCGACATTCTCAACGACTGCCACCGTCTTACGGACTCCATGACGCTTTGCGGTAAGACATGCAAGGATGTTTGCCTCGGAACTGCCTGTCAGCGCCACAAAGGCCTGAGTGTTGCGAATGCCCTCCTCTATGAGCAGAGAGGTATCACGGGCATCGCCGTTGATGACATAGTCGCTACGCTTCAGCAGTTCATTAAGCTGCTCACAACGCTGCGGATCTATCTCTATCAGCTTGTACTTCATGTAGTCAGGCATAGTAATGGCAGTTCGCACAGCCGTCTTGCCACCGCCCATTATCATAACACTCGACACATCGTCATATTTCTCCTTACCCACGATACGACGGATAAGAGGAATATTCTGCGGAGTCGTCATGAAGTATGCTATGTCGTAAAGCTTCAGGGAATCGTCACCACGCGGTATGATGGTCTCATTGCCACGCTTGATGGCAACAATGTGATATGGGTCGTCAGGACCGATAAGTTCCTTGAGCGGGCGGTCGAGAATAGTACATCCCTCCCTGAGTTTTATGCCGAGCATGGTCAGGGCACCGCCATACACATCCCAACGCTGGCGCACCCACGACATCTTCAATCCCTTGATGATATCCTGCGCAGCAAGCATCTCCGGGTATATGATGCTGTCAATGCCCATTGCCCTAAGCACTTCCTTGTTCTTCTCCTTGGCATACTCGTATTCCTCAACCTTCGCCACAGTATGCTTCACACCAAGACTCTTGGCCATAGTGCAGGCACACATATTCACTTCCTGGTCGTGGGTGACGGCAATGAACAGGTCGGCAGATGACGTACCTATCTCACGCAATGCCTTGATAGAAATCGGTGAGGCATGCATAGTAAGCACATCGAGGTCCGGATTAATGCTGTCCAAGGCCTCCTCATCAGTATCGATGATTGTTATCTCTTCATTACTGCGTGTCAGCAATGAAGCGAGGTAGTTACCAATGGCGTATGCGCCGGCAATGATGATTTTCATGAGAGTTTACAGTTTACCGTTTACTGTTTACAGTTTCTAGTTCTTTAACCTTTAACCGCTCGCTCGGCTTTACCGCTTGCCAGAGCAAGAACCGCTAACCATTAACCATTAATTTGATTCCTTCGGGATCTATGCCGCAGATGTGCTGGAGTTCGCGGATGGTGCCGTGTTCTACAAAGCTGTCGGTAGGCATTCCGAGACGTGTCACACGAGGAGTGTAGCCATGATCAGCAAAATATTCCAGTACGGCAGAACCAAGTCCGCCGTCCTTCACTCCGTTTTCTACAGTAATGACATGTGAGAAATTCTTTCCGACCTCGTCAAGAATAGCAGTATCGATAGGCTTCAGGAACCGCATGTCATAGTGTGCAACATCAGTATCCTTTATGGCTTCCGTAACATTATTGCCGATATGTCCGATAGACAGTACGACAGTATCCTTGCCATCCTTGATCTTTCGGCCTTTTCCTACTTCTATTGCTTCGAGCGGACATCTCCAGTCTTCCTTCACGCCACGGCCTCTCGGATAGCGTATCACCCACGGTCCCTGTTCAGGCAACTGAGCTGTGAACATCATCTTTCTCAGTTCATGCTCATTCATGGGGGCACAGATGGTAAGATTAGGCACCGGACGCAGGGCTGCCATATCGAAAGCGCCATGATGCGTAGCACCGTCCTCGCCCACTATACCGGCTCTGTCGAAGCAGAATACCACATGCAACTTTCCTATTGCCACGTCGTGGATGATGTTGTCGTATGCACGCTGTGCGAAAGCACTGTAGATATTGCAGAACGGTATCATGCCTTCCTTAGCCAGTCCGCCGGAGAAGGTTACTGCGTGTCCCTCTGCTATTCCCACATCAAAGGTTCTGTCAGGCATTTCCTTGCCAAGAATATTCATGGAGCATCCTGTAGGCATAGCGGGTGTGACACCTACTATCTTAGGATTGGTCCTGGCAAGTTCCAGAAGTGTCTCACCGAAGACATCCTGATATTTCGCCCTCTTGTCTTTGTCAAGGCGTTCCCCCGTCTCAGGATTGAAGCGCCCTGGGGCATGCCATATCGTTGCAGCCTTCTCGGCAGGCTCATAGCCCTTACCCTTCACAGTGTGAATATGTAGCAGTTTCGGCCCCCTCATATCCTTGAGGTGACGTATCACACGCACCAGTTCCTTGACGTCATGTCCGTCAACAGGACCGAAATAGCGTATATTCATACCCTCGAAGATGTTCTGCTGCTCAGAAATAGCAGACTTGAACGCATTCGAGAGACGTATCACGGTCTTCTTTCTGGAATCGTTGAGATAGCCCTTTCCCATAAGCCAACGCCCTACCCTGTCGCGCCAACGGTTATATGACTCGTTGGTGTTCAGCGACAAAAGATACTGTTTCATTCCTCCGACGCTATGGTCTATCGACATATTATTGTCGTTGAGGATAATCAGCATATTATTGGGTGAAGACGAAACGTTATTGAGGCCTTCGAAGGCCAGTCCGCCGCTCAAGCTGCCATCACCTATCACAGCAACCACATGGCGCTTGTTGCCGAGTTTCTCATCAGCAACAGCCATACCAAGTGCAGCAGAGATACTGTTTGAAGCATGACCACACACAAAAGTGTCATACTCGCTTTCAGCCGGTGTCGGGAACGGATGCAGTCCGCCAAACTTACGGTTAGTCTTAAAGGTCTCACGTCTTCCGGTGATAATCTTGTGTCCGTAAGCCTGATGTCCCACATCCCACACAATCCTGTCTTCCGGCGTGTCATAGACATAATGCAGGGCAACAGTCAGTTCTATAACACCCAATGACGAAGCCAGATGGCCAGGGTTGACTGACAGTTCCTTTACTATGTCGTCACGCAATTCCGAACACACCTCAGGCAGCGCCTCTACAGGCAACGCCCGCAGGTCCGTCGGGAACTGAATGTGTGAGAGATATTTATACTCCACTTTTATTTAACGTTCCCTACCTTAATGAGATATTCAGCTATCTGTACGGCATTGAGGGCCGCGCCTTTCTTAATCTGGTCACCAGAGAGCCAGAAGGTCAGACCGTTGTCGTTGGCAAGGTCCTCACGAACACGACCTACATATACGTCATCCTTGCCGGCAGTATAGAGAGGCATTGGGTAAGGCAGACCTTCCATTGTCTCCTTTGAAGCATCAGCATTTGCCTTTGCACCAACCTTCTTAGGATCATCAACGAGGGTCACACCAGGAGCATTACGCAATGCCTCCTGAGCAGCCTCGACGCTGATTTTCTTCTCTGTCTCAATCCAGACAGCCTCAGAATGTGCACGGAGTGAAGAAATTCTGACACACATAGCCGAGCAGCGAGCATCGGTATGCATAATCTTCTTTGTCTCGTTGAACATCTTCATCTCCTCCTTGGTATAGCCGTTATCCTGGAATACGTCAATCTGAGGAATAACGTTATATGCCAGCTGGTAAGCGAACTTGTTCACCGTAGGCTGCTTGTCCTCGGCAAGTTCCTTATACTGCTGCTTCAGCTCAGCCATAGCGGCAGCGCCGGCACCAGAAGCACTCTGGTATGAAGCGATATGTATGCGCTCAATGTGAGACAGTTTCTCAAGAGGCTGCAGACAAACCACCATCATGATTGTGGTACAGTTTGGATTAGCGATGATGCCACGAGGTCTGTTCAGAGCATCCTCAGCATTACACTCAGGAACTACGAGGGGCACGTCATTGTCCATACGGAAGGCGCTGGAGTTGTCAATCATCACAGCACCGTACTTGGTGATATCCTCGCAGAATTCCTTAGAAGTACCGGCACCGGCACTGGTGAAGGCGATGTCCACATCCTTAAAATCATCATTATGCTGAAGGAGCTTTACTTCGTACTCCTTACCGCGAAAAGTGTATTTTGTACCGGCTGAACGCTGAGAACCGAACAGTACAAGATCATCTAACGGGAAATTTCTTTCATCAAGGACACGGAGAAATTCCTGTCCGACAGCGCCTGAAGCGCCAACAATTGCTACTTTCATATCTAATTATTCTATATTTAATTACAATTTCGGGCGCAAAGTTACGAAAAAACGAGTAAAAAACCAAATATATTTGAGTTTTTTCGAGTGCAAGTAAGTTCAGCATCGCTAAAGTTACGAAAAAAAATGATTTTTGTTATTCCTTGTAATTTTTTTTACTACCTTTGCACAAAATTTTGACTTAGAACATCCAAATACATGTCCGAATATCTTCCGATAACGAGTCCGACGATGGTGTTTTTCACCGTTTTGATAATAATTCTCTTCGCCCCTATAGTGATGAGCAAGCTGCGCATTCCGCACATCATCGGTATGGTTTTGGCGGGAGTCATCATAGGTCCTCATGGATTCAATATTCTTGAGCGCGATGCCTCTTTCGAGCTGTTCGGACGCGTCGGAATACTGTATATCATGTTCCTTGCCGGCCTTGAGATGGACCTTCAGGGACTCAAGAGCGACGTCAAGAGAGTCAGTATTTTCAGTATCGCCTCCTTCCTGATACCTTTTATAATGATGTATATAGCCGGAATCTATTTTCTGGGCTATTCATCCCTTGCATCAGTCATTCTCTCGAGTGTCATGGCGGCAAATACGCTCATCTCCTACCCCATCGTTGCCCGCTTCGGACTTCAGAAGCATGCCACTACGACAATCTCCGTAGGAGCATCCATGATATCCCTGCTGCTTGCCCTCATCGTGGTAACAGCCGTTGAAGGCGGTATTCTCGGAGGAACGAATGTGTGGTTCTGGCTTATGTTCGTAGCAAAATTCGTGCTCTATTGCCTTGCGATATACTACATAATCCGTAGAGTCACGCGGTGGTTCCTCAGAAGCTACAGCGACTCCGTAATGCAGTATATCTTCGTGCTGGGCATGATGTTCTTCAGTGCCGCCACATCAGAGGCCATCGGTATTGACGGCATCTTCGGAGCGTTCTACAGCGGTCTGATGCTCAACCGCTTCATCCCCCATGTATCACCCCTCATGAACCGTATAGAGTTTATCGGTAATGCTATCTTCATTCCTTATTTCCTTATAGGTGTGGGAATGCTGATAAATCTCGGTCTGCTCTTTGAACCGTCGTCCGGTTCAACAGCCGTAGGCATCATCCCCACAGTGATTACCATTGTCATTGTAGGTACCATCGGCAAGGCCATTGCCGCCTATGCCTCATGCTTCGCCTTCCGCCTTCCTTGGCAGGACGGTCACCTGATGTTCGGCCTCACCTCAGCACATGCTGCCGGCGGTATCGCCATTGTGATGATTGGCATGAGTCTCAACATCATGGGCGATGATATGCTTAACGGTGTTGTCATCATGATACTCTTTACGTGCATCATATCTACTCTCGTTACTGACTATGCCTCACGCCGCATCGTTATTACCGACGGTCTTAGAGAGCGCCAGAACAATGATAGTGATGACGAGAAGATGCTCATTCCTGTAAAATATCCTGAGACGTGTAACACCCTTGTAAATATTGCCGTTCTGATGCGCAACCGCAGCCTTAACCGTGGACTCGTAGCACTCAACGTGGTGTATGATGACGAGGATGCTGAGCGCAATCAGCAGAAAGGCCATCAGTTGCTCGAAAGTGTTGTAAGCCGCGCTGCCGACTCGGATATCAGGGTACAGACACAGGTGCGTCTGGCAACAAACATTGCCAACGGCATCAAGCATGCCTTCAAGGAATTTGACTGCTCAGAAATCATCATGGGGGCACACATTCACGATAATTCGCGCCGTGCTTTCTGGGGTGACTTTGCACAGAGCGTCTTCAATGGTCTCTCACGTCAGATTATCATTGCACGCTGCACCCAACCTATCAGCACCCTCCGTGCTATTCGCGTAGCCGTTCCCTCACGTGCAGAATTCGAACCGGGCTTCTACCGCTGGCTCGAACGCCTCTCCAGAATGGCACAGAATGTAGGCTGCCGCATCATCTTCCACGGAAGAGTTGACTCGCTCAATCTCATTGACCTATATATAAGCCACCGCCACCCAGGCATAAGGGCTGAATATGTCTCTATGCCTAAGTGGAAGGGGCTTATTGAACTCATGGAGAATACTCTTCCCGATGAGATGCTTGTTATCGTTACTGCTCGTCAGGGTACTGTTTCATACAAGGCCGCGCTTGCCAATCTTCCAGAGGAGATGACAGAGCACTACAAGGGTACAAACTATATGATACTCTTCCCCGACCAATTCGGTCCGGCTCCTGATACCATGACCTTTGCTGAAGCACAGCATACGGAGCAGCTTTCTGCTTACCACGAATTTATCATCTGGTGGCGTAAGCAAAGCAGAAAGCTGCGCCGTCTGTAATATTATTTCATGTATATAACGTTGTAGTTATATGTGCCGTCGTTCACCTTGTCAACCTTGAACTCCGAAGGCGGCGTTACTACACAATCCCATGCATTCTTGATGTTATTAAGCTTTGCGAAGGCATTGACATAACGTCCCGGATCTGTGGTGAACGATATGGTAGTATTATCAAGCATAGGCTTCAGAGCCTCGCGTGTAATACTATTATTATAGTAGTTCCAGATTTCGAAGGTTATGCCGTCGCTATATTGCTCACGCAGATACTTGAGCACGTCAGCATTGATACCGTAGGTCTTGATGCGTATTCCACCAACCTCGAAGGTTACGGTAGCACGAACCTGATTGCCATTAACCTCATATACTATCTCCTCTGCCTTCGGGCTGTGCTGCTCTATCTCAAGACGGTGAGAGAGAACGATGTTCATATCGTCTGCATCGCAATAGTACTGGGCATCAACAGGGATATACACCTCTACGTCAGTAGTATCGCGAACGTGGATGCTAAGCTTTGTTGCGATATAGTCATCAACATCCTTCTTGTCGTTGACTGACAGATTGACCTCAACTTCGCCACCGTATGCAGGTACTACAACAGGGTCAACTTCTGGAGCATCGACAATCTTTGGCAATACAGGATTTTCTGCTGTACCATTCTTGACATTAGCAGGGCTGATACGTATAATCCAATCGTCAAATACCCAGTCACGCTCTACGTCCATATTCTTGTTGGCAGGATATACGTCGGTACCATGAGCATAGAAGTCGAAACCTATATAATAGAATCCGTCAAGACTTGGGTCTATCTCTGAACCAGGGATGATGATGTACTCAAAGTGATATTTGCTATCGGTAGAGTTATGGTAAGCGAACTGCTCATTGCGTCCGTCTGTTCCCATCGTAGTCATAAGGGTAGTACCAATATACTGCTTACCATTCTCGTCGTCAGTATAGATGGTCTGGTTGTCGCCAGAGTTGAAGTTGTTGATATGCTCATACTGTCCTTCCCACTCTACGATGTTTGACTGATATGGCCACCAGCTGATGACCTCTTCCTTAAGGTTGTTAAACACCTGAAGATGATCCATATGGTTGCTGCCCAGACCGATATTCTGATTGTAGCCGTCAATATAGCTTGTCTGGCCCTTATAGACCTGCTGAACCCAGAAGTTGAGCCATGTCACCTTATATTCATTCTGGACATTCTCACGCTTGGTGCTGAAATAATTCTTTACAAGCTCCGTCTCATTTGCAACTATCTCGTTGACATTTGTGGGACGCTCCCAGTTTTGATACCAAAGGTTACCATTTACATTTGCAGCACGCGTACCGAGGGTGGAACCGATAACGCTATGGCCGGAATACACAATGAACTCAGAAGACTTAACAGGGTCCACAACTGTATCATCATCAATAGAAGATTCGTTGGTATAAATTTTATCACATGCCACCAATGTCAATGACAATACAGAAATAAGGCTAAATAGCCAAAAATCAATTGTTTTGCGCATAATAAATCTGTGTTTAATTTGTAAAATACTCTGTTACAAAAATACTAAAATAACGGAAGACGACCGAAATTTTGTAACAGTTATTAACAGAAAATTAGCCCAATTTAAGATTTATTAAGCGGCATTTTTTACTGTTATCGCACACAAAAAAACACACAAATTTCTGTTTGCGCACACAGAAATTTTTCTTACCTTTTTCGCGGCTCAAAGCCCTAAACACGGGGGATTTGAGGGTATTTATAGGGGTAAAATGAGAAAATTATCTTCTCTGACGAAGAGGCACTGTCTGTGCGTTTGGATCAACGACTTTCTCCTGTGGGAGTTCTTCATCTTCGCTATCACCAATATAGTAGCCCTTAACATCGTAAGTGCCGTCGTCGCGCCTACGTTTCACACCAACATCTTTTTTCTGATCTTTCCACAGCTGCTCGTAATCTCGGGAATAGTCAGCCTGGGGCACAACATTGGTATCGAACTGCAGTTCTATCATATTGCCTTCCTTGAAATTGCCATAGCAGTATACGAAGTGCTCCGCATAGCCGTTGTTCTTGATAGTATTGAATTCCAGATGCAAGAAACCCTTCTTATGGGGCAGTACGACGATTGGCAGATCATCACGTGCAACGAGACATCCGCAGGTAGTCTGTACCTCCTGGATAAAGAGTGGGTTGTCAGAGATATTTTCTATTTCGTAATTGACTCCCATCAGTTCTCCTTGCACTACAGGATAATAGTGTCTGACAGGGTCAATAATAATGACCTCTGCAGGCTGCAGTTCCTTACTGCATCCGGAAAGCACTATGCTAATGCATAATGCACAATGCAGAATGCATAATTGTCTGCGAAATACCTTTATCTTGTCAAACACCTTTCTCATTATCAATTGTCAATTTTCAATTTTCAATTATCAAAATCCTTCTATTTCATCAAGTGCCATGGTGCGGTCTTCCTGATTGCGCACAACCCTGAGTACGAGGTTGCCTCTGGCTGATGACGGAATGTCAAATTCTACCATTGCACGGTCAGAATTGCCCGAAAGCGTTGCTGGCACAGCATTTCCAATCTGCACTCCGCCACTGGTAAGTATCACCCTTTCAGGCAGAATGATGTGGTAGGGAGCATTTCTGGTCATCCATACACACAGTTTCTTCATGCCCGGAACATTCGGTATGGCAATTTGCAGAGCAGGTGTTGCCGATGATATCATCTGTCCGCAATGATAGTTTGACGGCAGTCCCAACAGTCCGTCAGTCAATATGCGTATGTCGTTGTATTCTTCGTCAAGCTTGGTGAGTGGCACCAGTTTCTTTCCAAGCAGCAGATTATTGCGCTTTGTGGCAGCAGCATGCTCCGCCATCTCAGCATAATCCTTCAGATATGCATCCACTGTCCAGCACGACTCGCTATACACTTCCGTATTCTTCGCTGCCAAAGCAGACAGATGGGCATACAGTTCCTCATAGCCATCAATGTTGCCGGAAATACGCATCAATTCCAGACGTGTCAGCGACATTACGCTGCACAGCCTGTCCATGATTCTTCTCTCGCTTCCCGATGTCTCAGGTACTATCTCGCTGAAGGACTTGTGGAACGCTACAAAATCCTCTGCCGGCAGATAGGTTTTTATGGCTTGGGCAACACCTCCATAGATAGGCAGTGGCTTACCCCGCTTTTCTGTCCACTCTTCCTGCGCGAGTACAAAGTCTGCAACAAGCTTTCCGGCATTGGGATAGCGTTTCTCGCAGTGTGTCCTTACCAGTTCTTCAATATCAAGATTAGGGTCTTTCAGTAGTTCCGTCAGCACCATAGTATGCATAAACTGCATCGTACTGTAGTCTGTGCCGCTGCCGTTCAGGAACACTCCCTTCACATTATTTTTTACATACATCTGCAGTCTGCGCTGCATTATGCGGAAAATGGGGAACGGTGTGAAATAGTCGTCGAAGTTATTGATATAATCCCACACATATACGTGATTCACATTCTCCGACCACTGTTTGAGCAACTTCTCGAAAGCGACATCATGTTCTGTCTCAACCGGGCAGAGATGATAGTCTATTGCACTGACAAGAACACCCACATTTTCAGGCATACGATGACTAGGCAGTCCCTTGGTTGTACTATAGTATGATGTGAAGAAGATATGGTTCGGGAATCGTTTTGCCAGACGCTCAATCATCGAGAACACCGCTGGCGAGGCATCCTTCGGAGTATTGCCGGCATCCTTGCACAGGCGGCACTGGCACACCAGGCCATTATCGTTGGGGAGGATGGCAAAACGTTGGGTCTTTTTCTCTCCGTATGTATCTTCTATATAGCGCATTATATATTCATACAGTTTAGCTGACGAGAAGCAGAACTGTTCTTTCATGCGCTGCTGTCCTTCATCCATCGCATACACCAGCGCCGAAGGGTCCTTAGGCAATACACGCTTAAGGTTATGACCCCAAATACCCCAGTCATCATCAACGCTGTTAAGCCCAAGCTTCTTGCCCTGCGCCCCCATAGCGTCAGAGAGATATATTTCCTTATACTCGAACACGCCAGTGTCGTGTTGGCTGACTCCGACCGACTGTGCACAGCAGCACAGCAGTGGAACAGTCAGGAATGCAAGAAAAGAATTAGCCTTTTTCATATTATTAGGTTTTTAAATTATATCTGTCAGAAAGCCAAATGCAGTTGGAATGTCAGACTGTAAACATTACGGTATGAGTCCTTTAGTATGCCCTCGCTATCGACGTAAGGACTGAAACAGGTGTTCCAACTTCCAGACAAACCCGCATAAAAATGACGAGTAAAGAGATACTGCACATCGAAGCCCACCATGCCATTTGTACGTGATACGTTTTTCAACGCCGACTGATCGAAGAATGTCAGCTCAGGGAAAGAGCCGACGCCTGCCAGGAGTGAGACAGAAGATATATTGTCATTATTAAAGAACAACTTGCCTTTCAGTCCCACATTATAATATATACTGCTTCTCATTTCCAAGACATCAACATTGAGCGTTGTCTTTATGCGCTCAGTCCATGTCTTCTCTACAGACGGTGTGACGATGAACAGGCTGAATTCTCCCATTATCGCTTCCGTTATGTCATCAGTCGTATTGGAGTAAAGATAAGTCTTCGGAGTGCGCCTGTAACCCAACTTCAGCGATGGTGTCCAGCCGTGATCCATAGCATAGCTGGCAGAAACGTTGGCACCAATCTTGTTGAAGTACTTTGTAGAGACAGCGGCATTCGCCATTCCGCTCCAGCGGTGGTTAAAGGTATGCTCCCACTGTCCCATAAATTCCAGGCCTACTCCACCCGTTTCCGTCTCGTAATCGTTAAGATAGCCGTCAATGCCCTTGTAACTTATCTGTCCCGTATAGGTATTCATCTTTTCTACTTTGCTGTAGCTTACTGTTGCTATAGAATACAGGTGAGACCTTGTTGACAAGTTTTCATTCTTGCCATTATAGAAAGCATTTGTATAAGTGGCACTTACGCGGTTTTTTAATGCACGGAAGCCAAGGTAGCGCATATGCTCATAATATTCCTGCTGCTCCGCATTACTTGGCTCGTAGTATTTCTTCTGGTATTCGTAGGCATGAGCATAATCCTTCAACAGTTCGTATGCAATGCCCTTCTTGTATAACAGATCCTTGTTAGCCGGATCATGAATCAGTGCTGAATCTATAACCTGAATGGCAATATCCGGCATGCGTTCTTTAATCAGCAAATCAGCCCACTCACCCGAAATGCCCGAATAGGCTGCTATATACTGCGGAGACTCATATTCTCCCTCTTTCCTATTGCTCGGATTAACCAGTTCCAGTGCCTCAGCATTGCGGTCCTGATGCTGCAGCGAGACAGCCTGTTTTATGATGAAGTAAGGTACGTTAGGGAATCGCTCGTAACCTATCTCAGCATATTTCTGGAACAGTTTTTCGTTCTTCAGCGTCTGACTCATATTGATGCAGCATCTCAAGGCTGCCTCGCTTTCAGGAACCACTTCCAGCAGTTCCTCTGCCTCAGCGAGAGCCTGACCGTAGTTCTCATCTTCCATCAGCACGCGGAGACGGTTGGCAATTATCTCCTCGTAGGCAGAAGCATAGCGGTTTCTGTTGGAAGAGTCCATATCTGCAGCCTCCAAATACAGTTTCTTTGCATCCTCAAGTCTGTTAAGATGTGCCAGACAGCTTATGCGCATTGACACTGCTGCCGGCCACGACTCATGACTATAGGGCATCAGTTCAATGGCACGCCGCAAGTGATTGTCAGCATCAGCCCACTGCTGCTGAGCCATATCCATAGTGCCCAGTTTGAGCATCATATCAGCATAGCTCTCCTTCAGTTCCTTGTCGTTAGGACTGCTGTAGTATAGTTCTTCCAGCACCCTGCGCATAGCATTCTCGTTACCAGTACGTTTCTCCAGCACATAGAGTTTCATGAGCAGCGCTGTGGTGCGTCCGTCACGTTTCATAGCCTCTGTCAAATATGTTCTGGCATCATCATCGTAGCCTCTCGTAAGCGAGGTATTGAGCAGATAGTTGAGAGCATCACGGTCGCCTGTCTCAGCATACAACCTTCCGTTCATCTCGTATGGGTCGTGAAGGCGTGCATCGTCAGCAGCCTCCTGAAGCAGACCAGTATATACACTTCCTGACGAACTCTTGCGGGCAATCTTCAGAGCCTGCGAATAGTTGCCCTGCTCTGTCAGTATGCCTATAATCTTGTTTGTCAGCGTAGCATTGCCGGGGAAGTGTTCCAGGCCTCTGTTTCCCACACCTATGGCACGGTCGTTTAAGCCCATACGGTAGTATATATTCATCAGCTCGATATAGTATTCCAGGTTGTTTGGGTCAATATCCAGCCACTTCTCCAGCTCGAGAGCCGCCTCCTCATCACTGCTCTTCTTCAACAGCTTGGTGACGCTGTTGCGATGCAGTTTCATAAGGTCGCTCCTCACCACGCTATCGTTAGGATATATGCGTGCCAGACGTTCCAAAGCAGCATCAGCCTCAAGGTTGTTATTTAACTTACGGTATAAGGAAATCTTCCTTCGCCACAGGTCACGGTCATACGGCTGGAACTCCAGCAGTTCGTTTATATAACAGATAGCACTGCTGTAGTGCTTTGAGTCATCTTCCACATCCACCATAGTACGCTTAGCCCTATAGTGCTGATCGTCATCCTGTATGGCCCTGATAAGGTTGTAGCGTGCCTCATTCAGGTGACCAGTCACATAATAGTAGCGCCCGTTCAAGTATCTCAGGTCAGAGTTTTCGGGATACAGCTGCAGTCCATCGTCAATCTCGCGTTTTGCAGCCATCCAAGCCCTCGACTCAATGAAGCTCTCGGCCCTTTGTATGAAGTATGCAGCCGTATGCAGTTCCTCCTGGGCAGCAGCCGTCAGGGGAACCAGCATGAAGGCCATTGCCATAAGGCATCCTTTGATTATTCCTTGTATGGTAATTTTTTTATTATTATGCATTTGGAGTCTTGTTGTCTTGTTGTGTAGGTTTCTTCTTCTGTTTCTTCACACCAGTACGCTGAATAGGTTTCCATACGGCAGTGGCAGAAGATATGAAGTTCCAGTAACCTATGTTTGAACAGTATGTAACTATAGGGTGGAATATGAATGGTTCGAGTATTGCCGCCAGCATCAGCTTGGTGTATGTTCTCTTCCTGTTGTACCAATCTACGGCCTCTGTGGAATAGTCGAACGTCAGCACGCAGACGGCCATCAGTACTGCAAACAGGTATATCATTCCGAAGATGATGAAAGCCGTATCCCAGTTCACACCACCGATGATTATCAGCCATATCATGAAGAAGAATCCGAACATCTCCAGCGTGGGAGCTATAAACTCGAACAGGAAGATGTATGACAGCGTGATGCCACCGATAGGTCCGTAGTGGAAATTGAAGAACAGCTTGCGATGGTGGGAAATAATCTCGAACAGTCCACGCGCCCAGCGTGTACGCTGTCTGTAGAATGACTTCATCGTACTCGGTCCCTCAGTCCAGCAGCACACTTGCGGTACCTGAGCCACACGGAATTTCAGACCGCTGTTCCTCATATATGTCACCATACGCAGCAGCATATCCATATCCTCTGCCATTGAGGTCTGGTCATATCCGCCGGACTTTACCACCACGTCAGTATCAAACAGTCCGAAACCACCCGAAATATTAGGCAGGGCATTGATTGACGACCATCCAAGTTTACCCACAAGGAACGAGCGTAGATATTCCATCTGCTGGAACAGCGGCAGAATGCTCGAAGGTTCTCTGGCTTCTATTACACGCCCGTCACCAATCACGCAACCATTGTTCATAAGCATCGTAGCACTCACACCTATCATCGGTTCATGACTGTTAATAACGAGCCACATCATGCGATACAGTGCCATCGGCTCTATGATACAATCCACGTCGGTACAAACGAAGTACTTGTTACTGCAAACGTTGATACCCGCATTCGAACCGTCACTCTTTCGTCCGCCGTGCTCCTTGTCAACCACCACGAGCTTGCTGAATCTCGGGTCTGTAGATTTCAGCACGCGCTTGATAGGCTTCGACGGCACCTTCATCGCAACGTCATAAGGCACCTCCACCATGCTGAACTCCTCAATAAGCAGTTCCATCGTGCGGTCAGTACTTGCATCGTTTACAATGATTATCTCATAGTTGGGATAGTCTATCTGCATCAGCGAATTTACATTATCGATGATGGTGATTTCCTCGTTGAAGGCAGGCGCTATGATCGACACACCAGGAGTCAGCGGCGAGCCTTTCATCAGATATTTCAGCGTCTTGTCCGACGGCATGTCTATCTTAGACTTTCTCTGCGCCCTGTAACTCTGCACAACGAGAAACAGGTAACTCAGCAGTATCGCAATAGAATACCCAAAGATGATATAACAGAATGTATAGTATAAATTCAACCACATAACTTTGGTTCAGGGTTCAAGGTTCAGGGTTCAAGATTAAATTATCAACTTTCAATTTTCAATTATCTAAACTGTAAACGGTAAACTGTAAACTGTAAACCGTAAACTAAATATACACCGTCTCCACTGAAGGATGATAAGCCTGCTCCTTGTCGAGGCGTATCTTTTCCAGTGTAATCGGGTTATTGAAGAATGAGAAGAACTTCTCGTCGCGCTCGCTTTTCTGTTTCTCCAGTTCATAGAACCTCACTCTTCCTTCTTCACCGTAGTTATACAGGCATCGCAGGGCCTCAAAGCGCACGTGCGGGTTCGTTGCTTCTTTGAATTCCTCCACCAACACTTCCCGGCTTTTGCCCGTAGCCATACGGGTGATGGCATGCATTATGGCAACCTTCGTATCATCAGGCTGCATTACAAGCGAATCCACAAGCAGTTTCTCGCTTTCCACATAGCGCAGGTAGCCCCAGGTGCGCGAAATCTCCTCTATGAGCTTCTTATGGCTATTCTGCCTGAACAGTTCCTCCAGCTGCGGGCAGTATTCCTTCTGGTCGAAGCGTCGCATCAGCCTCACAAAGACACATTTCGTATTCGGATTCTTCTGTTGGTAAGCCCAGTTGGCAAGGTTAGGCAGCCTAACGCCGTTCTTTCTGCGGCGCTGAAGCATGAAACCTATCTCAATCTCGTCGTTGATACAGCAGTTATCGTCAAAGAATGACGTCTCGAAGTAGTCAAGGTCGCTGTCCGAACTCGACATGATAGAGGCATACATCGCCAATCGCTGCACGTATTTGTTCTTCGCTACGCGTAGCTGGTTCACCACCCATGGACTGACATACAGCCTAAAGGTACGCAGCATCGACAGAGCGTCTCGCTTTCTCCTGTAGCTTCCATAGTTCGTAGCGTCCTCGAGAAAATCACGTAGCGAGAAGAGGTTTATCAGCTGGTGCAGATTATCGCGTCTGCCGACGGCTGCTTTGTCCGAGATACACTTGCGATATATCAGTTTGCAGAAGAGCATCTTCATCTTATTATCGCGAAGTACATCTTTCTTGGCATTCAGTTCCTCTCCCACACCCAACAGATCTATTACCTCCTGCCTGGTCATATTTGGCTTGCAGTCGGCTGACAGCAGGTATTCTATCTGTTTGCCAAAGCGCTTTTCAAGGTAATTCAACCTCTTATTCCTGATAGCGCGGTGCCTTACCCTGGCAGCAGAGATACTGGTGAGGGTAATGATGCCTATCATGCTGCCAGTTATGAATATAATGGCAATTCTTACCTCTATAGGATACTCGATGTATGCCTTATAGAGATATGATAGCCAGTACGTGCCATACGCCAGCCAGAGGTTAAAATAATATGCAATCCAGGATATTGTATCCATGTAATGTAATATACTAAATATACATAGTTCAGCGTGCAAAGGTAATAATTATATTTTAAATAAAAAAAGGAAAAACGCTTTTTTGTCACATTTTTCCTTAATTTTCTAAAAAAACATACTTTTTCCCCCTAAAAAACATGGTTCACTGACCAAAAGTTTAATAGTTTAAGAGGTTTAAGAAGTTTAAGGGATATCTCCCACCCACCTCCGGCACAACTCCGACACAACTCCGAGATAATCACACAAAATTACTTTTTCCATACTTTTGTGTGCATTTACAACATATGATAACACGCTGATAATCACCCACAAAACGAAAAAACTAGCAAAAAGACGTAATTTAACATCTTTCGAGTGTCGAAAATAGGCAATATTACTAAACAAATTAAGCAATACTTCTTGTGTTTAACAATTATTAACTAGGCATTGCACCAATATGACATATAATATTTCACCACATGGAAAAATAGTCGTACCTTTGCAACGATGTGAGTGTGTACGCACGCGCTTATTTTAAAATGTGGTCAAAAATCAAAGGTCTAAGGTCAAAGGTGGAGAGTCAAGAGTCAACCTAAACATAGTTAACTGGATGAAGAATATTCTTCTACATATGGCAATGATGATTCTGGCGGCAGTTCCTGTGACAGGAGCGGCTCAGGGCAATGCTGTATCTTCACAGAAGACTATCATCCAGACTACCGACTCTGTTGTCATTGATTCCATAACAGGTACGGCACACATCAAGTACCCTATCAGCATGGCCGACATCGTGGAAGGCTACAGCAATAATGCCATAGAGATAGGACGCATCAGCAAGGAGCTGCAAATCATCAAGGCCGACCCTACCCTCACCCTTCATGGTCTCACCATTCATGGCTTTGGTTCTATCGACGGTCCTTACAAGCTCAATGAGAAAGTGGCTCGCCAGCGTACTGACAGCCTCGCAGCCTTCGTGACAAATCTGTCAGACCTGCCTGACGCCATCATAACCACCCTTTCTACAGCTGAAGACTGGGAGAATTTCAAGCAGTTCGTAGAGAAAGCCTCAGCTGACCAGTTGCCTCATCGCAACGAGATACTCCGCATCATCAATGGCACTCGCGAGCCCGATGCGAAGGAATGGCTTATAAAGAGCACCTATCCAGAGGACTACAAATACCTCATCGCCAACTGCATGCCACAGCTGCGCCGTTCTGACTATACCATCAAATACATCAAGACCAGCCACATAGGCGTCAGCAAAAGCGTCATCGTGCCTGAAACAACAACAGCAGCAGTCTTTGTGGCAGACACTGTCAGCACTCAGGCTGAGAAGAAAAACAGTTCATTCCTATACGCTCTGAGGACCAATATGCTCTATGATGTGGTTCTTATACCAAATGTTGGTATTGAAGTATATATGGGCAAGCGATGGACTATAGGTCTCGACTGGTTCTATACATGGTTCTCAAGCGACAACCGTCATCGCTATTGGCAAGCCTACGGCGGCTACCTCACTTTCCGCCGCTACTTCGGTCAGACCTCAGACCTCAGACCTCAGACCTCAGCATTCACTGGTCACCACCTTGGTGCTTATGTGCTCGGCTTGACCTACGACGTTGAATGGGGCGGCAAGGGCTATCAGGCAGCAAAGTTTGGCTTTGGCGGAGGTTTGGAATACGGCTATTCAAAGAAGATAGGCCGAAAGTGGTGTCTCGACTTCACAATTGGTGTCGGCTTTCAGGACGGAGAGTACAAGGAATATGAGCCAGCCAATGACGGCACTGGCCACTATATCTGGCTGTCAACCAAAAAGCGCCACTGGTGGGGCCCAACAAAGGCAGAGGTCAGCCTGAAGTGGCTCCTTGGCGTAAAGAAAGGAGGCAAGAGATGAAGCCACTTTCAATTTTCAATTTTCAACTTTCAATTTTGGCAGCAACACTGCTCCTGCTGTGTAGCTGCCAATACAAGGACCTCTGCTACGACCATAACCACTGGATATATGCCAATACAACCTATGACTGGTCACACGTCGCTGCTCCCAAACCCATGCGTGCAACGTTCTACAGCCTATCAGACCCCTCAATGGAGCCACAGATATATGATTTCAGTTCAAATGGAGGCTTAGCGCGTCTGGTGGGAGCAACCTATCAAGCCATCAGTTACAACAACGATACTGAGACAATTCTTTATCGCAATGGCAACTCATTAAACACCCTCGAAGCCTATACCCGCCAGTCAAGCATCGAAGAAGGAACTCGAATGAGTTTCACACGTGGTACTATGCCTCACTTCACTGCCAAGGAGCCGGAACGCGTCATCCTTGAACCCGACTCCCTCTATGGTGCTGTCAGCGAGCCGTTCACTACCGATCTGGCAGACACTGTTGATGTAGAGATGCAGCCCCATCAGCGTTTCCACGAAATCATCGTCACCATCACCAATGTGCCCAATCTGCAATATACAGGCAGCTTCGGAGGTGCCCTGTCTGGTCTTGCTGCTTCCATAAACATGGCAACAGGCATTCCCAGCGATGAGCTCGCTACCGAAGCATTCGAATGCAGCGTTATCGATGCCACTACCCTGCAGATGAAGCTACGCATCTTCGGCCATTGCCCGCACGAGAGCGAAGGAGAATTCAACAACCACATCCTCACCATCTATGCTGTCCTTGCCGACGGTCAGAAGTGGTACTATACGCAGGATGTCTCAAGTCAGATGCACGAACAGTCACAGAGTGACGAGAACTACAAAATAGAAATAAAACTCGACGGACTTCCCGTGCCGAAGCCTATCGTCAACGGCTCAGGCTTCCAGCCCACCATCGACGGCTGGCAAGGCGTAAATATTGATGTTACAATGTAAAAATAAAGAGTGAATTAAAATAATTATTTACCCCCTAAAAACTTTAACGCCTATGAATTAAATTAGAGAAAGAGTAACAAACAAAAATTAGGTTATTGGTTATAGGTTATTGGTTATTGACCTTTGACATAAACCAAAACTAAAACTTTAAGAAAAGAAAATCATTTATTAAACAATTTATTATTAATTTTTTTATTTATTTACAATTATGAAAAAACATTTGTTTTTATTTGCAGCAGCAGCCTTAGCGCTTGCTTCCTGCTCAAGTGACGAGACCATCGAGAGTGCAGCTACTAGCCCGTCTAACGAGATTAGCTTCCGTGCTCTGACAAGCAATGTGACACGTGCAGCAGATGTGAATGCCACTTCGCTTCAGACCTCTGGCTTTACAGTATTTGCAAACGTGTACAATACTGCTACTAACTATTTCCCTGAGACTTCATTCACATGGAATAGTGGGACTTCTACCTACAATTCAGAGTATAAATATTATTGGCCTTCAGATGGTGCCCTTGATTTCTTTGCTTATGCAAATTCAAAACCAGACGGTCATGCCTCTCAGGTTTCACACACAGCATTGACAAAGGCGTTTACTGTAACTCCAGATGCTGATGCTCAGTATCAAACAGATTTGGTGGTGGCATTTACAACTAATAAATCTAAGACAGGTACTTATGATCCTGCAGACGTGTACAATGCATCATCAGGATCAAAGACGAGTAAATATGGCACGGATGGTGTTCCTTTGAATTTCCGTCATACGGGTTGTAAAGTTGCAATAAAACTGTACAATGGTAATAAGGACAACCTTGACATCTCTGTTCGTGATGCTTCAATTTGTAATGTAAAGAATAGTGGTGTGTTCACTTTTGCAGATGCTACCACTGATGTAAACAATTCTGACGGAACGGGTACAATACTTACAGTAAGCAGTTGGGCTGATGTTGTTAGCCCTGCTACGATAACAACTAGCTATACGCAAACAGATGCATCAACATCAAAATATAATGTTGCTGGTGTTTCAGCAGCACAAGTAGGTCAGGACTGGATTCTTATTCCTCAGTCATTTACTTATGCAACAGCATATTCAGGCTCCAATGTAGATGATGCTTTCAATGGTCCTTGCATTAAGGTTAATCTCAAAATACAGAATCATGCGAATAATGCATATATCGTAGGTGCTGCTTCCGGCACAAATGATGGATATGTAACAGCTATGTGGCCTCTGAAGTCAACTCCTGACGCTTGGGCAATTGGGAAAAAGTACACATATACTGTTGACCTTGCTGGTGGTGGTTATTATCCTGCTAACACATCAGCTGGAACAGGAGATGCCCTTGACCCAATCCTTGATGGTGCTGAGATCAAGTTTGTTACTGTAACAGTTGACAATTGGAATCCTGAAGATGGAACTGTTTATAACACTGGCCTCTAACAATACGATTCTAACAAACAACCTGACGAGGTTCTTGCTCCACGATGCTACGCAAGCGGCAAGCCGAGCGCGACTCCTTCAGGTAACCAAAAAAAAGCCAAGTGAGGTTCTTGCTCCACTATGTTACGCAAGCGAACAAGTTCGAGCGCGACTCCATCAGGTAACAAAAGTCAGTAAGGGTTCGACTCCCTTACTGACTACAAAAAGCGATCTATAATAACTCAGGAACCAAAAGGCGGTCCTTTAGCGTTCCTTTATTGCTCCTATAGCAAATCTCTAGCATTCAGATAGAGTTCAGATAGAGTTCAGATAGAGTTTGGATAGAGATCAGATAGAGTTCAGATAGAGATCAGATAGAGTTCAGATAGAATAATTAAAGGCTCAAAATAACGACATAGCGCCAACTCGAAATATAGAAATATCGACAAAGAAAAAGCGCCAATAAAAAGAAAACAAACAATGGAAATTAAGCGATTCGGATAGATGTGCTCCACGAGAGCAGCATCCACACCCTGAAGCAAAAGCACAAGTTTGACACTTGGCTTTGCGGAGACGATTCACAGAAGGCAGCCAACTGTCTGTTGGTGCTCTGTCAACGGCTTGTCCTCATGCTCGGCAAGCAGATAGAAAGCCAATTGGACATCTTCAAGCAGGAAGGAGGCTTCACTGAAGGCCTCACAGCCGAGCGCCTCGCTCACCGCACCAAGCAGAGTACCGAAGCCAACGCCCCTGCCTGTCCCATCTGCGGCAAACCAATGCTCAAGAGAGTAGCAAAGAAAGGAATCAACTCAGGCAAGGAATTCTGGAGCTGCAGCAGCTATCCCCAGTGCAACGGAACAAGACGCCTCGAAAAATAAAACTCGAAATAATGACATGATGACATTACAACATAACGACATTTGGCGCCGGGATTTCGACATCTCGACATCTCTATATAATGACATTTCGATAAGGAAATGGCGCCCCGCCAATATAGCGGCAGCCTTTCTTCTGGCAGCAGCGATGCTGACAGGCTGCGGCGGCAGCAGCGACAGCTTCGAGGACGAGCCACAGAACGTGACTGACAACGAAAGCCCTCAGGAAATCCGTCTAAAAGCTGATGTCTGGCGCATGATGGAAGGAACCCGTGCCACATTCTACGAAACAGGCACACTGGCAAGTGGTAGTTTCACCGCTGCTGCATACAGTGCCAATACCACTACAGCCTATTTCACTCCCGTAACAGTGAACTGGGATACAGACAAATGGATCTTCTCCGACGGCAAACACTACTGGCCATCCGAGGGTGCCCTCGATTTCTTTGCCTATATGCCGGCAGCAGTCCCCTCATACATTACGGATATGAGTGATGTTGCTAGTCTGGTAACCTATACCGCCCGAAATCCACAGTTCAAGTGCAAAAACCTCCCAATGACTTACGATAGCGAATCATCCTCTGCTGGACAGGGCAGCGGTCTTCAGGAGTTCGTATATGCCTTAAAAACAAATCGTACAAAGGCATTGGATGGTGCCAGCGGCGTAACTTTAGACTTCCTGCATCCGTTTACCAAAATCATTCTGCAATTATCCTCTACACAAGCAGATATCCATATAAATAAGATTACTCTAAAGGGTATCAAGAATAATGGCACTTATGCACACAGCAGTGGATGGACACCAACAGGTGATGCCACAAACCTCGTGCTAACGCTTGATGGCAACTACTCTGCTAATGATGTTATTGGAACCTTACTCATGATTCCCCAAGACTGGGCAGGAGAAATAGAGGTCAATGCCACATGGACTGACTGGGGAGCGCAACTTCCCCATATCTTAAAAACCACAAAGGCCACCACATGGGCAGCAGGCACCAGCTACACCTACACCTTCACAATCACAGAGACCGACCTGATAGTGAACACCACGAAATTTACGGAACAATGGTAAATTGATAATTGACAATTGACAATTGATAATTGAAAGATGGCTATCAAGAGACTACATATTATCCGATTATTAGCTTTCATGCTCCTGCTGGCAGGGGCTCAAAACGAGACGAGGGCATATAAGGTGACGTATCATATATTGACGTTGCCGTTTACTACAAAGAATTCCAGTGACGGAGTCAACCTTACTGACAGATTCACCAACATTCGCGTAGAAGCCATACGCGTTTTCGTTGATGATGCAACCACTGTGGGCCTACCACCTCATTTTATGAGTCCGTTAGCTGAAAATTTCAAATATTATGCATCGGCAAATGTGACGAGGCAGACTGCTTCGAATTTTACTAATCCGCAAAATACATACTTCGATGGTAACGGCAGGGCACAGATTTATCAGTATATGACAACAAAATACGACCTGTACGCCATAACAACTGATTCGCCCATCAATCCTGCAGATTATACGATTAGCTCAGATCAAGATATCTATGTCACCTATACTTACAAGACGGATAACACCATTGCCAAGCTTGACGGCTCGCAGGATTATAACATCAAGTTGGGTGACCGCTTCCTGTGCTTCAATAAGGACCGTGCCAACCGTCCTGCCGCCATTCCTGCATCGAATTTAACAGAGGAGAATTTGACGAGTAATGATTTTACTTATGTTGCAAAGCCAGGTTTCAACAATAACGCTCATCATAACTTCCATTTCCGCTTCAAGTTTGAGGGCAACGATCCCTATAACATTGTACTCCGTACCTCCTACAACGGCGATGCGACTTTCATGGAGTCCGATAAGGCCCTGAACAAGAAAGTGAAGAAATACTATAGGGGCGCCAGCTTGTTTTTACAGGGTAAACAGGATGCAAGTAACAACATGTGGATTGCGAGTGACGATGACATACAATACACCCAGACCAATGAGGCAGGCGTAGTAACCTCCGTTCAAAAGCCTGGTTTCTATCGTGGTGGTAACGGCGGTTCTGCCGAGATGAACCCTATCTGGAACTCTTTCGCCATGCTGAATGCTGACAATGGTGAAGGCTATGTCTTTATGGCTACTAAAGTTAACACTAACGGCAACAACTGGCAACCTGGAGGTAAAAAAGGTGGCAATAATAATGAGTTCCTTTATCTGACAGGTAATGTTGACAGCGGTAACAATCCAAGATTCCAATGGAAGACAGCGGCTACTGCAGAATCTACCCCTGAGAAGCCCTATGAAATCAGGACATATACTTACAAAGTGAAATCGCCATTGACGAACACACCTTTGGTGGCAACTGTGGAGATGTCAGAATACGAAGGTACGGCTACACTGCTTTCGCATGTTCCTGACAAGCTGAAGCGCAAGTATGCCAATTTTATTGGAGCATATAAGACCGATGACTTAGATGGTGTTGCAGATAATGCCATAACAAACTTTGATGATGTTGAGACCGCCAACAACGGCCGAGTTATCTGGCTGAAATACGAATCATCGATGCCATTTGAATCACTGCCTGTAGGTGGCAGTTATGAGGATGCCCGCTGGTACACCATTCGCTTGAACGGACAGGCGGAAGATCAGTACGTAGCATTCTATGACACAAGCAACGGTAACCAGTTCAGTACAGGTCGTGGTTCTAATAGCGACCTGCACCAAGGTGAAAACTCTGCCGAAGCTCAGGTGGCATTTATCGGCGACCCCTTCGAACTGAAGATTATCAGCCGTAAGACCAGTGAGGATGCGACAGCTGCTGCAGGAGTTTCTGCAACGGCTGCACATAACCGCTATATCGGCTGTGCCACCAGTGCTGCAAATGGAGATGCCTTATCATCCCAGACGGGTTCCATTGTTGAAGGTGCTCCTCAGGACATCAGTTCATGGGAGATAGAAGCCGACAATGGTTCCGGCACAATGGTTCTGCGACAATTTGGCACTTATGATGCTCCAAAATATATAGGATGGAACTACGGCAGTACAGGCAACCCGATGGCCTACAAGATTAAGGCAGATGCTGGTGAAGCCAGCCGCATCAAGGTGGTAGAACTGGAGAAGAAAAAATATCTCTATCATATCGTAAGAAGTGATGGAACTGTCGCCGTGAAAGCCAGCAACATGCAGGACGTAGGTATTCGTCTCGATATAGCTCGTATCCCCGAAATTATCAGTAGTCCACTTGTTGCCACAATGTCTTTCTATGCGACAAAAGACAATGCTGATGCAGCGACTCCTCCAATAGTCAATGCACCTTATGTTGGTGATAATGTCACCGATGGTATTTATGCCAACATCTATATACGTTATACGGTTGCAAGAGATCTTAGCGGTAACTACAACGTGCGTCTGAATGGTGAATATATCTATTGGGACACAGAGTCCTCTTCCATCAAAAGTGTGGCAGATATTGATAACACTCAAGCGGAGAATTCCTATTACCAATGGCATCTGACCCTGAGCGATCCATATGCCATGCTGATAAAAAATGTAGGATTAGACAAATATGTAAATGTCAGTTCATGGGTAAATGAAGCCATATTGGGTTGGGACGCCAGCAGTTCTAATGCCTCTAAATTTATTGCCCAAAGTGCCAATAACGTCGGTGTATATGAGGTTATGGCGGCTACTGGTGGTGGAGCTGAAGATCCAGATGCTTCTGAAACCTATTACCATATTGGTCGTAATGATGTCACTGGCTCTTGTATTTATAGCAACGCCAAATATGAACACTTTGATAACGCGTTGCGCTTCCGACTTACCGCTACATCGGCTTCGAATTACACCTATCACCTGATAGACAAAAGCGGAACAGATTTATTAACAGTGGTAACGAGACAGATTAGTTCTGATGCGCCACGCTTCCCTACCGATTATTTCAGTCCGTTGGTTGCTTCCTACCACTACTATCTATCCACCGATTTCACTGTTACAGATGGTAAATATACACTAAAAGGAGGAGCCTCTGAACTGGCAACCGTAGGAGAAAACGGACATATTTATGTCACCTACGATGTCAATAATACCATCAACCTGCAGAAAGGAGTCTTGTATCTGTTGAAATTCAGAACAGGAGACAGTTTCAAACAAGAAAATGGTGCGGATGGACTAACAACAGAGCCCGTGCAGGCTGTATATCCCTATTGTAACGGTGACTGTAACTTCTTCGTCTATGGTCAGGATGAATACGAACTGCAACAGCAGGGTGCCGCCAGCACTCGTACGCGTTGGGCATGGTATTTAGAGAGTGCGAACAACGACCCTTACCATGTAAAAATATGCTCACGTCAGCAGGAAACTTATCCCGCAGGTAGTACAAACAATTACAACGGATATTTCCGTACATATGTTCAGAATTATGGCGGCAGCAATCACGTAGTGACCAATTTGGCTTGGTATGGAATCACGGGCATAGAAGGTACAGATTATATGATACTTGGGGCCACAGGACAGTATCAGTTGATGACTTCAGAATTGATTAATGACGGCACTACCAATGAACGACGTGTCGTGAAATCTTTCGAACAGTATTGGAAAACCTTTGATACCGTACGCAAGAAAATCTATGGTGAGTCCAGTGCGAAGGCTTTAGCAACTGACCCAACCACAGTACCTGCAGATGTGTATTATAAATACGGAGCACCAACAGCTAAGACTTTGAGGAACTATCTAGAAACAGACATGGACTTCCATCCCTATGTTAACTGGGCATATGCTAAACGTTGGAACGGCTACAATAAGGAAGGTAAGACCTCAAAAGGCTGGGAAGAGATCGAACACTGGTATCAAACCGTGAATATGGGTGATGGATACTTTGACTTAGTAAAGACAACTATTGACCCCGCCCTTATTCTGATTGACCAGCACGGATGGGAGATTATGCGTAAGCCACTTCCTAGCAGTCCGGATGATCCATATAAAGAAACCAAGTACAATGCCATCCGACCTTACAACAGCCCGATGGTGAAAGAGTATATCTTCTGGTCGAGCGCAAAGAAACGTACAGGTATGCACCAGTATTACCTCATGGACAAGCGCATAGGTGGAGATTATACTTCCACAGACTTAACGAATCTCCCACCATACGGCTCCGAGAACGTACTTGATGCCAAGGGCAACCTGAACGACCAATATGTCACCTACATTGTAAAGGATGAGTATGCACAGAGTTATACTCCAAGTTCTAAAGCTGGCGCACCATTCATAATTCAACAAGGCAATAATTATGCATCAAACGATGGTACATCAACTATTCACTCAAATACCGTTCCTTCAGGCGGCATGTCGCAATATATCATAGACAATATCAACACTATCTATGATTCAGGAAATGCAGTTCTATGGTATGTGAAGCCTAATGCCCGTATTGACTATGAGATGGGATACATTGATGAGGATAAAGAGAATAGTATCAAATCCAACCATGATTGGGGAACTGGTACGCCTAATGCATACGAAGATAATAGTTACAAGAACAATAGAATTGCAGTAATTATTGAAGGTTCGAGCAGCGATGCTACTGTCAAAAAGTTTGGCCGGTTCTCATTCTCCAATGGTTTTGACCCATATAATATCCAAATCACAAGTGTATCCGACAATACGGATTATTTCGTAACTAATGCTACTGGAGCAACATTGGACAATGGTGATATGGAGGGCACATATTCTGAAACCCCAGGAGTATCGCTGGGAGCAACTGCTTCAATACATCCCACTTGGTACGACGGACTGCGTCTTAACGTCACCAACGCTACATTCATGGCGGTGCAGGACGCTAGCGGCAATATGCAATTGATGCCACGCTTCGACAACGACAGATACGTAAGCGGTTTCAGCACATTGGTAACAGAGGGTGCAGCTGATGCCAATACGCATACCAAGCTTTACCGTCCGATGGTATATAACTACCGTATCGTTGATAATAGCGGCCACGAATCGCTACGCTACCGCTCTGCCGGAGAACTATTGCCACATATACCTACTCATTTCCAAAGTCCATTGGCTAAAGATTTCAAATTCTATACGGAGCTGACTCTTTCAGACGGTATATATACTGAAGTGTCAACAAAAACCGACATAAGCAGCAAGGAAATCACCGCCTCACTGGCCGCTGATAATCATCTGACCTATACGAATCTTGACGGCAATGTAATCTATGTGCGTTATTTGTATGACGAAGTGTCCGATGCAGACCAAATACTGAAGGGAAAGTGGTTTACCATGCAGTTGAATACAAAAGATGCTATTTATAATAGCGGTATCAAACAGGGTTCATCTAAACCGGTAACAGTTGATGGCGACGAAAAGGCTTGGCAGTGGAAGCTGTTGGAAACAAGAAATAGTGTCCCTGATCCATACGCTGTTTATCTGTTTAACAGGAGTCAGACTGAAGGTACAAAAGCTATCAGCAATCGATTTGCCTTGCTCTCGCACACCAGCGGCGGCTATTCTCTTGCTGAAGCAGGAACTGAAGCCTATACCTATTCATTCCTCAATGGTGCAAGCATGACCACAAGCGATGCTGCATCTACTGCCACCGAAGCAGGTTTCCTGAGCATGTCGTGCACCTTTGACGGTACCAAATCGCAGGTGAAACTGCTGGACGATGTGGAACACGAATATACTTATAAGGTTTATACCAACGGAACAAACGGCAGCAATGCCGTGAAGTATGGTATTCTTGCCGTCAGTGGTACGCAAAGCCAGGCTGAAGCTTCCCAGAACGGATTTGTGCCCGTCATACCAGAAGCCATCCGTACACCGCTTTTGGAACCAGAATTCTTCCTGTTCTATGAAAAGGAAACTGACATGGGTGACCCTACCAAGGAGCTCCCGCATCTTTACGGTCTATACGACGATGAAGTCTATGTGCGCTATAAGACATACGATGAAACAAAATCTTTGTTCCGAGTGCCTAACTCTAAGACTGTAGAAAACTCCCACGTAGCTCGTGCGGACGACTCTAATGATGCTGCTTTGGCACTTGGAGCTAATCTGCTTTACAACATCATTTGGTATGATGACAATATGATGAAGAGCAATGGTACAGCAATTGACGGTACAGCAGACCAAAACTTACAGGCAACTGATGTATACGAATGGACATTGGAAGGAGACGACCCATATGCTATAAAGATTAAGAGTATAGGTGAGACAGGCAAGTATGTTCATGAGGCTACTACAACAACTTGTAATTTGGATGAATCGCCTACCACATTCATGCTCCTTAGTCGTGATGACTATGACTATGGTGTACTGGCAAAGACAGGCGACAAGACCACAATGCTTAGCGGACATGGAGACGCGCTCACCACCAGTGCCCCAACCCAGTATATAATCTTCGCATTGGCTACACACAAGGTTGTATATCACTTAGTGCTTGCTAATATCGGTAACAAGACAGCAGAGATTCCTTATCGCGCTAATCAGACCATGCCGTCTACTCCTGTGGAATGGAATTCGTCAACCGACAAGAAGCAATGGGACGGAACCACGAAGCGTGACTTAACAAGCGCGACTACGATAGCTGGTGACACTTATCAGTTAGGATGGACATTGCCATATGGTTCTTCTGGCACAAACACCACCTACTGTTACGATGCAGGACATATCAGTTTGGGTGACGTACTGAAAGTTCCTGATGTGTTCTATCGTCCTAATGTTGTATATTCATTCATCGTAGATGGCGTGTATACCCAAGAAGGAGTAGCCGTCGATGCAATGAACAACAAGTATAAGGGATATGAAGTCAAACAGATGGGTGACGATACAGGCCTATTGGGTAAGATCGTACACATCAACATAGTTTATTCTTTTGATGGTGACCTGTCGACCAATGCAGGTGAAGGTTTTGTGACAAATCCTTCACAGAACAAATGGTACACCTTGGAATCGAAGGTAGGCGACACACCATGGTTGGCACAATATACCAATGCCTGGGGATTGGAGGTGAAGTCGGGACACGGTACGCACTACACCAACGACTACCTGTGGTCACCTGTCGGCGATCCATACGGCTTCATTTTCTATAATCGCTACATCTATAAGAATAGCGGTAACGACAATGCAGGTGAAACTGACAAGATTATGGTTCCGACTTCAGCACCGACAGTGGCATACTCTGTTGACATTACAATCAACAAGGGGGATGATACAAATCCTAATGGTGTTTTCGAACTATTGTATGCACCTACTGACGGATACTTCCGTATTCACCCTGTTGTCAACAATTCTGGTGACCAATATTATTTCAAGACCGTCAATGATGGAGCATCAGGAATACACATAAAACTTAGTAATACTCCAACAGAGTTTACATTCGGACTGAGTAAGGACATGTTTGACCCTTACTTCAGATATGTTGGATATATTGGCGCATTAACTGAAGATGTTTATAATGAAAACACAGAACTTGCTACGGCCATCTTAGGTGACACAGAAATTACTTCTGCTCAATTGATGGCTGCACAGGCGTTAGTGTATGACGATAGAAACCTTGAGCCATTCGTAGCAGGTTATTATCGTCTGCATTCACCTTCAGGAATTGAGGGAATTGACCCTATCCGCTATGCAAGTGGATATACGCACAAGACAGAGTTGACAAATGCAATACCCATGCACTTCTATGAAAAGGAAGGCGTGGAGACTACATTCGATATTCTTGGTGGAGGTTACACGACATCAAATGCCACTCGTGGTGATATACCTATCCCTGCTGTAGAGTATGATCCTGCAAGTATTTTCTATATCACTTATAATGATGCCAATAACAACAACAGTAATGTTGTTATGAGCACTCAGGGACTATATGTCAAGGGTGCAACTGCTCAGAATGTGGCTGAAGGCGATGGTGTACGAGCAAAAGCCTATATGACAGCTACAGCGGGTGAAGCATCAGCATTATGGATGATGGATATTGGCGGTGGTGTCTTCCTGATACACGACAGAACTGTTCCTGCTAATAGAAAGTATCTGAGCTATCACCAAGACGATGGAGCCAACATTTACGACCTGAAACTGACGCACAATACACATACCGACCATGCGAAGTGGTGCTTGCAACCAGCTAACATGATAGGACTGAACATCATAACCCATAGTGGTGGTGACGAAGCTATGCGCGGTACATCATATAACTATGCGTCCGTATATTATCCATTTGACATCTTGCTGCCAGATGATAATGAAGAAAAGATAGAAGAAGAGGAATATTTAAGAGTTTATCAGGCATTCCTATGCGAATCTGCCAATTCGCCATGGAGTCCGCCAAGTGATTTACATCCGAAATCTATTGGCAGATATAATACAGGAACTTACGCTGGGAACAATAAGTTCGTACCAGCAGGAACACCAGCCTTATTGGCTATGTGGGACCAGACAGATGTCATCAAGGTGACTATACCGACATCATCACCTTCGACCTCTCTAACATCTGGTTTTACTTCCAATGAAGATGATTTAGGTGAACGTGATAACATTCTTTCGGGCGAATATCTGGAACAGAAACTTACTGCTGGCAATGATGTGTACGTGTTCGGCTTGCCACTAAAGGGAACAATTGTAAAAGACAATGATGACCCTCTTCATCCTTATTCTGAAACTGGTAATATTAAAGCCACACTACCTTCACAAGACAACGCAGGCCTTGGTTTCTACCTGAATGCTAATCCAAATAAGGAAGAAAACGGTTCTAAAGGCGGATGGATTCGTAATAACTGGTATGTTTTAAGCAATAAGGTATATTACCGTGCAACAGGTGGTGGTGGCAGCGATGCCCGTGGAATGACACGCGGCAGTGTTGATTTCGTACCTGTTGTCTTCGATGACCTCTTTGTAGAGACGGAAGAATATGGCAGAGAACAGAATGAGGATGAGGAAGTGACTGAGCGTCGTGAGTATGTCGGTGACGGTTATGTCTATGACATGCAGGGACGTCGCGTAGCGACTGAAGAGCAGGTTCTTGACGGCACTTGGAAGCAGAGAGTTTCTCCTGGAATCTATATCATCAACGGCAAGAAAATATCAGTAAATTAAAAGCAAAATACTGCCCCCAAAAATGAACCCTATGTTCGTGGGCTCACGAACCCGGGTTACTACCCCCAAACAACCTATGTTCGTGGCGTCACGAACATAGGTTGATTTTTTTGCCCTATTTTTAGGTACACAGATGTTGATTATAAGTCCCGCTGAAAGCGCAGATATGGCAGAAAGAATTTATCGTGGCTATGTCGTAGGTATACCTACGGCTATGGGCAATAGTGCTACCGGCATCTTGAGAGTGAACTTTCAGAGTGCCGGCTCGCACCTATAGCCCTGCATCATGCTATAGCATTATGCGTGAGCCGCGATATATTTTATCAGTGTTATCAGTGCTATCTGTGTGAGGTAAAAAA
Organism: uncultured Prevotellaceae bacterium; assembly: GCA_902774795.1. GTDB lineage: Bacteria > Bacteroidota > Bacteroidia > Bacteroidales > Bacteroidaceae > Prevotella. The sequence goes on along the minus strand of CACYKA010000004.1, from coordinate 45,569 downwards.
ATCTGCTATATCTGCGAGATCTGCGGGACAAAAAATAACACTTTTTACGATACGCCGTTTCGTGACCCTTGATACGGCGTTTCGATGACCTCAATACGCCGTTTCGTGGCTGTCCGTCCGCCGCCCTATCTACGACCTTGCTACGACGGCCGAACGACCTTGCTACTACCTTCCTTGAGTGTTAAAGACAAAAACAAGAAAAACACCTGCTAATGTAATAAGTCTTAACAGACTCTAGGAAGGATTCAAGTGCTATTGCCTATGTAAACAAGCTTCCAAGTCTATATCACTTGAATTCCTCCACCTGCCTGCGTCAGGTTATGACATCAGCAGGCAAAAACATCGGTTTGTACCAAACCTGAAAAACCGAGGTCACAGTCAGACTGGCTTTGACAGATTAATGGATTAAGAGACAAACAGTTTTTGAAGTTTCAAAGAAACTGGTGTATTTGCCCATGTCAGTATGTCAGGTCTCTGCAAGAGACTAAGATGTAAGGTAGATATTTTTATCTGGAAGCTTGCTTACGAGTAAAAATATATGCCTTGCATCGTAAAAGAGCTGAAAGCACTTACATACTGATATGGGTGTTTTTCTTGTTTTTTTTAACTAAAAATATCAGCGCTTTCCGCGCTTTCTGCGGGACAAAAACATCATACATCTAACATCTCACTTCTTGTCCATCGTAGGCGAAATGGAAGCCTGCGGGGAGGTGTGAATTGGCAATGTCATGGGTGCCGATGTCGTGGGTAAGGTGCGTGAAATACGTCTCCCCTGCCCCAATCTCACGGGCAAAGCGAATGGCGTCATCTACAAGCTGATGACTGTGATGCTCTTTCTCAAAACGCAGGGCATTGACAACAAGGACTTGTACTCCTTCCAAAAGTGGAAGGCTCTCTGCCGGAATGCTCTTCATATCCGTGATATATGCCAGGTTGCCGATACGATAACCTAGAATGGGGAGCGCACCATGCATAACGGTGAGGGGGATTATCTCCAATACTTCATCAACCTTCGGAATAACCTCAGTACGCCCCTCCTTATGCATCACTCCCTCTAATGTAGCACCACTGCCTGGGAAATTAACCACAATATCATTCTTACGAGAGACATAAATTGGAACGCCAGGCTTTGCTTCATGCAACTTCAGATGAGGCACTCCTGGATACAACTGTTTCCTGAAGCAATAGGGCATTGTAGTATGCAAGGTCTCTATAACATCATACGAGGCATAGACATTGACATCTCCAAACCACGCAAAGGGACGCAAATCGTCAGCACCGCCAACATGGTCATAGTGTGAGTGGGTAATAAGAACGGCATCAAGAATACCGAAACGGTTCATAATCTGCTGGCGCAGATCCGGTCCGCAGTCGATAAGTACGCGAAGCCCTTTGTCTGTTTCCAACAGTGCAGAGGCCCTGAGACGCTTGTCACGAGGGTCGGTACTGCGGCACACCTCACACTGGCACCCTATTGCAGGTACGCCAATGGATGTTCCCGTTCCTAAGAAAGTGAGTTTCATACCAGTTCCAGACACAATACTATGAAACCGATGATACCTCCTGTAAGAGCCAATGGTGTAACGTGCTTGAAGTACCATGACAAGCTGACTCCCTGACGCTGCATGAATACCACGCCGCTGATACTGCCGAAGGCAAGGATGCTACCGCCTACGGAGGTAGCATAAGAGAGTACCTTCCAGTATGCACCGTCAACAGTATAATAAGCATCCACCGTTGACACATCATGGAGTGACACCATTGTGATACATGAAGCGAAACTGTCAAGCACGGTCGATATAAGACCAGTTATCACACCGATAATCCAGATATTTCCGATAATGCTGTCTATACGCTCTGAGAACCATGATATGGCTCCAGTCTCAATAACCACACCGACTGCAAGTATTACACCTACTATATATAATATCTGCTGTACGGTATTGTAAAGCATTCTCTGCGGTGTATCATCAACACGGAAACGACGTGTTACAGAGAACAGCGTATGATTGAATATCTCGTTGACTATCCACAGCAGACTCAATACGCAGAATGCTCCTAGGAACGGAGGAAGCTTTGTTATTGACGTGAATGACGGTATGAACCACAGTCCGCCAATAGCAACAATAAACATGATGCCTCTCTGCCAGAAACGCATATTGGTATCATCGCCCCTGTAAGGCATACGAGGATGCTCTATCTCTATCTTTTCCGGCAGACGTATGCTGACTAATGCCGTTGGTATTATCCATGCCAACAGACACGGCAGTGCCATGGACATAGAATAGCCTGTTGCCGTTATCAGACCTCTATTCCACAAGACAAGACCAGTAGGGTCACCGATAACTGTCATAGCTCCTCCGAAGATGACTGCTATCAGCACCATGGACCCGTAAAGCATCCTGTCCCTGGTTCGCGGCAGCACTATATTCGTTACCGTCAGCATCAGGACGATAGTGGAGACATTATCGAGATTGGCTGACATGAAGAATGAGAATGCAGTAAGCTTCCACAGAAGACTTCTGCTGTTATGCGTCCTTATCCATAATGTAAGGAAATCGAAACATCCGTTGGTATGGAGAATGTTCACAATGCTCATGGTGGCAAGAAGGAAAAGTGCCACCTCGGCAGCATACGCCACATACGGCAGAAATACATTTTTGGCTATATATTCCTTGACGGCAACGCTGTTTGACTGTATGCCGTTAAGATATGTCTGATAATCCTGTAAATGACGAACACCTACGAAATCGGCTCCAAAACTGATATAGAGAACCCATCCCAAGGTACAGGCAAAGACTGCAACGGCAGCCTTATTAATATTTGTCCACTGCTCTGTGGCAATGAAGAACAAACTGACGATAAGTATTAATGCAATGACAATTGACATACTTTTCCTTTACCTAGGAGATGCTTGAGCGGTAAGCGGGGCTCGAACCCGTGACCTGCGGCTTGGGAAGCCGCTGCTCTACCAACTGAGCTATTACCGCCTAAATAAAAAAGGTCAAACCCCTAAGAGTCCGACCTTCAGAGCCGATAACGAGACTCGAACTCGTGACCCACGCATTACGAATGCGTTGCTCTACCAACTGAGCCATATCGGCACACGTAAGCAAATCATTTTTCTGAAATGCGACTGCAAAGGTAAAACAATTTATTGACATAAACAAATTCTGTATCGAAAAAAAAGGAAAAATTTATTTTTATCAACCCGAATGCTTAAAAAATCTTAAAATCAGATACCACCAAAGATACATAGTATGATTATCTTAAACTTTTTTTGTACCTTTGCACACTGTTTGGAATAAGTAGCATTAAAAACGTACTAAAAACAGAATACTGAAATGTCTAAAATTTGTCAAATTACAGGTAAAAAGGCAATGATCGGCAACAACGTATCTCACTCAAAGCATCGCACAAAGCGTACCTTTGACGTGAACCTCTTCAGCAAGAAGTTCTACTATGTAGAGGAGGAATGCTGGATCAGCCTCAAGATTTCAGCTGCAGGTCTTCGCTTGATTAACAAGGTAGGTCTTGATGCAGCACTCAAGCAGGCCGTTAAGAATGGCTATGTAGATTGGAAGGATATTAAAGTTATTGGTGAGTAACTCAAGGCAAGTGCTCCAAGTATCTAAAAGAAGAGAATAACAGTTATGGCATCAAAGAAAGCAAAAGGTAATCGCGTTCAGGTAATCCTCGAATGCACCGAGATTAAAAATAGCGGCATGCCAGGCACAAGCCGTTATATTACAACCAAGAATCGTAAGAACACTCCAGAGCGTCTGGAACTCATGAAGTATAACCCAATCCTGAAGAAGATGACTCTTCACAAGGAAATAAAGTAATAATTAGACTATGGCAAAGAAAGCGGTCGCTACCCTCCACGAAGGTTCTACGGATGGTCGTGCATATAGCAAAGTTATAAAGATGGTCAAGAGCCCTAAGACTGGTGCTTACATCTTTGACGAACAGATGGTTCGCAATGAAGACGTTCAGGCTTTCTTCAAATAAGAAAACCTTAAGATAAAATCTTATCAAAGTTGCATTCGTTTATAACAGCAATGTTAAAACGCATGCGACTTTTTTATTTATATATATAAAAGGTTCTTTTAGTCGGCTAAAGCCTTTGTAAAAGCGGCACAGCCGAGCGAGCGGTTAGCGGTTAGAGGTTTGAGGTTAGCGGTTAGAGGTTAGCGGTTAGAGATTAAAGTTTAGAGATTAAAGTTTAGAGATTAAAGGTAAATTAATTTAATATCTTTATATGGAAAAATTCAAGGTTGTCATTGTAGAAGACGTACCACTGGAACTGAAAGGAACAGAAGGACTTCTAAAGGCACAGGTGCCGGAGGCAGAGGTGATAGGCACTGCATCTACTGAAGGTGAGTATCTGAAACTGATGCGTACCGCACAACCTGACCTGGTTTTGATGGACTTAGGACTGCAGGGTTCTACAACAATCGGTGTAGAACTGTGCCGTAACACCAAGGCTGAACATAAAGACATAAAGATACTAGTATTCACAGGTGAGGTATTAAACGAGAAACTGTGGATCGATGTACTTGACGCCGGTGCTGACGGCATAATACTCAAGACAGGCGAAATGCTGACACGCATAGACATCACAAATGTGATGGCGGGCAAGAAATATGTCTTCAATGAGCCTATTATGGAACAGATAGTTGATACCTTCCGCGAGAGCGTCAACAGAAGCATAATGAAGATGGAAGCCATCGTTGATTATGACATTGACGAATATGACGAGAGATTCCTCAGACATTTGGCACTGGGATATACAAAAGACCAGATTGCTACACTCAAAGGAATGCCCTTCGGAGTCAAGAGCCTCGAGAAACGTCAGGCAGAACTGGTAAACAAACTGTTCCCTGACGGACACAGGGACTACAGCGTAAATGCTGTACGCCTGGTATCCCGCGCTTTCCAGCTCCACATCCTCGACATTGACAATCTGGAACCCGATGAAGAGTAAAAAGTTATACTATACAGGTATTGCTGTCCTGCTCATTATCATTCTGGGCATCTGCGCCTTCTATCTCTTTGCTCCAATCAGCAAACAGAACAAGACTGTATATCTGTACATTGACAATAACGACACCCCAGACTCGCTTTTCAAGAAGATAGAAGAGCACTGTCATGACTTCGGTGCAACAGCCGTCATGACAATGGCACGTCATACCGACTATGTTAACAACATACGTCAGGGACGCTATGCAATAACACCCAGCACCAACGCCTTTACGCTGTTTCGCAACATGAGAAACGGCAACCAGACTCCGATTAATATCGTTGTTCCGGAAGTAAGGACAAGGGAGAGACTGGCAGAAACCATCACAAAGAATCTGATGATGGAGAAAGAAGACCTGCTGGACTACCTCAATAACAACGACTCCCTGAAATTCCTTGGAAAAGATATCGACACATGCACCGTCATAGCTCTCTTCCTTCCATACACCTTTGAGATGTATTGGAATGTCAGTCCAAAGAAACTGCTGGAGAATATGAGTGAGGAGCATAAGAAATTCTGGAACAAAGAACGTCTGGCAAAGGCCAAGGCTTTGGAACTCACCCCAATACAGGTGCAGACGCTTGCCAGCATCGTTGACGAAGAGACCAACTATGTTCCGGAAAAGCCTACTGTAGCAGGAATGTACTATAATCGTCTGATGACAGACATGCCCCTACAGGCTGATCCTACGGTGAAATTTGCATTGCAGGACTTTTCCCTGAAGCGCATATATCACAATATGCTCTCCTACCCTTCCCCATATAATACTTATTATACTACGGGACTGCCTCCAGGTCCAATACGCATAGCTTCCGTGGCTGGCATTGACGCAGTACTCAACCTGGAGCATCATAATTACCTCTACATGTGTGCAAAAGAGGATTTCTCAGGCTCACATAACTTTGCCGAGACATACCCTGAGCACCTACAGAATGCAAGCCGCTATGCAAATGCGCTTAATGAGAGGGGAATTAAATAAGGGTTAGTGGTTAGCGGTTAGCGGTTAGTGGTTAGCGGTTTACAGTTTACCGTTTACAGTTTACCGTTTACAGTTTACCGTTAAAAAAATATAAATATTGTTCACATACGCACGCGCGTAGCGTGTGTATGTGATTTTTTTTGTATCTTTGCGGTCGCTTTGTCCAATTCAGGGCTAGCATTAATATTTTAATTAACATTATGTCTAACTTTAAAAATGTACAGCCACTCGACGATTTCAACTGGGAAGAGTTTGAGAATGGCAGTATTTCAAGCGTCAGCAAGGAGGCTCAGGAAGAGTCTTACGCTGCAACACTCAACAAGGTGTCTGAAGGTCAGGTAGCAGAAGGCACCGTAATCTCTATCGACAAGAAAGAGGTTATCGTAAACATCGGTTACAAGAGCGACGGTATCATACCGGCTACAGAGTTCCGTTACAATCCTGACCTGAAAGTCGGTGACAAGGTAGAAGTTTACGTTGACACCCAAGAAGACAAGAAAGGACAGCTCGTTCTTTCACACAAGAAGGCTCGCATGTCAAAGAGCTGGGATCGTGTTAACGAAGCCCTCAATAATGAGGAAATCGTTCAGGGTTACATCAAGTGTCGCACTAAGGGCGGTATGATCGTTGATGTCTTCGGCATCGAAGCATTCCTGCCAGGCTCACAGATTGATGTACATCCAATCCGCGACTACGATATTTTCGTAGGCAAGACAATGGAATTCAAGATTGTTAAGATCAATCAGGAGTTCCGTAACGTTGTCGTTTCTCACAAGGCACTTATCGAGGCTGAGCTCGAAGCTCAGAAGGCTGAGATTATGTCTAAGCTTGAGAAGGGTCAGGTTTATGAAGGCGTTGTTAAGAACATCACTTCTTACGGTGTATTCATTGACCTGGGCGGTGTTGACGGTCTTATACATATCACAGACCTCTCTTGGGGCCGCGTAAGCGATCCACATGAGGTTGTAGAACTTGACCAGAAGATTAAGGTTGTTATTCTCGACTTCGATGACGAGAAGAAGCGTATCGCACTTGGTCTCAAGCAGCTCACTCCACATCCATGGGATGCACTCGATCCAAACATCAAGGTTGGTGACCGTATCAAGGGTAAGGTTGTCGTTATCGCTGACTACGGTGCATTCGTAGAAGTAGCACCTGGCGTAGAAGGTCTTATCCACGTATCAGAAATGTCTTGGAGCCAGCATCTGCGTTCAGCACAAGACTTCCTGAATGTTGGTGACGAGGTAGAGGCTGAAATCCTCACTCTCGACCGCGACGAGCGCAAGATGTCTCTCGGCATCCGTCAGCTCAAGGAAGATCCATGGGCTGCTATCGAGGAAAAGTATCCTGTTGGTTCTAAGCACACAGCAAGGGTACGTAACTTCACTAACTTCGGCATCTTCGTAGAACTCGAAGAAGGTGTTGACGGCCTTATTCACATCTCAGACCTCTCATGGACAAAGAAGGTTAAGCACCCATCTGAGTTCACAAAGGTAGGTGAGAACATTGATGTTGTAGTTCTTGAAATAGACAAGGAGAACCGTCGTCTCTCTCTCGGCCACAAGCAGCTTGAGGACAATCCTTGGGATACATACGAGACAATCTACACTCCTGGTTCTATCCACAAAGGTGTTGTTACAGAAGTTATGGAGAAGGGTGCCGTTATCACTCTCAACGAAGGTGGTGAAGGCTTTGCTACTCCAAAGCATCTCGTTAAGGAAGATGGTACACAGGCACAGAAGGGTGAAGAACTCGACTTCCTGGTAATCGAATTTGTTAAGGATTCTAAGCGCATCATCCTCTCTCACTCTCGCACATTCGAGCCAGAGAAAGAAGCTGAGGAGAAGAAGGCACGCGCAGCTAAGCGTACCACAGCTAAGAAAGATGAGGCAACAATCAACAACGTTGCAGCATCACAGTCTCTCGGTGACTTCGATGCACTCGCTAATCTGAAGGCACAGCTGGAGAAAGGCGAAGAGTAATTCTTACTTACATATAAAAATAAAGCTCCGTAGAAATACGGGGCTTTATTTTTTAGGACACCTAGGAAAAACTATAACGTTTTTATCTCATAACCTTGCTCCTTGAGGAAGCGTATCGACGCGGGCAAGGCATATTTAAGCTTCTGTATGCTCTTCAAAGAATCATGGAAGGTGATTATAGAACCATTTCGTGTATAGAGCACAACATTCCTGAAAACATCAAAGGCATTAAGATTGCGGGAATAGTCACGTGTCACCAGGTCCCACATCACAACGTTATAACCTTTCTTTATAAGCAGTTGATATGCTCTTAGCCACATCCATCCATGAGGAGGCCGGAAAAGAGGCTTTTCATCAAGTGAAGAATGAAGAGTGAAGAGTGAAGAATTCTCCGAGCCTCCTACATTGGCTGCAGTTTGCATTACAGCATCTGCTGTCTCTATATTCTGGAAATAGGTCTTTACATAATGCCTCAAGGAACCCATATGGTTATACGTATGGTTTCCGACGATGTGACCTTCGCTTATAATGCGACGGAACAGGTCCGGATATCTCTTTACGTTCTCCCCCACAACGAAGAATGTCGCTTTTATACCATGTTCCTTGAGAGTATCAAGAATAAACGGTGTTGACTCTGGTATGGGGCCGTCATCGAAAGTGAGGTAAACCGAATGCTCTGCGGGGTCCATACGCCACAGAGCCTTCGGATATAACCACTTCATCCATTTGGACGGTTGTTCAATAAACATATAATTCTACTTTAAACTTTAAGCATTAAGCATTAAGCTTTAAGCTTTAAGAATTACTCCATGCCCAAACTTCCACCTCTGCTCTGATAAGCAGCAACGAGTTGATTGAGCTCGGCATTCATCTTGTCTGCAAGAGGCTTATTATAACCGGCTGCTATCTCACAGAAGCGCTGCATTATATACAGGTTGTACATGCAGTCTCGCTGTGAAGACATGAAACGTGACTGATTCAATGACAGATAATACCTTATGTACTGAGAACAGTTCTTCCACATAGCACCCAGAGTCTCCTCAGCTTTCTTGTTCATGCCCAGCTTGTAGTATGCCTCAGCGAAGTCGGCACCGCCACTCATATAGGTCATAGGAACATTATATGTAGGAAGCACCTTCTCTGCATACAGTATAGCATTCTTTGCCTTTTCGAGTTTCTTCTCGTCAACAAGATGCTTTATCAATGAACCGAAGAGCCTGCGGTGTGTAGCACACATACGCATTACCGTCTCATCAAGATAGAGACCAGGTTTCTCCAATCCTCCGAACTTGAACTTTGTCATGACGTTGTCATAAACCTTTTCAGTATCAAAGTTGTTGCTATCATTGGTATGGAACGGAGTAATACGGTTTACGAGGCCTTCCTGTATGAAGTTCTCTCCGAGATTCATATAATTCTCCTGTCCGACAGTCAGTGCCACATACAGAGGACGTGTCCAGTTGCTGTTGGAGATAATCTCGAGAAGCATGAGGTCTCCCTTATACAAAGCACGCTTACCTGTAAGAGAAATTGCCATGCGATCAGGGATAACAACATTGCCTGCAGAATCCTTCGGCAACATAATACCGCTCTTAAGCACGTTCTCCTTATTTATATTAAGGTAAAGGGTATCGGTCGGTATGCAGTGCATATCGTCATTCTCCTTATTTCCACGTACCCAACGCTTCAGCACATTGCCTACCTCGAACGGATCTTCACCGAACTGCTTTGCAGCAGCTTCTGGGTCTTGCTTGAAATAATCAAGAATCTGTTCCTTCAGCTCAGGATTTACCGTTACATACTCATTCATGCCTGAGCAGTAGTCAATACGCGGCCATGTAATAGGCAGTGATGGTGACTTCCATGCCGGACGAATCATCTGGTCAATATACCAGTCAGTCTGTATGTATGACAGGTTGCATACACGTGCATCAGTGCGGCACTGCTCTACATCCTGATTATACCACAGTGGGAATGTATCGTTATCACCATTAGTGAAGATTATAGGATATCCTGACTCCTGAAGAGAGTTGAGATAGTTCTGTCCGAAATCGCGGCAGGTGTATCTTCCCGAGCGGTCATGATCATCCCATGTCTGCGATGCCATCTGTATCGGTACGAGAAGTGCCGCTACGCTGATGAAAGCAGCAAGAGCAAGATTTTCCTTATTCTTCAGGAGATATCTTGTTATCAGTTCTATAACAGCCGCAACGCCCATGCCGCACCATATAGCGTATGCATAGAAAGAACCTGCATAAGCATAGTCACGCTCACGTGGCTGCATTGGTGTCTGGTTAAGATAGATAACAATGGCAAGACCTGTCATGAAGAACAGGAAGAATACCACCCAGAACTGCTGAATGCCCTTCTTGCCTCTGTATGCCTGCCAGAAAAGTCCTATCAGACCCAGTATGAGCGGCATGCAATAGAACACATTGTGTCCCTTGTTCTCCTTCAGTTCATCAGGCAGCAAATTCTGATTGCCAAGCATCATGTCGTCTATGACAGAGAAACCTGTAATCCAGTTGCCATGCTCCAGCTCGCCGTTACCCTGAATGTCATTCTGCCTGCCGGCAAAGTTCCACATGAAGTAACGCCAATACATGAAGTTACACTGATAAGAAAGGAAGAAACGTATATTTTCTATAAATGTAGGCATCTTCACTTCTACCATCTGACCGCAACGGTCATAATGGACGATGTTACCTTCAACTCCGCCCATCCAGTCTTCATAGGCACGTGCATGACCGGAATCATACATACGCGGGAAGAGCATATTCTGTGCATACTCATAAGAATCCTTCGTACGTACCACGAAATACTTGTCAGGCTCATCAGGAGAGTGCTTCTCTACCTTCTGGTAAATAGGAGCACCCGTCTTCATACGAGGTACACACATGTTACCCTCTATATCGAGAGCCACCTGTGAAGTATATGCCTGTCCGTAGAACAGCGGTCTGTCACCATACTGATCACGGGAAAGGTAGTTACCCAAAGTAAAGATATCCTCCGGAGAGTTCTGGTCCATAGGAGGATTGCTTGCTGAACGCACAACAATCAACGCATAGGTAGAGTAGCCAATCATCAGCATCAGCATGCAGCACAGGGCTGTATTCTTGATGCGGTTGGTAACCACTGCAACACCCTTTTTCTTGAATGCCAGACCAAGATACAGGATAGCAAGTACGATTACACCAATTACGGCAGCACTCCATCCGTAGCCGTAGAAAGGAATACCCAGCATGCCTACAGCCAACAGGAAAGAGATATTACCACGCTTGACAGACTTGTCAGCATAGGTTTCCCATATAGCCCACAATACTATAGCAACGAGCAGTACAAGATAAACTATCACACCGGTATTGAACGGCATGCCCAAGGTGTTTACGAAGAACAGCTCAAACCATCCGCCTACCGTTATGATACCAGGTACGACGCCATAAAGCACTGCTGCTACTATCACAACAGATATGAACAGAGCTACCAGAGATCCCTTCAGGTCAGCCTCTGGATACCTCTTATAGTAATATACCAGCACGATGGCAGGAATACACAGAAGGTTCAGCAGGTGCACACCGATGGACAGGCCCGTCATATATGTAATGAGGATAAGCCAGCGGTCGGAACCCGGCTCGTCTGCATGGTCTTCCCATTTGAGAATAAGCCAGAATACCACAGCCGTGAAGCATGAAGAGTAAGCATACACCTCACCCTCAACAGCAGAGAACCAGAACGTATCAGAGAACGTATAGATAAGCGCTCCGACAAGTCCGGATGCTTCGATGGCTATCATCTTAGCAGGTGTCAGCTCTTCCCATGAATCGATAAGAAGCCTGCGTACAAGATGCGTAATGGTCCAAAATAGGAACAGGATACACCCAGCAGAGAGCAGGGCCGACATCATGTTGACCATTTTCGCCACCTGAGTAGCATCTGACGCAAAATGCGAAAACAGATTTGCGGTCAGCATGAAGAATGGTGCGCCAGGTGGGTGACCAACTTCCAACAGATAACCGGTTGTGATAAACTCAGGACAATCCCAGAAGGATGCCGTTGGTTCAATAGTAGAACAATATACGAAAGCTGCAATAAAGAATGACAGCCATCCCAGTACATTATCTACAAGACGAAACTTTTTCATTTTTTCTTTCGTTTATATTTGGTATTTTACAGTCTGAATTAATCAATTGGGGGCGTGCCTATAACAGAAATAGGCTACCACGGAGAATAATATATTTGGTACCCACGCCGCCAGCATCGGAGGTGTTCCGGCATTGATAGCGAACGTGGCTGATACAGTCTGCAACATGATATACAGGAAACTTAAAGCCAGTCCTAATCCAAGATACATACCCATACCTCCCTTTCTTTTTCTTGATGACAGGGATGCACCGATAATGGTAAGGATGAACGAGGCAAACGAACTTGCTATACGTTTATGATATTCCACCTGATACTGCACCACATTCTGCGAGCCACGGTCTATCTGCTTACTGATATAATCCGACAACTGCGGTGAAGTGAATGTCTCCTGCTGTCCTTTTGAGAATACCAAATCGACAGGCTCCATCTGTATCAGCGTATCTCGTGACAATCCTGAAGTAATATGCTCACGCATACCTGACATCTCACGTATCTTCCAGTTAGTAACCTTCCAATGGTATTTCGTATCTGCCAGTGTGTCATACTGTATTTCTGAGGCCGTCATGTGAGATACAAGCTTTTTATTCTCGAACTTGTCCAAACAGAAACCATAGCCTCGCTTATACACATTGTCATAATGCTGCATATAGGCAATAACACCGCGATCTACCTGCAACTGCACATTCTCTGCCGACGTATTTTTCTTGTTATTCTTATACATCGACTCAAAATTCTGCCTAATAACTGTGCCATGAGGTATCACATACGCTGCAAGAGTATATGACAGCAGAGAGATGAATACACACGACACCATATAAGGCACCATCAGCCTCTTGAAACTTACGCCTGCCGCAAGTATAGAGATAATCTCTGAATTACCGGCCATCTTGGATGTAAAGAAAATGACCGCAATAAATACGAACAGAGGTGAGAAGAGGTTGGCGAAATAAGGTACGAAGTTCAGATAATAGTCAAAGACAATAGCCTTCCACGGAGCATTATACTGAGTGAACTTTGACAGGTTCTCGTTAAAGTCGAACACTATGGCAAGGGATATGATAAGCGCAATGGCAAAGAAATATGTGCCAATGAACTTCACGATAATATATCTGTCAAGTCTGGGACAAATACGATACAGCTGAGAGAAATACTTGGAGTAGATGTATCTGCTCCTTCTCTCGTTCGTTGTCCTGATGACTCTTATCGCCTTCGTTGCATATTGTCTATAACGCTTTTCTTCCATTGAGTGAAATCACCATTTATTATGTGTTCACGTGCATCACCTACCAGCCGCAGATAGAATGCCAGATTATGTATAGAGGCTATTTGCAGAGCCAGATATTCCTGTGCCTTGAAGAGATGGTGAAGATATGCCTTCGTCGTAACCTTGTCGATGTCGCAGCCATCGGGGTCAAGCGGAGTAAAATCATCTTCCCACTTCTTGTTCTTCATATTCATTGTGCCCTCATAGGTGAAGAGCATCGCATTGCGTCCGTTCCTTGTAGGCATAACACAGTCAAACATATCCACTCCACGCTCGATGTTCTCAAGTATGTTCCATGGAGTGCCGACACCCATGAGATAACGCGGCTTGTCTTTGGGCAGTATCTCATTTACCACTTCAACCATTTCGTACATCACCTCTGTAGGCTCACCAACAGCCAGTCCGCCTATCGCATTACCGTCACATCCCTTGTCGGCTACGAATTTCGCAGACTCTATGCGTAGATCCTTATATGCACAGCCCTGTACTATCGGGAACAGCGACTGATTATATCCGTAAAGAGGTTCCGTCTCATTGAAACGCTTCAGGCAACGGTCAAGCCATCGGTGGGTCATATCGAGCGACTTACGTGCATACTGCCAATCACTCTGTCCCGGGGCGCACTCGTCAAGAGCCATTATGATGTCAGCACCTATTATACGCTCTGTGTCCATAACATTCTCCGGAGTGAAGATATGCTTTGAACCGTCTATATGACTTCTGAACTCACATCCTTCCTCTTTCAGCTTCCGGATGTCTGTAAGGGAAAAGACCTGAAAGCCGCCTGAGTCCGTCAGTATAGGTCTCTCCCACCCTATGAACTGATGCAGGCCGCCAGCCTTACGCAAGATATCCGTCCCGGGACGCAGATAAAGGTGGTATGTATTACCAAGTATTATCTGAGCACGCACCTGCCGCCGCAGTTCCTCAAAATGAACTGCCTTGACAGAGCCTACAGTACCTACGGGCATGAAAATAGGTGTGCGTATCTCACCATGATCTGTGGTGAGGATACCAGCACGTGCACTGCTGTACGGATCGTTATTTTGTATCTGGAATGTCAAAGTTCAAAGGATTATCTACAAGTTCGTCTGTCAATGCAAAATCCCACACGTCCTGAACATTCTCAACGTAATGGAAAGTCACACCCTTAAGATATTTCTCAGGTATCTCCTCCACGTCTTTCTTGTTTGCTGAGCACAGCAGTATGTCTGTTATGCCAGCACGCTTGGCAGCAAGGAGTTTTTCTCTTATTCCACCAACTGGCAATACCTTTCCGCGAAGAGTTATCTCACCTGTCATGGCCACATTCTTGCGTACCTTCCTCTGAGTTATGGCAGATGCTATAGATGTGGCTATTGTGATACCTGCTGATGGACCGTCTTTAGGTGTTGCACCTTCCGGCACGTGGATATGAATGTTCCAAGCCTGGAACAGGCGTGGGTCTATCTTGAGCAATTCTGCATGAGCCTTGACATACTCAAGTGCTATCACGGCACTCTCCTTCATTACATCGCCCAGGTTACCCGTCAGCGTCAGTTTGCCTTCCTTTCCTTTCGACAGTGATGTCTCTATGAAAAGTATCTCACCACCGACACTTGTCCATGCCAAACCTGTTACCACACCGGCATAGTCATTACCCTGATAGATGTCACGATAGAACGGAGGATTGCCCAGCAAATCCTTTACCTCATCAGGTGTCAGCGGAGATTCCAGCATCTTCAGGGAAGCATCCAGTGAGCCCTCCTTGGCGATATTGTAAGCAATCTTGCGCAGAGCCTTGTTTATCTGTTTCTCAAGCTGACGTACGCCACTCTCCCTCGTGTATCGTTCCACGATGTACTCAAGGGTTTTCTTTGGGAACTTGATATTCTTGAATCTGTCAAGACCTGTCTTTTCTTTCTCACGGGGCACCAGATGGCGCTTTGCTATCTCAGCCTTCTCTTCTGTAGTATAGCCTGAGAGTTCGATTATCTCCATACGGTCACGAAGTGGAGGCGGTATGGTAGAAAGGTCATTGGCAGTAGCGATGAAGAGCACCTTCGAGAGGTCGTAGTCCATGTCAAGATAATTATCATGGAAAGCTGTATTCTGCTCTGGATCCAAAACCTCCAGCAATGCTGAT
Source organism: uncultured Prevotellaceae bacterium (assembly GCA_902774795.1). Classification (GTDB taxonomy): domain Bacteria; phylum Bacteroidota; class Bacteroidia; order Bacteroidales; family Bacteroidaceae; genus Prevotella. The sequence continues at coordinate 30,053 of CACYKA010000004.1, read as the reverse complement.
GCAGGGTCACCGTTGATTGTATTCTGAGTAACTTTGTCTATCTCGTCAAGGATAAACACCGGATTTGAGGAACCAGCCTTCTCTATGCTCTTTATTATGCGTCCTGGCAAAGCACCAACATAAGTGCGTCTGTGTCCCCTTATCTCTGCCTCGTCGTGAAGACCGCCAAGCGACATGCGCACATATTTTCTGCCAAGTGCCTCGGCAACACTCTTGCCAAGTGAAGTCTTACCAACACCCGGAGGGCCATACAGACACAGAATTGGAGACTTCAGGTCGCCGCGCATCAACAATACGGAGATATATTCCAATATGCGTTCCTTAACCTTCTCCATGCCATAATGGTCACGGTTGAGCACACGCTCAGCATGGTGCAGGTCGAGATTGTCATCCGTATATTCATTCCACGGCAGATCAACCATTTGCTGCAGGTATGTAAGCTGAGTATTATAGTCGGCACTCTGAACATGCAACTGGTCCAGGCGTTCCATTTCTTTCTCAAAGACACTTTGTGTCTCCTTGCTCCACTTCTTTTTCAGAGCCTTCTCACGCAGTCTTGTCTTTTCTGGAGCCCCTTCCTCGCGTCCCAACTGCTGATTGATGCTCTTGAGCTGCTGACGCAGGAAGTATTCTTTCTGCTCCACGTCTATTGCATGCTGGGTACGATTGTGGATGTCGATACGAAGGTCAGCATACTGAATCTCCCTGTTCATCAGAGACAACAGTTCAAAACACCGCAGCTTCAGGTCGTCGAACGCCAGCAGACGCATCTTCTCTGTAAGCTTGAAAGGCATGAAATACGACATGGTGTTGAGCAACTGTACAGGACTGCTCATGTCCTTCAGTGCCAACTGCATCTCAAAGGTGAAAGTATCAGTCTTTTCAATGTATTCACGCGCCTTGGAATTAAGGTCGCTCAACATTGTCTGGAACTCCATATCCTCAGGAGCAGGTTCATCTTCAGGAGCAGGAACGACGTGTGCCCTGATATATGGCTCTTCCTGCAGCACATCTGTTATACGGCAGCGCATCAGAGGGTGTGCAAGAAAGGCTACCCTATTCTCCTGTCCAGGTACCTCAAACACTTTTATGAACTGGCTTATGACGCCATACTCACAAAGGTCCTCAGAGGTAGGATATTCTATTGAAGGGTCCTTCTGGCAGAACATGGCGAAACGGTCCTTCTTATGCTTTTCCAGATATTTTATGAGCTGACGTGTAGTGCTGCGTGCTATTGTGATAGACGCAAGTATCAGCGGGAAGTTAACCATGTTTCTGGTTACAAGGATGGGCATATCGCCTTCCTTCTGTCCCTTTATTAAATCAGAAAAGTCACCTTCGAATTCCGTTATCCTTACGAAGCCTTCGGCACTCTCCTTGTTAAAATCGTCTAAATTAAAATTTGAAAAAAATTCTTCCATTCTTATCTTCTTCTGCGGTGTCTTCTATATTTACGGCCGCGACGTTTTTTCTTATTATCTGAAACGGATGTGGTGTCATCATCGGCAACCTGTGTTGCTTCTGTGCCAAGGACGACAGTATCCTTCTTTATTGTATCATTCTGTACCGTGTCAGCTACCACTGTCTGCTGTACGGCAGGAGCAACAGGGGCCTTGCTGGAATTATACTTGTTGAATCCGAATATTGCAGCGATGACAATGAGTATTCCTGCTGCAATACCGACGAAGACATTGCCCTGACCCTGCATGCGCTCTGATATTGACTCTGGCTCTTCGATTTCCTCTTTCGCTACGCTGGCAGGCTTTTTCGGTGCCATAACGAAGACAGGCTCCTCCTTCTTGGCTGGTTCCTTCTTGACAGGCTCCTCTTTCTTAACAAGGGGTTCCTCAACCTTTTTCTCTTCCTTGACAGGTTCTGCCTTAACAGGTTCAACCTTAACAGTTTCTTCTACAACTGGTGTTTCCTCGTCCTTGAGTTCCTCCAGTTCATCTTCCCTGATATCATCATCAGATTCTTCTTCCGTGATCATTTCGTCAAGCAGAGGACTTCCGTCTGCAATCTCTACTGTCTCGAAGTGGGCAAACGGTTTGTTAATAGTATTCTTCATTGATGCATCAGGCAGGAAGGTAATCCTGTCGTGCTCGCCTATCACCACTCTCTCACCTGTATTTACATTGACACTTGAACGCGGCTTGATCGACTGCATCTTGAAGGTTCCGAAACCCTTAATCTTCACCAGCCTGTCATTCTCTATTCCTTCGTTGATAGTATCTACAAGCTGCTGTATGAAATTCTCTGCCTCAGCAGGCTTTATGCCATGCTGGGAAGCAATAATCTTTGCTATATCCTTTGATGTTGCCATAATCTGAAGCTGTTACTTTTTCCTTGGTTTGAATGTTGCTACGAGTTTTGGCGGAACGAGATTCTTCTTTCCCGTACCAGGATTAACTATAATACGCTCGTTTCTCTTCCTCACGTCGAAGGTGCCAAGACCATTGACGTTTACAGGTTCTGCTTCACACATCTTCTCGATAATGGCTCTGAACGTCGTCAGCACCATGCTCTGCGTGTCTGTAGCTTTCAGGCCTGTCTTCTGTGACAGTGCTGTAATCAAATCCTTGTTGTTCATAATATCTTTGCATACAGGTCGAATTCCTCAGCGTCGGTAATTGTGACATTGTAGAATTCACCTATGTTTAACATTCCGTCTTCCTTGTTTATGAGTATCTCCGGGTCTATCTCCGGCGATGAGTACTGGCTGCGGGCAATGTAGTAGTCGCCCTCTTCCCTGTCTATGATCACCTCCATGGTTTTGCCAATGTGCCCGTCCATAACCTCCTGGGATATGCGCTGCTGCACTCTCATCAGTTTGTCAAGGCGTGCCTGCTTCACTTCTGCCGGCACATTGTCCTCGAAGTGTTCGGCACTGAATGTGCCTTCTTCCTCAGAATAGGCAAATGCTCCCATGCACTCGAAGCGAGCCCACTTTACAAAGTCCACCAGCTCCTGGAAGTCTTCGTCGGTTTCTCCGGGATAACCTACCATCAGGGTCGTCCTCAGACATATTCCGGGCACTTCCCTGCGAATTTGCCTAACCAGTTCCATTGTCTCTTCCTTGGTGGTGTTGCGGCACATGTTACTGAGCACGCTGTCAGAAATATGCTGCAATGCTATGTCGAGATACTTGCAAACATTGTCTTTCTCGCGCATCACCTTCAGCAGATCAAGAGGAAACTGATTGGGGTATGCATAGTGAAGTCTTATCCAATGTACCCCCGGTATGTCGGCCATTTCCTCAATCAGCTCGGCTATGTGGCGCTTGCCGTCGATGTCTATGCCGTAATAGGTCAGTTCCTGCGCAATGACGTTAAATTCCTTCACGCCCTCGCTGACTTTTTCCCTCACTTCACCCAGTATGTCGTCCATACTGCGGCTTTTGTGTCTGCCCGTGATAAGCGGTATGGCACAATAAGCACAATGTCTGTCACAGCCCTCAGAGATTTTTATGTAGGCAGAGGCCCCACCCCGACCCTCCCCAGTTAGGGAGTGAGAGTCAGCCTTCAGTTCTCTTACATCAGCCATCATACATCTTACATCATCAATCAGTCCTTCCCAGTCGAACTTGCCATAGTACTTGTCAACCTCAGGTATTTCCTGCTGTAGTTCCTCCCTATAGCGCTGCGAAAGGCATCCCATGACATACAGATGCTTTATCTGTCCTTTTGTCTTAGCATCTGCAAACTGCAGTATGGTGTCGATGCTCTCCTGCTTGGCGTCTTCTATGAATCCACAGGTGTTTATGATGACTGTATCACCCGTTACCTCCGGTGCATCAATGACGCAGCAAAGGCCGTTCTTCTGAAACTTCCTCTGCAGGCTCTCGCTGTCAACGAGATTCTTTGAGCACCCTAGGGAGATAATGTCGATCATTTAAAGTTGAAAGTTGAAAGTTGAAAATTGAAAGATGAAAGTTGAAAGGTGAAAGTTGAAAGGTGAAAGTTGAAAGGTGAAAGGTGAAAGTTGAAAGGTGAAAATTGAAAGTTGAAAGTTAGCTCTTAAAGAGAGAATCTACAAATTCCTTTCTGTTAAACAACTGCAAGTCTTCCATGCCTTCGCCGAGGCCGATGTATTTCACTGGCACCTGCAACTGGTCGGAGATGCCTATAATTACACCACCCTTTGCCGTGCCGTCGATTTTTGTTATCGCGAGCGAGGTTATCTGTGTCACGGCCGAGAACTGCTTAGCCTGCTCAAAGGCATTCTGTCCGGTAGAGCCATCAAGTACCAGAAGCACCTCGTCGGGAGCCTCGGGCATAACCTTCTTCATCACGTCCTTAATCTTCTTAAGCTCGTTCATGAGATTTACCTTGTTGTGCAGACGTCCGGCGGTGTCTATCAATACCACGTCAGCGCCACTAGCCTTTGCTGACTGCAGAGTATCAAAAGCCACGCTGGCAGGATCAGCACCCATCTGCTGCTTTACTACGGGCACCCCTACTCTCTCACCCCAAATACATAGCTGTTCCACGGCAGCAGCCCTGAAGGTGTCAGCTGCGCCCAGAACCACATTCAGGCCCTCAGACTTGAACATATGAGCCAGTTTGCCGATGGTTGTCGTCTTGCCGACGCCATTTACGCCCACAACCAGTATCACGTAGGGCTTATGGTCAGTAGGCAGGCTCCATGTGCCGTCAGTATTATCAGTCTCAGCCAGCAGTGAAGCTGTCTCGTCACGCAATATGTTGTTAAGTTCGCTCGTAGAGACATATTTATCACGGGCCACGCGCTCCTCAATCCTTTTAATTATCTTCAACGTAGTATCAACACCCACGTCGCTCGTTATAAGCATGTCCTCAAGATCATCGAGCACATCATCGTCCACCGTATCCTTGGCAGCGACAACACGCACCACCTTATCCAGAAAACTCTGTTTCGTCTTCTCAAGACCCTTGTCTAAGGTCTCCTTTTTATCTTTGCCAAATAAACCAAAAAAAGCCATTTTATCGTCCTTTTATTTAATTTCGCGTGCAAAGATACAAAAAAAATATGAATTAAAAATTAAGAGCACTTAAATAGTACAAAAAAAACGTTAACTCTTAACTTTTCTCATGAAATTCGCCTGAAAAAATTAAAAAAGCAGAAACTGCGTGATTGCAATTTCTGCTATTACCATTATTGGATGGGATTTACCGTCACTGTGCAAGTAGCTGTCTTGCTCTCAGCCGTGGCGGTAATAGTAGCGGTGCCCGGACCGACTGGCTTCACTATGCCAATGGGTATTACCAATATCCTAGTTACTGGCTGACCAAAAGATTTTCCCTGACTATAAGATGGTTCCCCTTCCTGGGATGCTTCATCATCCTCGGATGGCTCCTCGACAACAGTTCGCACCTCGACGTCGCCAGAAACAATAGCGACAGTAGAGTCGCTCGTAGTCCACATTACCACATCCTTGTGGGTGACATTATCAGGAAGCAAGGTTGCTTCCAGTTCCACAGGAGTACCACCAACGGTAAGGGTTACCTCGGTCTTATCTAGCGCGATAGCACCGACGCCATATACAATATGATCATTTTCATCTTCGCTACAGGACATGAACGTCATCATAATCCCTAGCACTAGGCAAAGATAAGAAAACCAGTTTTTCATAATGACTGTGCTTCATTAACATACTATAAATCAATACTCCACCTTGTCGGATTTGTCTTCCCAGTCACGGAAGGCTTCGAGGGCCTCTTCACGCATTATATTTACTGCAGGCACACGACGCTCCGTCATGGGAAGGGCAAGCTCATCGTATATAAACTTGTCACTGAAATTGATATCCTCAGCGTCCTGCTTGGTATTGCCATAGAAAATGCGTTCTATGCCAGACCAGTATATAGCACTGAGGCACATGGGGCACGGCTCGCAAGAGGTATATATAGTACAGCCATCAAGTTTGAAATCTCCTACCTTCTGGCATGCCTTACGTATGGCACTGACCTCGGCATGGGCCGTAGGATCACAGTGTGGCACTACATTGTTCACACCCGTGGCTACCACTTCGCCATTGCGAACGATTACTGCCCCGAAAGGCCCACCACCATTACGGACATTCTCAATGCTCAGGTCTATAGCCTGCCGCATGAATTTTCTGTCAGTTTCGGTCATACACATCAGACATCTTACTTCTTACATTTTACATAGAACGTGAACGTCCTGTTCTTGGCCTCAACGCGATAAGGTTTCAAAGCTTCTGCCATGCCGCTCCAAGAATCAACACCGCCTACGCCGGCCATCTGCTGGTCAACATACAGGTTAGTATAGTAAGAGAGCTTGATATCCTGCGGATGACGCTGCTTCTTTGCAGCTTCGTCAAGGTCGCGAACCTCATAGTGCAGGGCGCATGCTGAGAAGCTGTCATCAGAGAATACTTCGAGGCACTGGCTCTTGCTTGCATTGGTCTGCTGCCACCAACGGATATCGCACTTAGAACCAGTCTCCTGCGGACGTACATAGGGCCAGAACTGCTCGTCGGCAGTAGCTGACCAGATACCAATATTCTGCGACATCTTGCGGTCAGAATAGTTCTCAATAGGACCACGACCGTACCATGTGCTCTTATCCATGTCGTAAGGCAGCAGGATTACAACGCCAAAGCGAGGCATATTAGTAACATCCTTGGCATCAGCATCGAAGGTGATGCTCTCCTCAATCTTCCATACATTATCAGCAACAGAGGTATAGGTCAGGGAGAAGTCAGCATGAACAGCATTTATGCGGTATTTCTCCACCACCTTGCAACCCTCGACAGTGCGTGACAAGCAGTCCATCTGAGGATTGTTCCATGCCTTAAGCTTACGCTGCAGCCCTGCACCGAAGTCATTATCGGTCATGCCGCGCCAGAAGCTTGGACGCAGGGTGAACGGCAGCTCGCACGGAGCCTTGAGGGTAGGACTGACAACATCGCAGCCAGCCTTGGCAGCTATCTCGGCAGCATAGTCGTAGCTGTTGATCATAAGCTGCTGATGGGCAATTTCCTGACCGGCCTTAAGCATCGGTTCGTCCTGCTTCATGACATACGACAGCGTAAGGATAATCTCGCCTTGCTGCTCCATGCCTTCTCCACTGAAAGGTATCGTGATGTCCTTGCTCTGTTGAGGCTGAATATTAAGGTCGGTAATGATACCTTCCTTCACCTTGACGCCATTGGATGTCAATGTCCACTTGAGGTTAACATAGTCAAGAGGACGGAAGAAATTCTCATTCTTCACGCTTACTACACCATTGGAGAGGTCTTTAGCCTCAGTCCAGATATTCTGGTAGTTGTAGCCGTACTCATAACCCTGCGGAGTCACCTTGCGGTCGGAGGTAATGAATCCATTGCAGTTGAAATTGTTGTCAGAGCCGTCGTAGTCATTATAGTCGCCACCATAAAGGAACTTTGTCTTGTCGCGCTTGTCGCGGATGCCTTGATCAACGAAATCCCAAATAAAACCACCCTGGAACTTAGGGTACTTACGCACGAGGTCCCAATATTCCTTGAATCCACCACCAGAATTGCCCATAGCATGTGCATACTCGCACTCTATCAGAGGCTTCACGCTAGACTCCTTCTTGGAATATTCCTCACAACTATACTGTGAATAGTACATAGGACAGAAGATATCTGTGCCCTCACCAGTACGTGCCTGCTCATACTGTACAGGACGAGAGAGGTCCTGAGACTTTATCCATTTGTAGGCATCGAGGAAATTATCTGACATGCAGGTCTCGTTACCAAGGCTCCAAATGATAATTGAAGGATGGTTGAACTTTGTTGAGACATTGTTCCTGTTACGCATCATAATCTGCTCATGGAACAGCGGTGCCATGCGCTTTCCCTCATCACCGTAACCGAAACCATGGGACTCCTGGTTAGCCTCAGCACACACATAAATGCCGTATTCATCGCACAATTCATACCATACAGGGTCGTCAGGATAGTGACACGTACGTACTGCATTGACATTAAGTTGCTTCATAAGACGAATATCCTCAAGCATACGCTCACGGGAAACAACGTAGCCGCCATCAGGGTCGAGCTCATGACGATTGGCGCCCTTGATGTATATTGGCTGACCATTAACCAGCAGCTGGGCATTTTTTATCTCCACACGACGGAAACCGACCTTCTGGGTTACGACTTCACCGCCGTCCTGCGTAGCGGTCAGGGTATAGAGATAAGGGGTCTCTGCACTCCATTGCTTGGCATTGGCAAGTTTTATGACGGTCTCTTCTCCCTTACCCACAACATTTGCAACCTCCTTACCAGAAGCATCCTTGAGGGAATAAGTAATATTGGAACCGCCCTTAGTCTTGACATTAACGGTGAGGACACCGTCCTTGTAGTCATCTGTCAGACTCTGTGTGATGCGGATGTCAGTAATCTGCTTCTTAGGATTCTTGGTATAGAGATAGCTGGAGCGTGATACACCGGACAGGCGCCAGAAGTCCTGATCCTCGTCATAAGAGCCGTCACACCAGCGGAACACCTGGAAAGCGATGAGGTTATCACCCGGCTTCACAAACTTAGTAATATCGAATTCAGCAGCTATCTTTGCATCCTCAGAGTAGCCGACGTACTTTCCATTCACCCACAGATAGATGTTGCTGGTAACAGAACCGAAGTGGATAATCACCTGCTTGCCCTTCCAACTTGCAGGTACAGAGACTGTCTTGCGATAGGAACCTACGTGATTGTCCTTCACAGGCACATTAGGAGGATTGTTCTGGAAATGTCCTCTCCATCCAAAGCCCACATTTACGTATATAGGCTCACCGAATCCGTTAAACTCCCAGCATCCGGGAACAGGCATCGTGCCCCATGAAGAGTCGTCGAAGTTGGTGTTGAAGAAATTCGTAGGACGCTCGTCAGCATTCATCACACCCTTGAATTTCCATGTTCCTTCAAGAGAAATCTTCTCCGATGTAGAAGGCAACACTTCTGTGTGAACAGGATAACGGTTCACTTCATTTACATTCAGGTCGTGCCACTCTGTGAACGTCTGGCCGCTTACAGGCATAGCGATTAACATCATTGCAGCGGAAAACAGTATTCCGCAGAATGACTTTCTTGAGGTCAAGGTTAGTTGTTTCATTGTTTTAGGGAATTAATTATGATTTTTTCTGAGTTTTCTGACTATTTTGAGTATTCTTATTATTCTGAGCATTCTGTGTATTCTTATTATTCTTATCCTTATCCTTCCTAGGAGGTAATCTGAAGAATTTTCTCACCTTGTCTGTGAAATGGAATTTCGGATGCACTCTCAAGCCCTGCTCTGTATCTGTCTGAGTATAAGAGAAATCGACATCAATATCAACCAAAGACTGAGGCAAGGCGATATGTCCCTCAGCAACAGCACCGTCACTGACAATACTTGCTTTCAGATTCTTTATGTGAAAGGAGCCATATTTTCCGGCACCTAACGTTGCATTCAGCATTCCTATTGGCAGGCGTCCTTTACGTTTTATACCCAGCATCTTGGCCTTACGCTTGGAGGTAATATCAAAATCATATACTGCATTCATCCTGGATATATGCAGATTCTTTACGTTCATTATGGCACCCAAATTCAACGAGTCAGTATTCATAGTACCACTCATGTGACGTGTATTACCGTCAAGAGTAAAGGCAAAGTCAACGTCCCCATAACGGGTGAACAACGTACCTGAGATATCTTGACGTCTGAAGAAAATGCCTACTTTTCCCTTGTATCTGACATTTCCGAGGGCCTTCATCTCACGCTGCATCTTAAGACGTACCTTTTTCGAGAAATGGTTTACGATTTGCTCCTTGATACCATCTGAAGCTTCCAAGAACAAATCCCAGAAATGCAGCGTCAGGTCACGCTTTTTCGTTACATCGCACAAATCTCCCTCGCCTGTAATCAGAAGACGTTGATCAGCTGTAGTGATACGTATTTTCTTAAACAAATATCTGTCAATATCACCTCCTACAACAAGTTTCAGATCCAGAGGCGTTGTGAAATTGCTAAGTATCGGGGCGAACGGTTTTGCAATATCCTGCAGATAAACCTTTGCCTCCATCGGGAAATCTTCGATAGTCGTACCCCTCATATTCACCTTATTAATATGTATGCGCGTACGCATCATACCAATAAATATATCAGTCAGGGTAATCTTATCCTTATTTCGCGTTACAAATGCAGAAAAGTTTCTCATATCCAGTCCACTTGCCCTATCAACAGCCTCAACATGGGTAATATGGGCATATAGGCTGTCTTTTGACAAATAGTTGACTGTTGCCTCCAATGATGCTACAGCATTCAAGTGACCTGGATCAAACCATCCTCTGTTAGGCTTCTTGAAGTTCTTCCTAGGTTTATGATTATCATTCTGGAAGAATATAGAGTCAACCTTCAAAGAGAGCGGCTTTGTGAAGTCAAAGTGGCCATTATGCTGCTGAATACTCAATGTGTTCATCTTAACACGTTTGTCCTGATATCTGAACCTCAAGCCCTCGAACGCAATATCTACATTCTCCTGTCTGTGCGTATGATAAGAAGCCTTTTGCAATGTAAATACTGCTCCGGAATTCTTTTCTGCGACATGGAAATCCTTTAGCACGACATCGGAAAGATATTCTTTTTGAATATTGCCCTCCAAAATAAAAGAAAGATTCCTTATATCAATGTGATTAGGATCAAGTGTATCTTTTCCCTTCCTTGGAGCAGACAGTATGTCCATTCTGAAATTGGTCCTCTGTATTAACAGTTTGGCCATATCTGCAGAAATATGAAAGAAAGGTTCCTTCTTCTTTTTCTTAGCCTTCTTTTTTTTATCCTTCGCCGACTTAGCCTTTAGGGCATCCAGCACAAACTGATAGTTAGCAGCAGAATCAGGACGATTTTTGTACAGAAACATTGATGCGCCCTTCATATACAGGCCCCTAATCGTTATTTCACGGTCGAAAATCTTATTTAATCCTAATTGAGTTCCGACAGAATCCACTTTCAGCATCGTTACACCTGCCCGGTCATCAAGCTCAAAACCATGAAGCATTACCCTGCCCCTTATGATATCAGCTTTTATCTCCTTAACAACCAAACGAGTGTTTAAAGTATTCTGGAGCGTCCTGAACGTATATTCATACAATATCTGCTGTCCCACATCAGTTGACAGAGCCATCAGCAGGCTTCCTACTAATAGAAATACTAGCAGGATTACACCCATCACACTTCTTACCAATATCTTTATAACACTATACAACATACCCAATAAACAAATAGTTGCGACAAAAATACAAAAAAATGTAGAAACTACAAAAAAAAGCACATAAAATGCCTAAAAAAATGCATTTTTACCCCCTTTTTGGACGTATTTCTTCAACTTTTTGTATAAAAGGCATCATTTTAGCGTAAAATCGGCTATATTAACCTTTTTATGCTTGATTAATATCAAGAAAAAGGCCTTTTCTGAAAGATTTTTCAAAAATTGTTTGCGCACACAGTAAAAAGTTCGTACCTTTGCATCGCAAACAAAAAAGATATTGTTTAGGTTAGTAGATATATAATAGATTTAGGTTTTAGTTATTAGGTTAGAAAAGATTGTTTAACTCTTGGATAACAAAGAAAAACCGTGAGGCTTTTCTTTATTAAGAAGAGATTTTATAGTTAAACATACTTTAAATACGCTGCAAGTCGTGAGATTCGCAGCGTATTTTTCATTTTTTTATAAATAAAGTAAAAAAATAGCAAATATTTTACTCCATATCCTACTTTTTTATTATCTTTGCAGCCGTGAAAATAAAAACGCTCATATTAAACCTGTTGCTGGCATACGTTGTTTACATGGTGTGCCGCATACTGTTTGTCATAGAAAACTGGACATTACTGAGTACTAATTTCCAGGATTTATCAATATGGCTTCTGATTAAGGGCTCTTTGTTGTTTGACACATCAGGCATCCTGTACACTAATGCGATATATGCCCTTATGCTGCTGTTACCCTGCCATTTGGCTGAGAGACCGAAATGGTTCAAGGCAGCAAAATACGTGTATATCATCATAAACAGCATTAGCATAATACTTAATTTGGCTGATGCCGTGTACTTTACATATACGGGTCACAGAACTACCACAAGTGTATTTAGTGAGTTCTCCAACGAAAACAATCTTGGAGGAATCTTCTTCCTGGAACTTGTGAAGCATTGGTATCTCGTGCTGGCAGCTGTAGCAATGATCTTCTTCCTATGGAGATACTACACATGCCCCAAAATGTATTCATTCGGTAAGAAAAGAGCATGGAACTATATTTTCTATTACGTTGCAAATATCACCGTGCTCGTATTCTATACTGTGCTGTGTGTTGTAGGAATGCGTGGAGGATTTACAGTAGCCACACGTCCTATCACCATAAGCAATGCCAACCAATACGTTAACCACCCGATAGAAACAGGTATTGTTCTTAACACACCTTTCTCTCTTATTCGTACCATAGGCAAGAACGTATTTGAAGATCCAGGATATTTCTCTCAGCGCAAACTGGATAAGATATATTCTCCTGTTCGTAATGAGAAATACCCAATCAGAGGCAGGGCTTCCGTTGCAAAGAAGAAGAATGTCGTAATAATTATTGTCGAGAGTCTTGGACGTGAATACATCGGAAAATATAACGATGGCATATTAAAGTCCGGTTACAGAGGCTATACGCCATTTATAGATGAGTTGATTGGCAAATCGCTCACATTCGATTACACCTTCGCTAACGGACGCCAAAGTATAGACGCAATGCCCTCTATACTCTCGTCAATACCTCGTTTCATAGAACCGTTCTTCCTTACTCCGTCATCTTTGAACGATGTCAGCGGTATAGCGGGTGAACTTCGCAAGTGCGGATATCAAACGGCATTCTTCCACGGTGCAGAGAACGGCAGCATGGGATTTGAGGCTTATGCCCGCACTACAGGATACAAGAATTATTATGGCAGGAACGAATTCAACAAGGATTCTCGTTTCCGAGGCGACCATGACTATGACGGCACCTGGGCTATATGGGACGAGCCGTTCTTGCAGTTCTATGCCAAGACGATGACATCTATGAAGGAGCCATTCTGTACGACTGTATTTACGGCTTCCAGTCATCATCCATACGCAGTTCCTGAAGAATATCAAAGCAAATTCCCTGACGAGGGTGACAATCCTATGCACAAATGTGTTCGCTATACTGATATGGCGTTGCACCGTTTCTTTGATACTGCCAGCAAACAGCCCTGGTTCAAGAACACTATCTTCGTCATTACTGCTGATCACACAAACATTCTTGACCATCCGGAATATGCTACAGATCTGGGACTGTTTATGGTTCCTATAATCTTCTATGATCCGTCAGGAGACCTGCCACATGGTCGCATGCATTGTGTTGCACAACAGATTGACATTATGCCGACATTGCTGCAATATATGGGATACAACAAGCCTTATATAGCCTTCGGCAATGACCTTCTGAACACTCCTGCAGACAAGACATGGGCAGTAAACCATACTGGCGGAGGTATATACCAGTATGTCAAGGGTGACTATGTCATACAGTTTGACGGAGATGATGTCATCGCTGCATATGATTACAAAAATGACTGGATGATGCAGCACAACCTTCTCGGAACTATGAAGTTCAAGCAGATGGAGAAGGAGCTGAAAGCTATTATACAGAGCTATATGCAACGTATGATTGATAACGAATTAGTTGTTAGAGCCAAAGAGAAAGAGTAGGACTTGTTAGTTGATGTTATCCTTCCCCTGCCCCTCGAAGGGCTGTTCACCTACTCTGTATCTACAGTGCTGGAAGGAAAAATACAACCTTTCATAAGGGTAAAAGTGCCATTTGGCATTACTAAGACACATACGGCATTGGTGGTTCGCAGCCACCATGCTACTTCTGTTGACAGTAACATAAAGGTAAAGGATATCATTGACGTTATTGATGAAAAACCTATCCTTTTGCCAGAACAATACAAGCTGTGGGAATGGATTTCCTCATATTACATGTCTCCGCTGGGAGATATACTGAAAGCAGCCCTGCCACATGGTATCAGGAAAGAAGAAAACTATCGTCCCCGCACAGAGACTTATGTATCGTTGGCAGAAAAATATGCTGACAAACAGAATCTTGTTGAGGCTATAAGCCTTCTCTCCCGTTCACCAAAACAGTTAGAGGTCTTCAATATATTTCTGGAGTTAACCTCACACAATCAACAGGTTACACGTGAAGAACTCATGAATGAGACTCATTGTAACACTTCCGTGATACGCAATCTCGTTGTCAGAAAGGTACTCAGGCTGTATGATGCCGAAGTGGGAAGGCTAAACAATGGCGGCATTCCGCATTTTGAGAAGATAAATCCTCTCAGCCATGCACAGCAGGAAGCCTTCGACACTATTTCCAACTTCAAAAAGGAAGAAGTAAAAAAGCCCATTTTGTTGCATGGCGTGACATCATCAGGAAAGACGGAAATATACATCCATCTCATCAAGGAAGCTATCGACAGAGGCGAGCAGGTGCTATACTTACTGCCAGAGATAGCGCTGACAGTACAGATAATGCAGCGTCTGCAGAACATCTTCGGAGACAAACTGGGTATATATCACTCCAGGTATTCAGATGCCGAACGTGTGGAAATATGGCAAAAGCAACTCTCTGAAGCGCCCTACAGCGTCATCCTGGGCGCACGCTCAGCAATTTTCCTGCCTTACAAGAACTTGGGACTTGTCATCATAGACGAAGAGCACGAGACAAGTTTCAAACAGCAAGATCCCTCACCGCGATATCATGCTCGTTCTGTTGCAATGGTTATGGCACAATGGGCAAAAGCACAGGTAGTACTGGGAACAGCAACGCCGTCAGCAGAAAGCTATTATAATTCCCAACAGGGGAAATATCATCTTATAACGCTAACAGAACGCTATAAAGCAATTAAACTTCCACATATTCAGGTGGTTGACGTAAAAGACCTGCGTCATCGTAAGATTATGAGCGGACTTTTATCACCACAACTCAGGGAAGCCGTCTCAGAGGCCCTGCACAATGGCGAACAGGCAATTATTTTCCAGAACAGACGTGGTTTCTCCCCCATAGTGCAATGCCACCAATGCGGATGGTCGCCAAAATGTCCCAAATGTGACGTTTCCCTTACATATCACAAGAATACATCATCTCTTACCTGTCACTATTGCGGATATACCTACCACATGCCTAACGAATGTCCCGATTGCGGCAATCATGAGTTGAAAGACATTGGAGCTGGTACGGAGAAAGTGGAAGACATAATAGCCGAAGAATTCCCTTATGCACGTATTGCACGCATGGACCTTGATACCACTCGTACCAAGAATGCTTACGAGCGCATCATATCCGACTTCTCTGCCGGCAAGACAAATCTGCTCATCGGAACGCAGATGGTGACGAAAGGTCTTGATTTTGACAATGTTAGCGTAGTAGGCATACTGAATGCTGACACTATGCTCAACCAGCCTGATTTCCGTGCCTATGAGCATTCTTTCAACATGATGACACAGGTGGCAGGCCGCGCAGGCAGAAAGAATCATCGCGGACAAGTCATCCTGCAAACCTCTCTTCCGCAACTGCCTGTGATACAACAGATTGTCAACAACGATTTCGAGGGTTTCTTTTCTATGCTAATGAAGGAAAGGCAGGCTTTTTTCTATCCTCCCTTCACACGCCTGATATACATATTCCTGAAACACCGCGATGAAAATACCGTAAGCAGTGCCGCCACAGAATATGTCTCACGCCTGAGAGTTATATTCAAGAATAGAGTGCTTGGCCCAGACAAACCAAGCATAAGCAGAATAAATATGCTTCATATCAGGAAAATTATCCTGAAACTTGAACCGTCGATGAGCATACAAAAAACAAGACAATGCATCCGTGAAGTTACGAATGCATTGCTGTCAGACCCTTATAAAAAGAGTGTCATTATTTCTTTTGATGTTGATCCTCTGTAAGGTATTGCTTAGCGTACTCTGCATAGTGGGCAGCATAGCTCTCTGCCTGATTAGGTGATGTTTTCTTGATAAACTTGGCAGGTACCCCACCCCATATTTCGTGGTCACCAACCTTCGTTCCTCCTAGCACCAATGCTCCGGCTGCTATGATAGCGCCCTCACCGATGTCTGCATGGTCTAAGACTGTAGCACCCATGCCTATGAGGCATCCCTTTCGCAAGATGCATGCATGAACGGTGGCATTATGTCCTATCGTGACATCATCCTCCATAATTGTCGGTCCTGTAGTATTCGTCACATGAACACAAGCACAATCCTGAACATTACATCTGTTGCCCATTGTTATTGGAGCTACATCACCCCTTACAACAGCGCTGAACCACACAGAACACTCATCACCCATTGTCACTTCTCCTACCACAGAAGCAGTTTCTGAGAAATAACAGTCCTTGCCCCACTTGGGAGCCTTACCCTTATAAGGTTTTATTATTGCCATTATCTTAAAATTACTGGTTTTGCTTTTTTCTTGTTGCTCTCCTCCACGTTTCTCTTATTATAATTATAATAAGGTGTCGGCTTCTTTGCATATAGTCTCTTGGTATTGGAAGTACTAGAAGAAGGTTTGTCAAAGTTCATGAATGCACTATAGTCAAACTTCCATCCAGCACCGTTCGCCACCCTATTAATGCGCCTGTACAGCGCCATGCGCGACAATATGTTAAATTTCAGGTCCACATAGGTTACGACATCACCCATTATGCTGATTCCAGAACTTCTGTAGAAATGCGATTTGCAAAGATTCGGACTTTCCATGTGTTTACTGCCATCTTCTTCTATGAATTCCATATCTTCACCGCAATAGGTATTTGTCAGAGTGATAAACGTAAAACCACCCTGAATCCACTTGCAATTCTCGTCTGCATAACGGCTGTCGTTGGCAAACGGTGACAATCTGTCATCGCTGGGATTTTCACTTTTTTGGACATAGTACTTCAACGTCTTATCTGCTCTATACAGATATTTCGAGTCTATCGCTCCAGTTTCCTCGTCATCGAAATATTTTATATTGAGAGACCAACCATATTTTTGGCAATGCCTGAAATCCGCAATTTCTTCATCCGTTGGTATATCATTATAATAGTATTCATCTGCCAGTTTTCCTATACCGTGTCCCACAGCCTCATGCTGTATAAGTTCATTGAACACATTATCCCCATTACTTACTGTGGCATAGGCAGGAACGTAAGACAACGACCATCCCAAAGGAATACTGTCCTCCACATGAGTATCCAGTTGCATAAGGGTAACGCCGGCATATTCCGAAGAATTTAGCAGAACGATAGACAAGGCATTATCCAAACGTGATTCATTCTGTCTGAGAGTAAAGTATGTAAAATTCTTTATCTTTACGCTGTCGCCCCATACGTTCGTACTGTTCTTACTCTCAAGATATGTCTTGAATGCCGTATTGTGTTTTTTATAGTCGATACCGCTTTCCTCTGACGCCACAACCACCTTATATATGTCTAAATAGTCTATAAGATCTGTCATAGGTTTCAGCGACTTCATAGCACTTACAGCATTGTTTACGATTTTGTCGTACTCTCCGCTAGTTATTTCTTTTTGCGTATATCCGTCAGCCATTATTACAACAGGGAAACCGTTTGTACCCTTCGTATGTTCCTGAATAATATATACATATCCCGTTGTGCCATCATATGTAAACGAGAAGTCATAGTCTGTTTCAGGTATAGTGCCTGGAGCACGATAGTCATCATCATTAGCACAACTCGTCAATGTCAGAGTCAGCATCACTACAAGTGTATGCAATACTCCAAGCATAATGTTTTTCTGTGTCATATCCGCTTTTGATTTTTACTTTGTTCATTCTCTCTGAGGTAAGTACAGTCTTTATGTCGTCCGTAATACCCTCCCCTGTCAGCTTTAGCAGAGCTTCTTTTTTTGTCCACAATACTGTGAATGCCAAATCTCCTCCCTGCTCTATTTCCTTAAGCTCATCATCGCTCATAGCATATTCCGCAAGTCCAGGCTTATATCGCCCAGTACATTCAACGTCGATGCCAACCTCTCCATCACCAATTACAACACCTATGGCGTTTTTACAATGAGCCAGATTGAAGTTCTTTCCGTTCTCTGCATAGGGCTTACCATGCGACCCATATTCAAAACGCGGTTCATGACCTAGCATCTTTCTCAGCAGGTCGTATGCCATCGCATTTTCTTTTCTGCCCTGAATATGCTTGAATTTGAGAGCCTCTTCCCTTCTCCATTCAGGAAGGGTTGCTATGAGTTCCTCTATTTCCTCTGCACTCAGGTTTAGGTCGTCTATGATACGATATTGAAGCATAAATTAGGGCTCAAAGGTACAAAAAAAAATGAAAAATAAGAAGAAAACTGAAAAAATATTGTTTGCGCACACAAAAAAAGTAATTGCCGCCTCATTCCCTTAACATTTTTTTTGTACTTTTGTGCCTGTATTTTTGTATAAGGAACAAATATGGCTTATAACTTACTAAAAGGCAAACGCGGCATCATATTCGGTGCGCTTAATGACCAGTCAATAGCTTGGAAAGTTGCAGAACGTGCTGTAGAGGAAGGAGCACAGATAGTACTGACAAACACAGAAGTTGCTATCCGTATGGGTACTCTCAAGGAATTGGCAGATAAAACCAACGCAACTGTTATTCCTGCAGACGCTACAAGTATCGAAGATCTTACCAACCTCTTTACAGAAGCCCAGAAGGCACTTGGCGGAAAGATTGATTTCGTCCTTCATTCATGTGCCATGTCAATGAATATGCGTAAGAAACGCACTTATGACGATCTTGACTATGGTTTCCTTGACAAGACCCTCGACATCTCCGCTATTTCATTCCACAAGATGATACAGGTGGCAAAGAAGCTTGACGCAATCTCTGAATGGGGTTCTATTGTTGCCCTCACTTATGTTGCCAGCCATCGTACATTCTTCGGATATAACGATATGGCTGATGCCAAGGCTCTCCTTGAATCCATAACACGTTCATTCGGATATATCTATGGTCGTGAGAAACATGTTCGTGTGAACTGTATCTCTCAGTCTCCAACATTGACGACAGCAGGTGGCGGCATTAAGGGCTTTGACGGAATGCTCGACTTTGCCGACCGTATGTCACCACTTGGAAATGCATCAGCCGATGACTGTGCCGACTATACCATAACACTTTTCTCCGACCTCACGAGGAAAGTTACTATGCAGACACTCTTCCACGACGGCGGATTCAGCAACATGGGTATGTCACTACGCGGTATGACACAGTATAACAAATCCTTCATACCAGAAAACACAGACAAGGAAACAGGTAAAATTATATACGGATAACTCTCTCAACTTACATCAATGGGTGGCTTTTTTGGAACAATACAACACAAACGTTGCGTAGAAGAACTTTTCTACGGCATTGACTATCAATCACATCTCGGCACCAAGCGTGGCGGTATGGCGACATACAGCATCGAGACCGGAGGCTTCAAGCGTTCTATCCACAACCTTCAGAACACTTACTTCCGCACACGCTTCGAAGAAGACTTGCCGAAATTCTTCGGTGAAAAAGGTATCGGCGTCATAAGCGATACTGATGCACAGCCTCTTCTTATGAATTCTCATCTCGGACGCTTTGCCATCGTTACCGTCGGAAAAGTCATTAACATGGAAGAGATTGCCGACGAACTTCTCACTTCCGGCAATGTACTGACAGAATTCTCTTCCGGACGCATCAATCCCACAGAACTTGTGGGCCAGCTTATAATCAAAGGCAAGACATTCGTAGAAGGCATAGAGCATGTCTATAAGACTGTAAAAGGCTCTTGCTCCATGCTCATTCTCACAGATACTGAAATTATTGCCGCACGCGATTTCTGGGGACGAACCCCAATCATCATCGGCAAGAAAGAAGGTGCTATGGCGGCAACGTCGGAGTCTTCTGCATTCCCTAATCTTGGTTTCGACATCGATTACTTCGTCGGTCCTGGCGAGATAGTACGTCTTACTGCCGACGGCATGGAAGTTCTCCGCAAGGCTGAGGAGAATATGCAGATATGCTCTTTCCTGTGGATTTACTATGGATTCCCAACCTCTATCTACGAAGGCAAGAACGTAGAAGAGATGCGCTATAAAACTGGCTATATCATGGGTCAGGAAGATGATACGGAAGTTGATAATGCCGGCGGCATACCCGATTCAGGTCTCGGAATGGCAACAGGCTATGCTGCAGGTCACGGAGTGCCCTATCAGCGCTGCATAAGCAAATACACTCCTACCTGGCCGCGTTCCTTCATGCCAGCCAATCAGGAGATGCGTAACCTCGTGGCAAAGATGAAACTTATCCCCAACAAGGCAATGTTAGAGGGAAAGAGGTGCTTATTCTGCGACGACTCCATCGTCAGGGGGACACAGCTGCGTGAAAACACCAAGGCTCTCAAGGAACTTGGAGCCCGTGAGGTACACATGCGCATAGCATGCCCACCACTAATCTGGAGCTGTCCTTTCGTCAATTTCTCCGCTTCTAAGAATATACTGGAACTCATAGCCCGTCGCGTCATCAAGGACCTTGAGACTCATTCTGACCACGCAACAATGCTGGCAGATGCTGAGACTGCAAAGGATATAGATGTTCCAGAGGAGACATTGAAGAGATATGCCAAGACCGACTCTCCCGAATATAACAGTATGGTCAACGAGATTGCCAAGCGTCTGAACATCGACAGTTTAAAATTCTCAAAACTCGAAACAATTATTTCCGCTATCGGACTTCCTAAGTGCAAGGTTTGCACCCACTGCTTCGATGGCAGTTCTTCATACACTCTACAATGACACGTGCAATTATCACCGTCGTCGGAAAAGATACCGTCGGCATTATAGCAAAGGTATGTACATACCTCTCTGAGAAACAAATCAACATTCTCGACATATCCCAGACCATCGTGCAGGAATACTTCAACATGATGATGATTGTAGATATGTCAAAATGCAATACTACATTTGACAAGGTGTCCGCCGACCTTACCCAAATCGGAGAAGGCATGGGCGTACAGGTAAAGTGCCAGCTCGAAGACATCTTCGACAAGATGCACAGAATTTAATAATGCATAATGCATAATTCATCGCTCGGCTTTGCCGCTTTTACAAAGGTTTCAGCCGACTAAAAGAATGCATAATTGACTTAAAAAAATCATTAAATGATAAACATCTCTGAGGTACTTGAAACCAATAAGATGATCGAGCAGGAGAATCTCGATGTCCGCACCATTACGATGGGCATCAACCTGCTCAATTGTGCTGACAGCGATTTACAAGTTACCTGCGATAACATATACAAGAAGATAACCACCCTTGCAAGCGATCTTGTCTCTACGGGTGAAGCTATCTCGCGCGAGTTTGCCATTCCTATTGTCAACAAGCGCATCTCCATTACGCCTATATCCCTTGTAGGTAGCGCATGCTGTAAGATTCCTGCTGACTACGTCAAGATTGCCAAAACTCTTGACAAGGCAGCTAAGGAAGTCGGAGTGAACTTTCTCGGAGGCTATTCCGCCATTGTCTCCAAGGGCATGACGAAAAGCGATGAGCTCCTTATTCGCTCTATTCCCCAGGCTTTGGCTGAGACAGAATTTATCTGTTCCTCCATCAACGTAGGCTCAACCAAGACGGGCATCAATATGGATGCCGTAAAACTCATGGGTGAGATTATCCTCCAGACGGCAGAATATACCAAGACACAGGATTCTCTCGGCTGTGCCAAACTTGTAGTGCTCTGCAACGCCCCTGATGACAATCCTTTCATGGCTGGTGCCTTTCATGGTGTCAGCGAGGCTGATGCCATCATCAACGTAGGTGTTTCAGGCCCAGGCGTAGTGAAATATGCCCTTGAGCAGATGGACAGGCACGCCAAGTCTGACGGCCTTGCCAATTTCGAGGTTCTGTGCGAGACTGTCAAGAAGACAGCCTTCAAGATTACCCGTGTGGGACAACTTGTGGCACAGGAGGCATCAGCACGTCTCGGAGTACCTTTCGGCATCATCGACCTTTCTCTTGCCCCCACCCCGGCCATCGGCGATTCTGTTGCCGACATTCTGCAATGCATCGGTGTGGAACATGCAGGAGCACCTGGTACTACGGCGGCTCTTGCCCTTCTCAACGACCAGGTCAAGAAAGGCGGCGTAATGGCATCAAGCTATGTTGGCGGACTGTCAGGAGCCTTCATCCCTGTTTCTGAAGACCAGGGCATGATAGACGCTGTACTGGCTGGTGCATTGACCATAGAGAAACTTGAAGCTATGACCTGCGTATGTTCCGTAGGACTTGACATGATAGCCATCCCTGGCGACACCAAGGCAACTACCATCTCAGGCATTATAGCCGACGAGGCTGCAATTGGCATGGTGAACCAGAAGACCACAGCCGTGCGCATTATCCCTGTCATAGGCAAGAAGGTTGGCGATACTGTGGAATTTGGAGGTCTGCTCGGTTATGCTCCCATCATGCCGGTAAATACCTTCGGGTGTGACCGTTTCATCAATCGCGGCGGACGCATACCGGCACCAATACATTCTTTTAAAAATTAATAGATAATAGATAATAGTTAATAGTTTTAAAAGATAAAATATCAACAACCAAACAACAAAAAACAAAAAATTCACTATTATGAAAAAAATCAGAGCAGCCGTCGTAGGTTACGGCAACATTGGAAAATTTACCATCGAAGCGCTCGAAGCCAGTGAAGACTTTGAAATTGCAGGTGTAGTACGTCGTAAAGGAGCAGAGAACAAGCCCGCAGAGCTTGCTCCGTATGCCGTAGTAAAGGATATAGCAGAGCTGAAGGACGTTGACGTCGCAATTCTTGCTACCCCAACCCGCTCATGTCAGGAGTATGCTGAGAAGATACTCGCTATGGGCATCAATACCGTTGACTCTTTCGACATCCACACATCAATCATCGACTACCGCCGTGCCCTCATGCCAGTATGTCAGAAGAACGGTACAGTAGCTGTCATCTCAGCCGGCTGGGACCCAGGTTCCGACTCTATCGTTCGTACCCTCATGCAGAGCCTCGCTCCAAAAGGCCTCTCTTACACCAACTTCGGCCCTGGACGTTCTATGGGACATTCTGTCTGCGTACGTTCAAAGGCAGGCGTGAAGGATGCTCTGTCTATGACAATCCCTGTTGGCGAAGGCATACATCGCCGCATGGTATATGTAGAACTTGAGGAAGGCGCAAAACTTGAAGAGGTGACAAAAGCCATCAAGGCCGACCCTTACTTCGCTAACGACGAGACTCACGTCTTCGCAGTAGATAGCGTAGATGCCCTCAACGACGTAGGTCACGGTGTGAACCTTACCCGCAAGGGCGTAAGTGGCAAGACACACAATCAGCTCTTCGAGTTCAACATGAAGATTAACAACCCTGCCCTCACGGCACAGGTGCTTGTCAATGTGGCACGCGCTTCATTCAAGCAGCAGCCTGGATGCTACACAATGATTGAGATTCCTGTTATCGACATGCTGCCAGGTGACAAGGAAGACCTCATAGCACATCTTGTGTAAAAAGGTTTAAGAAGTTTAAGAAGTTCAAGAAGTTTAAGAAGTTCAAGAAGTTTAAGAAGTTCAAGATACAAAAAAAAGCCTCAAGCAATCGCTTGAGGTTTTTTTGTTGGGATACCCGGACTCGAACCAGGAAAGGCAGGACCAGAATCTGCAGTGTTACCATTACACCATATCCCAATACTTTTTGATTTCGGGTGCAAAGGTACTAACTTTTCTTCAAACATCCAAATTTTTTGCCGTTTTTTTTTGTTGGCAGCGTATTTTTATGCCATAATGGCACTTTTGGCACACCTTTTGTCGCTTCTGACGCAGTGGCACACCCATTGCAAAAGGGTTAGTGTCACATTATATATAAAAAATGTGGGCAACAAAACAAAATTAGAAGTCAAACATAAAAAATTATACAACTATGGGAAAAATTATTGGAATTGATTTAGGAACAACAAATTCCTGCGTTGCAGTATTCGAAGGCAACGAACCAGTGGTTATCGCAAACTCTGAAGGCAAGCGTACCACTCCGTCAGTAATCGGTTTTGTAAAAGACGGCGAGCGCAAGGTCGGTGACCCAGCTAAGCGTCAGGCTATTACAAACCCAAAGAACACCGTCTTCTCCATCAAGCGTTTCATGGGTGAGACCTACGAGCAGTCAGCAAAAGAGGCTACACGTGTACCTTATACCGTTGTCAACGAGAACGGCTATCCACGTGTTGACATTGAGGGCCGCAAATATACTCCACAGGAAATCTCTGCTATGGTACTTCAGAAGATGAAGAAGACCGCAGAAGACTACCTCGGTCAGGAGGTTACCGATGCAGTCATCACAGTACCTGCATACTTCTCTGACTCACAGCGTCAGGCTACTAAGGAGGCAGGTCAGATTGCAGGCCTCAACGTACAGCGTATCGTCAATGAGCCTACAGCAGCAGCTCTGGCTTATGGTGTCGATAAGGCAAACAAGGACATGAAGATTGCAGTCTTCGACCTTGGTGGCGGTACATTCGATATCTCTATCCTTGAGTTCGGTGGTGGTGTGTTCGAGGTGCTCTCTACCAATGGTGACACACACCTTGGCGGTGACGACTTCGACCAGGTAATCATCGACTGGCTGGCAAACGGCTTCAAGGCCGACGAAGGCATCGACCTTACTAAGGATCCAATGGCTATGCAGCGTCTTAAGGAAGCAGCCGAGAAGGCAAAGATTGAGCTGTCAAGCTCTACATCTACAGAAATCAACCTTCCTTACATCTCAGCAGAAGGCGGCGTGCCAAAGCACCTTGTGAAGACTCTCACACGTGCACAGTTCGAGCAGCTCGCTCACGACCTTATCCAGGCATGTCTCGTACCTTGTCAGAACGCTATGCGCGACGCAGGTCTGCAGACATCAGAGATTGACGAGGTAATCCTCGTAGGTGGTTCAAGCCGTATTCCTGCCGTTCAGGCACTCGTTAAGAACTACTTCGGCAAGGAGCCATCAAAGGGCGTTAACCCTGATGAGGTAGTAGCAGTAGGTGCATCTATCCAGGGTGCTATCCTCAACAAGGAAAGCGGCGTAGGCGACATCGTATTGCTCGACGTAACACCTCTGACCCTCGGTATCGAGACAATGGGTGGTGTGATGACAAAGCTTATCGATGCCAACTCAACCATTCCTTGCAAGAAGTCTGAGACCTTCTCTACAGCCGTAGATAATCAGACAGCCGTTACCATCCACGTGCTTCAGGGCGAGCGTCCTATGGCATCACAGAATAAGTCTATCGGTCAGTTCAACCTCGAAGGCATCGCACCGGCACGTCGTGGTGTGCCACAGATTGAGGTAACCTTCGACATCGATGCCAACGGTATCCTTAACGTAAGTGCCAAGGATAAGGCTACAGGCAAGGAGCAGCAGATTCGTATCGAGGCATCAAGCGGTCTGTCAGAAGAGGAAATCAACCGCATGAAGGCTGAGGCAGAGCAGAATGCCGAGAACGACAAGAAGGAGCGTGAAAAGATTGACAAGCTCAATCAGGCTGACTCTATGATATTCTCTACTGAGAACTTCCTCAAGGACAATGGCGACAAGATTCCTGCTGATGACAAACCAGCCATCGAGGCTGCTATCCAGAAGCTGAAGGATGCTCACAAGGCACAAGACCTCGCAGCTATCGATGCAGCTATGAATGAGCTCAACACCGTTATGCAGGCAGCTTCACAGAAGATGTATCAGGCAGGTGCTCAGCCAGGTGCACAGGCAGGTCCTGACATGGGCGGCGCACAGAGCGGAGCTACCAATGGCCAGGCAAATCAGGGCACAGGTTCATCCTCTGCACAGAACAACGCACAGGATGCAGACTTCGAGGAAGTGAAGTAAAGGAAGTAAAGTAAAGTAAAGAAAGCAAATCAATAAAAGTAAAAATCTTAATAGGTATTTTAACGACAGAGGGATGGCCAAGCGGTCATCCCTTTTTATTTGTTTTATTTTCCCCTATCGTCGCCGAGTTGCCGCCGCGCACAAAACTTTCTTTTAATCGCTAACCGTTAACCGCTCGCTCGGCTCTGCCGCTTTTACAAAGCGAAGCGACTAAAAGAACCGCTAACCGTTATGTTCCCCCTGCGTCGGCGGCAGTAGTTCTGATATTCACAAAAATCACAATTCACAATTCACAAAATTCACAAAATAAAAGTGACGTATCTTTGTTCCGGCTATATAATCTATTTTGTCATTTCTTTGTATAACTTAAATAACTCTGCAACGCATTGACTTTCAGTCATAGTTTTTACGTTGAAACCATAAGCCTGCATTACTGCACGATCGTTATCTTGATGAGCCTTACGAAGTTCTACTGGCATTGTCAGTTCATCATAAAGGTCTGCCAAAGAAGAATCAGGATATTTGGCACGAGCATCAAGTATTGCTTGTGCCGTCTGCTCAATTCTTGCTTTTTGGGCATCTGTTGGATTAGGCCAAGGGAAGTTGTTGTATACAATATCTTTTGAGTAACGATAACGCATTTCCAATCGTCCACAGACAGCTCTCATCCATGCCATATGCACATTGCTTTCAAGTATGCCAAAATGGTATAGTGTGGCTTCGGGGATTATTTGTACCGAATCATTCACAATAATCTCTGGTGACATAAATCCCATAGGTACATAACGCCTATTTTCAGAGGAAACACGAGGTACTATAATATAATCAACATTAGGCTGTCTTACCTCTTGGAAAACATTTGAGAAGGTAGCAGATTCCTGTGTTGCTTTTTTGGGGCTATTAAGCCTAAATTGTCTGACACTTTCTATACGATTATGTATAAAATTTGAGTTCCGTAAATCAGCAGGGGAAGCACTAACAAGCCAAAGACAATATCTTTCTTTACAATTAATGTACTCTTCAGAGCCATAAATACGTTTTATATATTTTTCTATCTGAGGTTCTTTTTTTAGGATATCAACACGTTCCTCTTTTGTTAGGAATAAGAAACCACCATCAACAGGTTTGTTTCCATATACCATCTGAGGAACTGAGCATATCGACTTGTTTCGACTTCCCACAAAAACGCTGGGAGCATCAATTAAATATGCATTGATATTTTCTGCTTCTTTCTTTTTGCCAGCGTCATAAATTACTTTGGGAACATTGACATTACTAAATCCGATTATAACGCAATGTACGTGGGCTTTAAGACTTGCTTCACTATCCCATCGGAACGTCCGATATGCAAAGTCTATATGAATACCAAACAATTCCTGTAATGGTTTCCATATGGCTGCCACTTGTTCGCCCTGAGTAATGCTATTTGTAGATACAAGTGCGACACGAGTTCCTTTGGAATTTTTAATCAGTTGTGCAGCTTTATAATACCAACCAGCCACATAGTCTATTTTACCTGCCGTTTTGAATGGTTTACCATTTTTGTCGATAAATACGTTTAGTATATCTTCTTTTTGTTCTTTGCTCTGCAATGAGTATCCTACAAACGGCGGATTGCCTATGATATAGTCATATCTTACCTTGTATCTGATGTTTGGCTTGGGACCACGTTTCACATCGGAAGTAACAAGGTTTATGTCTTCATATACAGCTGGTTCATTAGCCATCATTGGTTCATCCTCAAAAATAACGTAAGCATTCTTGGCATATATCGTAGGAATATCTGAGGGCACCTCTATCACATCCCAGTCCATCCTAAGCGCATTACCCTCTCGGATGTTGAAATAACTTTTCAGCGGCAGAAAATCTATGTCCTGATGGATAATCTTCTCTGTCTCTGCAAGCATCTGAGCCTCTGAAATCCATAGAGCAGTAGTGGCAACAGTTACAGCAAAGTCGTTTATTTCGATGCCATAGAACTGCTGAATATTGACCTTGATGGGATTAACAAATTCACCCATCATCATCTGTCCATGATACATCTCACGGATGGCTTCGTTCTCCAAACGACGCAAGGAGAGGAAAGTCTCTGTAAGGAAATTGCCTGAGCCGCAAGCAGGGTCGAGGAATGTCAAAGATGAAAGTTTCGTCTGGTATTCACCAAGTTTGCGCTTGCGCAGCTTTTCCACTTTCTCCTCAAGAATTTCATCTAGTTCTCTGCGAAGGTCATTCAAGAACAGTGGGTCTATAACCTTGTGAATGTTTTCGATGCTGGTATAGTGCATACCTCCGCTTCGGCGTGTCTCAGGATTCAGCGTACTCTCAAAAACGGCTCCGAAGATAGTGGGTGATATTTCACTCCAGTCGAAGTCAAGGCTGGCATTCTGTAGCAGAGTCTGTTTCAGTTCCTCTGTGAATTGTGGGATTTCAATTTCTTCTGCAAATAGACCACCGTTAGTATAAGGAAATGCCTTTAATTCTTCTTGCAGATACTTGCTGCGTTGCTCCTGGGGAGTATTAAGCACCTCAAACAGGTCACGCAAAGCGCGACGCAAGTCCTTAGCCTCGTATGTCACAAGGAAATCGTGGAACTGATCATGATTGAAGACTCCTGCATCTTCAGCATACAGGCAGAATACTATGCGAACACATAGTATATTAAGCCATCTTTGAGCTTCAGGAGAATCATCATTATATTGTGCAAGCAAAGCATCATATATCTTGCCGACAATCTCACCAGCCTGAATGGAAACTTCCATTTCCTTTGACAAATGCTCGCTCTTTGAATCGACAAGGAACATCAGGCGATAGTACTCCTTACCAAGATTTTCAAGTAATATCTGCTCAGGTTCGCCATTAGGCTGCTCCATGTCATAAACCAAGAACTCAGAAAAATTGCATGTCACAATCCATCGTGGATGTTCAGACACGGGCAAGCCTACCACATAGCGACGTGCCTGCTGAAATGGGTTTAACAATGCACCATCACTTTGCCTAATAGGAGCACGCAGGTCTTTGCCCAACGACTTTTGTTCAATCAAAACACGAGTAGATGGAATACGTCCGTCAACATAATTTGATTCATCCACCTTATGATGTTCCTCAAAGGTTATAAAACCGTCTGATGGTGTTTCTATGCCAAAGACATTTGTCAGTAAATCAATCCAAAAGGGTTGTGACTCGCCGCGTTCATAGCCTCTTCCTTTCCAACGTTCAGCAAAATCAGCGGCTGCAGCTGCTATATGTTTTTCTGTCTTCATTGCTAGATTAGTCTTTTTAAGTTGCTCTGAGAGTTATATTTTTTATACGAAATTCTCCCAAGAACTGCCTGCAAAGTTACAAATTTATTCCCAATCTCCAAAAGAAAACGGCATTTTTTGATTAAAATTGAACATATATTAGCCTACGTGATGCATTCAAAATGGCTGAAGAGGAAAATGAATAATTTTAACGAAAGTTAAATTGCATTTTTCAAAAATACTTTACAGAATCTACTTTATAGTTCAATTGATAATTCGAGATATTGCCTATTTACATGACTTTTCGCAATATTTCTTAATCTCTTACTCACCTCCTAATAACATATACTTTTGTTAACAGATTTTTGCAATTATTTACACAGGAATGTGAATTGTGATTTTTGTGAATTGTGATTTTAGTGGGGGGCCATATTGGGTAGGGGGGGGGACTTCTTTCATAATATAATATTATCAAAAATATAATATAAAATATATAATAAATATTATTAAAGAGGTTCGCGAGAACTCGACGAAGTAGCTGAAAATGAAGAGATTCACAATTCACAATTCACAAAATTCACATTTTCTGCGGGCACTAAAAATTAGGGAACGATTTTTTTCGAAAATCTCTTTTTTAGTTCCCCAATTTTGTAGTATGGGTAAAGCATCGTACCTTTGCATCGGGAAATCCAATAGCAATGGAGTCACGGTCAGAGTCAGGCCCAAGTCAGACACAACTCAGACACAACTCTAGCTAAAGGAATAATTTCTCGCAGTACTCTATTATTTAATTCCTATTTTTCAATTCATTAACATTTAATTACTATGGCAAAAGTTGGTTTTTGGCTCCAAGGAGCAACAGGTAAGTTGGCTGGCTCAAAGCTTCAGAGCAG
>CACYKA010000003.1 GCA_902774795.1 uncultured Prevotellaceae bacterium | reverse complement strand
TTGAGAGGGGTGCTGAAGAAGAACCTTTGTATAATCTTGCCGGACAACGCGTCGATAAATCCTATCGTTCCATCGTCGTCAAGAAAGGCAGAAAACTGCTTGTCAAATGACGGCGCAGAGCGCATCGGCCGAGATGGACCGCAACGGCATCGACGTCGCCGTGATGTCCAGTTCGCCGGCATTGGAGGAACTGCCCGAAAAGGAGTGCGTCTATTTCGCCAAAAAAGTCCAACGACGCCGTAGCCGCCCATTCATTCAACACCTTTGTAGAGAAATAACATGAGACGACTATTCTTACTATTGCTTATGATGCTGGCGCTCACAGCGCAGGCCCAGCAGAAGATCTATACGCTGGCTGACTGGAACCTCAAGGACTGGGATGCCACGAAGGGTGAGTTGGCACTCAATGTCAGCGAGTACAAACTGGACTTCAACCACCCGCTGCCCTATACAGACATGCAGGACTGGTGGCGTGTGAAGGCCGAACTGAAATGCGGCACGCTGGGCACCGAGCAGGTATTCGTGTGCAAGGAAGGCAAGGCCAGCCATCTGATTGGTAAGAATTCTCTCAACTGTGACATCTCGTTGGGCTACGACAACACAGAGCACCGCTTCTTCGTGGAAGTGACAGACTGTAACGAGAAGGCACATCGCCTTTGGGCTGGTGCTGAGGTGCAGGCTGACCGCTGGTATGCTGTTGATGCGGTATCGAAATACGACAGCAAGCGCGACCAATCTACCGTAACTCTCACTGTAGATGGAACGTCGTCGTCACTGACCTATCCAGGCAAGGCACTGCGCCACAATTGTTCGCTGTGGGTGATAGGCCACGGCTTCCCGGGAGGATTCCCCAATGCACTGCAAGTGCGCGGGGGAGTCATCCGCAACCTAGAGATTAGCGGTGAGGCGCTGCCTCGTGTGGATGGTCAGAACCCGCTCTTCACCGACACCTTTACTGCCGATCCAGCCTTCACCGTGGTGGACAACACCGTCTATGCCTACGTGGGCGAGGACAAGGCCGATGTGGGTGGATGGTTCAACATGCCTGGCTGGCTGTGCTACTCCTCAACTGACATGATTCACTGGCAAGCTCACGGCACGGTGCTGCGCCCCGATGTGTTCAGCTATGCCGTGCCCAACGGTGCTTGGGCGGCTCAGGTGGTGGAGCACGACGGCAAGTTCTACTTCTACGTGACGCTCGATCACAAGGACCACCGTCGCCATGCCATCGATGTGGCTGTCAGTGACTCACCCCTCGGACCCTTCCGTCCAGCCCGTAAGGACGGCACGCCGCTTATCACCGACGACATGACACCCGACTCGCACCGCCGCAATGCCGACATCGACCCCACCGTGCTCATCGACGACGACGGCACGCCGTGGATGGCGTGGGGCAACGGCGACTGCTATATGGTGAAACTGAAGAAAAATATGTGCGAACTGGACGGCCCTATAAAAAAAGTGCCGTTGCGCAACTACAGCGAGGGCCCATGGCTCTTCAAACGCGGCAAACTCTACTACAACGTCTATGCCTCGGATGCCCCTGGCGTGCAGTCCGAGCAGATGGCCTATTCGACGGCTCCCACCATCGAAGGCCCCTGGACCTACGGCGGCTTCGTCAGCACCTCGGCCAACCACGGCTTTACGATTCATCCATCCGTCATACAGTTCAAAAAGAAGTGGTACTACATCTATCACGATGGTAGTTACGCCCTCGACGGTGCCCCCGGTGGTGACTGTCGCCGCAGCGTCTGTGCCGAGTACCTTCACTTCAACAGCGACGGTACTATCCGCGCAGTACCGCTAACGCAGGAGGGACTGAGCAAGAAGATGGCAATATCCTTACAGGCTTCGGCACAAGTAACTACTCCCCTCGCCAGTCGGAGAGGGGTAGGGGGTGAGGCCGCCGGCTACCTTTTCGCCTATTTTGAGGGCAGCGGCGACCAAAACCTGATGGAGCAACTGCGCTTCGCGGTGAGCGAGGACGCACAGAACTGGTATGCGCTGAACGGCAACAGACCCATAATCGCTTCTGACAGCATTAGCGAGAGCGGCGGCATACGCGACCCGCACATCCTGCGCGGCGAGGACGGGTGCTACTACATCGTGGCGACAGACATGCATACCTACGACCCGAAGCAGGGATGGGGTGCAAACCCGGGCATCGTGCTACTGAAGTCGAAGGATCTGGTGAACTGGACGCATGCGAAAATCAACCTCGTAAAGGACTGGAGCAAGAACTTTGGTGATGCCTACTGGGTATGGGCGCCGCAGACCATCTACGACCGCAAGGCCGGGAAATACATGATATACTTCACGCTGCAGCGCAACGACCGCAAGACGCTCATCACCTACTACGCCTACGCCAACAAGGACTTTACTGCTTTCGAGAGCGAGCCGAAGGTGCTGTTCTCCGCCAAATACGGCAGCATAGACGCCGACATCATCGAGAAAGACGGGGTCTTCCACTTGTTCTATAAGGGCAACACGAAGGACGAGAACGGCCGGGAAATCAAGAACGGTATCCTGCAGGCCACTTCGAAAAAACTGACGGGACCATATAAGGAGGATTTCGTATACCTCGACGTGTATGCAGGCACCCGCACTCATGTCGAAGGCAGCAGTACGTTTCCGCTTCACGACGGAAGCGGCAAGTGGATATTGATGTACGACCTCTACGGATCCGGTCGCTACGAATACCAGACATCAACGGACCTGAAAGCGTTCACGCAGCAGCCGGAGTCGTTCCGCAAAGACTTCTTCCCGCGTCACGGTGCGGTGATGTCGGTGACAGCCGAAGAACTGGAGCGCCTGCAGCAGAAGTGGGGCTATGTGTTGAGGCACGAATTCGAATCTGACGGCAATCCCGTCATTCGGAACAAACACACAGCCGACCCGGCCGCACTCGTGGAAAACGACACGCTGTGGCTCTTTGCCGGACACGATGCCGCCGGCAACCAGTCGGGCTATGTGATGAAGGACTGGCTGCTCTACTCCACCACCGACATGAAGCACTGGACGGAATACCCGTCGCCTCTGCGCAGTGCGGCATCGGTGTGGCAGTCGCAGACAAGATCACCGGCCCCTACAGGGATGCCTTGGGGAAACCCCTGCTCACCAACAAAGACTGCTTCGCCTCGAAGCACAGTTGGGCCTGCATCGACCCCGCCATTCTGATCGACGATGACGGCACGGCTTATATCATTTGGGGCAACCGCGAGTGCTACTGCGCCAAACTGAAGGACAACATGACGGAGACAGACGGTGAGATACGCCGGATTGATGTGCCGGATTTCACCGAGGCGCCCTGGATGCATAAGCACAACGGCAAATACTACCTCACTTACGCCAGCGGCTGGCCGGAGAAAATTGCCTATGCCGTTTCCGACAATATTTTTGGTCCCTACACGCCCATGGGCGTCATCAGCGAGATAGCAGGCAATTCCAACACCACCCATCCCGCCATCGTCCGCTTCAAAGATCAGTGGCTCTTCTTCTCACACAACGGCGGCTTGTCCGACGGCGGCAGCTACAGCCGCTCAGTCATTGCCGAACCGATGAGCTATGACCGGGACGGCCATATAAACTTTATCCCTGCCACTCCCCAAGGTGCCACGCCCTACCACCACGAGTGAGGGGCCGACTGTCTTGTACTGAAATAGCTTGACACATTTTTCGCCATAACAAAAGTAAGAAGTTATGTCCAGAAGAGTGAAAAGACATTATGACGAGACGTTTAAGCTTCAAGTTCTGAGTGAGTACTATTCAAGTGGTATGTCAAAAGATTTTATCGCCAGGAAATATGATCTTGGTGACAGATGCCCAGATGCCACAGGGACAGGTGAGTGACAACTGATGTCTGATGTCTGAGGGCTGATGGCTGATGGTGGAGCTGGGGTTTAAGAACTGTATAAAATGTATTTTTGCGCGTCAAATAGGCTTTGAAGAGTTAAATTGCACTCAAATAGTGCAATTTTTCAGAAATAATGCA
Source organism: uncultured Prevotellaceae bacterium (assembly GCA_902774795.1). GTDB lineage: Bacteria > Bacteroidota > Bacteroidia > Bacteroidales > Bacteroidaceae > Prevotella. The sequence goes on along the minus strand of CACYKA010000003.1, from coordinate 125,358 downwards.
CTGCTTTAGTGCAATTTTATTATCTTTGCACCCAGAATCATAATATAATCGCTTATGGACATCTCACTTACTGAATATATGGAAGGTCAGTTGAAGCAAACTACTTCAACCTTTCACCGTTATATGTACGATAAGATTAGCTGGGAATCGCGCATGTTTGGTCTTGTTGGTCCACGTGGTGTAGGCAAGTCCACTATGGTCTTGCAGTATATTAAGGTGCATAGAGATTCAAGACGTCTGTTTTACATAAGTGCCGATCACTTGTATTTCTCATCACATACCATTGTTGAGACTGTGGATGAGTTTGCTAAAGAAGGTGGCGAACAGATATTTATTGATGAAATTCACAAGTACGAAAACTGGTCGCGTGAGTTGAAACAGATTTATGATACTCACCCTGACGTGAAGGTGGGTTTCACAGGCTCGTCTGTACTCGATATCTACAAAGGGTTCGCTGACTTGAGTCGTCGCGCTCCCATTTTCATGATGCAAGGGCTGTCGTTCAGAGAGTATCTTCAACTGTTCCATAACATACAGGTTCCTGTTTTTTCACTTGCCGAAGTGGTTAATCTGAAAGTGAAAATCGCAGATGTGAGTCATCCTCTGCCGCTGTTCCGCAATTATCTCCAGAAAGGCTATTATCCCTTTGCTGGTGATACTGACTTTGAACTCCGCCTTCGTCAAGTTATCAACCAAACGATGGAGGTAGATATTCCGCAATATGCCAACATGAATGCTTCTACTGGCAGGAAATTGAAGAAACTGTTGTCCGTCATTGCTAAAAGTGTACCCTTCAAACCAGTTATGGACTCTTTGGCCACCGTTGTTGGTGTGAGTCGCAATGTACTGCCAGATTATTTCCTCTATATGGAACAGGCAGGAATGATTGGGCAGTTGCGTGATGACACTGGTGGAATCAGGGGAATCGGTAAGGTGGAAAAAGTATATCTCGACAATACTAATATGGCTTATCTGTTAGGTGATAATGCTACTGATACAGGTAACATCCGCGAGACTTTCTTCTATAATCAGACGCGTGTTGTCACTGATGTTATCAATTCGCGAATCAGTGACTTTGAGATTGACGGAAAGACTTTTGAGGTGGGTGGAAAGAAAAAAGGCAATAAACAATTGTCTGATGCAAAAGAGGGTTACATAGTCAAAGATGATATCGAATATGGTTCTGGCAACATTATTCCTCTTTGGGCTTTTGGATTCCTGTATTAAAAGGGTTGTGTGTTTCCAGGCTGGGCTTCTACCTTAACGTATGCTATATTTCATCTGATGCCACAGGGACAGGTGAGTGACAACTGATGTCTGATGGCTGAGGGCTGAGGGCTGATGTAAGATGTCAGATGGCTGATGTATGATGTATGAGGGAAGGATACTATAGGTGTTACTCGACGAAGTCAAAAGGCTTGCGCTAGTAGCCAAAAGCCAATGGCCAAAGTAAAAATAAATCCCTGGCAAGTTTCGATGCTTGTCAGGGATTTATTTTTCCAGAGCACTGAGGATGCTGCGGTAGCACTCTTCGCGGAGGGCTTCGCCATCTTCGAAGAATATAGGCTTATGAATCGTCAGAGACAACTTGTGACGTTTTATAAACCTTATTTTTTTGCCTTTTGGCAAAATGTAATAGCTGCCATTGATGGTCATCGGGACAACGGGCATCTTCATCTCCTCGGCAAGCGCGAAGGCTCCCTTGCGGAAAGGTTGCATCTCGCCAGTGCTGCTGCGCGAGCCTTCGGGGAACATCGCCAGACTCATGCCCGACAGAAGTATCTGCTCTGCCTGACGGTAGGTGCGGCGCACGGCACCGGGGTTGCGGTTATCGACAAAGACGTATCCTGCGTGCTTGCAGCCCCATCCGAGGAACGGCACCTTCTCAAGGGCACGCTTCATCATCCAACGGAATTTCACACCGAGGTAGCCGCAGACGAGAAAGATGTCAAAGGCCCCCTGATGATTGGCGGCAAAGATATAGGTCTCGCCCTTGACTATATGCTCCCTACCCTTCACCTCGACCCGTATGAGTGCTGCGGCAAGGATGATGCGTGCCCACCACTTTGAGGCGAAGGAGCTCCACCAGTCGGGGTGGTGCGAGATGCTGCACATCACCGCCATCGTGGTACCGGCCCACATGGAGGTTAGTATCACTACCGGAATAAGAACGAATATTTGGTAAACCTTGTAAAGCATTGTTTTAGAAACTAGTGGGACTAGTGAGACTAGTAGTACTAGTAATTATCTTTCGAATTCAAGCGCCTCGGCGCTGGTCCCTCCATTGACTACCGTTCCGACCACCTGCCAGTGGAACTGACGGCCTTCGAGGGGGCTCCAACCACATTTGCTCTTTATCATTTCTTTCTGCAAAGTCCAAGGGGTATCGGAGCGGCGCACGATGGCGATGTCGGCCTTGTATCCTTCACGCAGAAAACCTCTTTCGCTGATGCCGAAGAGCGTGGCGGGATTGTGACACATCAGACGCACGAGTTGCTCAATGGTCAGCACACCGTCATCGACAAGTCCCAGCATTGCCACCAGCGAGAACTGCACCATAGGCATGCCCGACATTGCCTTCAGCGCCCCACCCTGCTTTTCCTCAAGAGTATGTGGAGCATGATCAGTGGCAATGGTAGTGATAGTTCCGTCGGTCAGGGCCCGGCGCAATGCCTCACGATCGAGGAAACTCTTCACGGCAGGGTTGCACTTTATCCTTGTACCCAACGTGCCGTAGTCAACAACGGAGAACAGCAGGTGAGCCACCGTTGCTTCGCCTGTGACATTGAGGCCAAGCAAGGAAAGTTCCTTCTCTGTAGAGATGTGTGCAACATGAAGACGGGTATTATGTCGGCGGGCAAGCTTGACAGCCAACTCCGTAGATTTTAGGCAAACCTCCTCGTCACGAATGAGCGGATGCAGCTTCACGTCAGGATCGTCGGTGCCCGTCAGTTGCTTATAGTATGCTATGTGCTTATTGATGAGCTCCGTATCCTCGCAATGTGCCATCAAGGGCAGCCCCATTGCGCCAGCAAATTCAAAGATATCGTCAAGAACCTGCTCGCGGTCAACAAGCATATTGCCCGTGCTGGAACCCATGAAGAGCTTTATGCCGGGAATACGATGCGCATCGAAACGGCGCAATTCGTCAAGGTTATCGTTTGTTGCTCCGGGGAAGAAGGCATAGTTCACATGCATGCGCTCTGCTGCCAGAGCCATCTTCTCTTCCCAGGTCTTCAGGGTTGTTGTCTGAGGCACGGTATTCGGCATCTCGAACACTGACGTCACCCCGCCCGCAAGAGCAGCAAGGCTCTCTGAGTTCATGTCAGCTTTGTGGGTCATTCCCGGCTCACGGAAATGCACATGAGTATCAATGACTCCAGGCAGCACATAAGCTCCCGTTGCGTCAATTTCACGGTCACAACCCGTAGCATTCTCCCCCAAAGGAAGAATGGCCGCAATCCTGTCATCAGAAATTACTATATCAGCCTTCTGCTGACAACCCTCATTTACAATGATTCCGCCCCTGATTACAGTCTTCATTTCACCCCTGTCATGATTTCCTGATTCTGCTGAGCCACTCCCATGTATTCCTTGACATAGGGGGCATTCTTGAATTTCTCGGTCGCCTTGGTCATAAGTGCTTCAATCCAAGGCACAAGGACGGGGTATTTGTAATTGCTCGTAGCAAGCTGGAAAACGTACGGGCCAAGGCAGTTGTCGAAGTTTGCGGAGATGAAAGATGTCACAAGTTCATCTTCCTTTATCAGGAGCTCGCGCTGCCGTGTCTGAAGAATAGCGTTTATGGAATCCATATTCTCGCCATTCATATAGCCTTGGTTCTGTATATGCTCCAAATCCTCGAACTGATTTATCAGCGTCTCATAGCGCATACTGAAAGCCGTGAGGCTGTCGTTAAGCGGAGTACCCTTGCTTTCCTGCTTCTGACCGTTAATCAGCACGCGCACCTCACCCTCTTCAAGCACAACAGGTATAAGGGGCAGATTGTCCATACACAAGGTTACGATGCGTGTGGAATCGAGCGAACCTGAGAACTGGAACTTGCCATGAACGACATCGCACGAGTCGAGAGTGATAAGGGAATCAAGTCCGATGGCCTTCAGATATAATTTCCTGCCATCCATATCGCTGAGGTCCGACGAACCGATAACACTATACTGTGAACAGGATATGAGCCCAACAATAATTGTGACAAAGAGAAATATATTTAGTAGAGGTTGTTTCATCTGTCTTTCTTTTTCAGTTCATAGGATATTCTGTGGGAAGTGTATATCTCCAGTATTGCCGCAACGAGCAGCACTATCACCCAGTTGTTCCAGCAATATTTCAGCCATATATCCAACGGAATGACATTATACAGCATCATATAGGCATTCTCAAGCATCAGCAGTCCGGCAATGATAAAGCATACATCGGCTATCCTCATAATCTTCTTCAGGCGGCGGAGGGTCATGTCGTCGCTGCCGTCAGACATAGTCGCAACAATCTGCATTGAAGCAAAGGCGACAGCACCGAGAAAGAAAACTACTGAAAATAACTTTGGCAAAACGTTGAAGACATAGCAGCCTGTGCCGACAACCATCATTAAGGCACCAAGTGCCAGACATATCTCCTGCGGCCTACTCAACTCCTTCATGCTGTTGTTCCTCCAATTCTCTGTCGGTACTTAAAACGTAGATATCCTCATTGTCCTGCTTCATGAAATACTTCTCACGGGCAATACGGCGAACACCGCTTGGAGAATTAAGGAATTCATGCAGTTTTGTTGAATCACGCTTGTAGGTTTCAACATAACCTTCCAACTTCTGGTTAGCCTCCTCAATCTTCATATTCAACGACACCAGCCTCATGACACTATTCTCATCGAGCACGCCGATAATCAGCACACCGAGAGTAATAGTAATAAGGTATTTATGCCTTGCGAGATAATCCCATATCGAGTTAAGCTTACCCATGTTGCAACTCTGAATTATGCATTATACATTTATATAATGTACTGTGATGAAATACTTTCGTTGTTGATGCACCTCTTGATGGTTTCAGCAAACATTTCAGCGACACTGAGCTGCTTAACCTTTGCGCACCTGTTGGAATAAGGAATTGAATCGGTGAAGATAATCTCTTCAAGTGCCGAATTCTGCACCCTCTCACTTGCAGGACCTGACATCACACAGTGGCTGGCACATGCACGAACGCTTCTTGCGCCTGCTGCCTTCATGATATCTGCTGCTTTGGTTATTGTTCCAGCTGTGTCAACCATATCGTCCACGATTACCACGTCCTTTCCAGCAACGTCGCCGATAATCTGCATCTCCGATACCACATTGGCACGGGCGCGGGTCTTATTACATAGAACCAGCGGACAATCCAAGTACTTGGCATAGCTCTTGGCACGCTTGGCACCGCCTACATCAGGACTTGCGATAACGATATCCTTCAGGTTCAGGCTCTCAATATAAGGAAGTATGACACCTGAGCCATAGAGATGATCTACAGGAACATCGAAGAAGCCCTGTATCTGGTCGGCATGCAGGTCCATAGTAATCAGACGGTCTATGCCTGCAACGCTCAGCAGGTCGGCAACCAGTTTTGCGCCGATGCTGACACGCGGTTTGTCCTTTCGGTCCTGACGTGCCCATCCGAAGTAAGGTATTACGGCATTGATAGTCTTTGCCGATGCCCTCTTGGCTGCATCAATCATCAGCAGCAGCTCCATCAGGTTATCTGAATTGGGGAAAGTGCTCTGCACCAGGAAGATGTCTCTACCACGTATGCTCTCCTCAAAGCTGACAGCGAACTCACCGTCACTGAACTTCGTCATTACCATATTTCCTAACGGACACTCAAGACTCTGGCAAATCTTCTCTGCCAGATATCGTGTTGCTGTACCGGAAAATACCATAAATCCTTTTTTTGCCGCAGCGCTAAGCTTCTTTGAAGATTTAAACGCTCCTTCCTTTTTAGTTGCCATATTATTTTTTTATGTCCTTATATTTAGTTGGTTGCTTTTTTAAGTTTTCTGAAATGACTTATCAGCTCATGGAAATTTATTTCATGCTGAATGCTGAATCTGTTCCACAAATCGCCGCATATCACGACACCTCCGAAACCCATATCCTTTGCCTGCTGAACAGTCTCAAGGCTCATGCCACCCAAGGCATAAACGTGCTTGTCGATGAGTCCCTTGTGGTTGGCCTCATGTATCTCCTCCGGGGTAAGCGAAGCCTTAACATCATCGTGCAGTGAGTCAAACAGCGAATGCAGCAAAACGTAATCACACTGCTTCTTGAATTCCTTCAAGTCACTTATCCTGTTCGTGCTGCGCGTAATGTGTTTCTTGAACCCATCTGGCACAGGTTCGTCAGGATTATCAATATGGATACCCTTCAGATCGTGTTCCTTTTTAAGATAGTAATTCTGATGTATCACAATCTTTCCATACATCTTGGCAGGAATCAGCGATAGCAAACGTTCCATATACAACGGCTCCGAATCAGGCTTGTTGATATGGAGTATGTCCATACCTTCATCAAACAGCGCCGTCAGTATCTGATCTTCTTCTACAAAATATGTCGGTAAAGTCTGTATTATTAATTTCACGCTACAAAATTACAAAAAATAATATACAATCACTCCCCATTGACCACTTTACAGTTTCGATACTCCGTTTTTTTAATTTTTTTTAGTACCTTTGCACACAAATTCAACAATAATAAACATGAATACTCCCACTTATGTCCTCGAAGAATCTCTACTGAGGCGCAATCTCTCTCTTATCAAGAAGGTTTCCGAAGAAGCCGACATACAGATAATACTGGCCTTCAAAGCCTATGCCTTATGGAAAACTTTCCCCATATTCAGAGAGTATATCAGCGCTACGACAGCCTCGTCACTCAACGAGGCGAGGCTTGCCTATGAGGAATTCGGCGCTCCTGCACATACTTATTCCCCTGCATACATAGATTCCGAAATTGACACAATAGCATGCATATCGTCTCACCTCACCTTCAATTCGCTGTCACAGTACCAGCGTCTCGCACCACGTGCCATAGAGGCTAACAAGGAACTGAAGATAGGCCTGCGTGTCAATCCTGAATATTCCGAGATACCTACTGAATTATACAATCCCTGCTCACCAGGAACGCGCTTCGGAGTTACTGCCGATGAACTGTTTAAGTTCCTTGACTCCTCTGACTCAAAACTGCCCCCTATTACTGGTCTCCATATGCATTGTCACTGTGAAAATGATTCCGATGTCTTCGTCAGGACGTTGGCTCACCTGGAAGAGAAATTCCTCTCCTCCCCTGACTTCGTAAAGACTCTCTCGTGGATAAACTTCGGCGGAGGACACCTGATGACTCGCAAGGGATATGACATAAAGCTTTTGGTTGATACTATAAAGAACTTCCACAAGCGCTATCCGCATATCAAGCTTATCATGGAACCTGGCTCTGCTTTTGCCTGGCAGACAGGATACCTTGAGGCTCACGTTATCGACATCGTCGAAAACCACGGCATCAAGACTGCCATACTGGATGTATCATTTACCTGTCACATGCCCGACTGCCTCGAAATGCCCTATTTCCCTGAGGTGAGGGGGGCACGGCATATTCCCGACAACAGCCCTAATGCCTATCGTCTTGGCGGCAACAGCTGCCTGTCTGGCGACTATCTCGGATACTGGGAATTCAAGAAGCCGCTCAGCATCGGCGACACCATTATTCTGGAGGATATGATTCATTATACTACCGTCAAGACAACAGTTTTCAACGGAGTACAGCATCCGGACATCGCCATCGAACATCCCGATGGAAGCAGGACACTACTGCGTCATTACACTTACGAAGACTACAAGCTCAGGATGGATTAATTGGAAGGTCATCATTATAAAATAATTAAAAATACACAAAAAAATTGGGGATATAATTTTTATTTTATAATTTTGTAGCCGCTTGTTCAAAAAAGATACAGCATTCAACCATACGCACATGCATCGTTTTCGCAAGATATCCAACGTTCTGCTCTCCCTAATGTTAGGTGGAGCCATTCTCTATTGGATGTATCGCGACTTCGACTTCCAGTCTGTCAAGGATATTCTGCTGAACCAGATGAACTGGTGGTGGATGCTTGCATCATTCCCCTTCTGCGTTATGGCACAGATGTTTCGCGGATGGAGATGGAAACAGTCTCTAGACCCCTTGGGCGAACATGCAAGAATATCCAATTGCTTTAATGCCGTATTCGTTTCCTACGCTGCATCCCTTGTTATTCCTAGAATAGGAGAATTCACACGTTGTGGCATCCTGACACGCAAAGACGGAGTATCGTTCGCAAAATCTCTGGGAACAGTGGTGACAGAACGCATCGTCGATACTCTTGTGCTACTGGTAATCATTTTGTGCATAGCACTCATGCAGCTGCCTGTGATGCTGTCGTTTTTCTCACATACAGGCACCAGGTTTGATGCCCTGCTCGACTTCTTCGGACAATTCTCCACAACAGGATATATTGTAACCTTTATTTGCGGCCTGGCTCTCTGCATCAGCATGTATCTTGTCCGCAAGCGCATAGCATTCTACAGCAAGATAAGAAACACCATACACGGCCTGAAGGACGGAATGTTGTCAGTTAGAAAAGTCCATAACCTACCATTATATATAATGTATAGCGTGGGAATATGGGTAGCATACTTTCTGCATTACTATCTTACCTTCTTCTGCTTTCAGGAGACGGCAGCCTTGTCGCTTTCATGCGCCCTCGTCAGCTTCGCCGTCGGATGTATAGCAGTTCTCGTTCCGACCCCCAACGGAGCCGGATCGTGGCATTTTGCCGTAAAGACGGTACTTATTATATATGGTGTCTCTGACCCTGCAGCATTGTTCTTTGTACTCATAGTACATTCCGTACAGACCCTGATGGTAATACTATTAGGTATTTACGGCTGGCTAAGACTTTCAACCACAAATTCATAACAACTATGAAAAAACTATCTATTCACTATCTGCTTCTTTTATTCTTCACCCTTCAGTCTTCACTCTTTACCTTTGCAGCCAAGCAGAAGGCTGTAGAAGACAAATGGCCTGACGGCACACCAGTATCAGCTTGGTTTCAGGATGTCAAACCCGTTGATATCTCGTCCTTGAAACGCTATGTCCTCACGGATAATGGCATCTTTGCCGACGGACGCCTGCATACCAAAGAGATACAGGCTCTTATCGACAAGGCGGCTGCCAATGGCGGTGGTGTGATCTGTATTCCTCAGGGAGTATATATGACTGGAGGACTGTTCTTCAAACAGGGCACACACCTGTACCTCGAAGACGGAGCGGTTTTGATGGGCTCTGATTTCGTTGGTGACTATCCCCTTGGCAAGACTCGCATAGAAGGCGAGACATGTACGTACTTCGGAGCTCTCATCAATGTTGACGGCTTGGATGGCTTCACCATATCCGGCAAGGGCACCATCGACGGCAATGGCCTGAAATACCACCAGCAGTTCTGGCTGCGTCGCAAATGGAACAGACAATGCACCAACAAAGACGAGCAGCGTCCGCGCCTGCTGTATGTTTCTAACAGCAAGAACATACAGATAGAGGGCGTGAAACTGCAGAATTCCGCTTTCTGGACGAGTCATTACTACAACTGTGAAAACGTAAAGATACTCGGCCTTCGCATCTATTCCCTCGGCAAGCCCGACGACAGCAAGGGGCCATCTACTGACGCTATAGACCTTGATGTATGCAAGAACATCCTTATCAAGAACTGCTATATGTCCGTCAATGACGACGCCGTTGCCATAAAGGGAGGAAAAGGACCTTACGCCGACGCTTTCAAGAAGGATTATCCTGGAACAAAGATACCAGAGGAGAGCATCGGCAATGGTGCTAACGAGAATATCATTATCGAAGACTGCGAATATGGATTCTGCCACGGATGCCTTACTCTTGGCTCAGAATCTGTCCACAGCAGGAATATCATCCTTCGTCGCATAAATATCTCCGCACAGGCAAATAATCTCCTGTGGCTGAAGATGCGCCCTGATACACCACAGTTGTACGAATATATCACCGTAGAGAACATCACGGGCCCGGTAAAGAATTTCATACTTATTGCCCCCTGGACACAGTTCTACGACCTGAAGGGACGCAAGGACAAACCGATGTCATATTCCGACCATATCACTATGAGAAACTGTGATGTTGACTGCAATGTTTTCTTCAACGCAAAGCAGCAGGAGGAGGTTTATCACCTCTCAAATTTCAACTTTGAGAATATCACAGTACGTGCAAAGGACATCTCCTTCCACCCAGAAATTGTGGAAGGCTTTACACACAAAAATATAAAGACTATACAGCAGTAAATACGTATTTCGGCACTACGGTTTGAGCGTTTCAAAGGTGCCGTCAGAGTAGAACACCTTAACCTCAACTATATGCTTCGCGGGCTGCACAGCAACCTTCGAAGCATCTTTTTTATCCTCATCCGAAGCGGTATTACCACTCTGCGATGAGGACTTTTCAGTTGACGACTGAGGTTTTTGAATAGCATTAGCAGGTTTGTTTTCTGCCATTATGGCAGAATCAAAAAGTGAAGGAGAACTGCTTCCAGATGACTTGCTGGAAACATTCTGTGGAAGGTTAAACATACCACCTGTTCCATACAGCAGCCAGTCGGTATTCACATTCGGAAACCTGTTCTTTATGGCATTAACTATATTGAGGGTCGGAGATGTGCGACCAGTAAAGATACTGCTCAGCGAAGCACCGTTCACACCAATGTAATTTGCAAATGCCTGCTGATTCATATGCTGGGCATCCATCAACTGCTTAATTCTGTCCTTCATCTTTTAAGTGGAATTTTTATATCGAAATTCTAATTCAAATACAAAGGTATAAAAAATTTATGAAACACACAACAAAAAACAAATGATTTAACAAATTTATAATTAAATCCAATTTTTATATTTCTAAATTTATTTTCTGCAAAATATTTACATTTTACATTTGTTGTTTTATAGCACCAGCACCCTATTTTGCTCGTTTAATACTTCCATAAAACTTGGTATCATGTTGATTATTATATACTTATTTAAGAGTTTTTCCCCGCAAAATCAGGGGTTTTGCTCGATTTATGCATAAATAGGGGGTGGTGTGGATATAACCATATTGCATATATGTACTATTTTGCTCATTTTCAATCTCTTAACTAACATATATGGCATGTGCATAAATATTCCATTGTGTTTTTGTTGTATGCAGATTTATTTTTGTATATCTTGGTTGTTCTGACATTTTTACTTTATTATTCTATATTTGTATTTGTGTTTTGTTGATTTACTTTTGTAGATTTAACCTTCTGTATTTCTCAAATTAGCGAGAATAAAGAATCTGTTTACAGGTAGTAATAAGGTGTATAAATTTGCGATTCTCAGAACAGCCCAAAGTGTCTAACAGCCACAAAAACAATAGGAAAAGCTCAAAATAGCCTTCCCTACTCCATTTCATTCTAGAAGAAAATAGCTCTAAAATGAGGTTCCTGAGCCCTTAAGACAAAGCCTTTTTTAGCTCACGATAAACGTCACCAGCTCCTTAAGTAAATCTCCTGGAGTGGTATTTACATTATCTAAGCCTTTTGAACGTGCATCGACCTCTCTTATCTTTGCTATGATCTGTAGCGTCTTCCTCGCTGAGAAGTTCTTCATAGCCGTCACATAGTCACGTACAGCCCATGCCGACTTCATTCCCAGTTGTGCCATAATGGCATTATCAGTAACTGGCTTCGGAATATAGTAGCACAGCATGAGATTCTGGAAAAAAGAAAACGTTTGCGGCAGGAGAGCAAAAAGTCCGCCCGATTTTGGATTGCTGTCAAAATATTTTGCAATCTGGTGAGCCTTGAGTGCATTTTTTGTAATCAGGGCCTCACGCAGCTCAAAAACGTTGTAGTTTTTGCTGATGCCGATTTTTTTCTCAATGATGTCCGATGTTATCACTCTGTCCTCCCCTAGCCCGATAAACACTTTATCCAGTTCTGAGGTGAGGCGTTTCAGGTCTCCGCCTATGTGTGCTGCCACAACCAGTGCCGCACGCGGATCTATTTTTGCTTTCTCTTTCTCTATGTATTCGTTTATGAATTCTACAATGTCACGGTCGTAGCGTGGAGATTCGCTGACGAAGACCTCGCCAACTGCAGCAGCCTTTCCGACAAGTTTCTTTCTGGCATCAATTGTGCCGCCCATGTAGCATATTACGAGAATTGTCGTAGGAACAGGCTTCTCCATATATTTCTCCAGCTGCTCCAGGTCTTTCATTCCCTGTGCCTCACGAACCACGACGACCTGATATTTTGCCATCATGGGGAAACGTCGTGCCTGATCCATTATCTGCTGTGCCGACGTCTCGCTGCCGTACATCACAATCTGGTTGAAGTCGCGCTCCTCTTCGCTCAAGGTATGCGTCATGATATATTCGCACACCTTATCTATATAATAGCTCTCCTCGCCCATCAGGATATACACAGGTTTTCTATGACCTGCCTCCAGTTGAGCCATAAGCATTTTGAATTCTGTCGAAGAAGATTTCTTTGCCATTATATTCTCAATTCCTGAAACGTTTCAGTATCTCGTCGTAAGCATCTATTCTGCGGTCTCTGAGGAATGGCCACCAGCGTCTTACATTTTCAGAGTGGCTGATGTCTGTCTCCACAATTACGCATTCCTCTTCCGTTTCAGATGCGCGATAAATAATTTCTCCCTGCGGCCCGGCCACGAAGCTGGTGCCCCAGAAGTTGATGCTGTCCTCTCTTCCTACTCTGTTTACGGCCACTACATTCAGGCCGTTCGCTACGGCATGACCTCTCTGTACTGTCACCCAAGCCTCGCGCTGGCGTTGCTGTTCTGCAGCATCGTCGGCATCGGCATAGCCTATAGCTGTAGGATAAATCAGTATCTCCGCTCCTGCAAGCGCCATCAGGCGAGCTGCTTCCGGATACCACTGATCCCAGCAAACCATCACACCAAGTTTTCCTACTGATGTCTCTATCGGATGGAAACCCATGTCTCCTGGTGTGAAATAGAATTTTTCGTAATATTCCGGATCATCGGGAATATGCATCTTCCTGTATGTTCCGGCAATGCTTCCGTCCCTCTCCATCACCACAGCAGTATTGTGATACAGCCCTACGGCACGTTTCTCGAACAGCGAGGTAACGATAACCACATTATTCTCACGAGCCAGCTTTCCGAACAGTTCTGTTGACGGTCCTGGGATAGTCTCAGCGAGGTCAAACTGGCTGACGTCTTCCGTCTTGCAGAAATACAGCGTATTGTGCAGTTCCTGCAACACTATGAGTTCTGCCCCCTTGCCGGCAAGTGTCTTCACACTCTCTGCGAGGCGCGATACGTTTGTCTTGCAGTCGGCAACGTTATGCTGTTGTATTATTCCTATCTTCATTTTTCCTGTGTGGTTTGAGGTATCTGCATAGTGCAGCAATGTATCGATCCGTGCTGTCTTACTATTACAGTGGCATCGATGGGTATTATTATCCTGTCGGGAAAGGCGCTCTGTATTATCTCGCACGCCATTCTGTCCTTTTCAGGATTGTCATATACAGGTACGATGACGGCTCCGTTTATTATCAGAAAATTAGCGTATGTCGCAGGCAGCGCCTCGCCGTCGTATTCCACTTCTGGCGTAGGCAGTTCCAGCAGCCTGTACGGTTTTCCGTCAATGGTTCTGAGTCCTTCCAGTTCCTTTCTGTCTGCAGGATGGCAATATACTATCGTGTCGTCCGGAGCCAGTCTCACGGTGGTGTCTATGTGTCCGTCAGTATCGTCTCCAGGCACAGCCCCATGCTGCAGCCATACTACGCTGCGGGCCTTCAGTCTCAGCTTCAGTTCCTGCTCTATCTCTTCCTTCGTCAGCGGTTGGTTACGATGTGGAGCCATGAGGCAGCATTCCGTTGTGAATATCGTCCCCTTGCCGTCGCTCTCTATCGAACCGCCTTCAAGAACAAAGTCGTCATTGCCGCTTCCAATGTCGCCGTTCAGGATTTCGTCGCTGAACAGCTCCTTGAACACATTTTGCGTAATTTTATTGTCAAGGTCGGCAGGAAATTTGTCTCCCCATCCGTTGAAGCGGAAGTCAAGGCACAAGAGTTTTTTCTTTCCGTCGCTATCCTCTCCCACAAGACTTATCGGCCCATGGTCGCGAGCCCAAGTGTCGTTTGTCTTGCAGTAGCTGATAGTCACCTGTGCCATCTGGCTCGATGTCAGGTGCCTGCCCAGTATCGCCCCCACCTCTACAGGGTGAGGGGTCACTACGAGGAGTCTTTCACGTTGTGTTATGGCGTCGGCCATTTCCACATACGTCCTCGTAATGTCCTCGAGATACTGGTTCCAGTCAGTATCATGGTGAGGCCATGTCAGCATCACCATGCTCTGCGGTTCCCATTCTGCAGGCAGCCTGTAGCGCATTCCAAAAACTGCTTTTATTTACTCTTCGTCAGTCTTCTTGCGACGTGTAGCGGTGCGGCGACGCTTGGTCTTCTCCTCTGGCTTCACGAGTTTAACGCCAGCCAATTCTGGGTCGATGAGTATGCGTCCGCAATGCTCGCAGACAATAATCTTCTTGTGCATCTTCACGTCGAGCTGACGCTGTGGCGGAATCTGGTTGAAGCAGCCGCCGCAGGCATCACGGTTCACATATACGATGCCCAGACCGTTGCGTGCATTCTTCCTGATTCTCTTGAAGCTCTGCAGCAGACGAGTCTCTATCTTCAGCTCCAGATCCTTAGCCTTAATCTTCAGCAGATCTTCCTCCTCGCGTGTCTCGAGCATTATCTCGTCAAGCTCGCTGCGCTTGTCGTCAAGGTCGCGCTCGCGGTCTTCGATGAGCATATCCACCTTCTCCTTGTCAGCCTGACGGTCAAGGATTCGCTGCTCTGCCTCACGAATCTTCTTGCCACACAGCTCTATCTCGAGCTCCTGGAACTCTATCTCCTTGGTAAGTGTGTCATACTCGCGGTTATTCTTCACGTCGTTGAGCTGCTGCTTGTAACGCTCTACAGAAGCCTTAGCCTCCTCAATGTCTGCTGTGCGCTTTGAGATAGCATCCTTAAGGTCTTTGATTTCCTTGTTCAGCTTGTCCATACGCACGCTGAGTCCCTCCAGCTCGTTCTCAAGGTCTTCAACCTCAAGTGGGAGTTCGCCACGTACCGCACGCTTCTCGTCGATGTGCGAGAGAGTTGTCTGCAACTGGAAGAGAGTCTTCAGCTTCTCTTCAACTGTCATGTCTTTTGGATCTTTTCTTGCCATGATTTTTAGTAATATCTTATTGGATTAGTATTATGTTCCGTAACTATTGTCCTTATTCCCGGACAGCCTCTGTCGATGATGTCTTTCAACAGTTCTTTGGTAAATTGCTCACTCTCATAGTGGCCAATGACGCTTATCATTATCTCCCCGTCGTGGTCGAAGTAATCATTATACTTCATCTCACCCGTCAGGAAGGCGTCAGCCCCCTCCTCTATTGCCCTTTGCAGCATGAAGGCTCCCGCCCCTCCGCAGATGGCAACGCGCCTGATGGGACGCTCCAGCAAACCGTTGGTCATCACCACCTCTGCTCCGAAGGTCTTCTTCACCAGCTCGATGTATTCCTGAGCCGTTAACGGTTCAGGAAATTCTCCCTTAAACAGCCCCTCCGTCACAGAGCCTTCCAGCCCTAGGCGGCGGCCAATCTCCCAGTTCACACCCTCCTCGGCATTATCCAGGTTGGTATGCATCGACACTATAGCGATGTCATGCTTTATGGCCATTACTGCTGCACGCTCCACGTAGCTACTGTCGCTAATCTGCTTCAGGCCGTGGAACAGCAAAGGATGATGCGACACTATCATGTTGCATCCTTTCTCTATGGCTTCACTTACTATTGCTTCAGTGACATCCAAACACAATAAGACCCCTGAAACATCAGCCTCTGTCAATCCAATCTGCAGGCCCGCATTGTCGAAGCTTTCCTGTAGTGGCAAAGGCGCAAACTGCTCAAGGGTACTAATGACTTCCTTAATCTTCACGCTCTGTGATACTAAAATTGCGCTGCAAAGGTACAAAAATTCTACGTAACCGCCAAATTTTTCCCAAATAATCTTCTGTCGCGCCTTTTGTCGTCATGTCGAAATATCGAAATTTCGAGATTTTGTCATTCCTTCTGGCGCAACATCCTCCACACCAGCGTCTGGGTCACGCCGCGCATGATGAGATATATGTCAAAGGCAAACCACAAGATGGTATTCTGCACCTTCGACGTCAGGCTGAAAGTGTACGGAAGATTCAGGATTACGAAGAACGCCACCGCACCCACGAAAGTACCCAAAAGCATCCCTTTGATATTCGTGATACCCACAAACACCCCGTCCCACACGAAAGCCGCAAGGCCGCAGAACGGTATTGCCACTATCCAAGGCATGAAGTCCCTCGAAGCAACACGTATTACGGCATCGTCAGTTATCAGCGATACTATCAGGTCGCCGCCAAAGGCATAAAGCAGCGTATAAGCCACCGTCAGCAGCAGGCCCCACATCCATACGCCCCTCATCGCCAGCATAAAGTTCTCCCTGTCGTGTGCACCAAAATAGCGTCCGCATAGCGCCTCGGCAGCAAAGGCAAAGCCGTCCATCACATAAGAATAGAAGATGAAGAACTGCATCAGCATCGCATTAATCGCCAGCATCAATGATCCACCCCTCGCACCTATCACTATGAAGTACAGGTTCACGGCAATGAGGAATATCGTCCGCAGGAAAATTGCCTGGTTCACCTTGAAGAAACGCTTGAACGCCTCCACATTGAACACATGCTCCCTGAAAGCAATATTGTCGCTGAAGAAGTGGCCGTATTTCCATGCTATCAGCCCCACTGCCATCAAGGCTCCGCACCACTGTGCTATCATGGTGCCGAACGCAACACCAGCAATCTTCATGCCGAAGCCGAATACCAGCGTGCAGCTCAATGCGATGTTAATGATGTTCTGCGCCAATGATATCACCATCGGGAACTTCGTATTTTGCATTCCCACAAACCATCCTGTGAAGGCATACAACGCCAGCGACGGAAAGGTACCCAGGATGCATATCTCGTAGTAATTACGAATAATTCCGACGATGTTTGCAGCAGGCGCTATCAGCCACATAGCCAGCGTGAACAGCGGCATCTGCAGCACGAAGAGCACCAGCGCCACTGCAAATGATGTCATCTGCGAACGCAGCAGCAAGAGCACACACTCCTCGTCGTTCTTCTGTCCGAAAGCCTGTGCCGTCAGTCCACCCGTTCCGAAACGCAGGAACGAGAACATCCAGTACATAATATTGAACAGCATCGCTCCTACGGCAATGGCCGCCATATAGCGTGCGTCGCCCATGTGACCTGTTATAGTCACATCCACAAACCCCAACAGCGGAACCGTGATGTTGGAGATTATCGACGGCACCGCCAGCCGCAGAATCTGCCTGTTCATTTAGTTTTCGTTTTCGTTATCGTCCCCTTTCACTCCCTTTCTTCACTCCCCTTTCACTCCCTTTCTTCACTCCCCTATTTCACTCCCCTTTCACACCCTTTTTAAAATCCTCTTCCGACACAAAGCTCATCGCCATTGTCTCCTTATCAATCCTTATGTAGCCTTCGCTCTTGTCAGTCACAAATCTCAGGCCCTCCAGAGCCTTCTTGCTTATAGGCACATACCACGATATGTCCGTCTCCAGACCTATGGTATATTTCTCCAGGGTGTTTGTGCCCACCACATTGATATACTTCACATTCTCGTCCAGCGGATTGCACGACGATATGCGGAAGTGGCACTCCTCGTCCCTCATCAATGGCAGACGCACCTCGCAGTTCGGCAGCACAAACCACACCTGTCCCCTGTCCATATCCGTCACCAGCATCTCCTTCTGGGAGTTGTTTCTAACGATGAGGTCCATCAGCAGCATCTTCATTTCATTAGCCATAGCGCCCGCCTCAGCCGAGGCAGCAAGTGAGGCATTCGTCATATCCCTCGAATTCACATAGTTCACCATCGCCCATCCCTGGTCACGACCACGGTTCATCTGGCTTATTGAGAAACCCTCCGACGTCGCCGTCAGGGCAGCAGCCACCATAGACCATCCTGCGGCACTCTTAGCCCGCTTGATGTCGCGCACCAAGTCCGGCGAAACAATCTGCTGCGCCAAAGTGCAGGTCACAAGTCCGTCCTTCGACAACATCCTAACAGAGTGCGACTTGTTCTCCACAGAATCCAACTCACCGTTTTCAATCATCAAAATCCGGTTATCATACGTCGGAATATACGTCGTCTTCGCCCCAGCAGTCATGGCAAAGAAACAAACAACCAAACTCAGAATAAAACTAGCTTTTCTCATAAATCACATTTATTTGAGTGCAAAAGTACAAAAAAATCCGCACCTTTCATAAAAAAGTGCGGAAATATTTTTTTCAGACCTTATTCTTTTAATTAATCTGCATTAACTATAATGTTAATCACCTCCTGAATGTCCGTACCGTTGACAACGCCGTCCTCATTAACGTCGCCACGAAGAACAGGTTTGATGTCAGCGTATGGCACCCATTCTTTTCCGTCATAATAGTGCGGGTTCCAGCCTTTAGCCTTGGCTACAGCCACCTGAGTGTTTGTCATCACATTACCTTCGTCCTCGCTGGTAACAATATACATCAAGCCATCCCATTCCTTACCGCTTGTAATCTGGGGAAGTCCCTTGACAAATGCATCCATTGCTGCGCCATTGATTTGGTTTTGGAAACATTCAATATACACCATTGCCGTATTGGTAACATCAAGCGAGGTCAGATTGTTATTAGAACACTGCAGACTTTCCAAAACCGGATTGTTTGATGCATCGAGCGATGTCAACTGATTTTCGCTACAATTCAGCAATTGCAGTTCCACACATCCTGATATATTGAGAGTTGTCATTTTGTTGATGCTGCAATTCATGGATTCAAGCGCCGTACAGCATGACACGTCGAGTGATGTCAGCTGGTTGGCATAGCAATTCATAAATGTCAGCGCAGTACATCCTGATACATCGAGAGATGTCAGCTGGTTTTCGAAGCACCACAGTTCTGTCATCGCCGTACATCCCGATAAGTCAAGCGACGTCAGCTGGTTGCTGCCGCAGTTCAGATATGTCAGTTTCGTATTCTTAGAAAGGTCAAGAGATTTCAACTGATTCCCTTGGCAAAACAGATATTCCAATTCCGTAAAGTACTCTAAACCTTTCAGACTTTGTATGTCGCTGTAAGAAACCTTGATACTCATCACATCAGCAATCTCTTCGTCTGTCAGCACACCGTCCTGACCGTATTCCTGAGACAGAATCCAGTTGCGGAATTTCTCGTCAGGGAAGTTGGTCTCGTTGATGGCAATGCCTTCTACCACAGGCTCATCGCCAATGGCAAGGATTTTGCCGAATCCGCTCCAAGGTGCGGTAGCCTTGTAACTTTCCAAAGCAGAGGCTGGTACATAAAGCGTCGCATCGCTCAGAGGAATATTATCAAGCACATAACTTCCAGTTGACGGCACTTCTGTCGCCTCGCAGGTAACTGACGTAAGGCTAGGGCAACCATAGAAAGCAAAGTCTCCTATAGATGTCACGCCTTTACCTATTTTTACCGATACTAAGTTGGGACAACTAGAGATAGCTGCTTCTCCAATGCTTTTTACGCTGTTGGGGATGGTAACGGATGTCAGGTCATTGCAATCAGCAAGAAACAATTTTCCTATTGATGTCACATCGTTGGGAATAACGGTATTTATACAGCCCTGTATCAGATTGTTGGTTGCAGTTTCTATTATCGCATTGCAATTATTGCGGGAGTCATACTTTGTATTCCCACTTTCTACAGAAATTGATGTCAGGCTGGAGCAGAATCCGAAAGGCGTTTCTCCTATTGATGTCACGCTATTGGGTATTTCAATGGATGTCAGCCTGGAGCAGAAACTGAAAGCCCCTTCTCCTATAGATGTCACGCTGTGGGGAATTGTAACGGATGTCAAGCTGAAGCAACTCGAGAAAGCTTTTTTCCCTATTGTTGTCACGCCACTACCGATAGTAACCGATTTCAATTCAGTGCACGCAGCAAAAGCAGATTCTCCTATTGATGTCACGCTATTGGGAATGGTCACCGATGTCAGAATGCCGCTGCTAGAGAAAGCGGATGCTCCTATAGATGTCACGCTGTAATTTAGACCTTCATACATGACCGTAGAAGGAATGATAATATTGGTCCAAAATTTGTTTTCCGCCACCTCAGCAGTATTGTCCGTGGTGTTAAGGTTGTAATTAATGTCATCAATCACTACAACGTCAGCACTTGCCATCAGTGGCAGCAAGGTAAGAAGGAATAAAAAGGTAATCTTTTTCATAGTTGTATTAGTTTTTATGTATTATATCTCACTCCGCATTTACGATGATATTGATAACCTCCTGAATGTCGGTGCCGTTAACTGTGCCGTCCTCGTTGACGTCACCCTTGATGCCTGTTGCACCGCCGACGTTAACCTCCTTCGTGGCAACTTCAGAGTCCATGTAGCCGTCTTTCTTGGCATATACCTTTATCGTATATAATGTTGAAAAATCAGCATTGTCGCCCTCTCCACTCGTTGTAGATGGAGGAATAATCGTGTATATAAACTTTACGCCTTCCGTCTCACAGCTGAACGTCACCTTGCCATCCACGAAAGCAATCGTAGGAGTTGCACACTTTGGAGTCTCTGGTATTTCTGGAGTATCACCAGATAGGGTCTTAATCGTTCCAAATCCGCTCCAAGGCTCTGTTGTTTGATATGCATCCGCTGAAGTTTCAGGGACGAACAATGTCGCATTCTCAATATTTGAACCAGTAAATATTTCACCTACAGTTGTCGGAACCTGTTCAGCATAGCAATATACACTTTCCAGAACGGGACAACCGTTAAAAGACCCTGCACCAATAAATTTCACGCTGTCACCTATAGTTACGGACGTTAATTTTTTGCAGTTTTTAAAAACATCCCATCCTCCTATTGATGACACGCTGTTTGGTATTATAACAGACGTCAAACTTGAGCAGCCATTGAAAGCATTTTCTCTTATATCTTTCACACTGTCGCCTATAATGACGGATGTCAGGCCTTCGCAACCCATGAAAGTTGATTCTCTTATTGATGTCACGCCATTGCCTATAATGGCAGAAGTAAGTTTTTTACAATAATAAAAGGCATTTCTGCCTACTGTTTTTACATTGTCAGGAATTATTATTGAAGTTAAGGATGTTCCGTCGAAAACTTCTTCCCCAATAGATGTTACGCTTTGGGGGATGTTGACGGATGTCAGGCTGGAGCACCAGCCGAAAGCACGCTTCTCTATTGATATCACACCATCACCAATTTCTACAGACATCAGTTTCGAACAGTTCAGGAAAGCATCTTGTCCAATAGATGTAACACTATTGGGTATAATTATGGATGTCAGGTTACTGCATCCCTGGAATGTATAACTATTTATTTTCTCTACACTATTTCCTATTGTGACAGAAGTAAGGCCTGTACAGTTTTTAAAGGCATCACTTGCTATTGTAGTCACACTGTTAGGAATTATAATAGATGTAAGCCCTGTACAACTACTGAAGGCATTGGGACCTATTGATGTCACACTGTTGGGAATTGTGACGGATGTAAGAGCTGAACAATAATTAAAAGCTCGATAATCAATTTTCGTCACAGTATATGTCACACCGTTATGAAGCACGGTCTCAGGAATTATTACAGTTCCATAATATTTGGTATCGCCTGATATGACTGTAGCTTGTTTCGAACTATCGTCATAGTCATAATATATGACACTAACCTCTGGTGTATCAGGTGTTTCTCCCGGCAAGTTCTCAATAGTCCCAAATTCTTTCCAAGGCGCTGCGTTTTTATAGGCATTTAATGATGCAGATGGTACATACAAACGGGCATTGGCTATATTGGTATTATAGAAAATGAGGGTTCCCAATGTCGGCAAAACCTTTGCATAGCAATATACCTCTGCCAAGTTTGAGTTACCCCCAAAAGCGCCCATACCTATTGATGATATACCGCTGCCAATTGACATCGTTGTCATACCAGAGCACTGATAGAAAACATATTGTCCTAATGTCTTGACGCTATTTGGGATTGTCACCGATGTAAGACCAGTACAATTCATAAAAGCCCCAGTCCCTATGCTTGTCACATTATCGGGGATTGTTACGGATGTCAAGCTGGAACAGCCATAGAAAGAACTCTCTCCAAGAGTTATCACACCATCACCGACTGAAGCTGATTTCATGCTTGAGCAGCCAGAGAAGGCATAGCCCCCAATTTCTGTCACACTATTGGGGATTATGACCGATGTCAAATCGGTGCATTTCCAGAAAGCCTCTTTTCCTATCGATGTCACATCGTATATTACGCCTCCATACGTTACAGTTGCCGGTATAGTCACTTTTCCAGCATATTTGGTAGTACCAGAAACCACCGTTGCCTGTTTGGTATCAGTGTTGAAATTGTAATAAATGCCACTAATCAGCGTTTGAGCACTTGCCATCAGTGGCAGCAGGGCAAGAATAAAAAGAAAGGAAAGCTTTTTCATAATCATATATCACTAGTTTAAAGGTTAGTGCCAATTCTTGTCGCATTTAGGCAAATATATCTGCATCTTATGATGCTGAGTGCAAAAGTACTAAAAACTTCCATATACACCAAATTATTTTGAAATTTTCACAAAGTATGCAATTATGCAATTATGCAATTCGGACATTAAGGTTTTTCAACTTCAAACCGGCTGTAAGAAGTGAGTAGAGAGAAGATAAAATTATTAATTTATATATATAATATAATTTTTCCGTCTCAAGTTTTTTCAGAATATTAATGTCTAAACTGCATAAATGCATAAATGGGTAAATTCACATATTTTTGTCCTGTCCGAACTTATAACTTATAACTTATAAGTGTAATAACCTCCCCATTCAAAAACAGTGATTTATTTGAAAAATAATTGCTCTTTTTCTTGCACAATTCAAAAAATTTTCGTACCTTTGCATCACAGATGCAAAACCGGTAAAATGCTCTAATTTTTGCGCAAAAGGCTACGGACACTTTTTCCTAAGGCAACGGACAAAATCTCCATTTAAGGAAGTGTTTTTATTGTTTAACCCTTAAAATTTATCAAACATTATGGCACTTAAAGTTAAGGCAGTAGAACGACTGCTCAAGTTTTCAAAGAACGTTTTAGATTATTCCTACTGCGCATTGACGATGATGTTGATAATCTCCTGAATGTCGGTTCCATTTACCTTGCCGTCCTCGTTGATATCAGCCTTTTCATCATACTCACTTGCAACAATGAAGTTGATGACAGCCTGGATGTCGGTACCGTTCACGATGTCGTCGCCGTTCACATCTCCTGGGACATAAGTCTGGACACCAGGGTATTCATGCAAATCTTCATTATCATCAATAGAATAAGACATCCAGCCTTTCCGCTTTGCTACTGCCACCTGACGGTCTGTGATAACATTAACTTCTTCACCCTCACTGCCATCATAAATAGCAACCAAGCAACCCTCCTTGTCACCATTGACTACAGGCAGGCTGTTCACCAACAAGTCCATGTTCTTGCCATTTATTTGATTATAACAACAATACAAATATTCCAATGCCGTATTCATAGAGACATCAAGGGAGGTCAGTTTATTGTTACTGCAATCCAAATATTTAAGTGCCGGATTATTCGACACATCAAGCGAGGTCAACTGATTGTCGCAGCACTCAAACTTTGTAAGCTCCGTATTCTTAGAAACATCTAACGAGATCAGTTGATTGCCATCACAGAATAATCCCGTTAAATAAATATTTTTCGAAACATCAAGTGAGGTTAACTGATTTTCATAACAACTCAGACCTGTCAATGCTGTGAAGAATTCTATACCTTTAAGACTTTGAATGTTTTTACCAGAGATATTAATCGATTTTATATCTGCAATCTCCGAACTAGTCAGGACACCATCTGTACCATAGCTCTGACTAAGTAACCAACTACGGAAATTCTCATCGGGGAAGTTTGTCCCGTCAATCTCCAATCCAGGCTCTAAGCCAGCATATTCGAGCCAATAATCTCCAGCATAATAATATGGTATCCAACCTTTTGATTCCGCCGCTTTCACCTGTGCAACAGTCATAATGTTGCCTTCGTCTTCACCATAGATGACATACATTATACCCTCTGTTGCAGCAAGACTTCCCACGAGTGCATCCATGCTCTCGCCTTTAATTTGATTATGATAGAGAAACATATACTTCAGTACAGTGTTATTTGACACGTCAAGAGAGGTCAACTGATTATCAAAGCAGGACAGAAGTTGCAATGCAGTATTCTTAGACACATCAAGGGAGGTCAACTGATTGTCGTAACAGTATAATGTTGTCAGAGCAGTGTTGTTCGACACATCAAGAGAGTTTAAGGGATTACTATCGCAAGCAAGAAGTTGCAATGCAGTATTCTTAGACACATCAAGAGAGGTCAACTGGTTACTGTTGCAGTACAACTCTATCAGAGCTGTATTCTTCGAAATATCAAAAGAGTTCAACAAGTTGTTGTAGCAGTACATCCTTGTCAGAACTGTATTATTCGACACGTCTAGAGAAGTCAATTGATTATCAAAACAGGACAGGAATACTAATGCCGTATTCTTAGACAAATCAAGGGAGGTCAACTGGTTGTCGTAACAATATAATGTTTTCAGAGCAATATTATCCGACACATCCAGCATGTTCAGTGGATTTTCTGCACAAGCCAAGACTTCCAATGCAGTATTCTTCGAAACATCTAGATAGTCAATCTGATTGTCATGGCAGTACAACTTTATCAGAGCAGTATTCTTTGATACATCAAGCGAGGTAAGGTGATTACTGGAACAGTCCAATACTTCCAATGCTGTAAAAAATTCTATGCCTTGCAGTTCTTTGATGACCATGTTATTCAAACTTATACTTTTTATATTCTCAATCTCCTTAGCTTCGAGATAATCATCTTCATTCTCATCACAAGTATGGCTTACATATTCTCTGAAAACTGCATCAGGAAAATTATCTTTATTTATTTCTATACCATCCGATGGTGGAGCAATACCTGCGTATTCATTCCATGTGCTGCCATCAAAACAATAAGACTTCCATCCTTTATCCTTTGCATTATTTACTTGAGTGACAGTCATCATATTCTGTTCATTAGTATTATTGATTGCATAGAGGTAACCTGTATATCCCTTATCAACGGTTCGCAAACTATTAACCAAAGCAGTCATACTATGCCCTCTAATCTGATTATCATAACACTCTATCCAAAACACGCTCTTATCATAAGAAAAATCCAATGAGGTTAACTTGTTAGAATTGCAAAGCAATCTTTTAAGTACCGGACATTCGGAAACATCAAGTGAGGTAAGTTTGTTATTTCTGCAGTATAGATATTCCAAAGCAGAAAATCCAGATAAGTTAAGAGTTGTCAGTTGATTATTATCACAAATTAAACTCTGTAATGCAGAGCATGCTGACACGTCAAGCGAGGTCAGTTGGTTGTCATAGCAATCTATACTTTCAAGCAAAATGTTTTTTGACAAGTCAAGCGAGGTCAGTTGGTTGTTAGAACAACTTAAATAATTTAATAAAGTATTATTTGATATGTCAAGCGAGGTCAGTTGGTTGTTATCACAACTTAAATAATTTAATAAAGTATTACTTGATATGTCAAGCGAGGTTAACTGGTTTTCTGAACAGCCTAGTCCTGTCAATGCTAAATTGCTTGAAAGGCTCAACCATGTCAACTGATTTTTACCACAGTACAATTTCGTGAGTTTAGTACACCCATTCACAGACAATGATGTCAGTTGGTTGTCATCGCAGTATAGTTCTTCCAAAGCAATGCAACCTGACAAATTCAAAGATTTTAATTGGTTACTTTCACAATATAGAGTTTTCATTGATGAAAAATACTCTATACCTTTCAAATCTTTGATACCTTGATTATAAATGCCAATATATGTAGCCGCAGCTAGTTCCTCATCATTCAGTACTTTGTTGAAATCTTTATCATAATTCCAACTTACATACTCTCGGAATGTCGCATCCGGAAAATTTGTTGCATTAATCCATACAACTGCCTGAACTATAGTGCTCGTGAATAATGACAGCAATGATAAAATAATCTTTTTCATAATATATCCGATTTTAGCAATGTTTATCTTAAATTTTGAATTGTACGGCCTATGACAGTCCACTTATGACTGGCGCCATAGCCGCACCAATATCCGTATCCGCCATTAATGTTTGTCCTGATACTCCTAGTATATGGGACAAACATATTTCCTGACAGCGACGCTATATTCTGGTAATCAAGCCATACGTTAAAGGATGTGCTATCCATAGTACATAACTCCACGCACACTGTATCGCCTTCAACAAAATATTCTGTCACACCATAATAGTCATCCAGAGTTTTTGTCCTATATACCGGATATGTGACATTTTTCGGATGTAGCATTTCAGGATTGACGGCAGAATTATCGAAGGTTCCCACATCACACTTTATGAACTGTTGCGCATCAGCACCTATCTTGTTAAAAAGACTATAGTAGCATTTTCCCTGAGGGGCCACAAAATGTGCAGACAAAGACCATAGGGTATCATTATCCTCTACCCTACTCTGTGTTATACTGTCAAGCTTTACCGGTGCTGGTATGGTAGTTACAGCCATTGCATGATGTTTGTTATATACGACATCGAGCGTATATGTCTTTCCTGCCACACCTTTTATGTCTGTCGTAGTATAGACATAAGGCGGATAATAGTCCGTATCATACATTCCGGTCAGTATAACTGATTTTTCCCCATCAGAAACGACTACACGTCCCCAATTGCCAATATGTTCATACAGTTCTTTAATGTCACGTGTGTTCATTTCCACATCTACGGATGTCATGAGCATGACAACCGGATATTCTCCATCCTTAATCCATCCCTCAACGACTAATTGTTCACCTTCTGTTTCCGGTATATAGTTGTCTTTACAGGAAAAGAATATGATTACCATCATCAATATCAAACAAATATTCCTTTTCATTGGCAATTAGAATTTCAGGTAATAACTAATTGAAGGCAGCACTTTCATAAGAAATGTCGTCCTGGTGTACTCAAAACTTTTTTCCGAGAAGCCCATGTAATAGAACAGGTCGTTTTCATGGGCGGTCATATTATACACAGAGAAATTCAGTCCATGTTCATGAATATGGCGTGTAGGATTGAAGTGGTAGTTTACGGAACCGTCAAGTCTGAAATATGGTCTGAGACGATTAGCATTGTGTTCTGCATACTCTGACACGATGTTTCTGTTTATCACATAAAACATTTTAGGAGCTGTGAAAGGTGTTCCAGAGGCAAAGACACATGTAAAGCCTATGTCCCACTTTTTGCCGATATGGAAAGTCACTACGCTGTTCAGTTCGTGCAATCTTTCGTGGGAAGAAGGGAATGTACCTCGTAACAACTCTGTATCATAAGTGCGCAAGGCACGGCTATAGGCATACGCCACCCATCCCGTCAGCCATCCCGTATCCTTGGTCACCATAACGTTGAATCCATAGTTGTGGCCCTTACCGTGTAACAGCACTGAACCGAGATCATATTCAGAAGCTACAAAAGAATATATCGTACCATTATATTCCGTCTGATTACGCAGCCACTTGGTATATGCCTCAAATGACAGAGAATAAGCACCGTTCTGTGGTTTGTACCTTGCATTAAGAACGAGGTTGTGTCCCATCTGAGGCTCTATGCCATAGGTGCCTGCCCCAAGCCAGAATTCCAAAGGAGTGTTTATCGACGACATACCTGTCTGCACAAGGTACTGGTGACGCAAGGAATAGTATAATGAAATGTCAAAACTTCGGTTTGGAACGTAAGCTATACTGGCAGAGGGAGAAAGATGCCAATAGTTCTTGCTGCCTGCATGATACAATGCGCCACGCAATCCGGTCGTTGCAGTCAAAACGTCATTTATTTTCCAATCCCTGTTAACATACGCTGCGCCTAAAAAAGAATTACTCTTCTCCATATCAATATTCACATTGTAGAAAGAGCTCTTGACCGACGGAATCTGCGGCATTATTCTATAAAGAGACATATCAACGCCTGATGTCCATCCTTTCCATGACGCAGCAAATCTGTTACCCCATTCTGATATCGAGGCAGGCAGTTCAACTGCCAGTGATGTCATCTCCAATGAACCTTTTGACTTATTCTTGGTGAAATAGAAGTTGTTCGTCAAGTTTACCTCATCCTTATCATATTCCCATTTCAAGGATGTCATCAGATTATCCCACTTCACATTCATGTCGGACATCATTCTCTCCTCTGTCATGTCGGCATCATCATTGCCTATGTAAAAATTGAATAACAGACGATTATTGTCATTAATTCGATGGTTGTATGTTACATTGGCATCATAGAATGAATATTTCAGTTTTGCATCACCATCGCGCAAGAGGGAGCCATAGAGCAGATTAAGATAACATTTCCTCAGGGAAACTGCAAGTTCTGAACTCTTTGTCACAGGAATACGGAATGTTCCCTGCGAAGATATCAGGCCTACGGCAACTTCTCCCGTAAAAGAATCTGTCGGCTCATAATATGTCTGCATCGTCAATTCTGCTCCAAGATAATCTGCAGAGACTGCATTCGGTGTCTTCTGGATAATCATCTGTTGGAAGTGTGATGCATTAAAGACAGAAAACAGGCCAAGAATGTGGGATGCTCCATACAGCGGCGCTCCGTCAATGGAAATTCTGTTATGTCCGTTATCACATCCCATAACATGAAGTCCGGCATCATATTCTCCATTGGTTGAAATACCTGGAAGCATTTGCGAATAGTGTAATGGGTCTGCATTGCCAAAAATCTTTGGCAAATCGTTCATCATACGCAGATTCCAATAAGTCGTACCGTCACGGGCCGTACGCAAGTCGGTTCCGTGAGTATTTCCAAAAACAACGACAGAGTCGAGTGACACACTCTTGTTGTCACCCGACCTGTTTTGTCCATATATCATGCCCGCAAAAAGGAGCAATATATATGTAATAAGTGATTTCCTCACTTTGTCTTCTTCAGCATTCTTTCAAAGTCCTTGCCCAACTGCTCTGCATAGTCGATGACAGATTTGAAGTATGCCTCTGTGAAGTAATCCTCAAATGCATAGCTTGAACCATCGGCAAAGTTAAGGGTTGGATAGAGCTCATAGCGAGTGCCCTGATAGTCTTGCTTACCCTTTACAGCGACCCTCAAAGTACCCTGATTAACTGTACTTGTAGGACCATTGGTAATATATGCGCTTACACTGTTGTTAATAACGTTTGCGCAGTTCTTTACAACCTCCTCATTGTAACGGTTTCTCTTATTGTTTGCATCGTGGTATGCATCATAAACGCTCTTTCCTTCAGAAACTGTCATACGAACCGTAAGTCTGTTAAGAACGGATACGACGGCAGAAGCATTGTTAACTTTATCCATCTCCTGAGGTGCAGAAGCCTGAGGCGTAGCATTTACAGCCACATTCACGAGTTCTGTGTTGCCTCTCTTGACAGTTGCATTCACAGTACTGTTTGTATTATTTATATAGTCAAAATCAACATGAACATTGAATGCTTCTCCTGTCGGCTGTATCATTACATCCACCGTACCTGCTGCCTGTCCGAGGAAAGAAAGCTGGCTATGCTCGTCAGTAGCATTCAGGAATTTAGATATATTAACCGTTGTCTGCATCTTGGTCACGCCATCACGTGTAAGAGTTGCCGTAACCTGAGTAGGAACGTCTATCAGCAGATGGTCTCGACCACTAACATATGGTGTAACACCTGTATCATCGAAGTCAACAGTATTTATTTCCTGCCCATACTTTTCCTTCCATTCATCTATACGTATCTTGCCAGTACTTCCGCTACAAGTGAGATTAACCACCCAAACAGCACCTTTCGAGTCATTATATGTGAATTTCACACCTGCATCAGAACCAACTTTTTCCCAACGTCCGCCATACGATGCCTGGAACTGTCCATAGGCCTGAGACAAGAGGACTAGCTTATCATAGTAATTATCGATATAGACATATGAATATACCTGATCATAACCATATTGATATCCCCACTTATTATATCCTGTTAATGTGCGCTGAACAAACTCATTTATGAAATCATCCAAAGCATTAGCATTTACATCCTGTACTTCTTTTGCCAAATCTGTAAATTCCTGCCATTCGTTAGCAACAAAGTATGTTTCCAGACTGCGTGCTGTTGCCTCAATGTAAGCTCTCTCTTCATCCGGTGTCAATTGTCCATCTGACGGGGGTGCAGCAGCCACATAGTCCAATGTCATTACCTCACCGGTCTCCTTATTTGTCAACACGAGACTATTACCAACACGTTCGACATTAAAACTATACGTTTTTCCTTCTTCCAAAGAAAAAGCTCTCGTTGCTACAACACCAGACAATATCAGGTCCGGGGCATTGTATGTGTAAGAACCTGTATAATTCTTACCTGTAGCATTGTCTGTAGCACTAAAGGTGCTGTTGTCATAAAAAGTCAGCGTGTAGGTATCAATTGAATATACACCCGCAATGGACTGGGGATTATCCGAACCACCACCATTGTCATCACTGCTGCTACTACAAGCAGACATTCCTAATGCCATGACTAAGGCAACGACATAGAACCAAAAATACTTCTTTTTCATAATTTAAATTTTTTGTTAATAGATATTGTATTTTATTATAATGTAATTATTATGCGCATACCGTAGTACTCAATGTTTAGGCTTTCACAAATTGCCGGCTGCAAATATACAAACAAATCAGCAAAGTTCCAAATTTTATTTCAACTTTTTTTTAAGAATAATTACGTATTGCACAAAAAAAGGTAAAAAACTAATTCACGGATTATCAATAATTAGTTAACCAATTTAAAAAGGTATTTACAAAAGGAAGAAATATTTGCGGGTGTCATTTTTTTTTTGTAATTTTGCACGCGAATTTTAAAAGGGAGTGAGAAGGGAGTGAAAAAGGGAGTGGAAAGAAATTAATAATAACAATTAAAAATATCGAAAAAATGAAAGCATTTGTATTCCCTGGGCAGGGTGCCCAGTTCCCAGGTATGGGTAAAGACTTGTATGAGAGCAATCCTAAGGCGAAAGAACTGTTTGACAAGGCTAACGAAATCCTCGGCTTTGAAATAACAAAGATAATGTTTGAGGGTACTGCTGAAGAACTGAAGCAGACAAAGGTTACTCAGCCTGCCGTATTCCTGCATTCTGTAATCTCTGCCATCTGCCTCGGTGACGCATTTGATGCCGACATGGTTGGCGGTCACTCTCTGGGTGAGTTCTCTGCACTCGTAGCTGCCGGTGCTCTGACTTTCGAGGATGGTTTGAAACTGGTGTCACAGCGTGCTCAGGCTATGCAGAAGGCTTGCGAGGCTGCTCCATCTACTATGGCTGCCATCATCGGTCTTGACGACCAGAAGATTGAAGAGATATGTGCTTCTATCAACAAGCCGGGCAACATCGTGGTGCCTGCTAACTATAACAACCCAGGACAGCTGGTTATCTCAGGAAACAAGGAGGCTATCGCCGAGGCTTGCGAGGCTATGACAGCAGCTGGTGCCAAGCGTGCTCTGCCACTGCCAGTGGGCGGCGCATTCCACTCTCCACTGATGCAGCCAGCAAAGGACGAGCTGCAGGCTGCCATCGAGGCTACTACATTCTCTACTCCGAAGATTCCTGTTTATCAGAATGTGGACGCAAAGCCTCACACCGACGCTGAGGAGATAAAGCAGAACCTGATTGCACAGCTGACAGCTCCTGTGAAGTGGACTTACGAGGTGCAGGAGATGCTGAAAAACGGCGCTACAGACTTCGTAGAGTGTGGTCCTGGCAAGGCTCTGCAGGGCATGATTCTGAAGATTGCCAAGGGCATCGAGGGAATCACAATCTCGGGAATTGCGTAAGATAAAGACGCGCCTATCGATATTTCGATATAACGATATTTCGGCATATCGACAAAACAGGCGCGACAATTAAAATACAATCAATGCTCAATAATAAGATTATAATCTATCAGGTTTTCACGCGGCTTTACGGCAACAGGAATACCAAGAGAAAGCCTAACGGCACGTTGGCAGAAAACGGTTCAGGAAAATTCGCCGACTTCGACGAGAAGACCCTGAAGCACTTCAAGGATATGGGTATCTCACACGTATGGTACACTGGAGTGATACGCCATGCCACTCAGACGGACTATTCTGCTAACGGCATTCCGACCCAGCATCCTGCTGTAGTGAAGGGAAAGGCGGGCTCTCCGTATGCCATCTGCGACTACTACGACGTTGACCCTGATCTGGCTACCGACGTGGACAAGCGCATGAAGGAATTCGAAGCCCTCATAAAGCGTACCCACAAGGCAGGCCTGAAGGTGATAATGGACTTCGTGCCCAATCACGTAGCACGCCAGTACAAGTCGATAGCAAAGCCCAAGGGCGTCAAAGACCTAGGTGCCGACGACAATACCAACGACGGTTTCAATCCGCAGAACAACTTCTACTACTGCCCTGGATGCAGGCTGGAGCCTACTTTCGACATAGCAGACTATGAGGAGTTTCCTGCAAAATCGACTGGCAACGACCACTTCGACAATCATCCGGGCAAGAACGACTGGTATGAGACGGTGAAGCTGAACTACGGCAAGGATTACTGGACAGGCTACGGACATTTCGACCCCATTCCCGACACATGGAACAAGATGACCGACATACTGCTCTTCTGGGCTAAGAAGGGCGTGGACGGATTCAGATGCGACATGGCCGAGATGGTGCCCTCTGCTTTCTGGGCTTGGGCAACAGACAAAGTGAAGGCCGTGCATCCTGACATCGTATTCATAGGAGAGGTATATAATCCTGCCGAATACCGCAACTACATCGCTGCCGGCTTCGACTACCTGTACGACAAAGTGGGTATGTACGACACCATGCGCGGCGTAATATGCGGAATGACACCTGCCAACGCCATTACAGGAGCTTGGCAGGCTACTGATGACATAAAGAAGCACATGCTCTACTTCCTTGAGAACCACGACGAACAGCGTGTGGCATCAGACTACTTTGCAGGCGATGCGAAGAAGGGTATTCCAGGACTGGTGGCGAGCGTGCTGATGCAGGGCAACCCCTTCATGCTGTATGCTGCCGAGGAATATGGTGAGCGCGGCATGGACGAAGAGGGATTCTCAGGCAAGGACGGACGAACCACCATCTTCGACTATTGGAGCATCGACACCCTGTGCAGGGCTGACAAGGGAAAGCTCAAAAAACAGGAGAAGGAGATATATGCACTTCACGAGAAGGTGATGCAGATAGCAAGGAGCGAAAAGGCTGTTGACGGCGAGACATACGACCTGATGTATGTGAACAACAACAGCGACTGCTTCGACGCTGCAAGGCAATATGCCTTCCTCAGGAAGAAAGACGACGAAATGCTGCTGGTGGTATGTAACTTCTCTGACAATAAGGTCAACATCAGCGTAAACATACCAAAGCACGCTTTCGAAGGGCTCTCAATCCCTGAAAAGGACTATGAGGCTACCGACCTGCTCTCTGGCGAGAAACAGGCCATCACCCTGAAGGCCGACAGCGGCGTGAAGATGACAGTACCTGCGTTGGGAGCGAGAGTGTGGAAAGTTAAGAGTGAAGAGTGAAGAGTGAAGAATAATTTTCAATGTTCAATAAAATATAAATGGAAAAAGTAATACTGACTGGTGACAGGCCTACCGGCAAGTTGCACATAGGTCACTATGTGGGTTCGCTGCGCCGTCGCGTGGAATTGCAGAATTCAGGCGAATATGACAAGATATTCGTTATGATTGCTGATGCACAGGCGCTGACGGACAATTTCGACAACCCAGAGAAAGTGCGCCAGAACATCATCGAGGTGGCGCTGGACTACCTGTCTGCAGGCCTCGACCCAGAGAAAACAAACATATTCATTCAGAGTGCCGTACCAGAACTGACAGAGCTGTCGTTCTACTTCATGAACCTCGTGACAGTACAGAGGCTACAGCGTAATCCTACCGTAAAGACGGAACTGGAGATGCGCAACTTCGAGGGCGGCACACCGACAGGCTTCTTCTGCTACCCCATATCACAGGCTGCCGACATCACCCTGTTCAAGGCTACCACGGTACCTGTGGGAGAAGACCAGAAGCCCATGCTGGAGCTGACGAACGAGATAGTACGCAGATTCAACCACACCTATGGCGAGACACTCATAGAGCCGAAGATACTGCTTCCTGACAATGCCGCATGCCTCAGGCTGCCTGGTACTGACGGGAAGGCAAAGATGAGTAAGTCGCTGGGTAACTGCATATATCTTTCAGACAGCCCGAAGGAACTGAAGAAGAAGGTGAATTCGATGTTTACCGACCCCCTGCACCTGAAGATAGAAGACCCAGGTCATCTGGAGGGCAACACGGTATTCACATACCTCGATGCATTCTGCACGGACGAGGACTTTGCACAGTTCCTGCCGGAATACAAGAACCTCGACGAACTGAAAGCTCACTATACCAAGGGCGGTCTCGGCGACGGCACATGCAAGAAGTTCCTGCTCAACGTTCTCAATGCACGTCTGGAGCCCATCAGGGAGCGCCGCCACTACTGGGAGCAGCACATACCAGAAGTATATGAGATACTCCGCAAAGGAACGGAAGTTGCAAGGGCACGAGGCCAGAAGACTCTGGAAGAGGTAAAGGCCGCGATGCAGATAAACTACTTCGACGATCAAGACCTGATACAGGAACAGGCAGAAAAATATAAAGGCACATCAAACTGATGCGCCTTTTTTATTACCTCACCGTAATGTGGAAACAGCCCTGTTTAACCTCGTGTTTCACGTAGCAGCGCCCTGCCTCGCGCTTGTCACGAAGTACCTCGGCAAGCACCCACTTGAGAGTATCATTACGCACCAGGCGACGCGGCTCTGCTTTAGTTGACACAGTCTTATACCTATTATAACATATATCGAAGGTCGTGCCATAACGATGGCATGAATTCTCAGTAGCATTACGATTAACCTTCTGCAGATTTGCCACATCCTCATCGGTACGCAAGATGCTGGTTACGATAATCTGATGAAGTGGTATTCCCTTTATGTACAGCGAGTCATAAAACGATCTGCCGATGTCCTGCAGCAGCAAAGAAGCCTTCGGAACAAGATAAGGGATACTCTGCTTCATTTTGTCAACATGAAAATAGGGGTTGGCACCAGCATAGACCAGTTCGCTAAGTCTGCGTTCCGCCTCTGCACGGTTCTTCGGAGGACGCACACCATTCTTGTTGGCAGCGATGAGCTGCACATCATTATTGTCAGGAAAGGTGTTTGCGAAACTGGGAACAGAATATATCCTGTGAGGGGTAGATACTTCCTGAATAGAGTCTCCAGAGGCAAAAGCATAGGAAACGTTTGTGCTATCGGATGCCTCAACAGGGCTTAAATCCTTGGTATTATCATGAGAGTGGGCAAAATCGTATCCGCACCTGCCAAGTGCAAGGGCAATAACGACAAATGTGAACCCATTGAGATATGTATGCTTCGTAAAACGCATTGTTTTTTATAAATTTGGGCACAAAAGTACAAAAAAATATTGATATATAGAAAAAAATTCGTAACTTTGTAGCGATTTATGACAGAAAAGCATATCATACTTGAAGATATAGACCCCGTAGCATTCTACGGAGTCGGTAACTCGCACCTGCAAATGGTACGTTCGCTGTTCCCGAAACTGCGCATCATGGCACGCGACAACGTGATACGTGTGTTGGGTGACGAAGAGGAACTGTGTGCCTTTGAGGAGGCTATGGATAAGATGCAGAAGCACCTGCTGAAATTCAACGTCATTGACGAAGAGGACATCCTCGACATCGTAAAGGGCGGCAAGACGAGGAAAGACGGTTCGAAGGGAGTAGTGGTCTATAACCTCTCAGGTAAGCCCATCAGAAGCCGTTCGCACAACCAGCAGGAGATTATCGATGCATACGAGAAGAACGACATGGTCTTTGCCATAGGACCTGCAGGAACGGGTAAGACATACCTGTCAATAGCCCTTGCCGTCAAAGCCCTCAAGGAGAAGACAGCGAAGAGAATCATTCTGTCGCGCCCTGCTGTGGAGGCCGGTGAGAAACTGGGATTCCTGCCCGGAGACATGAAGGAGAAGATAGACCCATATCTTCAGCCGCTTTACGACGCGTTGGAAGACATGATTCCACAGGCAAAGCTGCAGGACATGATTGACAAGCACATCATACAGATAGCACCGCTTGCCTTCATGAGAGGAAGGACATTGTCGGATGCAGTAGTAATCCTAGATGAAGCACAGAACACGACGACGGCCCAGATAAGGATGTTCCTCACCCGCATGGGATGGAATACGAAGATGATTATCACCGGTGACCTGACACAGGTGGATTTGCCACGAGGTCAGAAGAGCGGTCTGCTGCAGGCTATGGAAATACTGGAAGGCACAAAGGGTCTGGCTGTGATACACATGGACGACAAGGACATAGTAAGACACAAGCTGGTGACACGCATAGTAAACAAATTCCAAGAATACGACGATATTAACAAATTAAAAAATAACAACGATGGCGAATAAAGCATTAACAAAAACAGAGTACAATTTCAAGGGTCAGACAGCAGTTTATCACGGCAAGGTGCGTGATGTTTATACCATCAACGATGACATCATGGTGATGGTGGCAACAGACAGAATATCTGCTTTCGACGTAGTATTACCAAAGGGAATACCTTTCAAGGGACAGGTGCTGAACCAGATTGCAGCAAAGTTCCTCGACGCCACTCAGGACATCTGCCCTAACTGGAAACTGGCTACCCCAGACCCACAGGTAACAGTAGGTCTGAAGTGTGAGGGCTTCAGAGTAGAAATGATTATCCGTGGCATACTGACAGGTTCTGCATGGCGCGATTACGAGAAGGGTTGCCGCGAGATTTGCGGAGTGAAGCTGCCTGACGGCATGAAGGAGAACCAGCGTTTCCCAGAGCCCATCATCACACCTACCACAAAGGCTGACGAAGGTCACGACATGAACATCTCCAAAGAGGAGATTATCGCTCAGGGCATCGTATCGAAAGAGGACTACGAGATAATGGAAGACTATACCCGCAAGCTCTTTGCACGCGGTCAGGAGATAGCAGCAAAGCAGGGTCTCATACTCGTTGATACGAAGTACGAATTCGGCAAGCGTGACGGAAAGGTTTATCTCATCGACGAGATACACACACCAGATTCTTCACGTTACTTCTATGCTGACGGATACGAAGAGAAGTTTGCCAAGGGCGAGCCACAGAAACAGCTGTCTAAGGAATTCGTAAGACAGTGGCTGATAGAACACAACTTCATGAACGAGCCTGGACAGACTATGCCTGAGATTACCGACGAATATGCAGAGTCAGTAGCAGAGCGCTACATAGAGCTGTATGAGCACATTGTAGGTGAGAAGTTCGACCGTTCTACAGACCAGAGCAACATTGCAGCCCGCATAGAGAAGAACGTGGAAGAGTGGTTAATGGTTAATGGTTAACGGTCTAAGGTCTAAGGTCAAAGGGGAGTGAAATAAGGGAGTGAAAGGGGACTATTTTTTTGGCTATGTACGGGCAAGAGAAGATAAAACCATATTCCGCTGAAGGCGAGAAGGTAAGTCAGGTGGAGGAGATGTTTGACAACATCGCCCCCACATACGACCTGCTTAACCACCGCCTGTCATGGAACATAGACAAATACTGGCGCAAGAAGGCTATCAACACTCTTGCCGCCAACATGACGGAAGAAGGAACGCCTCGCATACTGGACGTTGCAACCGGCACTGGCGACCTGGCGCTGCAGATGGCGAAGAAGATGCCTAAGGCAGACATCACCGGTATTGACATCAGCGAGGGTATGCTTCAGATTGCAAGGCAGAAAGCACAGAAGGAGAACAGACCTATGACGTTTGCCAAAGAAGACTGCGATGCCCTCTCCTACCCCGACGACAGTTTTGACGCTGTGACGGCAGCTTTCGGCATACGCAATTTCCAGAACTTGGAAAAAGGATTGTCGGAGATGTTCAGGGTGCTGAAGCCGGGCGGAATGTTCTGCGTGCTGGAACTGACCACACCAGTAACCTTCCCAATGAAGCAGCTGTTCCACCTGTACAGCAATCTCATACTGCCCCTGTACGGCAGATATATAAGCAACGACACGTCTGCATACTCCTACCTCAACAAGACCATAGAGGCTTTCCCGCAGGGAGAGACGATGATGCAGATACTCAAGAACACTGGATTCAGCGAGACTCACTTCAAGAGACTGACATTCGGAATATGCACGATGTATATAGCTTTTAAGTAAGGGGAGTGAAAAAAGGGAGTGAAAAAGTAATAATATGAAAAAGTTTTGTATTATCGGCATGCCTTTGGGGCATTCTTTCTCGCCTGGGTATTTCAACGAGAAATTCCAGAACGAGAACATTGACGCCATCTACGAGAAACATGAGTTGAAGAACATTGCAGACCTCGTAGAACTGTTGGAAGAAGAGCCGGAACTATGCGGTATCAATGTCACTATCCCCTACAAGGAGAAGGTGATGGAGTATCTTGACTATGTATCTCCGGAGGCACGTTCCGTAGGGGCTGTAAACGTCATAAAGGTGAGCCACGATACTGACTCCACGGTAGAGGGGCTGAAGCGTAAGGTCACCAGGAAGAAATACTATACCGAGGGGTATAACAGCGATGTCTTCGGTTTCATGAACAGCATCAAGCCATTACTTTCTTCTTACCACAAGAAGGCCCTTATACTGGGTACCGGCGGTGCCAGCAAGGCTATAAACTATTCCCTGCATCAACTGGGGCTTGAGACTCTGTTCGTATCACGCACGGTAAGGGACGAGATGATAACCTATGACCAGATTACCCCAGAAATGCTTGAGGAATATCTCGTCATCGTCAACTGCACACCATGCGGCATGTCGCCCCATTACAACGAGTGTCCAAAGCTGCCTTACGAGGCACTTACATCACGGCACATCCTATATGACCTCATATACAACCCCGACGAAACGCTCTTCCTGAAGAAAGGAAAGGCACAGGGAGCGATGACCAAGAACGGTCTTGAAATGCTCCTGCTGCAGGCCGATGAGTCATGGCGCATCTGGAACGAAAGGAAAAGGAAATAAGGAATGATCAGCGTAGAAGGACTGAAGGTTGAATTCGGCGTCAAGCCGTTGTTTGCAGACGTTTCGTTCGTCATCAACGAGCGTGACCGCATCGCCCTTGTGGGTAAAAACGGTGCGGGCAAATCTACTATGCTGAAAATCCTCGCCGGAATACAGACTCCCACAGAGGGCAACGTATCCATCCCCAACGACTGCACCATAGGCTACCTGCCACAGGTGATGAAACTGCAGGACAGCACCACTGTTCGTGAGGAGGTCAGGAAAGCCTTTTCCGACGTCAGTAAAATGGCAGCTAAAGTGGAGCGTCTGCAAAAAGAGATGGAAAGCCGCACGGACTATGAGTCCCAGGAATACATGGACCTCGTAGAACGCTTCACGCTGACACACGAACGCTACATGATGATGGGGGCAGAATCAAGGGAGGCCGAGATGGAGCGTACCCTGATAGGACTGGGATTCCTGCGTACGGACTTTGACCGCCCCACGTCAGAGTTCTCCGGCGGATGGCGCATGAGAATAGAGCTTGCAAAACTGCTTCTCAGCCACCACGACGTACTGTTGCTTGACGAGCCCACGAACCACCTCGACATCGAATCAATACAATGGTTGGAGCAGTTCCTGGCACAGAGTTCACAGGCTGTGGTGCTCGTATCTCACGACAGGGCATTCATCAACAACGTAACAAACAGAACACTCGAAATATCGTGCGGGCACATCGTTGACTACAGGGTGAAGTACGACGAGTATGTCGTGCTGCGTCAGGAAAGAAGGGAGCAGCAGCTCAGGGCATACGAAAACCAGCAAAAGGAGATAGCAGACACAAAGGCCTTCATAGAGCGCTTCCGCTATCAGGCGACGAAGGCCATACAGGTGCAGCAACGCATCAGGCAGCTGGAGAAGATTGTGCCCATAGAGGTGGATGAAGTAGATAACTCCGCCTTGAGGCTGAAATTCCCGCCCTGCCTGCGTTCAGGGGACTATCCCGTGATTTGTGAAGACGTAAGGAAAGACTATGGCGAGCACAATGTGTTCCACGATGTGAACATGATAATAAAGAGAGGTGAGAAGGTGGCCTTCGTAGGTAAGAACGGCGAGGGTAAGTCAACACTCGTGAAGTGCATCATGAACGAGATTGACTTCAAGGGTTCACTGAAGATAGGCCATAACATACAGATAGGCTACTTTGCCCAGAACCAGGCACAGCTGCTGGACGAGAGCCTTACAGTGTTCGAGACCATTGATAACGTGGCACGCGGTGACATACGCCTAAAGATCAGGGACATTCTGGGAGCATTCATGTTCGGTGGCGAGGCATCCGACAAGTACGTGAAGTTCCTCAGCGGCGGCGAACGCTCACGACTGGCGATGATACGCCTGCTGCTGGAGCCGGTGAACTTCCTCATTCTTGATGAGCCCACCAACCACCTCGACATGGTGTCAAAGGATGTGCTGAAAGAAGCCATCAAGGCGTTCGATGGCACTGTCATAGTGGTCTCCCACGACCGCGAATTCCTTGACGGACTGGCAGACAAGGTGTATGAGTTCAGCGGCGGCAGAGTCAGGGAACACCTGGGCGGCATATACGACTATCTCAGGAGCAAGAATGCCGAGACCATCAACGAGGCAGTCAGCAAGCAGGCTATGCAGCAGGCTGAGACGAAGCCCAAGGAAGCGGCTGCCAACAGCAATGCTGCCAATAATGCCAAGAGCTACGAGGAGCGAAAGGCGGAGCAGAGGCGTCTCAACAAGATTGAGAAGCGACGCAAAAGCCTGGAAGAGAAAAT
Source organism: uncultured Prevotellaceae bacterium (assembly GCA_902774795.1). GTDB lineage: Bacteria > Bacteroidota > Bacteroidia > Bacteroidales > Bacteroidaceae > Prevotella. The sequence continues at coordinate 84,162 of CACYKA010000003.1, read as the reverse complement.
CGAAGCCCTCGAATGCAAGAGAAATGAACTCAACGACCTGCTGATGCTGCCCGAAAATGCCGCCAACATGCAGATGGTGAACGAATACACTGCCGTGCAGGAGGAACTGGAAAAGTTGGAAGAAGAGTACTTCGCTCTGGAAGGGTGATAGTGTTTAGTGTTTAGTGTTTAGTGATTAGTGATTAATATTTAATGTTTCAATATAAAAAATGCCATTAAGACTACCCGATAAACTACCCGCAATAAAGATGCTCGAGGATGAAAATATCTTCGTCATCGACGAGACACGCGGTCACTCACAGGACATACGCCCACTGAAGCTCGTCATTCTCAATCTCATGCCGCTGAAGATAACGACAGAGACAGACCTGATACGCCTGCTCTCGAACACTCCGCTGCAGATTGACGTGACATTCATGAAGCTGAAGTCGCACACCTCGAAGAACACGCCGATAGAACACATGCGGCAGTTCTACATTGCCTTCGACGAGTTGCGCAACCGCAAGTTCGACGGCATGATAATAACCGGTGCACCAGTCGAGGATATGCCTTACGAAGAAGTTACCTACTGGCCTGAGATACAGGAGATATTCGCTTGGGCAAAGACCCACGTCACCTCCACGCTCTACATCTGCTGGGCAGCACAGGCGGCACTGTATGCCTTTCACGGCATAGACAAGATAAGGTTGCCAAAGAAACTGTTCGGCATCTTCCCGCAGGATATCACACCAGAGTATCACGACATACCACTGTTTCGCGGCTTCGACACATTCTTCAACATGCCACACTCACGCCATGCCGGCACCGACATTGCCGACGTCAGGACGTGCAGCGACATCAGCATTCTGGCAGCATCGGAAAAGACCGGACCGTCTATCATGATGGAACGCGACGGCAGGGAGATATACATTACGGGTCACATGGAATACAACCCCGAGACCCTTGACACGGAATACCGCCGCGACCTCGGAAAGAGGGACGACGTAGAGAAGCCTATCAATTATTATAAGAATGACGACCCCGATCAAGGGCCGTTAGTAACATGGCGTGCCCATGCCAACCTGTTCTTCCACAACTGGATTAACTACTACGTATATCAGAAGACACCATATAATATTGATGAAATTAACTAAACAATTAACAATTAACAATTAATAATTAACAATTCAAAATTCATAATTATCATGAAATTCAAACGCATTCTGCTTAAGCTCTCAGGAGAGAGCCTGCAAGGTAACCAAGGTTATGGCATCGACGTAAACCGTCTTAACGACTATGCACGCCAGATTAAGGAAATAGCTGAGATGGGCGTAGAAATCGGCATAGTGATAGGTGGCGGCAACATCTTCAGAGGTCTCACCGGAGCCGGCAAGGGCTTCGACCGCGTCAAGGGCGACCAGATGGGCATGTGTGCTACGGTTATCAATTCCCTCGCACTGTCATCAGCCCTCGGTGCCATCGGTCAGAAGAACCGCGTGCTGACAGCCATACGCATGGAACCTATCGGAGAATTCTATACCAAATGGAAGGCAATCGATGCCATGAAACAGGGCGAAGTGGTAATCATGAGCGGCGGTACGGGCAACCCCTACTTTACCACCGATACAGGTTCTTCACTGCGCGGCATCGAGATAGAGGCTGACGTGATGCTCAAAGGTACCCGCGTGGATGGCATCTACACTGCCGATCCGGAGAAAGACCCGACAGCAACGAAGTTCCACGACATAACATACGAAGACGTCATCGCTCGCGGCCTGAAGGTGATGGACATCACCGCAACAGCTATGTGCATGCAAAACAACCTGCCCATATACGTCTTCAACATGGACATCCTCGGCAACCTCAAGAAGGTCATGACCGGCGAAGACATCGGAACACTGGTACACAATTGATTGGTTATTGGTTATTGGTTATTGGTTAATGGTTATTGACCTTTAACTATAAATTCTAAATTCTAAACTTTAATATGTATAAGTGGCAAGATCTAAATAAAATCAAAACCATCGCAGATATCAATCACGCTATCAAGGAGGGTTACTCCACCAACCTCATCAACGTTGGTGAGGCATGGCAGGAGCGTGCTCTGGGACGCATAGCCAGCGAGATAGCCCAACGCAAGAAGGTGCGGGTGATACTCATTGCCGGTCCTTCAAGCAGCGGCAAGACTACCACCTGCAAGCGCCTCGCCATACAGCTTGTCCTTAACGAGATGTGGCCCGTCTCTATAAGCCTCGACGACTATTTCCGCAACCGTGAGGAAACGCCGCGTGACGCTGACGGCAACTATGACTTCGAATCACTCTATGCGCTGAACCTGCCTCTGCTCAACCAGCAGCTCAGCGACCTCATAGCCGGCGAAGAAGTAGAGCTGCCGCGTTACGACTTTCTCACAGGAAAGAGCGGCCCCAGCGGCGACAAGATAAGTCTTGCGAGCAACGAGGTGCTTCTCGTCGAAGGCATCCACGCCCTCAATCCCGAGCTGACAGCCGAAATTCCCGAGGAGCAGATTTTCCGCATCTATGCCTCACCTATGTTCAACTATCCCCTGGCCGAGAACGTCTTTCTCTCTCCGGAAGACAATCGTCTGCTGCGCCGCATCATCCGCGACTACAAATATCGCGGCCACGATGCTCAGGCTACGCTCCGCCAGTGGGCATCGGTGCGTGCCGGAGAAGAGAAGTGGATATACCCCTTCAGGGACAATGCCGACGCACAGTTCAACAGTTCTGTTCCATACGAGCTGTGTGTCATAAAGATTCAGGCAGAGCCATTACTGAAGAAGGTACCCAAGGACTCCCCTGAATTTGCCAAGGCTGAGGAGTTGCTTGGATACCTTGAATATATTGAGAAGATACCTGAAGAACAGGTGCCTCATGTCAGCCTGCTGCGCGAATTTCTTGGCGGCAGCAGCTTTGTTTACTAAGCTTACAGTTTTACTGATATCTCATTACCGTTGTATTCTACCTGGCGGCTGCGGCCGTCGGGTAATACGACGTTGAATGTGCGGTCGAGAATCATCCCCTCATAGCCGCCCTGACGGTTGCCGATGGTGAGGATGCGGGCCTTGTCGTTCCATGAGAATGTGATGGTGGCATAATAGCCCTTCTCGTAGTTATAGTTGTCGCCCTCGTCTTCGTAGAGCATGAACTTTCCGTCGGCACCGGGGTAGATACGCACCTCAAGGTTGTCCCACTTCTTCTCACCGACATACTGCATCTCCGGACCAAGTGGCAGAATGCTGCCGGCACGCACGAACATCGGCACGCAGTCGATGGAGGTCTGCAGTGTCACGTTCTGACCGCCTTTATAGAGTTTGTTAGTCCAGAAGTCATACCACTCAGCACCCTTCGGCAGATACTTCGTTGCCTCCTTCGTGGCAGTGAAGTCCAAACCTCTTACATCAGACTTCTCACCACTTACATCCTTCCTGTCCCAGCCTGTCATGGCGTCGGTGCGGATAATCTTCTCCTCAGTATATTGCGGATTGACGATTGGTGCAGCGAGGATGCTGCGGCCGAACATAAACTCGTCGGTCATGTCCCACACACGCTTGTCGGCAGCGAAGTCACTGAACAGCGGACGCAGGTAGCTTTCGTTATTGTCTGTCACCTGCCATGCTATACTATATATATAAGGTAGCATACGGTAGCGCAGGCGGATGGTCTTCTCGATGGCGTCATATATGGGTTCGCCCTTCTTGCCGAACTGCCATATCTCACGCGGCGCATCGGCACCATGACTGCGGAAGACGGGGCAGAACAGTCCGTACTGCATCCAGCGCACATAGAGCTCCTGGAACTGTGGATTCTTCGGAGCCGAACCACTGCCGCGAGTATTGTACGAGCCGCAGAAGAAGCCACCGATGTCGGTATTGAAGTTCGGGTTGCCCGTCAGCGAGAAGCTCAGTCCGGCAGGCACCTGTTTGCGCAACATATCCCACGATGAATTAACGTCGCCGCTCCACATGTTTGAGCCGTAGTGCTGCTGTCCGGCAAACGACGAGCGGGTCATGATGAATACGCGCTTCTGGTCGGACACCTTGCGCTGACTCTCATAGACACCACGCACGGTCTCCAGAGGGAACGCATTGCGCTGTGAGCGCCATGTGCCGCCATACACCTTGTGGGCGTAGTCGCTCTCCTTCGGATTGAAGAAGTCGGGGTCGGTAGAGTCCATCCACCATGCATCGGTGCCGTAGTCGAAGAGTGTCTTCAGGTATTTCCAGTATATGTCACGAGCCTCGGGATGGAAGGCATCATAGACCTTCACGCCCGAAGGATATTTCATTATCGGAGGCCATACGTGCGAGATGCCGCTCTGCGGCCATGTCTCGATGGGCAAGAGCAGGCCCTTCTTGTCGAGTTCGCCGAACTGTAGGGTCTGCGGTCCAAAGCTTGCCCAGATGCTTATCATGAAGTGAGCATGCTTCTTGTGCACGTTGTCTATCATCTTCTTGCCGTCAGCGAAATCCTCAGCAAGGAAGTCCATGGCATTCCACAGGTAGTTGGAGCCCCAGTACTGCCAGTCCTGAATAATGCCGTCGAGTGGCACCTGCAACTCGCGGTATTTGTCAACGATGCCTTCCGTCTCCTTGGCGCTCTTATAGCGTTCCTTCGACTGCCAGAAGCCGTATGTCCACAGCGGGAACATCGGCACGTTGCCAGAGAGGTGGCGCATCTGTGCTATCACGCCGTCGGCACTGCCGCCGTACATGAAGTAATAGTCAACACCCTGACCTGCCTCAGAGGTGAATGTCATTCCCTGAGCATTGTCCTCAAACAGCGTGGGTGAATAGTTCTCCCAATAGAGGCCCCACCCCTTTATGCTCTGCAGCACGCTCTGGAAGTCCTCCAGGTTCGACTGCTCCATGCGCTTCTTCTCGCCGCGACGGTTCATCTTGCCGTTCTGTATCGTGCCCAGACCGTAGATGGCCTCATCCTTGTCAAGCGCGAAAGTCTGACTGACCTCAAATTCGTCTGCATTCTTCCGGATGAGACTCCAGCCTTTCTCCCTCAAGAGCACTTTTCCCTTGCTCGTCATAAATGTCAGGCTCTTGCTCTCCGGGTCAAGCTTCACCGTCAGCTCGCTGCTCTTCCACTGGTTTTTGCTGACCGTACACTTCACATCCTCAGGCTTCGCCGTCACCACGAGGCTCTTCGTCGGCTGTCCCTTAACGATGTGTACTATGGCCGGAGTCATGAACTCGACCTTTACTTCCTGCGCCCGGATGCCCATAATCCAAAGCAACCCGGCAATGATCACAATTAGTTTTTTCATGTTCTTTATTTTGTAGTTATACATCATACATCAAACATCATACATCTTACATCTCACCTGTTCACCTTCCATTCTATCACTCCGCCGGACTCACCTTCGCGCAGCTGCGCCACAATTTTCAGCTCGCGTGTCGTGACGCTCCTGAAATCTACAGAGTTATATCTGTCCCTATCTACGGTATATGGCGAATGATCCTCAACCTCTTTCCACTGTCCGTCGGCATCCTTGTAGTATAGCGTCCACGACTCGGGCGTGCGAAAATTTCCGTCATAATGGTCGAAGTCGAGCCAATACACCTGCACGTTGGACACGTCATATTCCTTGTCGAATTTGTAGGATATGCTCTCCTTCGTTCCGCGTTTCAGCCACCAGTAGTGGTACGGCTTCGAAGTGTCCGACGAGCGTTTCGGCTCCCACTGGTCGTTCACTCCCCCAGCCCATCCGTCCGCCGGTGCCGTCTCGGGGGCGTCGTTCTGTATCGCTCCACGGTTGCTGAAGGTCTGCGCACGGCTTGCGATGGTCGGTTCCGGCGTGGGCAATGCCGTAGCAGGGCTGCCGGCTATCCATACCTCCATCTGCTGCGGACCGCTGTTGTTCCACACGGCATAGGGAATGGCGCGCATATCCACCTCCGTCACATCGCCGTCAGCCTTCACCATGCGGCCTTTCGTGTCGATGACGGTGACGCCGCCCAGCAGCGACGGCTCATAGTGTGCCGTGAACTCATGCCGCCCGTCGTTTGGCAGATACTTGTCGAAGACGGTGCCGCCAACCTGGTTGCCACCCTCGATGCAATATACTATCGGGCCGCGCTCCAAGCACACCTTGCCACGGAGGTCTTCGGCATTGTCGTTGGCCACGATGCGCCTGACATCCATCGGGAAGTCGATGTCTATCACGTCGCCGGCCTTCCATTTGCGGTCGAGTGTCACGTAGTCAGTATTCTCGGGATAGTACGCCTTGCCGTTCACGCTGACGCTATAGGGACGTGGTCTGTCTATGTATGTGTAGAGGCTGTTGTTCGTGGGCGAAGACTTCAGCCACGATGGCACGCGCAGCTTTATGGCATACCTGCCGCTGCCCTTGCCTACCCTTATCCTCACCTTGCCGTCCCACGGATAGTCCGTCGTCTGCTCCAGTTCCAGTCCGCCCACCTTTGCCGTTCCCTGAACATAGAGGTTAATAAAAATTGTCCTATTGGCCCCATTGGACCCATTAGCCCTATAGCCCATAACCAGCCCCGGCACCGAGGCGATGAAGCGTGTGATGTTGCCCGGGCAGCAGGCGCAGCCAAACCAGCGCTGCCTCTCGTGCTCGCCACCGGACTCCAGCGGATTGTCATAGAAGAACTTGTCACCGCTCAGGCTCACTCCGCTCAGCACGTTGTTATACAGGGCACGTTCCACCACGTCCATGTACTTCGACTCGCCCGTAGCGAGGAACATGCGATGGTTCCAATAGACATTGGCTATTGCGGCGCATGTCTCGCAGTATGCCGTGTGCGAGTTCAGCTCGTAGTTAGGGCCGAAGCCCTCGCCCTGTGCCCGTGAGCCTATGCCGCCGGTGATGAACAGCTTCTTTGATGACATATTTTCCCAGATGCATTGCAAGGCTGTCTGGTATGCAGTGTCGCCCGTCAGCGCCGCCACGTCGGCAACGCCGCTGTACAGGTAGCCCGCACGCACGGCATGGCCCACTATCTCCTGCTGCTGCAGTATGGGCATGTGGTCCTGTGAGTACATGCTGGGGCGGTGGCCGTCGGTGCAGCGACCCGTCTCCTCAACGAAGTACCTAGCACCCTCAAGGTATTTCCTGTTGCCCGTCACCTTATAGAGCTTGCACAGCGCCATCTCAATGATGGGGTGTCCGCCCGGGCGGTGTATCTGTCCCTCGTTGGGGCCGAAGGTCTTGCATACAAGGTCGGCATTCTTTATCGCAACACTGAGGAAAGTCTTCTTCCCCGTTGCGCGGTAGTGCGCCACAGCACTCTCTATGAGGTGGCCGGAGTTATACAGCTCGTGCGAGTTTATCTTCTCCCACTTTGAGCGTCCCCACCAGCCCGATAGCCGGTAGCACTTGTTGGTGACGCATGTGGTCAGATATCCGTCGGGCTCCTGAGCCTTGGCAATGATGGCGATTACGGAGTCCAGATATTCGTCGAGCTGCTTGTCATAGTGCACCGCCAAAGAATAGCTGGCACCCTCTATGACCTTATACGGGTCGGTATCGTCGAAGGAAAAGTCACCCCTATGCTCGCCTTGCATCAAGCCAGCGGCAATGGCAAAATTGTCGAAGCGTCCGTTCTTCTCGCACTCGCGAAAAGCCGACGGTATGCTCACGGTGCGGTTCACCTCTATGCGCGGCGCCCAGAATCTGTCGTTGATATGCACCGCCGTGAACGGCACTTCCTCAATCTGCGCCACCGTCTCGGCACACGCCATCAAGGCAAAAAGTAATATCAGGGAATGTAATTTCTTCATGCGTTTGCAAAATTAAAAAATATTTTTCAATTATGCAAAGAAAAAAAGCAGAAACTGCGAAAAAGAAGAATCCCACAGTCAGATTACTGCGGGATTCCACCTTATTATATATATTATATAGGGCCTTTACTTTTTGGCAGCGGATTTTTTTGCTTTTGTTGCTGCCTTAGCCTTCTTCTCGGTCAGCGCATCTGCCGGTACTTTCTCCGCAGCCTTTTCCTTGGCAACGTCATGCTTCTTGGCAGGAGCCTTCGCCTTGACAGCCGGAACGGTCTTCTTCTGAGCCGGAACAGGAGCCTTGGAGCCCTTCTTCTTCAGCACAACAGCCGAACGTGCAGGGATGTAGAGCATGAGCCAGCCCTTGCCGTCGTTGGCATACATCGGGTCGAAGTTGGTGAAGTGTGCCACGCTGTCGTCAGCAAAACCGAAGCCGCCGTAGTCGGGAGAGTCGGTATTGAGCACCACGTCGTATTCGCCCAGAGGTACAAGGAAACCGTAATCGGTGAAGGAGCGTGTGGGTGAGAAATTGAATACGTAGAGCAGGTCGCCACGCATGAAGGCCATAATCTGGTCACCCTCGTTAATCCATATCTCCTGCACAGGAGTGAGGTTGAAGTTCTTCTGCGACTTCATCACCTCAATCATCTTGCGGTCGAAGTCGCCCAACCAGTGGTAGCACAGTTCCTTGTTATCGACGAGGTTCCACTGACGGCGTGCATACTTGCAGCTCCATCCGTTACCCTCGCGTGGGAAGTCAATCCATTCAGGGTGTCCCCATTCGTTGCCCATGAAGTTGAGGTAGCCACCTCCCATGGTAGAAGACGTGACGAGGCGTATCATCTTATGCAGGGCAATGCCTCGGCGTGCCATCTCGTTCTCGTCGCCCTTCTTGAAGTGCCAGTACATGTCGGCATCGATAAGGCGGAAGATGATGGTCTTGTCACCCACGAGTGCCTGGTCGTGAGACTCGGCATAGGAGATGGTCTTCTCGTCGGCACGGCGGTTGGTCATCTCCCAGAATATGTCACGCGGATTCCACTGCTCGTCGCTCTTTTCCTTGATCATCTTAATCCAGTAGTCAGGCAATCCCATAGCAAGGCGGTAGTCGAAGCCCATGCCGCCGTCTTCGAACTTGGCAGCAAGACCCGGCATGCCCGACATCTCCTCAGCAATGGTGATGGCATTCTTGTTCACCTCGTGGATAACTTTGTTGGCAAGGGCGAGATAGCAGAGGGCATTATCGTCCTGACCGCCGTTGAAATAGTCGCCATAGCCGCCGAAGTCAACACCCAGACCGTGGTTGTAATAGAGCATGGAGGTGACGCCGTCGAAGCGGAAGCCGTCGAAGTGGAATTCGTCGAGCCAGTACTTACAGTTGGACAGGAGGAAGTGTATCACCTGGTCCTTGCCATAGTCGAAGCAGAGGCTGTCCCACTGGTTGTGCTCACGACGGTCACCGGGGTAGAAATACTGGTTAGGATCACCGCACAGGTTGCCGAGTCCCTCGACCTCATTCTTCACAGCATGAGAGTGAACAAGGTCCATGATGACTGCGAGGCCGTTCTGGTGAGCGGTATCTATAAGTTCCTTCAGGTCTTCAGGAGTACCGAAGCGGCTTGAAGGAGCGAAGAAGTTAGACACATGGTATCCGAAAGAGCCGTAATAAGGATGCTCCTGAATAGCCATAATCTGTACGCAGTTGTATCCCTCCTTGATTATACGCGGCAGGATATTGTCTTTGAATTCCTTGTATGTGCCCACCTTCTCTGCATCCTGCGCCATACCAATGTGGCACTCGTAGATAAGCAGCGGCGTCGTGTCAGGCTTGAAAGTCTTCTTCTTCCATTTATATTCTTTCTCCGGAGCCCATACCTGAGCAGAGAATATCTTTGTCTCATCGTCCTGAACAACACGGCGCACCCATGCCGGTATGCGCTCGCCCTGACCACCGTCCCACTTCACGAGCATCTTGTAGAGGTCGCCGTGCTTAAGGGCTGTCTTGGAAAGCTTTATCTCCCAGTCCTGTCCGTTCTTGCTCTTCTTCAGGGCATACTTTGGAGATTCCTTCCAGCCGTTGAAGTCACCGATAAGGTAAATCTCAGTAGCATTCGGAGCCCACTCGCGGAAAATCCATTCGCCCTTAGCGTTGCGATGAAGGCCGTAATACAGATAACCCGTAGCAAAATCAGAGAGTTTCATCTTACCACCATTCGTAAGATGGTCTATCATCCACAGTGCATGGTCATGACGACCACGAATAGCATCTTCGTATGGCTCAAGCCATGGGTCATTGGCAACGATGCCAATGTGTTTTGGAGATTCAGATTTCATAACGTTTATATTTAATAGATTTATTGGTTACATTTTCACTTTAAAGACAGCCTTCTTGAACTCAGGAGCCTTTGATATGCATGGGGTATGCCCGTCCTGCGGCAGGAACATGGCAAACATTCCAGGATGGCAGTTGACAAAGGTAGAACTCGGCTGCTCAGGATATTTCGTCAAATCCTTCTCAGCATTATACTCAGCCTTCACCGCGATGTCGCCAAGGGGCATATAGCCATAGGTTTCATCGCCATCAAGCGGAATCTGAATGTCGAGCATATTCCTATGCGTTTCCATCACAGCCTCATCAACGGTCTTGCCTTTCTGATTGATGATGTTAACAAAGAGGTCCTTGCCCTTAATCTCATGCTTTCCGGCCTCTAACTTCAAGAGATCATTCTCTTCAATGAATTTCACAACGTCCGCAAACAAAGGATTGAGCGGAATGTAGTACTTTAGGTTTTCTAATGTGTCAATAATCATAATATATAAAGGTTTATTCTTGGTTGTTGACTAATTCTCCGTTACTGTATATTACTTCCTTACGCTGACCGACTCTTGAGATTTCTATTCCCTTGCCGTCGCGGACTCCATTCCTGTATGTACCATGGAACTTCGTCCCATTAGAATAATATATTGTCATCTCTCCATCATACTTTCCGTTGACAAACGTCCCTTCACATATGTCACCATTTCTTTTGGTGAGCCTGCCTTTACCGTTCTCTTTGTCGTCTTTCCACTGGCCAACATAAACATCGCCGTTTGCCCAAACGAAGGTTCCTGAACCATTCTTCAGGCCTTGGCTGAAATGACCGACATATCTGTCTCCATTGGTATATTTGAATACCCCCTCTCCTGTACGCTCACCGTTCACATAATCTCCTTCGTATGAATCACCGTTGCTGAACTTGTATATTCCCTTGCCATTCTGGAGGTCATTACGCCATCCGCCGGTATAGACATCACCTGTGGCATATCGATATTCACCTTTTCCCACACGCTTGTTGTCAACCCATAAGCCGTCATACCTGCTTCCATCCTTCCATGCAAAGATGCCGCGACCGTTCTTGATATCATTTTTCCAGTCACCTTCATAGTATTCGCCACTGAAGTATGTATATTTACCCTTACCGTGACGCTTACCCTTCACGTACTCTCCTTCATACTTATCTCCATTATTATAGGACATTACGCCATGGCCGTGGGGCTCACCTTTTGAAATCTTCCCCCTATATACGCCCTGCTCGGTAGTAATGGCATCACTTTGAGCATGCAGACCCAGACTGGGGAATACAAGCAAAAAGCAGTAAAAAACTATATTGAATAGATATATCGTCGTTGATTTTTCGAATTTCATGTGCCAAAGATACAAAAATATTATTGAATAACATATCATACGTCAATTTTTTAGTGTTTTTTTAGAAAATAATGCACCATATCGCAGACTAGGAGAAAAGTTTTAGTAATTTTGCAGCATGAATTTTATCGCAATTATCCCAGCAAGGTATGCCTCAACACGTTTTCCTGGTAAGCCATTGGCTATGTTAGGAGAAAAAAGTGTTATTCAGAGGGTCTATGAACAGGTTACGAAACAGCTTCCAGCTTGCGTGGCAACCGATGATGAAAGAATCTATGAGCACGTAAAATCATTCGGAGGACATGCCGTCATGACACGTACCGACCACAAGAGCGGCACGGACAGAATAGAGGAGGCTGTAGAAAAACTGCAGCTTGCCAAGGAATTTGAAATTGATGACAACAACACTGTTATTGTCAACGTGCAGGGTGACGAGCCATTCATCCAGCCTGAGCAGATACAGGCTCTGTGCGAATGCTTCAATGACCCTACCACCGACATCGCTACTTTGGGCATAAAATTCAAGACACTTGAGGCTATAAAGAATCCCAATTCTCCAAAGATAATCCTCGACAACATGGGATTTGCCATGTATTTCAGCCGCTCAATGATACCTTATGTACGCGGTAAGGAAGAAGCAGAATGGCCACAGTCGTTTGATTTCCTGAAACACATAGGAATGTATGCCTACAAGAGGAGCATCCTGAAGGAGGTTACTTCCCTACCCCAGTCATCGCTGGAGATTGCCGAAAGCCTGGAGCAACTGCGCTGGCTGCAGAACGGCTATAAGATTAAAGTGGGAGAAACAACACAGGAGACTATTGGCATTGACACACCTGAAGATTTGTCCGAAGCTATTAAGAGACTAAAATTAGGATAACACTTTTAATGAATTCCATCATAATTGATAACTACATCACACTACTTCGTGCGGGGGCATTCAAGAGTAAGAACAATGAGATTCTTCCGATGTCACTGCACAAGTGGCACATACTAGGCAATATGGCCAAAGAACATCATGTACAGACTTATCTGGCAGATGGCATGGCACTTATCAAAGATTCCGATCCCGACAATGCAAAAAATCTGCCGAGTGTAGATGATGTAGGGCTGTCAACACATACAAAATATGACTTGGAAGGAAATTTTGATGCTTCAAAGGCATATCTTGTGAACAGTATCTCAAAACGCAGATGGGAAGAACTCCGCGAGGAGGAAATGAATGATATCGAAAATATCTCCGACGAGACACTTCAACTGCTTGATATCATCATAATGAATGCAGACTATACCATTGATACACAGATAAATGTTGAGGGAATCCTATTCCTGGGACGTTTCCTGCGCATGAATAAAGAACTTATTGATCCGACGAAACTCAACCATTGGCTCAGACAGACAAAAATGACCTCAATGGCAAACATGCAGGGAACAATTCTATCAGATATCTTTGATTTTCCACAAGACGAAATTCCTTTCCTTACAAAGCCATACCACAAGGCTGAAGATATATTTATGCAAACATTGGATAATACTTTTGAAAAACACCGTATTCCATTGTTTACATGTCTGGAACTCGCAGCCTTAGAGACTATTTACTGCCGCTTTTCAGGAGCAATTTCAATAGTAAGAGATGTAGAGGAATAATTATCCCTACATCTTTATATTCCACCACTGTTTTTCTTAAGTTATACAAGGGATTTACTACAAAATCCCCCATTTTTGCAGGCTTCTGTGTAAAAAAATGTGAAAAAATATTACGTAAAGCATATTTTTTGTCTTTTTTTTCTTAAATTTGCAGCCAACTATGGGTATATTTTCATTATTTCGCAAGAAAGAAGACAAGATAAAAACAGGTGGAATGCAGGATTACATGATGTTAGTCCGTGTGTATTTCCAAGCAGCAATAGCATCAGGAGTAGGCATAACCAATATTGCCATGCTTCCTGATTTACGTGTCTTCAAATCAACATTTAAAGTGCGTACAGAGCACAACAAACTGGGCATTGGCGAGAAAACCGCATGTAAGAAGATGCTCAAGAGTATGTATGGTATGGATGACTCCTTTTTCAAGGAAATAGACAGGAGTATCGCCAAGAATTGTCATAAACTTCAGGACGTACAGACTTATCTGTACCAATTCCAGGGATTTACTCAGGACATCATGATGTTGTTGGGTAATCTTATGAAATTCAAGATGCGTCTGCCTTCATTTTTCAAGAAGGCCATCTATGCTATGACGGAAAAGACTGTAGCTGATATTTTCAACAAGAATGACTACAGTGATGCCGGCACTCTCAAGACAGTTGCTGCTGTACGTAAGTACAACCAACGTTTAGGCTTCTCGCAGCAATGGATAACAGATTTTGTTTTCCAGGTAGTTATGCTGGCTAAGAAAGAAAAGCCTCAAGAGTAAATGAATATCAAGATTTTTGCCTCTAAGGTGCGCCAACTGATACTTCAATTGCAGAAATTGAAGCAGGAGAAGGCAAATCTTGAAGCTACCATTCAAAAACTGAAAGAAGAAAACGAGCAAAAATCCCAAGCGCTTAATGCCCTTCAGGTTGAGTACAACTCTCTCATGATAGGAAAAATGCTCAATATCTCAGACAAAGACATCGAGACCTCTAAGCGCCGCATAAATAATATGATTCGCACTATCGACAAATGTATCACAATACTGAGTGAGAAGTGAAACAACATATAACGATAAACATACACGACACAACAATATCCATTATGGTTCCTCCAGAAGAGGAGCCAACATATCGTGAAGCAGGTATTCTTATAAACGAAAGACTTAATACGTATTTCAGCCACTACCAAGGAGTCAAAAGCAATAAGGAAATATATTTCTATGCCATGATTGACATCGCGCTGAAGTGCATCAATGAATCTAAGAAGAACGATGTAAAACCTATAACAGATATATTGGATGAACTTAGCAAGGAAATAGATGAGAATTTAAAATAAACAATAAATACGAAAATTAATTAATTTGCAAATAAAATGATAGTTCAAATACTTGCACTTATCGCAGCGCTGATTATCGGCGGTCTATGCGGATACTTGATTTTCAGATATGTTATCAAGTTCAAATACAACGAGATGCTTGCAAATGCAGAAAAAGCATCCGAAGTTCTTAAGGAAAAGAAACTCTTAGAGGTTAAAGAGAAATTCATCAACAAGAAAGCAGAGCTGGAGCAGGAGATACAGCATCGCAACCAAAAGATGCAGCAGGCAGAGAATCAGCTTAAACAGCGCGAAATGACTCTCAACCAGCGCCAGGAAGAAGCTAACAAGCACAAGCAGGAACTCTCTCAGCTGCAGAGCCGTCTCGACACCCAGCGTAATGCTTTGACCGTAAAGGAGCAGGAACTGGAATCCATGATTCATAAAGAGCGTGAAAAACTGGAGCAGCTTTCAGGTCTTTCTGCCGAAGAGGCAAAGAACCATCTTATTGAGAGCATGAAGGACGAGGCTCGCACAAACGCCCAGTCATACATCAACGAGATAATGGATGAGGCAAAGATTAATGCCAATAATGAAGCCCGCAAGATTGTCATCAAGACAATTCAGAGAGTTGCTACAGAGGCTGCCGTTGAAAACTCTGTTTCTGTATTCCATATTGAGAATGATGACGTAAAGGGCCGCATCATTGGTCGTGAGGGACGTAACATCCGCGCTCTTGAGGCAGCTTGCGGCGTTGAAATCGTCGTGGATGACACTCCTGAGGCTATCGTTATCTCTGCCTTCGACCCTATACGTCGTGAGACTTGCCGCCTTTCTCTTCACCAGCTTGTTGCTGACGGACGTATCCATCCGGCACGTATTGAGGAAGTTGTTGCAAAGGTAAAAAAGCAGCTTGAGCAGGAAGTTATCGAAACTGGTAAGCGTACTGCCATAGACCTTGGCATACATGGCCTGCACCCAGAACTGGTACGTATCATCGGAAAGATGAAATATCGTTCTTCTTATGGTCAGAACCTGTTGCAGCATGCACGCGAGACAGCAAACCTCTGCGCTGTTATGGCTGCCGAATTAGGTCTTAATGCGAAGAAGGCTAAGCGTGCCGGACTGTTACACGATATCGGCAAGGTGCCTGATGAGGATCTCGAAATGCCACACGCTCTGTATGGTGCCAAAATTGCAGCACAATATAAGGAGAAGCCAGAAATTTGTAATGCCATCGGTGCCCACCACGACGAGATGGAGATGGAGAGCCTTATTGCTCCTATCGTACAGATTTGTGATGCCATCAGTGGTGCAAGACCTGGTGCACGTCGTGAGATTGTTGAAGCATATATCAAGCGTCTCAACGACCTTGAGGCTATCGCGATGTCTTATCCTGGCGTTCAGAAGACTTACGCTATCCAGGCAGGACGCGAACTGCGTGTCATCGTTGGCGCTGACAAGATTACCGATGCAGAAATCGAGACTCTTTCAAATGACATCGCAACAAGGATTCAGAATGAGATGACATATCCAGGACAGGTTAAGATTACCGTTATCCGCGAGACACGCTCTGTTTCTTACGCAAAGTAATCTGTGAAGTAACACATCACTTATTATGAAAAAATTATTTTTTATTCTATATATTTTCGCCGTTTCATCGACATTCTCTTTTGCCCAGACTACAGCAACAGCAGTAAAGGTTGTTCACAAGGCAAAGAAAACATCATCTGTTAACGGCACCCTGTATGCTAAAAAAGCCTCTAAGGTTGCAATTATAAACGGTAAGGATGCACTGATTATGAACGGTACTGCCTTCACCATGAAGAAAGGTCCGCTGAAAGCAAAGACTGATGCCAACAAGGATATGCAGTACAGAACCTTCCATGATGTGCTTGAGAATTTGCTGCTGGATGGCAATACTGATGTTTCCAAGTATTCTGATACGAAAATCAGCAAGAGCGGCAATACCACAACATACACCATCACTCCCAATGCAGGCAACAAGAAGCTGATGTTCACCTCCTTTGTACTTACCGTTACTGGTAAAGAGCTGAAGTCTATACGTCTCAACCAGCAGAATGGCAACTATACGGAGTATCAATTCTCCAATTACAAGACGGGGGTAACTATCGACGACAAGGTCTTCAAGTGAAAAACATAACCCGCATACCTGTCAAGTTTTCTGAGTTAGACCCAATGTTCAGGGTCTGGCATGGGAATTATGTCAAATACTTTGAAGACGGACGCGAGGCCTTCGGAAAGGAATTCCCAGGGTGCGACTATGATATAATGATGAAGACAGGCATTACCGCACCAATATATTCCATTCAGGTAAAATGCCTTGCACCTCTTAGTATGAACGACATTGCCGTCATACACACCACCTATGTTTACAAGCCAGGTGCACGCCTGGATTATAAATACGAAATCTACAGGGAACAGGATGGAGTACTATGCTGTACTGGTTCCACCACACAATTGTTCATCGACCCTAATGGGGAACAGCTGCTTGAAGAGCCTGATTTCTATTTAGAGTGGAAAAAGAAAAATGGGGTAATTTAATTCATAATTCATAATGCATAATTCATAATTATGTCCCTTGAGCTCTTGAACTCTTGAACCCTTGAACAATTATGCATTATGAATTGTGCATTATGCATTAAGCCTTGTCGTTTTGCTTATCAGATAATTATCCAGTACTGTAATTGCTGCCATAGCTTCTACAATAGGTACGGCACGTGGCAATACGCATGGGTCGTGGCGGCCTTTCACCTTCAATACTGTTGATTTGCCATCCGCATCAATTGTTTCCTGCTCGCGCAGTTGGGTGGCTATTGGCTTGAATGCTACGCGGAAGTAGATATCCTCCCCATTACTGATACCACCCTGTATTCCTCCTGAATTGTTCGATTTGAATCCGTCAGGTGTCATTATGTCGTTCTGCTCACTGCCCTTTTGGTGCAATCCCCCAAAACCTGCTCCGTAGTCAAAGCCGTGGGCAGCATTTATCGACAGCATAGCCGCACCAAGCTGCTGATGAAGCTTGCCGAATTCTGGTTCGCCTATTCCTACTGGGCATCCTTTTATATTACATGTTATGACACCACCGATGGTATCACCCTGGGCCTTCACCTCACGTATCAGATTTTCCATTTCGGGCGTAAGGCTCTCCCCTACTATATCGCCGACCTGAGTTATGCGTGCTGTGATATCAACGCCTATCTGTTTCAGGGCCAGTTTGGCAAAGGCGCCAGCCACTACACGAGATATTGTTATGCGCGCGCTGCTTCTGCCGCCACCACGATGATCGCGGATACCATACTTCATGTGGTATGTATAGTCGGCATGCGAAGGTCTGAATACATTCCGCAGGTCTTCATAGTCCTGCGAATGCTGATTTGTGTTGCGCACGATGAAGCCTATGGGCGTTCCTGTTGTCTTATTCTCAAAGACACCACTCAGTATCTCCACCTCATCGGGCTCTTTTCTGGCTGTGGTAAGGTCCGACTGCCCTGGACGCCTGCGTGCAAGCTCGCTCTGGATAAAGTCCATATCAACCTCTATGCCGGCAGGCATACCGTCAATAACGCCGCCAATGGCAGGTCCGTGACTTTCTCCAAAGCTGGTCAGTCTGAATATGTTTCCGAATGTATTCATAAAGCTTAATGCTTAATGCTTAAATCTTAATGCTTAATGCTTAAATCTTAATGCTTAATGCTTACAGTCTCCGCAACCGCCGCCTTTGCAATCACCACCATTGCAGTCGCCGCCATTACAGCTGCCATCCTTGCAGCCGCCGCCTTTGCAGCCACCACCGCCGCATCCGCCGCAGCCACTGCCTGACAGGCTGTTTATCATCTGTGTTATCTCCTCGTTCGTAGCCTCACGACATTCCTTCACATAGCCTTGAAAATTCAGGTCGCATCCTGCAAGGGGATGATTCAGGTCCAACTTTACCTGGTCGCCCTCAAAGCCTATTATGCGTGCAAGGAAGCGGTTGCCGTCCTCATTCTGCAGAGGTATGATGGCACCTATCCTCAAATCAAACTGACTCTCATCCTCTGGACGAGGCAGCTTCACCACATGCTCAGGAACATATCTTCCGTATGCTCCCTCAGCAGGTATGGTGAAATCAAATGTATCACCCGTCGAAAGGTTTTCTATATTTTTCTCAAATCCAGGTATCGTTGTACCAAAACCAGAAATCAACACAAAAGGTTCTTCCTCAGTGGTCTCTTCTTCCAACTTACGCTCTCCGTTCTTAACAGAGTAAAGCTTATAATTAACTACAAAATATTTATTCATGGCTGCAAAGGTACAATTAAAAATCGAAACAACCAAATTTTGGCAAAGAAAACAACGCAAACTGCCCCCACGAGGGAAACCTCGCAGGGGTAATGTGATTTCATGTATCTTCTATACACCTTACGCAACGGTGGCAACGGGCAACGCGGCAACGTTTTTCTGTTCGTCCGACAGCTTTACATAGTGTGTCTTCCTGCCTGCCGAAGCAGAGGCCGCCTCTTGTTCCTTGATGAATCCGCTGGCTTTCCATTTGCAGATTATGCTGCGATAAGATGACTCCTCAAGCCCCAATCCCTTGGCATTCTTCACGTCTTTGAGTGTGAAAACCTCTGGCAGCTTGTCATAGACAGTCTTATTCTGGAGTCTTCTGACCAGTGTCGGCGCATTTTTCGCCTGCTGGGTCTCCATCTTCTGGCAGAGCAGATGCATCTGATTCTCAAGCACATAGTCAGCCATCATCAGCATAAAGTCTATGCAAGCCCTCGACTCACGCTCACAGCCACTTAGCAGATGGAATACTACGGCGCAACGGAAAGCTATGACAGCCGAACGCTTACGAAGCTCATCCATCGCCTCATCGGCATTCTTCAGGGCCTCCAGACGTCTTTCCTCCAGCCACTTGTCAATGTGCTTGCGCAGCAAGGGAGTGTCAACATATCCATTCTTTGACTGGAGCAACTCTGTTGCCTTCAGCACAGCCTCCTCCTGTTCTGGTGTCATTGGCTGATACTTCGGAATCTTCGCGAAACGCATATCGGGCATCTCCGACATCAGTACACGTCCGCCAAGTCCATTCTCCACATTATCACCACTGAAGCAGCGGTTGAAGGCTCCGTAGGTGCCAAGAATAGTCCAGTTATAGGCAACATTAACCTCACCGCTCTCTGCCTGGTCGCTGTTGTAATCCTGTCCCCACTCTCCTCTGTCAAAGGAATAACGATAGACATCGTATTTGGCTGACCATGAGCCTGCACCATTGGTCTTGAGCAGAGTATCAAGCTCCTCTCCGAAGCTGTAGAGTGTATGGCCCTGAGCATTCTTCAGACGCTTGAGCAGAGTGGAGCATGAAGTGGTGATAGGCACCTTACGAATGACCAGTACAGGCATCTCCACAGCCCTTTCGTTGGCTTTGCGAAGCTTGTTCTGCATCTTTATGGCATCTTCCTGCTCACGAGCCTCACGTGACTGCTCCTGCAAGGGGCGCATCCACAGTTCTACGGCTTCCTTGACACACGACTTACCTCCTGCCTGACGTCCGACAACGAGGCACATCAGCCCCAGATGCTGCAGTTTGTTGTCAGCATAGCGGACAGTTACCTGGTCAGCATAGGCAGCAGCAATGGGCATCATGGCCGAGAGCACATTCATCCTCATCTCCTTAGGAGCCACCATGAGAGGTTCACGCAGTCCTGAGGGCAGTGCCTTCACATTCAGACGGCGCTTCTTCTTTGGCTGTTCTGCCATATCCTCTTCTATCTCTTCCGGCTCATCGCTATCAGTCTGTTCTCCAAAGGCTTCTGCATGAATTTCACGCTGACGGCGAGTCAAAGGGCGGTTCATCTCAGTGTAGTTGGCGTAGAAGTCGCTGATGAGCTGCTGACAGTCTTTTTCCTCAGCATATTCAGGCATACGAGTCTTTACCACAGCCACCATCTGTTCTTTTGGCATCAGCTGGCAGGCACCTACAGAAAGGATGCTACGCAGCGAGTTGTGGCGAACACCCTCTATCTGCAAGGAACGCTCCGTAAGTCCAGCCTCTTCCATGCAAAGGTCAAAGATACGCAGGCAGCAGGCATCAGCCTCCACTTCGCTGACAGGAAAGAGTTCCGCCTGACGAGGTTCCACCGATGTGCATCGAGAATTCGATTGACACAAGGAGCCGGATCGAGAATTTGATTGGGCCACCGATGTCGGCGCAATTTTGCGCTCAGTCTTGCGTCCGTCGATGGTGAGGCCACGCTTCAGGTAAGCCTCGCGACGAGCCTTCAATTCCTCTTCTGGCAGCACCTCATACCAATGCTCCGAGCGATAGATTTCCTGACGGGCATCAGTAACAAGGATAAAGCGTTCAGGCGACGTACAGCTGCTGTCATAATCCACTCCCAGAGCCTCTGTATAGGCTTGCTGGGCCTCTTCGATGGTCATGCCCACAGGAATGCGGATGTCGATGTGCAGCTTCTTACGGGCCGAATACTCCATGTGGAGCAGCATGCCTTGCCACTTGCCGCCCTCTTCATTATTGAGAAGGTACGCGCGAGAAATGGCTGGTTCTACGGCCTCCACGTCGTCGATGTCAACACAGGTCTGAAAGAGGAAAGCCTCTGGATCCATGTCGGCCTGTCGGCGGCGGTTGTCGTTGAAACGATAGTAGTGCGAACAGCGGACAGGCAGTTCGTCCTTCAGGGCATCGTTGCCACTGCGGATGTCGTCAACCATCTTTGAAAGCCAAGGCTCGTGGGTCAGACGGTCATAGGCTGCGAGGTCATTTACGAAAGCCAGACCTCGGTTGGGCTTCTGTGCGCTGTTGAGCGCGATTTTCTTCAAAGTAACTTCCATTTGAAATTAAATTAAAATGTTAATAATTTTGTTAGTACGATTTCCTTCAATCGTGATGCAAAATTACAACAAAAAAAAGACGCTAGGAATAGATTTTGCGCCTTGTAAATGAAATGTCAAATGGATGTCAAACGGTTGTCAGAATGTCAAAAAAATGTCATTCTCCTGTCAACGTCTATGTCAGTTTTCTGTCTTGAAAAGTGGCAAAAACATGGTTGTTATCTCTTTTATGATTTCTTTGTCCTCCTCGCTCAGGTCGTAGTCGTAGGTTTTCAAAATAGAATAGTCGCCATAGTTGGCCCTGCGCACAGAGTTCTTACTAACCTTGTCGCCCAGTATCTGCTCTATCATAGCCCCAAAGGTGGCTTTGTTGGTATTCTCGGCAATGATGCCTCGTTTTATCATAACACGCATCACGTGAGGCCACGTCCAGTTATCCTGTCGCACATCTTCCATACGCGTTGCCCTGCGGCTTGCGCCTACCGGAATGGTCATACGGCGGTGAATCTCGCAAATAATGGCAGCCAGTGTCCTTGATGCCAGCGCATTGGTACGGAACCTGCCAAGCACGCAACCAGGCAACAACACCGGTGCCTGCTCCGCATTGCCATACATCTCCACAAAACGTGCCTTTGGAAAGTGTTCGTCAATCTCATTCAGCGCAGAAAAGCCCTCAAGCTCACTATGTTGCGAGACGAACCAGTCAGACAGCAGGTTACGCAGGGGCAGTGCCTCGGCAGCAGTCTTGAAAGCCTTGGCACGCTCGACGATGAAGTCAACGGGTATTAACCTGATATTTGACATAGGGTATTAGGTGTGTTAGTGTCTTGGTTTCATCATGTCGCAATAGCCCGTTTCTATAGGCGTATTGTTAAGGCGTTCTATCACATCATGATAGTCAAAGTCATACGTCGTGAAGATGATTTTTGCGCCCAACTCCTCCTTATCCAGAATATTAATATAGTCCATCAGCTGAGCTGACAGCTGATTGTACAGGTCATCATGGTTGCCGCTTTCGAAATAGGCCTCGAAATAAAAAGACGAAGTGTCAGTAGAATAGCAGAAAGCCTCCTCCTTACTGAAGTCGTTGATTTCCAGCTCCACCCTGTATTCGCGTATTGTCTCATGATTAGAGGCCCAGAAGGGCAACTGCAGGTCACTGCCGTTCTCGCGCAGCTGGCCATACAGTTCGTAAGCCGAAGTGGGTATCTCTTCGTGCATACCCATCTTGACGAACTTGGCAAACTTCTGCGGTTCGATCTTCTCCCCCACTCTGCATACCACTGGCGTCTCCATGCACTCCTCGCCCTGAGACAGCCATCCGTCAGCAAGGTTGCGTCCGCCTGACACTATAGGATAGCTCTCTGCGCCAAGGGGATTCTCGTCGTCAACCACCATCAGCGCCCCTATCTGACGGGCTATGATGCCACCGCTGTATATCAGCTTGTCACACTCGGGCATCGACATTATCTTTACGTGCTTCATATCACCTTATTTATATATGTGTGAATATTTCCAACTGCAAAGGTAGTCTTTTTTTTTGACACTGCCAAGTTTTTAGCAATTCATTTTTGTCAAAACGTTGCGCGTTGCGGCGTTGCAGCGTTGCCTTAAGGTGTCTAATAAGTAAATAATAATAGAAAGAATATTTGTTCTATTTATCATAATATTTGAAATACTATCCAGTGGGTATTTCCTGCATGCATGGAGGGTGCTTACGCAACGTTGGCAACGTGGCAACGTTGGCAACATTTGCTGCCTCACGAGGAAAAATTTGTTACCTAGTAGGGCCGCAAAAATTCCCTAGTAGGGGAACAAAAACGGCATTTAAGCCCCTAAAAAAGCGTTGCCTAAATACGCAAAACGTTGCCTGAAAAATTTAAAAAAGGGAGTGAAAAAGGAGTGAAAAGGGAGTGAAAAGGGAGACAAAGGAAAAGTCCGCCCAGAGCAGCTTGACAAATGCCAGCGTGAACTCTGAAGCGGACTACCCACCTTAAAAAATATCTATTGAGATTAGGACGCCTGAGCATCCTGTCATTATCCTTGTTTTACATCTTTCGAGTGCAAAGATAATACTATTTCATATTCCCTACAAACTTTTCGAAAAATATTTCTGTGTGCGCACACATTTTTTGATTAAAATCAATAATCCCCGTTGACGGACATCAACGGGGATTGAATTTTCGGGGCCTCTCGACATATCGACATGACGTCATATCGACATGACGACAAGATTAGGCCCAACTAGTTGTTTTCAGGACGCAGTTTGCGAACGACCTCAGCTGTACGCCACATTTCAGAATCGTGGAGGGCAGCAAGCTCCTTCTCAAGACCTACGCGGTAGTCAGGCTTAGAGTTTGCGTCGATAGAAATCTGAGCCTCGTTGCCACTCTTAACAGAAGCGTAGAGCTTCTCAACAACTGGCTTGATAGCATCGTGGAATGGGCCCATCCAGTCAAGGGCACCACGCTGAGCGGTTGTAGAGCAGTTAGCATACATCCAGTCCATACCCTTAGCAGCGAAGAGTGGCATGAGTGACTGTGTGAGCTCCTCAACGGTCTCGTTGAAAGCCTCAGAAGGAGTATGACCGTTCTCACGGAGCACCTCATACTGAGCGAGGAGCAGACCCTGAATAGCACCCATCAGAGAGCCACGCTCACCTGTCAGGTCAGAAGTAGCCTCACGCTGGAATGTTGTCTCGAACAGGTAGCCAGAACCGATGCCGATACCCAGAGCGAGAGTACGGTCAAGAGCCTTGCCTGTAGCGTCCTGATATACTGCGTATGAAGAATTCAGGCCACGACCCTCAAGGAACATTGTGCGGAGAGATGTACCAGAACCCTTAGGAGCAACCATGATAACGTCGATGTCCTTCTGTGGAACACAACCAGTGCGGTCGTTCCATGTGATAGCGAAGCCATGAGAGAAATACAGAGCATTTCCTGGCTGCAGGCACTTCTGCAGTGTAGGCCATACGCTCATCACAGCTGCGTCAGAAAGCAGACACATTACGATAGTGCCCTTTGTAGCAGCCTCTTCGATAGAGAACAGTGTCTCACCTGGTACCCAACCGTCAGCAACAGCCTTCTCGTAGGTCTTACCCTGACGCTGACCAACGATAACGTTGAAGCCATTGTCGCGAAGGTTGCAAGCCTGACCAGGACCCTGCACACCATAACCGATTACTGCGATAGTCTCATCCTTAAGGATTTCACGAGCCTTCTCAAGTGGAAACTCTTCACGTGTCATTACCTCTTCGATAACTCCACCAAAATTCATTTTTGCCATAGTTTCTTTTGTTTTTTAAGATTAAACTTATGCTTTTTGTTTGAAAAATAATTGTATTCTGCTTAATTCTGTTTCAGTATTGTCCTCCTCTACCCTACACAACTTGAATGCATAGGTCTGGTTGCCCTCGTCAAGGTGGTATATGCGTACAGTGTCACCAAAGTGTCCCTCAGCCACATACGCTATCTCAAGGCGTCGCAGCTGGTAGTCCCTGTAGTGGTCCAGCGAGAACATATCCATCACATGATCCACATACTTCATGGAATTGAGATGACCATTGACGTCGATGTCCGAATACTTCACCTTGAATTCCGTATATTCCGTCATCTCAGGAGTGCGTACCCTTGACACATCAGCCATCTGGCATTCCTTCTCTGGATACAGGTAATCCCTTATCTTGCCCTCGTGGACAGCCAGGATATCCTGCGGCTCACGTGTCTCAGTATCTATCATTGCCCAGATAGACTTGCCATAGCCATACACCTTACCGTCCTCAGACTTTATGCACCAGTTACGCTTGGTGAAATACTTCATGGCATTCTCCACCCACGTCTCAATGCACAGGGGAGTATGCTCCACAGGAATCTCCGTCAGCTCTATTGCAAGACGCGACAGCACCCACGTCTTGCGGATGGTGTTCAGATACGTCATTCCGAAATTCCTCATCGTAGAGTGTACATCGGCAGCATTCAGCATGGCATTGCCAAGATGCCCCATGCAGAGCTCATGATTGAAGTCGCAATGGAACGTGTCTGCGGTATATGAATATCTTTCTACCTTATCCATATTATTCTATCTCCTCTGCCCTTTCATGCAGGAATTTTGAAACCTCCTCCTGACAAGAACGTGTTACGGCGATGCGTCCTGAGCGTGTGAACTGCAATATACATCCCGGAGTCTTGTGCAACTCATGGAAGAGGGCAACGATGTCGTCTGTCTTTCCCTGACTCACTACTACGCAGAAAGTCTCGTTAACCTCAGTAAAGCGGGCTTTGGCGTGACGAATAGCATGAGAAACCGAAGGATTCTTCACAACCACGTCGGTAGCAAGCTTGAAGAGCGCCACCTCAACGAGGAACAGGTCGGAATTAGTGTAGAAATGTGCCTTTACGACATCAATCTTCTTCTCTATCTGCTTTACGACCTTCTTCATCATCTCCTCGTCAGAGTATGCCGTAATGGTATATTTGTGTATGCCCTTGATTGACGACGGGCTGACGTTGAGCGACTCGATGTTTATCTGTCTGCGGGTAAATACAGCAGTAATCTGGTTGAGGATACCTGCAATATTCTCAGTATATACCTGTAATGTAAAAAGTGTCTGTTCCATCAATATTCAACTTTAAGTTGCATTTCATCAACAGCCTTTCCTGGAGCTGTCATAGGTTCTACATTCATGTCGGGCTTGATAACTGTCTCAAGGAAGAAAGCGCCCTTCGATGTCAGCATCTTCTCGATTGCAGCAGGCAGGTCTTCGCGCTTCTCCACCTTCAGGTAAGGAATGGCGTAAGCCTCAGCTATCTTGCTGAAATCAGGATTGCACATCGGAGTGAACGACTGCTTCTTGTGGAAGAACATATCCTGCCACTGGCGCACATTGCCCAGATAGCTGTTGTTGAGAAGAATCATCTTCACAGGAATGTCATACTCCATTATGGTGCCCAGTTCCTGTATCACCATCTGCAGTCCGCCGTCACCCATAAAGCAGCATACCACCCTGTCAGGTGCGCCATAGGTAGCACCCATAGCAGCAGGCAGGCCGTAGCCCATTGTTCCAAGGCCGCCAGAGGTAGCTATTGAGCGTGGTACGTGATATTTGAAGTATCTGCATGACATCATCTGGTTTTGGCCTACGTCAGTAACAAGAATCGGAGCTCCGATTTTGTCCTCCATAGAATATGCCATCTTTGCCACATCGTGAGCCACCTCACCCATGAGCAACGGTCCGCTGGTAGGCTTGGTAGCAGGTGTTATGACATTCTCTATTTCCTTCTGGCGCAGAGGCTGGAAAGATGCCTTCCAGTCGCTGTGGTCAGCCTTGTTGACAAGTGCTGTCAAGGCAGGCAGCGAAACCTTACAGTCAGCTACGACAGAGACGTCAGTCTTCACACATTTGTCAATCTCCGACTTATCGATGTCGAGGTGTATTATCTTTGCCTGCTTGGCATAGCGTGATACGTCGCCAGTCACACGATCAGAGAAGCGCATGCCTATGGCGATGAGCACATCAGCCTCCTGTTCCTTCAGGTTTACGGAATAAGAGCCGTGCATGCCCAGCATACCCATATTCAGCGGATGATTTGAAGGCAGGGCAGAAAGTCCGAGGAGAGTTCTGCCGGCAGGGATGTCAGCCTTCTCAAGGAAGGTCTTGAGTTCCTCCTGAGCATTACCCAGTTCCACACCCTGACCCACAAGAGCCATAGGCTTCTTGGCATTGTTTATCAGCTCAGCGGCAGCCTTCAATTTTTCCTCGCTAGGCTCTGGATAAGGCACGTAAGAGCGGATGAAGTCAACCTTTGCAGGCTTGTAGTCTATCATTGCCGTCTGGGCGTTCTTTGTGAAGTCGAGCACCACAGGACCTGGGCGTCCGCTGTTAGCGATATAGAAGGCACGAGATACAGCCCATGCCACATCTTCTGCCCTACGTATCTGGTAAGCCCATTTTGTTATTGGCTGTGCCACACCCACGAGGTCAACCTCCTGAAAGGCGTCAGTACCCAGCACGCTGGTAGCCACCTGGCCTGCTATGACCACGATAGGCGTAGAGTCCATCATGGCATCAGCAACACCAGTCAGGGTATTTGTCACACCAGGGCCTGATGTTACGATGCAGACACCCACCTTTCCTGATACGCGTGCATAGCCTTCTGCAGCGTGTGCGGCAGCCTGCTCATGACGTACGAGGATGTGGTCGAATGCCTTCTTCTCACCACGTGTATAGTCGTATATGGCATCATAGGTAGGCATAATGCTGCCTCCTGGATAGCCGAATATTGTCTTTACTCCCTGTTCTTTCAGGGAAAGCATCAATGCTTCTGAACCAGTAACCATTATTCTTTTCTTAGTCTTCTATTATTCTTACGCCACCTTTGTCGGCAGATGATACAGATTGTGCATAGGCTTTCAGGGCCTTGCTTACTACGCGATTGCGCTTCAGCGGCTGCTGTGGGCGTGCTGCGAGTTCTTCGTCAGTAAGTTTCACGTTAATTGAGCGGCTTGGGATATCGATTACGATGATGTCGCCGTCCTTGATTTTTCCGATATTGCCACCGCTGGCAGCCTCTGGGGAGATATGTCCTATTGACAGTCCTGACGTACCGCCAGAGAAACGTCCGTCAGTAATCAGGGCACACTCCTTACCCATGTGCATACTCTTAATGTATGAAGTAGGATACAGCATCTCTTGCATGCCTGGGCCGCCCTTAGGACCTTCGTGGGTAATGACGACGCAGTCGCCCTTCTTCACCTTTCCTCCGAGAATACCCTCGCAGGCATCTTCCTGAGAGTCGAATACCACAGCAGGACCTTCGAAGTGCCACAGTTCAGGAGCCACGCCGGCAGTCTTTACTACACAGCCGTCCTGAGCGATATTTCCAAAGAGCACAGCCATACCGCCGTCCTTGGTGTATGCATGTTCTATGTCGCGTATGCAGCCATTCTCCCTGTCTGTATCGAGCTCGTCCCAGTATGTCTCCTGAGAGCCCATGACATTTGAGAACTTGCCGCCAGGAGCACATCCGTAGATGTCACCAACCTCCTTTGTAACAACAGCCATAGGGTCATTAGTCCATGTGCCGTCAGCATTCAGTTTCAGACCTGTGATAGAGTATTTCTGTATATCCTCTCCCAGAGTAGCACCGTTTACGCGCTTGCAAGAGAGGTCGAGCAGGTTACCCTTAGCCAGCTCACCCAGAATGCCGAGTATGCCACCAGCCCTGTTTTCCTCCTGAATAGAGTATTTCTGCCAGTTAGGAGCCAGTTTGCAGAGGAAAGGCACCTTGCGGCTGAGGGCGTCGATGTCCTGCATCTTGAAATCTACCCCACCCTCCTGTGCTACTGCGAGCAGATGGAGCACAGTATTTGTTGAAGCCCCCATAGCGATGTCCAGCGTCATAGCGTTGAGGAAAGCAGCACGTGTAGCGATGCTTCTTGGCAGTACACTCTCGTCGCCGTCCTCATAGTATGCCAGCGCATTCTTCACGATTATCTGGGCAGCCTTCTTGAAGAGGTTTATCCTGTTCTTGTGAGTAGCCAAAATAGAACCGTTTCCAGGCAGTGACAGGCCGATAGCCTCAGTCAGAGAGTTCATGGAGTTTGCTGTGAACATACCAGAGCAGGCTCCGCAGCCAGGACATGCCATACTCTCAACCTCAGCCAGCTCCTCGTCAGAAACCGTAGGGTCACCACCCTTAATCATCGCCGTGATAAGGTCGGCATTCTCACCGTTCAGCTTGTGAGACTCCATCGGACCTCCTGATACGAACACAGCAGGGATATTCAGTCTCATGGCAGCCATCAGCATACCAGGTGTCACCTTGTCGCAGTTTGAGATGCACACCATAGCGTCAGCCTTGTGGGCATTTACCATATACTCCACAGAGTCGGCAATGACATCGCGAGAAGGCAATGAATAGAGCATGCCGTCATGTCCCATTGCGATGCCGTCGTCAACGGCTATAGTGTTGAATTCTGCTGCATAGCAGCCCAGTTTCTCTATTTCTGCCTTTACAATCTGTCCAATCTCATGCAGGTGTGTATGACCTGGGACAAACTGTGTGAAAGAATTCACAATTGCTATAATCGGCTTTCCAAACTGCTCTCTCTTCATGCCGTTGGCAACCCACAGAGCCCTTGCTCCTGCCATTCGGCGACCTTCTGTGCAGACTGCGCTGCGTAACTGATGCTTCATAATATATATAATGTCTGTTTTTACTCGCGTACGCGTATATAAATTATTGTCTATTGATTTCTGCCGTGACAATGCTTGTACTTCTTGCCTGAGCCGCATGGACATGGGTCGTTAGGACGCGGTGTCTTGGTATTCACGATAGGAATCCTTGGTGCCTGCTGTGGCTGTGATGGGTCAATATACCTTGGCTTGTTCATGCCGTCGCCCATAGGTGGCTGTGGCGGTGCCATTGGCGTACCGTCAGCATTAAGCTGCACCTTGTTGGTGGTATATTGAGGGGTTTGGGGCTTGCGTGGCAGTGGTGCCTGAGCCTCCTGTGGAGCCTCTTCCCTGTGAATGCGAATGCGTGAGAGTGTAGAACAGATGGTGTCATTCATCTGATTTATCATGTTGTCCCACAGCTTCACCGACTCCAGCTTGAAGATAAGCAATGGGTCTTTCTGCTCGTAGGATGCATTCTGCGAAGAGTGGCGCAGCTCATCAAGCTGACGAAGGTTCTCCTTCCAGTTGTCGTCAATGGTATGGAGCATTATCATCTTCTCGAATTCCTTCATCACATTGGTACATCCGCAGTCGTAGCACTCCTTCAGGTCGAACGACATACGATACATCATCTTCGTATCTGTCAGCGGAATGAGTATGCGCTCGAAGTTTGCTGCTGGATTCTCCACAATCTCCTTAACTACTGGTGCAGCCTCGTCGCGAACCTTGTCAACATGCTCCTTGAAGTGAGTCATGGCAGCCTGGAATGCTTCTTCTTCCATCTTCTCACGTGGAGTGCTGATAAACTCTTCCTGAGTGAATGGGAAGTCCATGTAGAAGAGCTTCAGGAACATCTCCCTGCATCCTTCGTAGTCATTGTTGTTGAGGATATAGAGCACACGATCCCAGATGGTGTTAGTGATATCCATTCCGATACGCTCTCCCATGAGGGCATGGCGGCGCTTGTCGTAGATGACAGTACGCTGTTTGTTCATCACGTCATCATATTCGAGCAGTCTCTTACGTATTCCGAAGTTATTCTCCTCAACTTTCTTCTGGGCGCGTTCTATGCTCTTCGAAATCATCGGAGCCTCGATACGCTCGCCTTCCTCGAAGCCGAGACGGTCCATTACCCTTGCTATTCTCTCTGAAGCAAAGAGCCTCATCAGCTTGTCCTCAAGAGAAACGTAGAACACAGACGAACCTGGGTCACCCTGACGTCCTGCACGACCTCTCAACTGCCTATCGACACGACGACTCTCATGACGCTCTGTACCAATGATAGCCAGACCACCGGCAGCCTTCACCTCATCAGTCAGCTTGATATCGGTACCACGACCTGCCATGTTGGTGGCGATGGTCACAGCACCCAGTCCGTTGACGCTCTTACCGGCCTCAGCCACGATGAGTGACTCGCGGGCGTGTTCCTTGGCATTCAGCACGTTATGAGGAATCTTGCGCATGCTGAGCATACGAGAGATAAGCTCTGATATTTCGACAGACGTGGTACCAACAAGACAAGGACGTCCTGCATTGCGCATCTCCTCAATCTCATCGATAACAGCCTTGTACTTCTCGCGGTTGGTCTTATAGACGCGGTCGTCCATATCCTTACGAATCACAGGGCGGTTGGTAGGTATCTCCACAACGTCGAGCTTGTAGATATCCCAGAACTCACCAGCCTCTGTTGATGCCGTACCTGTCATACCAGCCAGCTTGTGGTACATGCGGAAGTAGTTCTGCAGGGTGATGGTAGCGTAAGTCTGCGTGGCAGCCTCAACCTTTACGTGTTCCTTGGCCTCCACAGCCTGATGCAGTCCGTCACTCCATCTGCGGCCCTCCATGATACGGCCTGTCTGCTCATCGACAATCTTCACCTCGTTGTTGATGACAACATATTCGTCATCTCTGTTGTAGAGTGAATAAGCCTTCAGCAGCTGCTGCAGAGTGTGAACACGCTCTGACTGCTCTGAGAAGTGGCTCAACAACTGGTCCTTCTTCTCCAGACGCTCCTCATCGGTAAGTCCTGTCTCTGCCTCCAGAGCCGACAGCTGTGAAGTGATATCAGGAATAACGAAGAGGTCTTTGTTTCCAACCTGCTGCGAGAGCCATTCCACACCCTTGTCGGTTAGGTCGGCGCTGTGCATCTTCTCGTCGATGACGAAGTACAGCGGTGCTATGGCCTCAGGCATCTTGCGGTTGTTGTTCTCCATGTATATCTCTTCCGTATTGAGCATGCCGCTCTTAATACCGTCCTCTGAGAGATATTTCACGAGAGGCGTATTCTTCGGAAGAGCCTTGTATGAACGGTAGAGCGACAGGAAGCCGTCAGCCGTCATATCCTTGTCTTCAGTCTCCTGACCCTTCGATATCATCTGCTTCGCGTCGGCGAGCAGCTGGGTAGCCAGTTTTCTCTGTACCCCGAAGAGTTTCTCAACGAGAGGCTGGTATTCCTCAAACATCTGCACATCGCCCTTTGGCACAGGACCTGAGATGATAAGCGGAGTACGTGCATCGTCAATCAACACAGAGTCAACCTCATCGACGATGGCGTAGTTATGCTTTCTCTGCACGAGGTCTTCTGGCTGCATTGCCATATTGTCGCGCAGGTAGTCGAAGCCGAATTCGTTGTTGGTACCAAAAGTGATGTCAGCCTGATAAGCCTTTCTGCGCTCCTCGCTGTTAGGTCTGTGCTTGTCAATGCAGTCAACGCTCAAGCCGTGGAACATATAGAGCGGGCCCATCCACTCCGAGTCACGCTTAGCCAGATAGTCGTTCACAGTCACCACATGTACGCCATTGCCAGTCAGGGCATTCAGGAACACAGGGCATGTAGCCACGAGGGTCTTACCCTCACCCGTTGCCATCTCGGCAATCTTACCCTGATGCAGCACGATGCCGCCGAAGAGCTGCACGTCATAGTGCACCATCTCCCATTTCAGGTCGTTGCCGCCTGCAGTCCAGTGGTTGTGGTATATCGCCTTGTCTCCGTCTATGGTGATGAAGTCCTTGGCAGGATCTGCAGCCAGTTCCCTGTCGAAGTCAGTAGCTGTCACCACAGTCTCCTCGTTCTCAGAGAAACGGCGTGCTGTTTCCTTCACTATTGAGAACACCTCTGGGTAAACCTCGTTCAGGGCTTCCTCCAGTTTGTCAAGCACTTCTTTTTCCAGTTTGTCTATCTGGTTGAATATTGGCTCGCGCTCGTCGATTGATGTCTCTTCGATTTTTGCCTTGAGGGCGTCTATCTGTTCCCTCAGTTCCTTCACAGAGCCCTGCACGTTAGCCTGTATCTCCTTGCTCTTGGCACGGAGTTCGTCATTAGACAGAGCCTGAATGGCAGGATATGCTGCCTTAACCTTGTCAACCAGTGGTTGTATCTTCTTTATATCGCGGCTTGACTTATTTCCAAAGAGAGCCGAAAGAATTGAATTGAAATTCATCTATATTTGTTTTGCTATTTTAATTCTTAATTTTTAACTCTTCACTCTTCACTCTTAACTCTTAAATTTACGCAACGTGCGCGCACATATACGATTTTGGGTTGCAAAGTTACTAAAAATTTTGCAATCCACAAAATATATGCGCTATATTTTAACCTATTTAACGTTAATAGGTCTATAGCAAAGAGTCAAAAACCAGAATGTAAAGTTAGAAAACAAAGTCCAGACAACTGCGCTGTATGGTGTATGGTCTCACCTTGCCATCAGCTACTGCAACGTGCTCAGGATGAACGGCATAGCCTTTCAGGGCCTCCTCGCTCTCCAGCGTGCTGTCGAGCATCACGTCAGCATTCGACGAAGCCAGACGGCCGTCAATATGCACCTTGACATCAATAAGCCCAGGCACCTTACCAACAAGACCCTCAAGACCTTCCTTAATACCAGCCTTAACGGCACTCTTCTCTTCTTCAGACAACTCTGGATTCAGAGTCCATAAAATAACATGCTTAACCATTTTTATTAATTGATAATTGAAAATTGACAATTGATAATTTTGGGGGCGCCTATTTTTTTCGATATTACGAGATGTCGTTATTTCGACATATCGAAAGGCGCCTCCTCGCTTCAGCCCGTGCCTCTCTCCATCGTGGGTAGTAGCAATCCATCAGCTTGTGAAAACGGGCGTTGTGGCTGGGTTCCAGCAGGTGACACAATTCATGAACCACCACATGCTCCACGCACCATTCTGGCAACAGCAACAGGTACAGGGAGAAGCATATAGAGCCATCCTTTATGTTACACTGTCCCCACCTCGATATAGTAGCCTTATAATAAAGCCGTGTAGGGCGCACGCCCATTATCTGAGAGTGCTTTTCCACCATAGGCTCCACCATTGCCTTCAGCCTCGCAAGGGCTTCGCAGGCTTGCTCGCGAGTGGCCAGTGGCAGCTGGTTATAGAAGTTCGCCCTCTGCTGTTGTTTTTCTGCAGTACGCTTTCGGGCCTTCTCTATCCAGTCGCTATGCTGCGCGATGAAGTCCTCCACCTTACTCTTCGACAGACCTATCGGTGCCGACACATGAACGTCGCCATTCTTCACTATCCGCATCGACAGCCTGCTAGTCCACCTGTATGTCACCTGTATGTCCATGCCTGAATATTTCTGTATTCAAATTTAAACAAAAACCTAGAAAACCCCTGTCAATGGCATAAAGTCTTTTACAAGACTGTCGCAGCAATTCAAGTTATATGCTCTCTAAAAGCGAGCTTTTAAGCCCATATCCCTCGAATTCCTGCACCTTCCTTCGTCAGGTTTATGCCCTTGCCAGGAAAAACCCCGCTTCGCTAAAAAACAAATTTTTCCGTCAGACGGATAACTCATAATAATAATGGTGTAAAATAGTATAACTGGTTTTTCAGATTTCGAAAGAAATCGGGGTTTTTCCTTCTGAGGACTTGACCACCTTGGTGGTTGTGGTAAGTGGTATGACTGTGGCTTAAAAGCTTGTTTTTACAGACACCGGCATAGCGCTTAACACAAAGACTCTAAAAGAGTTTCAAGGCATCAGAAGGGGTTTTTATTGTTTTTGTTAAAAAATCAATCTGCAGTTTATTGAGAATGACTTTTCCTATACTTTATAACGAAATAGCTGCATATGCAAAGTGCTACAAGCACCACAGCAAATGCCAGCATCATGTTGGTTCCAAGCACTTCTCCGAGGCCAGTGGGATCTGGTGTTATATCAGCCATCTGCTGCATATTGCCTGAAATATCAGCACTTGAAATCACATGAGAAGTATCCTGAGGAACTGCTGTCGTATCAGGAACTGTTGGTTTGGGTTGAACCTTGATTGAATCGACAATCTGACGCGTAATCCTCGATTTAGGAATGCGATCACCAATAACAATGTCCAAAAACTGCATCATAACATTTTAATTTATAAGGTTTATAATCTATATATTTTAGAAGAATAAGTAAAAAATCTGCACAAGCAGTCCTGTCAGGAAACTTATGGCATTACACAGGATGCTGTATATAAAGGATCGCGACAGGTCTTTGATAAAAACATAGTACCACAGTGCCTCAACAAGAACAACTATCACCTCTCCTACTAAGAGGGCCAGAAGACTGTTGCTGACATAATAAATATAGAGGTTAAGCGGAACATTTGTAAGCACATTGACTACAACCGATGATGCAAGCACTCGCTTCCTGCGTTCGCGCAGAAGCAGCAACACAGCCAATTCTATCAGAATCGTTGGAATAAGTGCAAGTATCAATATCGGAATAATCGTCATAGTACAAAGGCAAATAAATATCCAGGAATAAGTGCCGCAGCGAGAAGGCCGAAAGCCAGTCCTTCCCTGCCTGGAAGTACGACATTAGCAAGATACAGCGTAACAGGCATCGTACAGTTTACTGCAAACATACCCAAGAATAAGGCCACCATACCCTGATTTCTGAAGAGGAAACAGGCTACCAGCACAATCAGAATCATAACAATCATCCTGACGATACCAGCCCAATGGGCAATCCATCCTCCAGCCATCTTGCCCAGCATAGACACCAGCCCTATAAGCAGAACCATTTCAGAGTTCTTTGGCAGTCCTCCTGAAAAGCTCTCGCTAACAAAAGAGCGCATCATAACAGCCACCATTAACGCTATGACAGACACCAGCACAAACGTTGCACCAAACCTGCTTTTGACGACCTCTGAGGAGTCCGCTGACAATGCAGAATCACCTATGTGCAGCCTTGCTATCGCCAGAAGACACAGGGAAAGTAGAAAGAGGTAAAGCAAAGGCCATGAGCAGAATACCGCCCCAAGTGCCAAGCCGAACGCACCTGTCGCAACGAATGCACCCAAGGCACGGATGTCATTTCTAGTACTGACTGCAATCTGCTTGCCGCCCCACACGTGGAAAAGTGAGTTGCCGGCTCCAAGCAAGACAGCAACGACAGGCATTCCGAAAGTCTGCCATTCCATAGACATCACAACAGATGTCGCCAATACCGCCAATGTCAGCAGCAGAACCGAAGCCAGCAGCATCCAATGCTTTCGTTCCAGCCTGTCTGCCCACATTCCAGTAAAAGGCTGAGACATGAAAGCCAAGACATTGTAAGTGATGAATATCCCAACGATATGTGCCGCAGAGAACTGAGAAGCCATCAGGTACAGGCAACAGATACATATTCCATCCACCAACAGGTGCATCAGGGCACAAAGCCCTGTCAGCTGCTGAATGATTATCTTGTTGTTCTTGTCCATACTTCTCGAATACTCCATATCCGGCTGCAAAATTACACTTTTTTTATGTAAAGTCATTCTTCACAACAATAATTATTTTCGATAAATTATCGTTTTAGCGTTGTTTTTATACGTAAGTATTCAAAAATATAATATTTTCCGAAAAATATTTGGTCAAACCGAATAAATGTACTATCTTTGCACCAAATTTAGGAATATGAGAGTAATTTCTTTTTCTATGATTAGGGAGTTTATTGCCAAACACGCTGATGCTGACGTGCCTCTACGTGATTGGTATAAACGGACAAGCAAAGCGGAATGGACGTGCCTGGCAGACATAAAGAAAACGTTCAACACCGTTGATTATGTGGGTAATGACCGCTATGTGTTCGACATCAAAGGTAATAACTATAGAATAGTAGCAATCGTGTTGTTCATCAACAAGAAAGTTTATATGCGATTTGTGGGCACCCACGAAGAATATAATAGAATTAAGGATATTAAAAACATATAGTTATGGTACAGATTAAGACAGAGAAACAGTACAAGGCAGCTTGTGATCGCATCAACGAGCTGTTGAAGGTCGTCAATAATAACACCCCTACAGACGACAAGGATTTTTTGGAACTCGACCTCCTTTCTGATCTTGTAGCCGACTACGAGGAAGAGTTTTATCCTATAGCTGCGCCAACACTTGTTGAGACCCTGAAACTTCGCATGTACGAAATGGGACTTACCCAGACTAAACTAGCAGAGATGCTTGGCCTGAGTACGGCACGTATAAGTGAAATTATAACTGGCAAGGGTGAACCTTCCCTAAAAACAGGAAGAGAAATCAGTCGCAAACTGAATATTGACCCAGCTATAGTTTTGGGAGTGTAACAATCCTAACTTTTATTGCTCGTCTGCAAACAGAATGAGTTTCAGGTAATATCCGCTTATTACTCTGGATGGCGACAACGTCTTTCTTGTTTAAGGCAGGTTTATCAGCAAAAAGAAACACTGGTTTCCATTGCCAAAGAAGGAAAGGCCAGCGGGGTCACCTCTGTTGCCTATGTAAAAAAACATGCGCTCAAATCTCCCAGTTCAGTCCAGTATGCCATCAGCGCTCTACTGGACAAACAACTCTTGACCCACCAAAGTGTAGAACGCACAAAAGTTTACAGCATTTCGGATAAATTCCTTGAAATGTGGATTTGCAGGACTTACTGATTTTGTTGCAAATGCTCAAAACCAAATGGTACGCATGGTACGCGTGGTACGCATGGTACGCCTGTTTCAAAAATCAAAAATCAAAATTACGCGCCTACGCGGCTACGCGGCTATCTAAAACAAAGACCTCCGCCAACAGGTGGCAGAGGTCTGAGAAAAATGCTTTTATTTACAATAATTATGCGATTGGGTCAGAACAATAGTCTCTACGCTTACAGGTCTTACAATATTTTCCCATCCACACTTCATCGAACTGGTTCATGGCCTGTTCGACTATTTCAGGCTCATCTGTCAGGATGCCAGCTTCAAAGTTACGTTTATTGTCAGTCTTCATACCAATGCCAGCACCTGTAAGGTTTGCACTGCCAACATAAACTTCTTTGCCATCGAAAACAAGCATCTTGAAATGAACGCGAGGACAAAGCACTCGTTCCAGACGGTCATACAACACAGGGTACTTGTCAAAGTCCTCTCGAAAATTTGGGCCAGGTTCCTTAGCATGAATGAGCCTTACCTCCACTCCACGCCTGATGAGTTGGGCAATGAGAGCAAGAAAAGGCTTCTTCTCTTTGCCAACTTCCACATAAAGGTCTTTTATATCGGCTGTCCCAATCCAAAGCATGTGCTTCACAGATTGAACTCGTGAAAGCACTTCTTTGTAGTGGTCAGTGTTGGAAATGTAGGTAAGCATTATGAGGATTTTTAGCGATAAGCATTTTTATTCTCAAACTCCGTAATGACGGTCTTGAAATCATTTGGAAGATATGTTATTACACACTCTCTCAATTTAACAGGAACGCCAAAGAAAACTTCAATAATACTGCCTATTATATATCATCTTATTATCGCCGTAAATATACAAGAAAGGAGCATCATATTGGGATCACCTAAAAAAAAGAAAGCAAGAAATATCTAA
Source organism: uncultured Prevotellaceae bacterium (assembly GCA_902774795.1). GTDB lineage: Bacteria > Bacteroidota > Bacteroidia > Bacteroidales > Bacteroidaceae > Prevotella. Next base: position 45,913 of record CACYKA010000003.1, on the reverse strand, counting down.
CAAGACAACTTCTTAAAGGCTCTTTTGTCAATATCTTGTATGATATAATTCATATACTTATGATTGTGCTTTTATATTCTCTTGAACTAAATTCCTTATTTTGTCAATAGCGTAAGCAACTCTATCTACTTTGTCAATAGAATTTTCTTGTTCTACATCCCAAAGTTCGTTAGTATCTTGATGATAATAGATGAAGCCAGTACCTGTTGCTGCTAAAGACGAAATTGGTTTTAGAATGTTCAGATTCTCCCCGTAGTTTGCCAAGCCAATAATCTTTTTACCATCTGTGTCCAACAACTTTTCAGACAAATTCTGGTATATAACATTCAAGAAAGGATTCCAATGCTGTCCGTTAAACTGATGCTTATTAAGTGTAGTGCAAATGTAGTCATTTGACTCATCCCATGTTAGTTCGCCGTCAGCGCCACGCAACATATCAGGATATTTTACAAAGTAATATCTCCAATCGTAATCCTGCGCTTCTTGCTTTTCTGCAAGGAACTTATTGATAATCGCATCCAAGTCCTCCCCTTCCTTAATTCGTTGAAGAAGGATGCGAAGAACAGACATTGTCTTTTCTTCAAAGTTAAAGCGATTTCTGCTTTTATGTAATAATTGTGACCAAGTTGCTCTGTTATGGTTTCCCATATAATAACGACTGGAATCATTCTGTGTATAATCACCAATAGCCAACATTGCACGGTGTATCTTAACAAAATCAGGAGTTGCGCTGAACAAAGAAAGAAAAGTATCCACCAAGTCCAAGTGAGCAAAGCCTAATCCTGAAACATAGCCGTAAATCAAAGGATGATCTTCGAATCCATGAAGGGTTTCTATATCAAATCCTATTTTTTTCTCTTTTTTCTCAATCTCCTCGTCTGTCTGAATGCCATTAAACTTGTGCGTCAGTTCTTTGTTAATTTTACCTGTCATCATCAAGTCCTTTACTACGTAAAGTAAGTCTTTCATGTAGTCAGCATCACCACGAATCTCACCAGAATTAGAATTCCAAACAAGATTCCTTAATGTACGTAGACGGTCAATAAAGTCGTCTTCTTTTATTTTGTCCTTGTTTATTAGGTAGGTTATTATTCCATATAGGAACAGAAAATCACTATATGAAAAGTTGTTATTAACTTGATAGAGTTTAACGCAGGCATGAAAAAAGTTCTGAGTCTCGCGATATTCGCTAACATTCTTAAATGTTGCCACCTTTCCTTTCTCATATGCAAATCCGGAAAGGTATTTCTCGAAGAATGCGTCTATTGATTTATAATCTGTTATGACTCTATGCCAACAGTCAAAAGCATCTTCAAGAAATTTACGATTGGCGGCCGCGTTAGACGATTCGCTATATATCTGTTTGATAAGTTCAAACTCATCGTTTGATTTCTTAATGCCTTGTTCGTAGCAAAGAATATGGCTTACAAAAAAGAAATATCTCATGAACTCATTGTCCACAATGTCATCTTGATTACGATATGGGAAGAATGTGTCTGCCCACTCTACGTCAAATTTGTGATTCACCGTTCTTGCTTCTTCTGAGTCTTTCTCATATAGGTCTTCATACTCTGCTTTAAAATGTTCAAAGGCAGTAAGTTTCTTTCCTCTGGAGTTCATCTTGATATACAATTCATCAGAGAGTCCATTCTCAGACAAAGGTAAGAAATAAAAGATGATACGTTCTTTTTCTCCAGTTAAAATTGCCCAAAGCTTTGCTATGTCGCTGAATTTCTCATTGATGGAATCCAGCATCACAAGCATACCGATAATGGTGGGGTCATTGTGCCATTCGCCCATAAACCAGTTCTGATCAATCAACTGCTCTTGTAACGGTAATGACCAATCTGGGGCATATTGCATTAGATGTGCGCAAAAGTCTCGTGAACTAGGACGGATGTCATAGGTGAAGTTGTTAAGGAACGAGTAATAACATTCTTCTATACCACCTTTCTTTGCAGCATACCAATGAAGCAAATATAGAGTCGTCAAACGTTGTTGGCCGTCAAGTGGAGTCACAATTATTTTCTCCAGTTTATTCGCTATAGTAGTGCTCCAAACCTGCTCCTTTTCTCCATAGATAAAATCCATTTTCATCACTTCGTTGTCATCTTCTGATTTTACGAGGTAGGACTTAATTGCATCAAGGAATCTGTTTCTCACACGGTTGACATCATCTGTGGTACGTCCTTGTGCATAATCTCTCTGCACCATGGGAATAACCACATGATATTGTTCAAGAAAAGACTTGAAACTATGCTGTTCATATTTCTTATTATCAGTTGCCATAATGTATTTTGTCTTTAATGAGTTTAATTTCTTTGTTGCCTATATTTTTTTCTTTATAGTCGAATAAGACATTATTCATGGCACCGATATACCCTTTTCTGTCTTCTTCTGACCAGAAATGTAACTTCGTATCGGACGAAGAATAGTACTTCATGAAAACATTTCTAGTACATGTTGGAATGTACTCTCCAGCTTTATCCATAGAAATAATCTTCATGCGTTTTACGTCAAAAGTGGAATTGTTAAGAGCCGCATTCTCACCAACGGTCAGCAATGCCATATTTGACAAGGTGTGCATCTGCGACTTATCATCACCATCTGAGAGAATGTTGATTACAGCAGGAGCAACTGCATTGAACTCATCCCTTATGGATCCTCTGTACCCTTTTTCATTTATATGGCTAATGACGGTGTCCATCTTAGATATGACATCATCAATTTCCTTTTTCCCTTCAGAATCTACTTCTAAACTTTCAAGAGATTTCTTGTGAATTTCAAGCCAATCCTTCCATTCTTGGTTGGTTTTCAGACTTTCAGAGTTCTGGGCATGAATATGTTCCAAAGACCATGTGCCTTCATTTTTGTATCGATCAAATGGAAAGCGGATGTTCTCGTCTCCCTTTTGTCTGATAGTCTCAACATTAAACAGAAGAAGGACACACTGAATAAAATCTGAATGCTTTTCATAATTCAGTTCTGCATAGTCTATTTCTTCTTTGTTATCTTTTTCCCCCACGATGAACACCATCCTCGCGCGTATCATATCAAGCACTTTGAGACGGAATTCAGATTTTTTAATCGGATTTTCGACACTCATAGCTATGTCAAGAAGGGACTTTACGCTTGTTCCTGTTGCTACAAGGAATCCAATGTGATGAAATAAGTCAAAGTCATTGTACCATTCCTTTAGTTGCTGCATGTATCGTTCAATCAGTTCCCATGTGTCATATCTATTGTCAGAGTTTTTGAACCTCTCATAGAACCTGTTAAATGTATAGAAATTGCTCTCAGCGCTTGGTTTCATTTCTATCATGTCAAACAACAACTCCATGCGAATAGGATAACGGTCAGATTTTTCATTAGTAATGAAAGACCAGAATTTTTCGTCATGCAGGTCTTTCTCCATGGAGTCCCACCCGAGAGCAATTTCATGTTGTTTTTTTTCCTCTATGCCATAGGGATTTCCTGCATAGCGACCTTCGGAATCCTTCTTGCCACGGCTTAGAAATAATGCCTTAACGAGCTCTGCATTGGTAAGGTTTATCTTTCCTATATTCAGGCGAGTAAAGATGCTTACGCTGTCTTCATCGCCATCAACCTCATACCATATAATTGTTATATATTTCTGCAGTTTATTGGCAAAACTCATCATCTTGGACTTTTCCCCATTAAACCATGTCTTTAGTATACCATATGATTTTTTTATGAACAACTCATCTATATTGCTTGAAGGGGAAGAAAGGTCTATTGTATCAATTGTTTCAAGCAGTTCCCTACTTCCTACATGCCCATTCTCGCTCTTTCGTGTTGTGTACTCAATGCTATATTTTATGTCAACATATGCATTCAAATACTTCATAATCAAATAGAGTGTAGTCATACGCTGTTGGCCGTCAATCAGTTCATAAACGCCATTCACGCTTTTAACTACGACTGGTTGAAGGCAGTATTTCTGTCCATCAGGAATTTCGTTGATGTCTGCAAGGAGATGTTCAACTTCGTCTTTTCCCCAGCGATAACCTCTCTGGTATGCCTCTATTGTGAAATTTCCTGTAATTTCGCTTATAATTTTCTCTTCTAGATTCATTGTGGTACTGTATTAAACGATAAAACGGATTATGACTGTATGGAGTTGCTGCATGCTTTATAGACTTGTATTAGTGGCTCTTTAGACAAATTGGGATAATATCTGGCATATCTCTAATTTTTCATATGTTCCCTTCATAGGCACATCCGGTATATTGCATTTCTAATCATACATCTAAATACTTTTGACATAATATATGATATTTAGTTCTTTTACTATTTTTCTTTGTGAAAAAATCTTTTGCAAAGATACATATTTTTTTTCTTGTATGCAAAATAACAGAAAATAATACATTCTTTTTTTACAAAATTTCTCTTGCAATCCATGCACAAGCTTCTGCATCGGCAAGTGCATGGTGATGATTCTCCAACTCATAACCACAAGCTGCGGCCACAGTCTGAAGCTGGTGGTTTTCTAAGTCTGGGAGTACTCGTCGTGAAACACAAAGAGTGTCGTAAAACTCATAGTCTGGATAATCCATCTGATAGGTACGAAAGGCTGCCTTCAAGCATCCTTCATCAAATGGCTTATTGTGAGCTACAAGTGGTAAGTCCTTTATCAAAGGTTCAATTTTCTTCCACACTTTGGGAAATACTGGTGCTTCGTCTGTGTCCTGACAGCACAATCCATGAACCTGAGAACACCAATAATTATAATAGTTCGGCTCTGGTTGGATAAGTGAGTAGAAAGTATCTACAATTTCCCCATTTCGTACAATGACAATACCAACAGAACAAACGCTGCTGCGCTCGTTATTAGCCGTTTCAAAATCTATTGCTGCGAAATCTTTCATTTCACTCTTGTCTTAAATAATTATTACAAATGGACTTTTAGTCTCTTCCTATCATATCCCATCCTGCAATATTATTCAGAATCCAGAAGGGCATGATAACATTAGGTATTTTGAATTCATACCACTCCCAAAATTGTAGTGCCGTCTTTTGTTCCTCATATTTATTAATCTCTAATGCTTCCTTGAAATCGCACAAGACAAAAGACTTCTCTGGATTGTTATGTGCATATTGCAGGAATTCATGAAAGGCTGTTCGAATTGAACTATAAAAGTTATCAGTTGTCGGCAATTCTATAGAGTGCTTCTCGCCTTTGTAGTCTTTTGGCATATTGTCGGCACACATCAAGATGCCGAGATGTTCTTCGCCTTCTATCATTTCTTTTTCTAAATAGCACAGAATATCTTCTTCACGAAGGACTTCTGACAATTGTTGGTATATGCGTTGACGACCTCTTCTTTGTGGCTTGAAGTCTTCTGTGAACAGTGGCTTACTCTTCGCTTTTGATGCTTTTTCAATCACCTCGTCACGACTGATGCCATGTGGTACGAACTGTGCTGTCGGCCAATATAACTTCTCAATTGTAAACAACTTGTAGAGCGTAGGCTTAATATCTGAAAAAACTGTGCCTTCCTTGTGCATATCACCGTTTCTTTCAAACTGTATATCGCAGTTATCACCTGCAAGACCTGGAATGGTGGAATCTCCGAAATAGCGGACAAATGATGTGTAGCCCTTATATGAAACGACATCACCTGTGAAAATTTCTTGATACTGATCGTCCTTAAATCTTGTATCAACACCAGCAAAGATTACAGGCACCATCGACCATAAAGTTGAAAGGTTTAAAACTTTGTGAAATTTCGTGTATTTGTGGTCTTTTGTCAATAGTATCATGACTTCACCGTCAAAAGTGAACTCACCAAAATGTGCATAGTCAAATTCACCTAAAGGATTGATGAATCTAACACGCCTGTGGTCAAGTACAGACTTTAAATCGTTCTTGTCTGGAGACGCAACAATTTGTCTGTGATATTTTCTGCATAAATCCTGTATGCCACGAAAGCTGAACTTGTTGAAATTGAACATCATGATTTAGTCCTCCTTATATTTGTTCCACATTCTCCATATTTTTCCAGCAATTTCCTTACGGAGCCAAAGGGGTTCGAGTACTTCCATATCCTCACCATTCCATAGCAATTCTTGTATGAAATCGAATGTTGGACGAAGATAAAAGGTGAAGATGCTGTATTCTTCATTTCTCTCTATCTCTTCTTGTGACTCGTGCATCATCAGGTCTCGTATATAATTGGCCTGACCTGCTGACACCTTTAGTTTGACAGGCTGGATGTCAATATTACGGTCGGCAATTATCCCAAAGCATCCATCAAAATACGTCTCGGCATCCCAGTCTTTTGGCATTTTGAAAGTTTCGTCTGTCTGATGCAGATTAACTATGCGGTCGAGAGCGTATGTCAATGGGCCTTTCTCAAAATAATAAGAATCAGTACTTCTGGCCACCATATACCAGCGTTGACGGAACAACTTTACGCAATAAGGCTGTACATCAAAGCTGTTCTCTTCATCTTTCCAATAGCTGTGGTATGTAATGTTCAGAACCTTATTTCCTTTCATCGCCTCAATAATAGGTTGAAGATATTGCTGTCCTGATGGCACATACTCCAACAAGATGCGGTCCTTAATGCTTTGACTGTTCGCAATAGCATTGCTCACACAGAATGTGTTGTAAAGCCAAGAACGAAGTCCATTCTTGCTGATGTCTTCCACATTCTCTATATAATAGCGGTATTCGCCTCGGTTCTCATTAGCGATGCTGATACCAAACATGTCGAAGATGACATATCGCCAGTTGTCAAAGGTGCGTTTGGGAATTTCCTCACCTCGACTGATTTCATCATCAAGCCAAAGTTCATTCAGCTCTTTGAAAGAAATCTTCTTTTTGCGATAGATAGTCTCTATCACCCAGACATATTTGCTAATCAGGCTTTGTCCTCTATCATTATTTACCATATTTTTCTATTTTTTCTGCAAAAGTACGCCAAGGGTACGCCATTCTGTGGCAGAGATTAGAGAAAATGTTGAGAACACTACATTTTTTTATTTCGGTCAGTAGCGTTTGCAAAAGTAAGAAAATTATCTGAAACTTCCAAAGAAAAGGGCAAAAAATCTCCCTCTACAGGCAAATTGCTATAGAGGGAGGGTGTATTCGAGGTGATGGCAGGCGCGATGCCCACCATCGCACAAAGATTACTCAGGATGTTTACATCTTAAAGGAAATTCTTGGCAGGAATATGACGTATTACATTGTCATCGCCACAAACGATGACATCTTCATTATTCCTGGCTTTCTCTTCCAGCATCTCACGCTCAGCTATCTCCAAACCTCGCGTAATCCTTTCTACCATTTGATTATGTTCAACGTTTGACATATTCTTCTATCTTTTTAAATAAAACACTATTTCTTACTGTTGTTGCCTGATTCTTGCCACCCGAAGCAACAATATTTCTTGGAGTCTCACTATTGTTAACCAATACCCAGGTGTCAACAATAGGCATATATATCTTGAATAGATTGTTGATTCCTTCATAGTACCTTCGGACAATAATATCCTGAGGTATGTTATGACCGCCCTTGCTGACCCTTTCTGCCACACGTTCCATAGCCTGCTCTGGTGATTTCAACCAAAAATAGAGCAAGGTTACTTCATATCCCTGCTGATGAGCTTTCTCTATTAAGCGAAAATAGGAACGGGTTGCCAAAGTGGTTTCTATAGAAAAGCTCTCATTTCTTGATAAGAGTTCCTTTATGCGATTAAGCATCAATCGTCCTGCCTCTATAGCCACACTCTCAGGATTGAAAGGTGAAAGGCCACGCGCTATCTCGTCCGCGTTGACAAATTCCTTGCAATGCAGTATTTTCGGCAGAACGCTATATGAAGCAGTCGTCTTGCCTGCGCCATTCGGGCCACTAATGATATAAAGATGCTTATCTTGCATAACCGCTGCAAAATTACAAAAGTTTTTTGAATCTCCAAAAGAAAAGAGCAAATTTTTTGTATGGAGACTAGGAACTTAACCTCGATACAGCGCACGGATATCCACGAAACGGCGTATCAAAGGCAGTCGGCGTGCCTGCGTGCCACCGTGTCTTTTGTATTTTTGTTTTCCTTCTTGTCTTGCCACCGTGTCGGCGTGTCTCCGTGTCTTTTGGTTTTTGACGTTTCCGAGTCTTTTATGTTTATCAAATTTTATATATTATATATATTATATTATATATAATATAATATATAATTTTAAAATACAGTAATTTTGCACGGTCACGCCATACTGAGGTAAAAATGAAAAATGTAAAAGACACGCAGACACGGTGACACGCCTACACGGTTAGCTGGGGTAAAGATAAAAATGAAAAACGCAAAAGACACGTAGGCACGGCGGCACGCTAGATGGTTTAGTGTGCGTGTTCAGCGAGGGTAGACAGGCGTGACAGGCGTGACATTTGGTTTTTAGGAGCATGCATACCATGCATACCATGCATACCATTGCGATTTTGACTTTACCGTGTCTTTTATGTTTATTAAAATTTTATATTATATATTATATATATATATATAATATATAATATAAAGATAAAGATACTCCTTTTTTGAAACTTAAAATATCATTTGGTATGCATGGTATGCATGGTATGCATGCTCCTAATGTGTTGATGTTTTATAAGGAAATATAAAAAATGCAATGTCACGCCTGTCTACCCTGTCACCCCTACGAGAAATCTCTTTAACTAATTTTAACTAACCAAAATTCTCTCCAAAAACTATTGCGAGGATGCAAAATTTGTTGTAATTTTGCAAACAGATTTGAGACAACCAACAGCAGAAAAAAGAGATAATTTTTGTTCCCTAACTAGGGCGCAAATTTTTCCTAACTAGGCAGTAAAAATAAGAGAAATTGAACATTTTCGCCCTTGAGATGAAAATTTGTTAAAAAAAGTTTGCAGATTACAAAATTATGTTTTACCTTTGCAGCAGATTTACATCCTTATTTATTAATTAAATTCCTAAAACTATGAAAAAATTAGTTATGATGGCAGTAGCCGCCTTTATGGCTACAGTAAGCGCTAACGCACAGTTTGAGAAAGGCACATGGTCTTTGCAGCCATACATGGGTGGTGTTATCTCGTCTGTTACAAACGTTGATAATTTTGACCTTGACGATGGTATAGAACTTAAGAAAAGAATGTCAGTAGGTTACATCATCGGTGGTGAAGCTGAATATCAGTTTGCTAATAAATTCAGCGTTGCAGCTGGTGTGAACTACACTTCTCAGGGTTGTGGTTGGAAAGATATTGACTATTGGGACGGACCAGTAAAAGTAGAGGTTAAGGACCAAAGCGACATTCTTGGTTACATAAAGATTCCTATCGTAGCTAACTACTACATCTTCAAGGGTTTTGCTGTTAAGACCGGTGTTCAGTTCGGTTTCTTAGTAACCTCTAAGTTCTATGCACATGGAAAAGCCGACATGGACGTTATAGGAGATGGTGTTAACAGAAGAGTGGACCTTTATGGTACTGTTGATATGAAGGATCAGTACAAGAAGTTTGACTTTTCTATTCCTATTGGCGTTTCTTACCAGTTCAAGGTGCCTATCGTAATCGATGCTCGCTATCAGCTTGGTCTGACAAGGCTGAACAAGGAGACTGTCCCTGGCGTGAAGAACAGCAAGAACAGCGTGTTCACTCTGACAGTTGGTTACAAGTTTGCCCTGTAAAAACAAGATTCTTATTAAAACAATAAGGGCCGGAAGTCATCGCACTTCCGGTTTTTTGTTTACAAATCATTTATAAAATCTTAATATATTTGGTTGTTTGACAAAAAATTAGTAAATTTGCGGCCTAAATCAATTTCTAAAAGAGAAAAACTATGTCTAAGCGATTCATCTATGCAATAGCTGCTATGCTGATGCTCACTATGGTTAACGCCCAGGAGAATTGGCAAAAAGGCAAGCCCAACGACGACAACTACAGGTATCTGGATGATTATCAGGGACTGAAGACCTATATCGACACAGAGAGATATCCTAACTTCAAATTGGGTGTGGGCACTACCGTCAACGAATACCTGAAGAAGGGCACAGTATATAAGATAACCAACGCCAACTTCACAGAGACGGTGGCAGGCAACGCCATGAAGATGGCCAGCTGTGTGGACGGCAATGGAAACATGAACTTCTCGACTGTTACCAACTACGTTACCGCTGCCTATTCTGCAGGTATCAACGTTTATGGTCACACGCTGGCATGGCACTCACAGCAGCCTAAGAAATGGTTGCTGAAGCTCCTTGAAGACAAGCCTGCCCAGGATGTTCCCGACGGCGATGTGATAATGTACACTCCCATTGCCACCAAGGACTTCCGCACACAGCAGAGCGTAGGATGGCACAGCGACCAGTCGAAATACGGCTACACCCTGAGTTTCGATGCAACAACCGGCCTGAAGGTGCACACCACCAAACAGAACGCTTCATGGGAGGTGCAATACGTAGCGTTGGACAACATCCCCACTGTGCAGAACGGCTCATACAAGATGACGATGATGGTGAGAGGCACGAAAGCCGGCACCATACACACAAAGCTGGGCGACTGGAATTCTGGTGCGACAGGTGACGTACAGTTCACCACAGCATGGAAAGAGGTGACAATGACATATAAGAGCCCTGTGGATAATGCCTTCCTGATGCTGCAGAGCGGCGACTTCGTAGGCGACATCTACATCAAGGACATCACCATAAGCAAGGCTGTGAAATGCAAGATGATTACTGAGGACCGCCGATGCATAGAGGTGGATGCTTCTGCAAGAGAGAATGACGTAAAAGACAACCAGCTCCTGATATTCACAGGCAGCTTCTCTGCAAATGCGCAGTATGTGCTCAGTGCCGATGTAAGGGCTGACAAGGAGGCCAAGGCTTCAACGACCATCTATGCTCAACCAACCATGCAGATTGAAGGTACGACTCTCGGCGACATAAACTTCACCCAGCAATGGAAGACCATTAGACTTATAGGCAAATTCAGCAAGTCGGGCCGCTACGTAGTGCTCAACCTCAGCGAACTGGAAGGGTCTAACAAATACTACTTCGACAACATCAGCCTGAAGATTAACGGTGTGGAGAAAGTCAAAAACGGTGATCTGGAAGGCACGGACGTCTCTTCCTTCAGCCAGAAGACGGCAGGCGGAGAAGTAACAGCCTGCGAGATTCAGGACCAGATAGAGTATCTATACATACCGACTCCTACCCCACTCACGCCGCAGGAGCGTCACGATACCCTTGTCTATGCGATGGACAAATGGATTAAGGGCATGATGAGCGCCTGCTTTGGCAAGGTTAAAGGTTGGGACCTCGTAAACGAGGCTATCTCCGGAGGTGGTAACGACGGCGACGGCTACTATGAACTGCAGCACTCTGAAGGATATAAGAGCGGCACATGGGACGTCGGCGGCGATGCTTTCTACTGGCAGGACTATATGGGCGACCTGGAATATGTGCGTCAGGCTTGTCGCCTGGCTCGCAAGTACGGACCTAAGGACGTGAAGCTGATTATCAACGACTACAACCTTGAGGGCACTTGGGACCTTATGACCAAAGACGGCATCAGGGCCAGCAAGAAGCTTTGGTCGCTGGTACACTGGATTGAGAAGTGGGAGGCCGACGGCGTGACCCATATCGACGGCATCGGCACACAGATGCACATCTCCTTCAACAAGAACAGCAATGCCCAGGCAGGTCTGAAGGCTGCCATCACCGGTATGTTCCAGCTGATGGCAAAGTCAGGCAAGATGGCTCGCGTCAGCGAGTTGGATATGGGCTATAACGACGCCAACGGCAAAAGCGTTCCTACAGCTCAGATGACTGAAGAGCAGCATAAGGAAATGGCAGATTTCTACGAGTGGATTATCAAGGAATACCTCAGCATCATACCTCCAGAGCAGCAGTGGGGCATCTGCCAATGGTGTGCTACTGACTCACCAGCCAACAGCGGATGGCGTGCCAACACTCCTGTAGGCATCTGGGACCTCAGCAACTACCGCAAGCACGTGTATGCAGGTTTCGTACGCGGCCTGAGCAGCGGCACGACAGACGTTGACGAGGTTAAGGTACAGGAGATGCCAGAAATAGAGGAAGGTGCGAAGATATACGACATGTTCGGACGCCGCATGAATGCAACCTCTATAAAAGACCTGCCACGCGGCATGTATATCGTAGGAAAGAAGAAATATAGTAAGATGTAATATGAACAGAGGCTTTTTAGCAACAATTGTAATACTTTTTTCACTTTGCGCAATAGAGGCAAAGGCGCAGACGCCATCCTTCAAGTTATTCTCGCCACTGAAATACTACCCTTCAGTGACCAAGGACATCATGAATCAGGACAGCGCAAGCCAGTCACTGGAGGACAGGATCCTGCTTGATATGTACCTCAAGCACCCTGAGATGGTGGAAAATCCAGAGGATGTGAAGGTAAAGGATAAGTCGATAGTCAGTGAACCAGACACGCCACCTACCCTTTCACTTACAGACACCACGAATACCTCGCCGCTGCCTGTGGCTCTGCCGCTGGACCATCCGTCAGCTCCGCTGGAGCCATTCTATGTGACGAAGCCGCATTTCTGGACTTTCATGGGTGACTACTATTTGCAGTTCATGCAGAACCACGTGTCAGACAACTGGTACCAGAGGGGAAGCCAGAGCTATTCGATGCTGGGCGCCGCGACGCTGCAATACAACTACGACAATGCCAGGAAACTGAAATTCAACAATAAGCTGGAGATGCGCTTGGGCTTTCAGACCACAAGTGCCGACACCGTAAACAAGTTCAAGGCATCAGAGGACTTGGTACGTTATACAGGAAAATTTGACCTGCAGGCTCACAAGCAATGGTACTATGCCCTGCAGGTGCTGGCATACACCCAGTTCACAAAAGGCCTGAAGGACAATGACGAGAAGGTTTATTCGGACTTCATGTCACCATTCACACTCAACGTCTCTCTCGGTATGGACTATTTCGTGGAGACAAAGAACAAACGCCTCAAGGGCACAATACACCTGGCTCCGCTGGCGTTTAACTTCAAATATGTGGACCGCAAGGCGCTGGCAAAGGCCAACGGCATAACGACAGACCACCACACGGTGGAGGACTTCGGTTCGCAGACAACAATAGAACTGGAATGGAAGCCTATTGACGACTTGTCATGGAAGACGAGGTTCTATGCCTATACCACTTACCACAAGCTGCTCATAGAATGGGAAAATACCATCTCATTGAGATTCAATAAGTACCTGTCAACGAACCTGTTCCTATACCCGCGCTTCGATGACAGCGTAGCCCCGATAGAGCCAGGACACACGCTGATACAGTTCCAGGAATTCTTCTCCCTGGGATTCAGCTATAGCATGTGATAACGGTTAAGGGTTAGCGGTTAAAGGTTAGCGGTTAGCGTTAAGGTTAGCGTTAAGGTTAACGTTTACTGTTCGGGGGTTGATTCGTCGTCGACTTTCTCGTAACCGCGAAGGATATTGACGTCTTTCTTTATCTTGTATATCTTGCCGTCAGCGCCCTTGGCAGTGCACAAAACAAAATATGTGCCCTGCTTCACCTGACGACCGTTATATGAGCCGTCCCAACCATCTGCAGAAACGTCATTCCACTCGTAGAGTTTTTGCCCCCATCGGTTGAAGATGATAGCGCGGAACTCCACGATACTCTTGAACGACTTGGGCTTGTAGAAATCGTTTACGCCGTCGCCATTGGGAGAAAAGGCATTAGGAAGAGTTAGCTCGCTCTCGCTGGGCTTAATAGTAAGAGGTGTAACATCGAGGGTATAGTATTCTCTCTTATACTCAATAATCTCCGTCTGACCTGTTGAAGGGTTCACTCTCTCGAAAGAGGCATAGAGGGCAATAGAATCAGTACCGGCAGAGGTAAACTCTATGACAGGATTCTCCTCATAGCGTGTAATATAAGGTGTTTCGAGGCTTGCATCCTTATGGCAAACTCGCCACTCATATTTCATATCCCAGCCATCGCCATCAGTAACACTAAAATAGAATGTAGCCCTGATGGGAGCAGAACCCTCAAGTTCTGAAGCATGCTCAGTGGTAGTACCGTCGGCAGATGTTGCGTCAAACCATATCTCAAAAGTAGGAATATTGTCAGCTACTGCCTCTTGAAACACAAAAAATGCACAAAAGGCTAACGAAAGATGGAGAAATGAGAATATTTTATGCATAAAGAAATGTATTTTTTCAGCAAATTTAGTCTTTTTTTGTATTGGACTTTGTTTTATGGACTTTTTTTTCTACTTTTGCACGCGGAAAAGAAAAACCTTTATATGTAATGAAACGTTTATTTTTATTTTTTATTGCATTGGTAATGTCATATAGCCTGTTTGCACAGGACACAATAAGGGTTGGCGTCATGCTGCCCCTGCATAATGTAGATGGTGACGGCAGACGTATGATAGAATACTATCGCGGCCTGCTTTTAGGCATTGACGACCTGAAAGCAAAAGGAAAGAACATCGCCGTATATGCATGGAATGTTCCTGTAAATGCCGACCCTCGCACAGTACTGGTACAGGAGAATGCTTCAAAATGCAACATCATCTTCGGCCCGCTGTACTCCAAGTTCGTGAAGGTAATGGCTGACTTTTGCAAGGCTTATAACATAAAGCTGGTCATACCGTTCTCCATCACTGGCGACGAAGTGGACAAATACAGCAACATATACCAAGTATATCAGGATCAGGCAGACATCGATGCCGCTACGGTAAAACGCATTATGATAAACTTTACGGGCTATCATCCCGTCATCATAAACTGCAATGACACCCTGTCGAGAAAAGGCGCATTCACAACAGCCCTGAGACAGGCCTTTGATGCCAGCGGAGTAAAATACAACATCACCAACATCATAAATCCTGACGACACCTTCGAGAAGGCTTTCTCTGACGCCAGGAAAAATCTCGTAATCCTGAACAGCGCACGCTCGCCTGAACTGACTCGTGCGATAACAAAGCTCGACACCCTCATGGCGCACAATCCCGATATGCAGGTGACAATGTTCGGATATAACGAATGGCTGATGTATGCCAAGTACAACAAGTCCAACTTCGAGAAGTATAACGTTCATCTGCCTTCATACTACTACTACAACGAGAACGGCAGACAGACAAAGGCTATTGAGGACAAATACTATCGCAACTTCCATGAGCGCATGAGCTATGCCCTACCCCGCTTTGCACTTACGGGATATGACCACGCTATGTTTTTCATTGGCAACACCACAAAGTGGATACAGACTCCTCTGAACTTTGAGAAGACGCCTAACGGAGGATACCGCAATAAGGCATACTACCTTGTACACTACAAGCCAACCGGCGGTGTTGAGGCCGTAAAATACTAAAAACAACCCAGCATGCGCAAACTGTTTTGCATAATAATAGCTTCCTGTCTATTCTGCCTGATGACGAGAGCACAGGTGGGAGATTACCGCAACCGCATCAGTGTGGGTGTAGGAGGTGGCTACATACTCAACAAGATGAGTTTCGTAACAGCTGTGCCACAGACCATGCTGGGAGGAATGACTGCAGGCGTATCATTTCGCTATACTTCAGAGAAATACTTCTCTACGCTATGCGCAATACAGGCTGAGATAAACTACACCCAAAAGGGATGGAAAGAGAAGATAGAAACCTACGACAACGGTCCTGTCATCAACCCTAAAACGGGCGTTGCAGAAGCCTACGAGAGACGCATAAACTATGTTGAGATACCAGTCTTTGCGCATCTGTCATGGGGTAAGGAAAACAAAGGTCTTAACGGATTTGTCAACCTGGGACCGCAGATAGGTATCTTCGCAGGAGAATCGACAAAGAAGAATTACGACATACCATATACTAAGGCAAATACGGACAAAGGAGCCTTTGCCGAAGAGGGTATCACAACATTCTCAAGCCACTATGGACGAATAAGCATTGTCGAGGCACAGGAGAATATGCCTGTCGAGAAAAAGATTGACTACGGAATTACCTTTGGTGCAGGTGTGGAGGCTACCTTCAATCATGTTGGACGCTTTGACCTGGAAGGACGCTTCTATTATGGACTCGGAAATATATACGGCGATTCGAAGAAGGATTATTTCGGAGCCTCGAACCATACTACAGTATATATAAAACTATCATACTTCTATGACCTCAACAAGAACAAACATTGAGGTTTTAGGAGCACGAGTGCACAATCTCAAGAATATTGATGTCACTATACCCCGAAACAGCCTGACCGTAATAACAGGGTTGTCTGGTTCGGGGAAATCGTCATTAGCCTTCGACACCATATATGCCGAAGGACAAAGACGATATATCGAGACCTTCTCGGCCTATGCCAGAAACTTCCTCGGAAACATGGAACGTCCTGATGTGGATGAGATAAAAGGCCTGTCGCCAGTCATCTCTATAGAACAAAAGACCACCAACAAGAATCCACGCTCTACAGTAGGCACCACCACAGAGGTTTATGACTTCCTGCGACTGCTCTTTGCCAGGGCTGCTACGGCATACAGCTATGCCACTGGCGAGAAGATGGTGAAATATACTGAGGAACAGCTGGTGGAGATGATTATGAAGCAATATGCCGACAAGAAGATATACATCCTCGCACCACTGGTAAGAAACAGAAAGGGACACTATCGCGAACTCTTCGAACAGATGATGAAGAAGGGCTTTCTGCAGGTGAGAACCGACGGTGTGCTGACAGAGATGACCCACGGCATGAAGCTGGATCGCTACAACAACCACAACATCGAGGTTGTAGTTGATAAGCTTAAGGTAAGCGATGACGAGCAGCGGGTGCGTAAGAGCATAGAGGTAGCCATGAGGCAAGGTGACGGCCTTGTAATGATAATGGACAAAGACACTGAGGAAACAAAGTATTTCTCGAAAAGACTGATGTGTCCTACCACAGGAATGGCCTATCGCGACCCAGCCCCAAACATTTTCTCCTTTAACTCCCCAGAAGGTGCCTGTCCGTATTGCAAGGGATTAGGATTTGTCTCTGGAGAAGACCCGCTTAACGAAGAAGAACTCAGGTACAGCGATGAGGATGACATGAAGGAACTTGCCATCTGTCCTGCCTGTCATGGAAAAAGGCTGTCACAGGAGGCTCTGTCTTACCGTCTGCATGACAAGAACATAGCAGAACTTGCCGACATGGACCTTGACGAACTGTATGATTGGCTTGGAAATGTGACAAAGCATCTTGAGCCTCGCCAGCAGGAGATAGCAAGCGAAATACTGAAAGAGATAAGGACACGTCTGAAATTCATGCTTGACGTAGGACTGGAATATCTTGCCCTCAGCCGTCCGTCATTCACGCTGTCAGGAGGAGAAAGCCAGCGTATACGACTGGCAACACAGATAGGCTCGCAACTGGTGAATGTGCTGTATATTCTTGATGAACCGTCAATAGGACTGCACCATAGCGACAACAAGAAACTAATCAACTCCCTGAAGAAACTCAGGGACCTCGGAAACACCGTCATCGTAGTGGAGCATGACGAGGAAATGATGCTGGCTGCCGACTACATAGTAGATATCGGCCCAGGAGCAGGAAGGAAAGGCGGAGAGGTCGTCTTCCAAGGTACTCCGAAACAACTGCTTGAGACAAATACCCTCACGGCACAATATCTTAACGGCACAATACAGCGCATCGACAAGACCAAGGAAGCCACAAAGAAGAAAGGCAAGAAAGACGAGACAGAAACATCGTCACCCGCCAAAGTCATAACACTGAAAGGGTGTACAGGCAATAATCTGAAGAATGTTACTGTGTCCTTCCCGCTGGGAAAACTAATCCTAATAACAGGCGTCAGCGGCTCTGGCAAATCAACCCTCATAAACGAGACCTTACAGCCGATATTGTCGAAGCATTTCTATAAGTCAGAGAAGAATCCCCTGCCCTATGAATCTATCGAGGGAATAGATAATATAGATAAGGTAGTAAGCATCGACCAGTCGCCTATTGGCAGGACACCACGCAGCAACCCTGCAACATATACTGGTGTATTCTCCGACATACGTTCCTTATTTATAAATCTGCCAGAAGCAAAGATTAGAGGATACAAGCCAGGACGTTTCTCATTCAACGTAGCAGGAGGACGCTGTGAGACATGTAGCGGTAATGGCTACAGGACAATAGAAATGAATTTCCTGCCTGACGTATATGTACCTTGTGAGGTATGTCAGGGAAAACGCTATAATCGCGAAACGCTGGAGGTAAGATATAAAGGCAAGAATATTGCCGATGTTCTTGACATGACAATAAACCAGGCTGTGGAATTCTTCGAAAGCATGCCGAAGATTCTGCGTAAAATAAAGACGCTGCAGAATGTAGGACTGGGATATGTTAAGCTGGGACAGTCGTCAACAACTCTCTCAGGAGGAGAAAGCCAGCGTGTGAAACTTGCCACAGAACTGGCAAAACGTGATACGGGAAAGACACTTTATATCCTTGACGAACCCACGACAGGACTGCATTTCGAAGACATACGAGTGTTGATGATAATACTGCGCAAGCTTGTTGACAAAGGCAATACTGTCATCATCATCGAACACAACCTCGATGTCATACGCCAAGCCGACCATATCATTGACATGGGACCTGGAGGCGGAAGAAAAGGGGGACAAGTAGTATCAGTTACTGATATTCCTTGATGTGCTGCTCTTCTGACAATTTGCAGATTAGCAGCCTGCCGTCACGCTCGGCTACGATGTATCCGTCAAGACCCTGCACGACAACTTCCTTCAAACCGTCAACATTGATAATACAATTCTCAGTATTAAAGGTTCTTACAGAAGTATCCTTGCTTACTATACCATTTTTGTTGGCATCTTTCTTGACAAGAGTATGCAATGAGCCCCAAGTGCCGAGATCGCTCCAACCAAAATCAGCAGGACATACGAATATTTCGTCGGCCTTCTCCATGATGGCATAGTCAACAGAGATATTCTCACACTCAATATAGCGCTGGGCAATAACATCAGCCTCCTTTGGAGTTCCGAGGATGCCATCATCGAACATCTGCTCGAAGATGCGTGCTATATTAGGTTGGAACATTCGGAATGCATTGATAACAGTGCTGACCTTCCAGACAAAAATGCCTGCATTCCAGAAATAGTTGTTATGCTTTATGTATTCCTGTGCCTTTTCAAGGTTAGGCTTCTCGCGGAAACTCTCCACACGGAAAATCTCCTTATTGCTCATGCTCTGGGCAGAAAGGTCTGCCTGAATATATCCATATCCTGTCTCAGGACGTGTAGGCTTCATACCAAGAGTAACGATGGCATCTGACTCTGCCGCAAACTGCAGAGAAGACTTTATTACCCTTTGGAACTCCTGAGTATCTGTAACAATGTGGTCGCTTGGAGTAACACAGATGCTTGCCTTTTCATCCTTTGCCTTGATGCGATACGACACATATGCAATGCAAGGAGCAGTATTCCTGCGGCAAGGCTCTGCCAAGACATTCTCTGCAGGTATCTCAGGCAGCTGTTCACGAACGCGCTGGGCATACACAGTCCCAGTAACAACCCATACATTTTCAGGACTGCAGATGTCCTTGAAACGGTCATAGGTAAGCTGAAGAAGTGAGCGTCCTACGCCAAGAACATCAATAAACTGCTTTGGATTCTCTGTAGTACTCATAGGCCAGAATCTGCTGCCTATGCCACCAGCCATTATTACAAGATGGTTCATAATTTATCCCAGGTATTTGATTAATATTTTTGCATTTCCAGAATCACGAAGCTTCAGGATAGCCTTCTCACGAATCTGACGAACACGCTCACGTGTCAGACCCAGTTCGTCACCAATCTCTTCAAGGCCTTTCTCTGGACATCCAATGCCGAAGCACTCACGAATGATGATTATCTCACGATCCTTCAGCACACGACCCAGAACAGCATTCAGTTCATGAGCCATTGATTCATGGTCAACAGTCTTGTCTGTACGAGTATCATCACCGCTAGCCATAACGTCAAGCATACAGTTCTCCTCACCATCCTGGAAAGGAGCATCAATAGACACATGATGTCCGTCAGCCATCAGACTCTGGCTAATCTTCTCTTCGTCGATATTGGTAGCCTCTGACAACTCGCCAACACTTGGATGACGCTGGTTCTCCTGCTCGAACTTGTTAATCTCATGATTTATCTTGTTCAGTGAACCTACCTGATTCAAAGGCAGACGCACAATACGGCTCTGCTCTGCTATAGCCTGGAGAATACTCTGACGAATCCACCAAACGGCATAAGAGATAAACTTGAAACCACGTGTTTCATCAAACTTCTCAGCAGCCTTTATGAGACCTATATTACCCTCGTCTATCAAGTCCGTCAGAGACAAGCCCTGATGTTGATATTGCTTTGCCACAGAAACGACAAAGCGTAAATTAGCTGTTACAAGTTTTTCCTTGGCACGCTCTGCCGCAGGTCCTCCCTTACGAATAACTTGCGCCAGTTCTATTTCCTCTTCAATTGAAATAAGCGGTGCGCGACCAATTTCTACAAGATACTTGTCAAGCGCCTCGCTCGAACGATTGGTAATACTCTTTTGAATCTTTAACTGTCTCATCTATAACGTCTTCTAAATCAATCTTTTAGTTTCTGTGACCCCGATGGGATTCAAACCCATGACCTCAGGAACCGGAATCCTGCGCTCTATTCAGCTAAGCTACGGAGCCAAACACGCATGTGCGCAATTTGCATGGCGCACGAAAGAAATCGGGCGCAAAGTTACAAAAATAATTTCACTTACATGCATAAAAGCACAAAAATAATGTTATAAAATGATAAAAAGGGCGTTCAGCGCATATTTTTTTGTATCTTTGCACGCGATTTATGTAAATGCGCTATGAAAAAAAGACTTGGTAGAATAATTGCATTGGCAAACCAAAAAGGCGGCGTAGGAAAAACAACTACAGCAATAAACCTTGCAGCATCATTGGCAACACTGGACAAGCAGGTGTTGGTAATTGATGCCGACCCTCAGGCAAATGCCTCAAGCGGTATGGGTGTCAATATGCAAGAGGTAGAATATTCATTATATGAATGTATCTCGGACAATATAGATGTCCGTGAGGCAATATATACAACAGACGTGGCAGGACTCGATATCATCCCGAGTAACATCAACCTGGCAGGTGCTGAGATTGAAATGATAAAGATGGAGAATCGTGAGTATGTGATGAGAAATGCATTGGAACCACTGCGTCAGGAATACGACTACATCTTCATCGACTGTTCTCCGTCATTAGGACTCATCACTGTCAATGCCCTGACAGCTGCAGACTCTATTATCATCCCAGTTCAGTGTGAATACTTTGCATTGGAGGGAATTGGCAAACTGCTCAACACCATAAAACTGATAAAGGGACGCCTCAATCCGAAACTTGAGATTGAGGGATTCCTGCTGACAATGTATGACAACCGTCTGAAACTGTGTAACCAAATTTATGATGAAGTAAAACGCCACTTCCAAGAGTTGGTATTCAAGACCGTAATACAGCGTAATGTCAAGCTGGCAGAATGTCCGAGCCACGGCCTGCCTGTCATATTGTATGACGTAAACGCTGCCGGCACGAAGAACCACCTGGCATTGGCAAAAGAGATAATTAGCAGAGAAAAGCATACTTAATAACTATGGCAGTAAGAAAGAAATATACAGCACTGGGTCGTGGCCTTGATGCTCTGATATCAACAGATGATGTGCACCCACAGGGTTCATCTACCATCAACGAAGTAGATATCAACCTGATTGATGCTAATCCGGACCAGCCGCGTCGTGATTTCGACCAGAAAGGGCTTGAGGAACTTGCATCATCCATCAGAGAGTTAGGTATCATTCAGCCTATTACGCTCAGAGAGATGGAAGGCGGCAGATTCCAGATTATTGCCGGAGAACGCCGCTGGAGAGCTTCACAGCTCATCGGCATGAAGGCAATCCCTGCATACATTCGCACTATCTCTGACGAGACAGTGATGGAGCTGGCACTGGTTGAGAACATACAGCGTGAAGACCTGAATGCCATTGAAATAGCTTTGGCATACCAGCACCTTCTAGATACGGAAGGTATGACACAGGATAAGGTCTCAGAGCGTGTCGGCAAGAGTCGTGCTGCCATTTCCAATCACCTGCGTCTGCTTAGGTTGCCCGCACAGATACAACTGGCACTGCAGAAGAAAGAGATAGACATGGGACATGCAAGAGCTCTGTTATCTCTCGATTCTCCATCAATGCAGATAAAGGTATTCAAGGAGATACTGAAGCACAATTTCAGCGTGCGTCAGGTGGAAGAGTTCGTTACACGTCTTAAAAACGGAGAGGATGTGCAGTCCGGTACTAAAACGATAAAGGGCAAGGCACAGATGCCTGAAAAGTATCTCGTCATCCGTGATGCTATATCCAAAGCAATTGGCTCCCGCGTTACAATATCATGCACCTCTGAGGGTAAAGGAAAGATTACCATTCCATTTACCTCGGAAAAACAACTGAAAGAAATAATGAAGGCGATAGAGTAATGCGGAAGGTAACAATACTTTGTACCCTTTTTAATTTGCTTTTTACTTTCACTGCAAGTGCGCAAAGTGAAAGGGACAGTTCTTTTACCATACCCGCAGACACTCTTGACGAAAGCATAGGCATTGCCCTTGAACAAAAAGCCGACTCAGCCATCAAGGCGGAGAAGCCTATCAAGATAAAGAAAAAACGTGACTGGACTACTTGGAAGCCCGATCCGAAACGTGCTATGTGGCTGGCTATCATACTGCCAGGAGCCGGACAGATATACAACAGAAAATACTGGAAACTGCCAATCGTCTATGGAGGTTTCATAGGATGTGCCTATGCCATGCGATGGAACAACCAGATGTACCTGGACTATTCCCAGGCCTATCTTGACATTATGGATGATGACCCGAATACTGCCAGCTACACTCAGTTCCTGCACCTCGGCACAACCATCAACTCCTCAAACATAGAAAGATACAAGGAAATATTCAAGTCTCGTAAAGACCGCTATCGCCGCTGGCGAGACCTCAGTTTCTTTGTCATGTTGGGAGTATATGTCCTGTCCATCGTCGATGCTTACGTTGACGCCTCGCTTTCCACTTTCGACATCTCTGATGACTTGTCTCTACACGTAGAGCCAACCATAATAAACAACAAAATGACTGTATCACCATCATCTCCGATAAAAAACAGCGCAATTGGAATACGCAGCGCGCTGAAATTCTAATTTGCAGCGGCACACGCCGTTCTAAAACCATACTAACCTATGATAAATAGAATTTTTTCATTACTCGGAATTATAATTATATCCTGTCCTGTTTTTGCACAATACAGTCCAGGAGACCCCTCTGACACACTACAGGCAAGGCAGAGCAACCTCAATGCGCTGGAATATGTCTTTGACGAGGACGAAATTCCTGAGAGCATGAATCAGGAGATGGAGGATCTGCTTCGCGACTATAACGCCCAGCATTACCTTTTCGTCGATTCCGACTGTGTACAGATGAGTGAGGGGCCGCAATTCACCAAGGAAGAGACAATAGAACGTCTACGGAAGATGCCTACACTCATTGAGATGCCATGGAACGAAGTCGTTCAGAACTACATAGACCGCTATTCACAGAAACTGCGTCGTCATGTGAGCCTCATGCTGGGTGCACAGAATCTTTACATGCAGATTTTCGAAGAGGCTCTTGAGACTTACGGTCTGCCGTTGGAACTGAGATATCTGCCAGTTATCGAATCAGCTCTCAATCCTAATGCTGTGAGCCATGCCGGAGCTGGAGGTCTGTGGCAGTTTATGGTAGCAACGGGACAGCGTTATGGCCTTCGCGTTAACAGCCTCGTGGATGAGCGGCGAGACCCTACAAAGTCATCCTATGCCGCAGCTCACTATCTTTACGACCTTTTCCAGATATTCGGAGACTGGCATCTTGCCATTGCTGCCTACAACGCAGGACCTGGCAACATACAAAAAGCTATAACAAGAGCAGGCGGGTCACACGACTATTGGGAGATATATCCTTATCTGCCGACAGAGACACGCGGATATGTGCCGGCATTCATTGCTGCCAATTATATCATGACATACTACCGCGACTACTATATCTGCCCAATGAAGACAACCCTGCCGGCACAGGCCGACACCATCATCATTACAAAGAATCTTCACTTCAAGCAGATATCTGAAGTTATCGGCATACCTATCGAGGAACTGCGTGCTTTCAACCCGCAGTATCGTCATGACATCGTGACGGGCTACACGGAACCAACCGACCTGCGCATGCCGACAGAATACGTAAAGCGTTTCATTGCCAACGAGGACTCAATATGGGCTTACGATGTCTCTAATCTCATGAAAAGGGATCAGGTTGAGGCGAGGTCTTATTCAAGGAGTTCCTCAGGACGAGTGAGTTCAAAAAGAAGTTCTACACATAAAGCCGGACGCAAGAGTGCTACACGTAAGAGCACAAAATCTTCACGCAGAAGGCGCAGATAAAACCTACAACTGTCTATTAATCAAACCTGTCATCAAACACAATGCAAACCACAGACGAACTATATGAATCCCTTATAAAAGGGTATCTGGACTCTGCCCACCGCAAGAAAGTGGACATAATCCAGAAGGCATATAACTTTGCTCTCCACGCCCACGAAGGTTCCAAAACTCCAGTAAGCGAGGACCACATGATACACCCCCTCTCTGTTGCCATCATCGCATCGCAGGAGATGGGGCTTGGCTCTACAAGTATTTGTGCTGCCCTGCTGCATGATTCTTTGGACGATACTGACTACACTATCGATGACATTGAGAACATCTTTGGTCCGAAGATTGCGCAGATTGTAGATGGTCTAACGAAGATTTCCGGCGGCATTTTTGGCGCACAGGCAGAGGCTCAGGCTGAAAACCTCAAGAAGCTCCTCCTCACCATGAGCGAGGACATTCGAGTCATTCTACTGAAGATATGCGACCGCCTTGACAATATGCGTCATCTGGACCGCGAGGAAGAAGAAAAACGCCATAAGATTGCCGGCGAGACACTGTATCTCTATGCTCCCCTTGCCAACAGGCTGGGACTTAACACCATAAAGTCCGAACTTGAAGACCTTGCCTTTCATTATGAGTATCCGAAGGAATATGCCGAAATAGAGAAAAACCTCGAACATACCAATGCAAAGCGCGAGACACTCTTCGAGGAGTTTACGGCTCCCATCCGCAAGGAGCTCGACAAGATGGGCATCAAATACAAAATCAAGGCCCGTGTCAAGAGTCCATTCTCCATCTGGAACAAGATGCAAAAAAAGAATGTTTCCTTTGATGAGATATACGACATTCTTGCCGTCCGCATCATCTATGAGCCCAAGTCCCGCGAAGATGAACTCAATGACTGCTTCCGCATATATGTTGCCGTCAGCCGCATGTACAAATCTCATCCTGAGCGTCTGCGCGACTGGCTGTCGCACCCTAAGGCCAACGGTTATCAGGCCCTCCATGTGACGCTGATGAGTAAGCAGGGTCAGTGGATAGAGGTGCAGATACGCTCGGCCCACATGGACGACATAGCCGAACAGGGTTTTGCTGCTCACTGGAAATACAAGGATGACGGCGACCCGATGAATACGGAGCGCGTAACGGAGGACGAACTGAACGGATGGCTGCAGACTATCAAGGAGATTCTTGATGATCCACAGCCTGACGCTATGGATTTCCTGGATGCCATCAAGCTCAACCTGTTTGCGTCGGAGATATTTGTGTTTACTCCTAAGGGTGACATCATCACAATGCCAGCCAACTGCACGGCACTTGACTTTGCATTCCAGATTCACACATTCTTGGGTACCCACTGCATCGGAGCGAAGGTAAACCACCGTCTCGTGCCGCTGTCACAACCCCTGAAGGGCGGTGACCAGGTGGAAATTATCACATCATCATCGCAGCATGTGCATCCAGAATGGCTCAACTACGTCACCACGGCAAAGGCTCGCAACAAGATTCAGGCTCTGCTTCGCAAGAGCGAACGCGAACAGGCCCGTGCCGGAGAAGAGATACTGAAGGCATGGTTGGAGCAAAATGGCATGTCTATCACTTCCCTGGCTCTCGACCGTCTGCGTGAGAGTCACCAAAGCGAGACGAACGAACGCATGTTCATGGAGATTGCTAACGGAGACATCACCCTCGACCAGCGCGACCTGAACTGCATACTCTACGGCCCCAAGAATGCCGACGACAAACTCCGCAAGAAAGGCTGGCGCAGGTATGTGCCGTTTATGAAGTCTAAACCGAAAGATGTTATCACAGAACGTGACATCATCTATACCCTCGCCCTGAAAGGCATTGACCGCAAGGGTATGCTAAAAGATGTTGCCACCATGCTGAC
The DNA here is from genome assembly GCA_902774795.1 of uncultured Prevotellaceae bacterium. Taxonomy (GTDB): domain Bacteria; phylum Bacteroidota; class Bacteroidia; order Bacteroidales; family Bacteroidaceae; genus Prevotella. The sequence continues at coordinate 19,505 of CACYKA010000003.1, read as the reverse complement.
CGAGCAGTTCGACATCAACATCCACAGTCTCAACATCCTTACTGACGACGGCATATTCTCATGCGAGGTGGTATTCAAGGCTCACGACAACACCATCCTCGACAACATCATCAAGAACCTGCTCAGCATCGACGGTATGAAAAAGGTTAAGAAACAACAAAACAGCAAGAAGAAATGAAGAATATTGTTAAGGTTAACGTTAAGGTTAAGGTTAAGGTTAACGTTATGGTTAAGGTTTTCATAACCGTTATCGTTTTCGTTTTAGCTGCCACCGACATGATGGCTGAACAGCTCGACACCATCGTCGTGGCTCGCGATGGCACAGGTGACTGTCGCAATGTTGCAGAGGCTATCAACAAATGTCGTGCCCTGATGGATGCCCAGCGCGTTATCTATATTAAGAAAGGTGTCTATAAAGAGAAGCTCGTCATTCCCTCCCACCTCACCAATATCCAATTGTGGGGAGAAGATCGTGATTCAACCATCATCACCTTTGACGACCATGCCAACATCAACAATATGGGCACCTTCAACACCTACACCCTCAAGGTCTCTGGCCGGGAGATATTAATCCGCGACCTCACCATCGAGAATAATGCTCCGCAGTTGGGGCAGGCAGTGGCCCTCTTTGCCGACGGCGACGGACAATATTATTACAACTGCCGCTTCCTGGGTAATCAGGACACCGTATATACCGGGCCTGGAAAGGCCACACAACATTTTCAGGATTGTATCATCGAAGGCACTACCGACTTCATCTTCGGGCCTGCAACGGCATACTTCGACAACTGCACCATCATAAGCAAGAAGAACTCCTACATCACCGCTGCCGCCACCCCCAAGGACGTGGAGGTGGGATATGTCTTCACCAACTGCTATCTGAAGGCAGCCCCCGGAGTCACCAAGTGCTATCTCGGACGCCCGTGGCGGCCTTATGCCTACACCCTCTTCCAAGACTGCTGGTTCGGTTCACACATCTGCCCTGAAGGCTGGGACAACTGGCGCAACCCCGAAAACGAGAAGACCGCCCGCTATATCGAAGCCCGCAATTACGGCCCCGGCGCCGACACCTCAAAGCGCGTCTCTTGGGTTAAGACATATAAGTAAGAGGTCAGATGCAATAAATCAGCGTCAGGATTACTGTTGCGAAGAATACGGTGGCAACGATGAGAGGGTCGCTGTTGGAGAAATCTGGGCGGCCTTGGGAGTATTTCTTATACACCTGCCACGCGAGGGTTCCAGACACAACGCCCCAAAGGAGGCCGACGCAGATGTCGGAGAGATAGTGCTGCCCTAGATAAAGGCGCGTCCATATATTTACAAGAGTAAGAAGGATCATGGTAACTGTCATGATCTTTTTTCGTACCAAAAGGAAGAAGAAGGTGGTAAGACCCATATAATTTGCCGCATGAGATGAGAAGAAGCTATAGTTCTTCTCGCCATATCCACCGGGTATATGGAACATGAGGCGCAACTCTTCCACATTACACGGTCTTATTCGGCATACAAGAGGCTTTACGATGAGATTGCAGACTCCTGCCGACAATGCGAGACACACGCATACGGCACCGATACATATCAGTCGCTCACGACTGTTGGGATGGTTGTGAAGAACCAGATATAAGAGTGCTACAAAGAGAGGTACCCACAACAACGGATCGGTGAGGCACAGCGCAACACGATCTATGAATTCACTATCACTGCCCCAGAAGAGCATGATACCAAAGCGGTCAAAAAAGTTTAAGGAGTTCAAGGGGTAAAAAGGTTAAGGGTTAAGGGTTAACGGTTAAAAGTTAACGGTTAAAAGTTAACGGTTAAATCAGTTCAACGGCAGATGCATGTATCCAGCCTTCGCGGCCATCAGAGAGACGTATTCCATACCATCCCTTCATATCCTTGTCGGTAATACGGATACATGTGCCCTCGTGTATGACAGCCGTCTCCGGCGACTTGGCCGTAGGGAGATTTTTGATCTGGACAGAAGGAACTTTCACCACTGCCGTATCATGAGAGTTGAGGATATATTTCCTGTTCCATGCAAAGAGCACAGAGAAACAGAAAGAAAGGAACAGCAGACAACACATATAGAAAGACACCTTTCTTATTGCCATACTGCTGACAAACAGGTAAGCCAGGAACAGCAACAGCGCCAGTATCAGCGACACTACAGAAAGCATGGCCCAGTCGTCGATGGTGTTAGCCATAACAAGGCCTTTGTACCACTCCACGAAAAAGATGTTGCTCTCCGGCGGCATCTTGTCTATGGTCTTTGTACGTGTTATCTCAATGTTGTGAGCGATATCCTTGTTCAGCGGTGCCATCTTCTGTGCTCTCTTGTAGCTTATCATAGCATTGGCATAGTCACACTGCTTATAGTAGGCATTGCCGCGCTGGAAGAGCGACTGTGGGGAATACCCCGGAAGTTCGTTCCCTTTAGGAGCGGCAGCAAAGCACGTAATGGCTGTAAAGAACAGGAGTAATGCTATTATCTTCTTCATTTTTTCTTGCTTTCCTCTATGTTTTCAATAGCCTCAACGGCCTTGTTATAAGTATTTTCCATAGCCACCGCCGGGTCGCCCGGAGCATAGCGGGCAAACTCACATTCGTCGAGAGCCTCGATGAATTTTGCTATTGTCTCTTCACTGACACCACGCTGAGATAGTTTTTCTGATATATTCTGCCTTGACAGCTGCTCCACAGGCATAGCAAGTTTGTCGCCGACATATCCCCACAGCGCACGCAGCACCTCGTCATAGAAATCATTCGCCTTGCCAATCTTGAGCAGTTTCTTTGCCTTCTTCAGGCGCTTGGTAGCAACCTTGTTGGCCTTCTTTCCGCGATATGCCGTTACATCTGCCAGTTCCATAGCACGGTGTCTGAAAATGATTAGCAGGATTATGAATATTGCCAGCACTGCACCGTTGAGCACGAGGTATCCCGTACTTCCGAAGAAAGTCTTCTCAGGATTCTCTGTTTCATTACCGCCCACCATGAAGTCGTGTATGTCCTTGTCGCTCTTCTGTGAGTAGTCAGCAGCGCCACCACCGCCCTTACCCTTGGTGACGGTGAGGGACATCGGCGATGTCGTCAGCGTCTTGTACGATGACGACTGCGTATCGAAATAAACGAACTTTATGCCAGGAATAGTATAGCTGCCTTCCGTCCTCGGCACGAGGAGTATGTCATATACCATGCTTCCCGTCACTCCGTCGGTTGTTAGCGACGTCTTGTCAATAACCTTCGCATCATACTTCTCGAAGACCTTTGGAAGGTCGAGTGTCGGTTCCTTGATAAGTTTCATGTTTCCAGAACCCTTTACCACGAAATGCAGAGTGACAGGGTCGCCGGCACCAACCTGTTCCTTGTCGAGAGATGCCTCAACAGAGAATTTGCCTACACCTCCTGAGAATCCTGCCGGCTTCTGCGGCAGCGGGTCAACCTGAATATTGATGCTTGGCGCAACAATCTCCTTACTTACCTCCACATATCCAGAACCGCCGTTGAAGAATGCCTCGAATGGATCGACATTCGGGTCTTCCTGCAATACGATGCCCTTAAATGTGATAGACGGAATCTCCAGCTTACCCGACATCTGCGGGAACATCACATACTGACTCCATGTGACACAGTTATATGGTTTTCCGTTGACATTCTCCACGTGGAAGCGCTTCTGCTGTGGCAGAGGTATCTCCTGCGTATGGAAACCGTTGAGGTCAGGCATCTTTCCCTGCAATTGTGTCAACTCCACCTGAGTATAAACCTTGTATGTCAGGAGTATCGGCTCCTGCTCATAGACACGCGATTTATTTGCCGAAGCACGTATAAAGAGGTCGTTACCCGTAATCCTCGTTCCAGCGCGGTTCACGCGTGCTGGACTTCTCTGCTGCTGTTGCTGCTGTCCCTGCGTATTGGGGTTAGGACGGGGATTGGCTGTGACATTAATCTTTATGGCCTGTGACGACACATTTGAGCCTGCCACCTGTGCATGGGCTGACGGTATTACGAATGTGCCGGTTTTCTTTGCCATAAGAATGTAGGTATATGTTACCGACGAAGAATGTGACGTCTTGCCGTTCACCATTGAGAAACTCTGCTGGGTAGAAGTAGAAGGCCCCATGAGTACTTCGAAGGCATCAGGGACATTGCCCATGCGAAAACCCTTTACGTCTGTAGTGTTTACGACATAGCGCAACTGGAACTGCTCACCAGTATAGACAGCAGTAGGTCCCTCTACTCTGATATTCTGTGCCCCGACACTCATGACAAGCATCGAGAGTATAGCGGTAAGTATTATAAAAAAATGCTTTTGCATTACCAATTCTTTTCTATGTTACGACGGCGAGGCTGCGACATTGCCTTCTGCAGGCGCTGCTGAGTAGCCTTTTCTTCCTGTACGGCAGCATTCAGAAGCTGTTCCGCATTTTCCTTGCTCATCTGACCATCCTTTGGAGGCTCCTGATTCTGGTTATTCTGGGAGTCATCCTTGTTTTGGTCCTTATTCTGATCCTTGTTTTTATCTTTGTCCTTATCCTTGTTTTTGTCCTTATCCTTATCCTGATTTTTATTCTGGTCGTTATTCCCGCCGCCACCGTTCTGGTTATTATCCTGATCTTTCTTCAGTTTCTTACAGAGCACATAGTTGTAGCGAGTCTGATTATCATGAGGACGCAGACGAAGCGACTGCATATACTGCTCCATTGCCGGTCCGTATTGCTGCTGTCTCTGCATAATGACACCCATATTGTGGTAGGCCATCGCCTTACGCTGCTTGCTCGTCTCTATCTTGGTGGATTTCTCAAACATCTCGTACGCCATAGAATCCTTGTTCTGTGCCAAGAGCGCACATCCTAGGTTGTACATAGCCTGTGGATTCTTGGCATCAGCCGCTGTTGCCTTACGGTATTTCAGTTCTGCCTTTGCCGCAGCGCCCTCTGCCGCGCCTCGCATCAATCTGTTTCCAGAGCGTATATGGGAGCGTGAGCTCTGAGCGCAGGTATCAAGGCTGGTTGAAACTGCCAGGAGGATGAATATGATTAGCCTGTATATCATTTATTTCTTTTTAAACAACTTCACATTGCGGAAGTACGGACTCCGTGCCTCGCTGATAAGTACCTCAATAATCAGTATTATGATGACAAGAACTCCAAACCACTGATACTGCTCGTCATATTCATCATAGACGACGCTCTGCATCTCGCCCTTTTGGAGTTTTGCTATCTCGTCGTTCAGGCGTTCCTGTGCCGTTGTGGTATTATCGACGTGAATATATACCCCGCCACTGGCAGAAGCTATGTCGCGACACATCTGCTCGTTGAGGGCTGTCATTACGGTGTTGCCCGTATTGTCTGTCATGTATCCCCCACCCTTTTGTGGTATTGGAGCACCTGTTGTATTACCTATGCCCAGCACAAAGACCTTGTATCCTTGCGCCTTAGCCTCTTCCGCAGCCTCTATGGCACCGCCCTCATGGTCTTCGCCGTCAGTGATTACTATAATGGCCTTGCCGATGTTCTTCTGCTGCGTAAAGCTCTTCGTAGCAAGGCGTATGGCCTCAGCAATATCCGTTCCCTGAGTCTGTATAAGTGCTGGGGAGACACTGTTCATAAACATCTTTGCCGACACATAGTCGCTCGTAATAGGCAACTGCACGAAGGCATCACCAGCAAAGACTATCAGTCCCACCTTGTCCTTAGAGAAATGGTCCACCATATTCTCTATGAGCATCTTGCTCTTCATGAGACGGTTTGGCGTCACATCCTCCGCCAGCATGGAGTTGGAGATGTCAAGACATATTATCGCCTCTATACCGTTGCGTTTCTCGTGTGACACCTTGGTTCCCATCTGTGGGCGTGCCAGCATGAATACCGCCAGCGCGAAAGCAAGCATGAGGAATATGAACTTTATCCAGCGGCGCTTGGTTGAGGAGTCTGGCATAAGGGCACGCACTAGGCTTTTGTCGCCCAGGCGGCGCAGCATGCGCTTACGATGCCATTCAGCCCACATCATCACCAATACAAATATCGGTATGATGCTCAGCAAATATAAATATGTAGCAGATTCAAATCTCATCAGTTCCTACGCAGTATTGTATATCTGAATAATATCTCGAGCAACAGCATCGCCAGAGCTGCAAGCACGAATGGCTGGAAAGCTTCGTAGCGCTTTGAGAACTTCTTCACCTGTAGGCGCGACTTCTCCAGTTTGTCAATGTCACGGTATATCTGGCGCAGCTCCTTGTTGTTCGTAGCGCGGTAGTAGTTACCGTCACTCGTAGCAGCAATGCTCTTCAACGTCTTTGTGTCTATCTCAACAGGTATGTTGACATACTGCACACCGCCTGCAACCGGCAGCGGATAGCGAGCCACCTTGTTTGTTCCCACTCCGATGGTATACACGCGCACTCCCATGCTCTTAGCTATCTGTGCGGCTGTCATCGGCGATATGTCACCCATATTGTTCGAGCCGTCCGTAAGCAGTATCACCACGCGGCTCTTGGCCTTTGAATCCTTAAGGCGTGAAATGGCATTTGCCAGTCCCATACCTATTGCAGTACCGTCCGAGATAAGTCCGTCGGCAGCAATGTCGGTGCGAACGTTCTTCAGCAGGTTCAGCAGCGAAGCATGGTCGGTGGTCATAGGACACTGTGTGAAGGCTTCACCGGCAAAGATGGTAAGACCGATATTGTCATCTGTGCGGTCAGCGATAAATTCTGCCGCCACATTCTTTGCTGCCTCTATGCGGTTAGGACGCAGGTCTTCTGCCAGCATTGAGGTGGATACGTCCATAGCAAGCATGATGTCAATGCCCTCAACACTTCTCTCGTCCCATGCGCTATGGGTCTGAGGGCGTGCCATTGCCATCACGATGAGGGCAAAAGCGAAGCAGCGCAGTATCATGGGTAGATGAATCAGGCGCACACGCCAGCCCACTGGAGCCTTCTTGTAGGCAAAAGTGTCGCTGAAGGTAACGGCCACCTCCATCTTTCTCCGGCCACGGTTGCGCCACAGCACATACCACAGAATGTATGGTATGAGCAGCAGAAGCAGGAGGAAGTATATGGGTTGTGTGAATGTCATTTAGAAACGCAGGTCATATAGTTGCCAGCAGAGGTATGCAAGGAGAACGGTCATAACCGTCACCATGATGACGATAGCCCACTTCAAGGAGATACGCATTCTCATCGTCTGCTTCTCCTTTTCCGAGATGGTCGGCTCTATGCGCTCCTCCATCGGCACATTTTCTTGTTTTGTATCGTTAATGAAAGCAACGGCAGAGAGAAGGTTCTTGTCATTCTCACTTACCCCTGCTGTGTATTTTGCGAATTTCACGAGGTCGGCTGTCTCAAAGAGCGATGTCAGTTCCTGCAACTCCGTGTCTCCGTAGTTACGCAGTTCCGCAACAATTTCCGCACTGGTCATCTCCATAGCGTTGAAGCCGAAACGCTCTTCCATATATTGGCGCAGGGCGTCAGTCAGCTGGGTGTAGTACATCTTCTGCCCTATGGAGTCTGCCATATCGGGTTTCTCGCTGCGCACCTTCTCTATTATGTTGAGGGCCTTCTGATGCGGAGGCACTATCTTACGTATGCGCACTTTAAAGGATATTGGCTTCTTGCTCTTCAGTCGCAAGTATGCCAGCCAGCATGCGACATACAGCAATGCCGTCAGGCAGGCGAACCAGAAGAGGCTGCTCCATTCCGACCATGAGAAGGGATTGTCCTGCACGTCGTTCGGACCGTAGAACTGATTGGTATGCACGGTATCCACCTCCACCGTCAGCACCTTCAGTGCCAGCGATTTTGTTGAGAATTCCTTGTTTCCAATCCTGACCTTTTGTGCAGGTATGTAGTACAGGGAGTCGTCCCATGCTGTTAGCGTGAGATGCTGTGTTACCTCCAAGTATCCGTTCGATGATTCTACGGTATCTATGCGCGGCTGTCCAACAACCTCAAGCGAGGCAGGGCGTGCATTCAGCTTCGACGGATTGGGAAACTGCACACGCTGTCCCTCCTTCACGGTTGCCGTGATGTGCAGCGTAGTCTGTTCGCCAATCATCATCTGAACCGAGTCAATGCGGGCCTCTACGCCCTGGGCATGGGCAGTGCTCACGCCGAGCATCGTTAAGATTATTATGATATAATGTTTAATCTTCAATGTTCAATGTTCAATTATCAATTTTCATCGTCTTGCAAACATCAGTTGCAGGTGCTTTACGTAGTCTTCGTCGGTGGCTATCGAGACGTAATCGACGCTGTTCTTCTGAAAGGTATTGCGTAGTGTCTCCTTGCGTTCCTGCCAGTATTGGCTGTGTGCCTTGCGCAGGGCCTTGCTCGAAGTATCTATATACTGCTCATAGCCCGTCTCTGCATCGTGTATGCGCAGAATGCCCACATCGGGCAGACTCTTAAGCAGCGGGTCGTAGAGCTGTATTCCCATAATGTCGTGCTTGGAGTTACATATCTGCAGCGGCTTCTCGAAGTCCTTGCGGTCGTAGAAGTCGCTTATTACGAATGCCGTGCAGCGGCGCTTCTGCATTCGACCAAGATATTCCAGTGCCACTCCCACATCCGTTCCCTTATGACGGTCTGCCTGAGCATTATGCTCCTCACTGTCAAAGGTCAGCATCTCGCGGATGATATACAGTATATGCTTCCTACCCTTCTTGGGGGGAATGTATTTCTCTATCCTGTCCGAGAAAAATATGACGCCAATCTTATCGTTGTTCTGCATTGCCGAGAACGACAGCGTGGCGGCTATCTCCGTTGCCAGCACATTCTTCGTCTGCCTGCGTGTGCCGAAATTCAGCGAGCCTGACACATCAATGAGTAGCATTACGGTAAGTTCACGCTCCTCCTCAAACACCTTCACATAAGGTCTGTGGAAACGTGCCGTAACGTTCCAGTCTATGTCTCTGACATCGTCGCCGTACTGATACTCCCTCACCTCAGCAAAGGCCATACCCCTACCCTTGAAGGCAGAGTGGTACTGGCCGGCAAAGATATTGTTGCTCAGCCCACGCGCCTTGATCTCTATCTTGCGAACCTGTTTAAGAAGCTCCGAAGTCTCCATCAAGGTACTTCTACTTTGTTTATTATCTGTGATACAATCTCCTCGGTAGTGATGCTGTTAGCCTCTGCCTCGTAGGAGAGTCCAATCCTGTGGCGCAGTACGTCGTGTGCTATGGCGCGTATATCCTCCGGAATAACGTATCCTCTGCGCTTAATAAACGCAAATGCACGTGATGCCTTCATCAGGTTGATTGATGCACGAGGGCTGGCACCGAATGTAATCATCGGCTTCATCTCGCCAATGCCGTATTTCTCCGGATAGCGTGTAGCAAACACTATGTCGGCGATATACTGCTCTATCTTCTCATCAATATACACTTGGTTGACAATCTTGCGTGCATTGACTATCTCCTCAGGAGTCGTCACGGCACCATACTGGCTGTCGGCTGTGCGCGGTGTAGAGTTCTCACGCATAATGCGCTTCTCCTCCTCCAATGTCGGGTAGCCGATGTTCACCTTCAGCATGAAACGGTCCATCTGTGCCTCAGGCAGCGGATAGGTACCCTCCTGCTCCACCGGGTTCTGCGTCGCCATTACGAGGAACGGCTCAGGCAGTTTGAAGGTCTGTTCGCCGATAGTCACCTGATGTTCCTGCATCGATTCGAGCAGGGCACTCTGTACCTTTGCCGGAGCACGGTTTATTTCGTCGGCAAGTACGAAGTTGGCAAATACCGGCCCCTTCTTCACCTGGAAGGTCTCCTCCTTCTGTGAATATATCATCGTGCCTATTACATCGGCAGGCAGCAGGTCAGGGGTGAACTGTATTCTGCTGAACTTGCCGTCGATAAGGTTCGACAGCGTCTTGATGGCGAGCGTCTTTGCCAGGCCCGGCACACCCTCAAGGAGTATGTGGCCGTCACTCAGCAGACCTATCAGCAGCGACTCCACGAGGTGCTTCTGACCTACAATCACCTTGTCCATGCCGGACGTCAGGTTCGTCACGAAATTACTGTGTTGCTCAATGAGAGCATTCATTTCTCTAATATCAACCATATTGTTTTGTTTACAGTTTACCGTTTACAGTTTACCGTTTAAAATTTTTCGTTTTCGTTTCTGTCTTCGTACGCAGTTTTTTTTCAGCACGCAAAATTACAAAACTTTCTTCTTCTATCCGATGCCATTACACTTTCTTACGCCTTTTTCATATATTTTTAATTTAACAATGTTAAAATCCACACCCATTTGTTAACTTTTCCTTGCATATCTCATAACTTAATCGTACCTTTGACATTCGTCGAAGATACTCTCGCTCGGAAAAAAGCAAAAAAATTTGTTTTTTCGCTCACTTATTCGTACCTTTGCATCCGTAAACTAAGAACTAGATAATGAACGTTATTGTTTCCAAGGAGATAGAAACCGTCTGTCCCGTTTTTGTGGGGGCATGCGTGGAGGCTGAGGTGGTGAATACCCCTTACCAGCCTGAGTTATGGAAGGAGATAGAGGCTATGGGCGAGAAATTCAGGGCTGAGCTGACCACAGAATCACTGAAAGAGCTGCCCAGCATCGCAGCCACACGAAATGTCTATCGCGCATGCGGCAAAGACCCTTCACGCTACCGCCCTGCCTCCGAAGCCCTGATACGCCGTATGCTGCAGGGCAAGGAGCTGTACCAGCGCGACACGCTCGTTGACCTCATCAACCTTGCTTCCATAGCCTATGGTTACAGCATCGGCGGCTTCGATGCCGACAAATTCGTTGGCGACACCCTGACCCTTGGCGTAGGACGCGAGGGTGAACCTTATGAGGGTATCGGACGCGGTATGATAAACATCCACGGACTGCCCGTCTATCGCGATGCCGAAGGCGGTGTCGGCACTCCCACCAGCGACAACGAGCGCACGAAGATGGAACTCTCTACCCGCCACCTCCTCGTGCTCATCAACGGCTACGACGGCAATGAGCAGCGCGTCACAGAAAATGCTGAATACATACAGCAGCTGCTCCGCAAATACTGCCAAAGCGACGGCGGACGATTCTTTATTTACAGGTACGTTTAGAATCCCCCCAGCAAAAGGCGGCTCACCTGCAAATCCCTGTTATCACATCAATACGTCCGTCGATACCTGCAGGGCATGCCACTCAACCAGCAGCCATCATCAGGTGTCTATCTTGAACGCACCACCGACGATGCCGGCAACGTAAGCATAAAGAAAATAATGGCACAATAATACAATAAGGCTCTGGTGTTGAACCAGAGCCTCATTTTTTTTTCAAAATATAGCCCTCAAAAATGAACCTATAGTTCGTGGCCCGATTAAGCAGGATTACTTGGCTCACTAAACCGGTATAAATGGCTCACGAACCATAGGTTCATTTTTTTGTGGACTGTTGCACGTGTGGAAAGTGCACAAGTCAATAAGAAAAAAGGTGAATACTTCCATTAGTGTTCACCTCTAACTTAACTTACTCTTCGGACTTATTCATCCCATATTATAAAGGATGCTTCACGGCCTTCGGCATCATGCTCGCCGCTTGTGTCCACTCCACCGTATCCTATACCTAAGTCAGAAGATACCCCGATAAGGAATTCGTCTGTTTCGCACGCCTCCATCTCTATTGACGGAGCAATATATTTCTTTTTCATAATTATAACTGTTCTATGGTTAATTTTCAATGATTATCTTCTTTCCGTCCTTAATGAATATACCTTGTACCGGCTTATTCACGCGGCGGCCCTGCAGGTCAAAAATCGCGCCTGACATGTTGGATTTCTTTTCAGACACCTTGTTGATATCCGTTATCACCTCATCAAAGAACATTGATACACGGGCTGAAGAACTCTCTACCTCTGTCAGCACATCGTAGAAGTCAAACCATGCACGGTAGCCTTTTATCTTTGAACTGCCGGTAGAGTACCAGAACTTGTTTCCGCTCAGGAAAAGCATCTGATCTTCAATAGTAGTTGCAGCATAGGTTCCTATCATCTCGCTCCATTGCTTCTTCGTGCGCTTCACGGTAGCCACCGTAGGCTCATCTTCAGGGTCTATGTCCACTCCGTCAAGAGTAAACTCACTGACGCTCTCAGATACCTTTATCAGGCAGGGATGATTGGCTTCAATAGCAGTAGCATTGCTGAAATTAACTTTGATTTCCACGATGTTACCTTCACCGTCCTCTGTTGCCTTATAGCCTGTAAATTCAGCCAGCTGCACATCGTCACCAAAGGCTGTCTTCACCTGCGCTTCCGTCATTGCAAACGGTAGGCAGATAGTGCTCCAGGTATTTGCGCTGATGGTGCGCTTCACCGTTACGTTCACACCTTCAGCTGCTTCTGGAGCGGTCGTACTGTTCTCGTCAAGCACAATGCTATGCGCACTCACTACATGAACCGTAAAGGTAACATCGTCCAGGTAGTCCTTACTGCTTGTGCCATAACCGAACCACAGGTTTTTCAGAGTCACGTCATAGTTGCCTAGGGCAACACCGCCGTCAACAGTAAAGGAAACTGTGAACAGTCCTTCCACATCGGCGGCACTGATACTTTCCGAAGATGCCACTGGAATAGTAGCAATACCTTCGGCATTCACTGCGCCGACTGTAGCTGTCGCATTTTTCCATAACTTAGTAACATCATAATCCCCAGTCGTGGAAAAACCCGTGACTGGAAACTGTGCATCGAACTGCATGGCAGTATAGGTATCGGCTTTACCGCCTGTCAAATCAAGCGTAAATGACACCGTCTCGCCAGGCAGGGCCTCTACGTCAGCCACTGTTACTGTCTGTGCTTTGCCCCCTGCACAAAAAGCGAAGAGAGCAAGTGCAATAATTGTTGTTTTTGTTGTTTTCATCTTTTTCATTCTGTTTTGTCTATATCATTTAAGTCTATTTTCTTTGCTGCGTGCTGCAGGACGAGTGAGGCATCAAGGGCATCAACCTCGCCACTGTTGTTTGCATCGGCTGCTGACTTGTTAAAGTCAGGATTCTCATCGCCGAACTTATGCGCTACATACTGCAATATAAGTGAAGCATCCAGCGCATCAACAACACCGTCGCCGTTCACATCGCCACGAAGGAAAGGTGACATTGTCATCAATACAAACCTGTCATCTATAGTTCCCACTGTTGCGTTAAATGTGTATCCATTTACTGACAAATCCTGAGAAACATCCAGCAGTTTATCATAGATTGACACGCTACGTTCCATTCTATTTACCGAAATGGTAACCTCACCTGCATTCTTGACAATTATACCAAGAGGCACCTTGCCATTATATACAGGACGCTGATTTATAGAATACATCGTACCTTCACTGTCAAGTGAGTATATCTGATATGCAGCATCAGTACTGATAAACTTAGCAGCATCACTACCAGTGTCGTAACCTAGTGTCTTTTCTTCATTGAATACAACACGCGTCTTATCTACGACATTATCTGCATTGCCAATAACGAGGTCAACAATCTGACGTCCAGACACATCTACACCTGAACCTGAACCAGATGGGTCCATCGGGCTTTCCGGATCAAAGGGCACCTCTGTGATACAGGCTTCCAAAGTACTGTTAGCACTCGGCATAGTCAGGTAAAATCCCGTTGAAGTACTTACGATAGTGCCATTGAGTTTCCATCCATCAAATTGATAGCCTGCATTAAGATAAACTTTGACATAGATGTTGGATTTTTCCTCATATTTGCTGCCACTGGAAATATTGAACGAGCAAGCTTCGTCTATGCTAGGGTTGAGATACAGGTAATACTTACGTTTTACGCCCGATGATGACGGCTCTTCAGGACTGTCAGGGTCAAATATTACTTCAGCCTTTTCATAATGAGCCACCAGTTCATATCTTCCTTTTTGAGGGGTGAACCAGAAGTTCTGACTATAGGAAGTTATCTCTCCGTTAAGGGTCCAATATTGGAAAGTATAGGTATAGTCTGGAGTATTTCTTGCACTCGTCGATACATATACGGTATTGCCATTAACAAGATATTTTCCTCCGCCAGAGACATAAGCGCCCTCAGCAGGGTCGGCACTGACAATCAACCGACAATAGTCGATGGCAGCAGGCTCTGCAGGATTTGGGGGATTGAATTCGTCCCCATCCTGAGCTAATGCTTGATGGATGCCTCCCCATAATGAGAGACATACCATCAGCAATATTGTCAATTTACGTTTTTTCATGACCTACTTATTTTACGGCAATCTTTGCAGACTTGCCAGCATAAGTTACTATATATGTACCATTGTTCAGGTTAATCTTTCCTGAGCCTTGCAAGGTTGCAGCCTTGACACCGTTAGCGTTATAGACATTCAGGTCGCCGTCATTGGCACCAGTAACAACGATGCCTCCATTCATAGCTGCGACATTGAAGCCGTCTATGTCGTCCAGTCCGTTAGCACTGATAGAAGTGATATTCATGCCAGACATAAGAGTGAAACGGTTATCGAATGTACCAGCCTCTGAATAGAATGTATATGGCTTTCCGTCCAACTGGTGGATAGTACCAGTTTGATTGTCCTTTAGAACCATACTGCAATCCATTCGCTCTGCTTCGATTGTATATTCACCATCAGAAGAAGCAACGAATCCCAGACGTACCTGACGGTTGTCATTAGGACGGGCATTGACAGAATACTTCACATTCTGTGCATCGATTGAGTATATCTGCGGAACGTCAGCCATACTCATAAACTTGTTGGCATCACGGCCTGTCTCGTATGTCAGTTTGTTATCATCATTGAAGATGATGCGTGTCTTGTCTGTTGTTTGGCCGTTGCTGACAGTCAGGTTTACAAGCATACGCTTTTCATTGACTGAACGTCCTGAACGAATTGCGCTGCGTGCTCCGGATTCTCCCTTCTTCTTTGCCTGTGAGTATGTAACTCTGTTTTCGTCCTCGAATGTCATGTTGTCAACATTCTCAGGAGTCTGTACAAAGAATGCCTCGAACGGATGGAAGTGATACTCATCATCTCCAGGTACTACAGCAGTATATGTCTGCTGCTCATCGTTCCAAACTGTTATTGGAGCATCAAATTTCTCGGCCATATCGTCTATTCCGTAATAGCTCAGGTTTGGATTACCAATGAAGTTCCAGCTTGCATCCTGAGGATTTTTAGCCTCTATAGACTGCAGAGGCACTTCCTTTTCAGGAGAGTTGCTGAACTCTGGATTTGGAATAGGTATTTCCAGAACACCAGCCGCATTACACTGGAAGATGTAACCCTGATTAGCCTTCAGTAATTCTCCAACGGTATTCTTCCATCCGCCAACGCCGTTAGCTGCACGTGTCTGACCGTCGTAATAACGCCATACAGACTTGCCTGTATATTTTATGTTTTTCAGAACGACATCGAATGGGAAGCTGAAGAAGTACCAGCGTCCGGGACGTACATCCATCTTGAAGGTCAGTTCCTCAACATTGAGGTTATTGTTCTCAATTACTGACGGATAGCTCTCACCATTCTCACATTCCATAACCAGCTCGTTCACCTCCTGTTCGCCATCGCCTGTGATTATCAAGCCAGAGCCTGGATTCATCTCACCGTCAGATGCCTTATTCTCGTCTTCACTTGTGATAGGCTTGTCGGTATCTATCTCCAAATCAGTATTCTTAGGCATGTACCAATTGGTGTAAAGAGCATCGAACTCCTTGACATCAAGGAACTGACTCCATTGGGTATTTAGATAGTAAGCATAGAAACTGTTTGCAGGAGCATAGAGATCTACACCGTCATAGTCGAAGGTATTCTGGTTAATCTGAATAGGTACTACCGTATATGCATATACAGATTTCAGTCCACAATCCTTAAACGCATAGTCACCAATCTCAGTAATCATACTTGGCACGTGTACCTCTGTCAAATTTGAGCAGCCTTTAAATGAATATTCTCCAATTATTTTCAAACTCGTTGGAAGATGCAGATTGTTCAGTTGAGGACATCCTTCGAAAGCGCTTCCCTCTATTTCTTCCAAGCCCTCAGAAAAATCAATTTCTTTCAGGCTTGAACACATACAAAAAGCATATTGATTAATCCTTTTCAGAGTGGAGGGTAGGGAAATTTCTCTTAAACTATAACATAGATAAAATGCTTCGCGGTTTATAGTCTCAAGACCCTTATTCAATTCCAAAGATATCAAACCATAACATTGAGAGAATGCAGAATATCCTATCTCCTTGACAGTACCAGGAATCGATACTCTCTGCAAACCGGAAGAACCGAACGCTTTTTCACCAATATATGTGATATCCTCAGGTAATACTATGCTACGAAGATTATCCACTTCATAGAACATATAAGGACTGATAGTACCTGCTATGGTATGATAGCCCTGATAATACTCCATTCCGCCGTCATTATCAAGAATATAAGCCTCTCCAAGGTCAAGATTACGCAAATAAGGCATCTTATTGCGAATCATCAGGATATCCCAACCATTCAAAGTTCCTTTAATCTTCAGGTCTGCCAATCCTTCGATTTTATACTCGCTGTTTGTCTGTTCCCATGCAGTCAAGGCAGTAAGTAACGCCGGAGAATTAGGTGTAGCCTCCAGTTCTACCGTTAGTTGATAACCACCGTTGGCATATATCTGGTTTTTTATATCAGACCACTGGTTTGCCTCACGATAATCAGAAATGAGGTCGTCATTTACATAAATAGCTGTTTTATTGGTGAACGCAGAAGTCGAAGCTAATGACACTACATTGTCTGTGTTTATTATTACTTCTGTTATATAATTGGGATTGAAAGTGTTGTTTTCTATTGTCTGTATTGTAGAAGGAATAACAAAAGAATATGCATCTTTCACATTTTTGAAAGAATAAGCACAAACTTTTGTTATTCCATCAGGAATTACGATTTGTCCTTGTAATGGAGAATCATTAAGATTGAGAATATATTCTCTGTCACCAAAACAACTCTCTCCAAACGAGATATTGCACCATGCTGCTAAATCAGATATATGTATCTCATTTAATTTGTGGCAATAATTGAAAGCTTCGTTTCCTATAGATGTCACACTGTTAGGGATAGTAATGGAGGTAAGGCCAGAGTTATAAAAAGCCCCTTCTCCGATAGATGTCACACTGTTAGGTATAGTAACAGAAGTTAGACCAGAGCAACCAACGAAAGCGTATTTTCCTATTGATGTCACGCTGTTGGGGATGGTGAAGGAGGTAAGGCCGGAGCAACCATAGAACGCTTGAAGTCCAATGCTCGTCACGCTGTTGGGGATCACAACAGAAGTTAGACCAGAACAGCCAATGAAAGCCCCTTCTCCGATAGATGTCACACTGTTAGGTATAGTAACAGAAGTTAGACCAGAACAGCCATTGAAAGCCCCTTCTCCGATAGATGTTACACTGTTGGGTATCGTAACAGAAGTTAGACCAGAACAGTCTTCGAAAGTCCCACTTCCTATTGATGTCACGCTCTCTCCTATAATATATTCTTTTACTTGGTTACCAAATATATTCACGATATTATTATATCCAGATATTATATTATTGCTATTTATTTCTACTTTAGTAAGAGCATCGCAACCATTGAAAGCACCTTCGCCTATTGATGTCACGCTGTTAGGGATACTAATAGAAGTTAAGTCGCTGCAGCTATTGAATGCATTATCAGCAATAGTTGTTACACTATATGTTTTACCATTATATATTATGGTTTCAGGAATTTTTATATCACCAGAATATTTTGTATAACTTGATATAACAGTAGCTTGTTTTGTCTCAGCATTGAGGTTATAATAGATATGTTCAATTACGGGAGTCTTCAAAGTTTTTATAATAAGCGAGATTTTCTCGTTTATAGCAGAAGCCTCCTCTGTGGAAACTTTAGGCATCCCAGTCTCTTTATCCTCATATGCCTCATCAGCCTCTATCAGCAGAGCCTCTGCTGCAGTTTTAAGGTCCGCTTCACAAGTGCTTATATATTCAACGAGAGTGGTCTCTAAATTCTGTTTCGCTGATAATAGTCGAGCAAAAACTTTTTCGGATGATGCTTCGTTAAGCTTGTATGTAAAAATATCGTTTAGAAGATTCCTCATTCCCTCTGCGTCATCCTCAGAAACGCTGCCAGCACGTTCTACGAGTGCTGTTATCTCTGTTTGTAACTCTGTACCTACATGAGTTTCGCCAAAAGATGAAACAATTTTCTGGAGTTCAGAATTTATGAAATCAATCTGAGCCCCCTGATATATCAGTCTAAAATTTGTGAATATTGCCCAGTTGTCAAGACCGAAGTTATTTCCCTTCATACCTATACGCATTTGGTCACCCTCATTTGCAACGATACCGAATGCAGTTACCGTATACTCATTTGCTGCAAAAGCAAGACCTGCAGAATGCATGTCATTAGGATACTGATACTGTCCCAAAGGATCTGTATATGCACCACTGTCAAAGAAGTCTTCTTCTACAGCATGTGGGTAAGCATAACAGATAGACAAATTACCCATATTGTCATTCATATATACATGAGCCTCATTAGGAGTCCAGTCACCGAATACAGGCTTTGGAAGAAGTTCACCATTCTGCTGGTCAAAGTAAAAACCCCAAGACTTATTGTCACGCCCTGCACGTGTGAAGCCCTGTACTTTAATCTGGTAAACGCCCACAGGAGCGTCCTCGATAATTTGATAGAAGTCGAAGTCCTTACCATTCCAGCACTCACCGCACTTAGCGCTAGTGTTGATAAGCCAGTGACCGCCGCCATTATTGCCGTCGATACGCCAGCCTGTAGTAGCATCACCTGAATTTACGCCAACAATCGATTGTGTGAAATTATAGTTCTTCACCAACGATTCTGTCATGTCTGTACCAGCAGAAGGCTGAGCACTCAACGTCAAACTGGACATGAGTCCAATAGCTAATAGAAATAAGTTCTTTTTCATAATCAGATTTTTTTATTTAGGTAATTAATTATATTTCGTATATGCACAAAGAGTGTGATTCTTCATGACAATAAGATAGGAATGCGCAGCAAAATTAGTCACTTTTCTTCTAACGCGCAAATAAATAGAAGTTCTTATTAGTTCTTTTGTGAAATTTGTTATAAAACGAGTTTTTTAGGGTGTAGAAACACACCAATGGAACAATAACATAATTCCAAGACTTGCATTTCTGCCAAACCCATAAACACACAAAAAAAGCGTGAGAGCTTGTCCTTACTTATCTCACAACAGGCTCTGGTAAAACCTTCAAACGAATAAGTAAAGATATAGCAACCCCACGCCGTGTATGCAATTGCTACAACGGCGCAGAATTGCCGCATGTAGTATAGTTTACATACGATGTGGGCGTTACATATTCTTTATCCTCGTTTGCTGAAATTTACCAGATTTCGTTGTGAAGGATAAAGCGTGGAACGCCGTAGAATACCTGGATTTCTCGCCAGAAATTTCATTCAAACAACAAGAAAAACAACAGGCACATTGTGACATTCTACTATCGCCGCGATAAGATGTTCTTGTGCGTTTGTGCTTGCACA
>CACYKA010000002.1 GCA_902774795.1 uncultured Prevotellaceae bacterium | reverse complement strand
TCCGATGGAGTCACGAATCGTTACCCCATCCCTTTTGTCCTCTTCGTCTACATGATCTTGCAGAGCTTTACGGGTATTGCTGTACCCCAGCGCCTTTGCCACGTCCTTACCGACGAACATTATCTGATTGTCAACCTGGCAAGTGCGAATCTTGCCGAAATTATCACTTGTAAAAATTTGAATCTTTGTTTTCATTTTTTGTTGAAATTTACGAGCCTTGGAAAAGCGAAGATTGTTTGAGCTCATTTCATCCGGATACTTCTCCGCTCGTCTTTCAACTCAGGGTTAATTTAAATTGAAAAAATTCTGTAAACCGTAAACGGTAAACTGTAAACTATTATATTTTCACGATATCCGTGGCTAAGATTTCTTGAAAAGTCTGCCCCTGATATTCGTGTGTAGAGAACCGAAGGGTGGCTGCTACCACATCACCCTCGTAGAACTTGCACCCAGCCAGATTACCCAGCATCGTGCATGCATACTCATTTTCAAACTTGCCGCCCAGTTCCTTCAGCACAATGTTGCACTTCTGAATCTGGCCCGACTCCTGTTTTGAACTCTGTACGCTGAAGGCCTCGCCCTGGCGTACTACTTTTAAAATCTTTGTGTCCATTGTATCAATAAGTCAAAAAACACCGTCGATTAACTTTCGACGATGCAAAGATACGGACAAAAAAGAGGTGCATGAAACAATGACATGCACCTCTGTAGGTTTTTCTGTAGGTTCTGTAGGTATTTCTGTAGGTTTTATGCTATCATACTGTCCTCAACGGCATTTCTGTACGCCTCCATCAGCCGCAACACGCGCTGCTTCACGCCCTGCTGCTCCCATTTCCTTATATTCAGGCGCATATAAGGGTTATTTCTGAAAGCACTTGACAGCAGTCCGTCGTGACAATGAAAGTCGCGCTCAAACTGACTCATATTGTTGGCATAGCCGTAGCAGTCGCGGCATACGCAGAATACAACAGCCAGTGCGCTGTCACTCCAGAAGTATTCACGCACTCGCTCCACACACGTCACCAATGCCGCCACCTCCGGCACTTCCTTGTTATCGTTTTGGTTTTGGTTTTCGTTCTTATCCCACCCCGGCATGGCAAATACGCAGCCCGTGATGTTGCCGTTAAACACCTGACAGTTCGAGCCTGTCGCAAAATGGTTTACAACATTTTTCTTACAATTTTCTTCCATCTTCTTTTCTCCTTTTCCTTCTTCTTTTTCTTTGTGAATTTACCTGTTACCTTGTCATTAAACACCTGTGCGCTACAGCCCTGCTCAAAGTGGTTGTGAATCTCCGTAGGCTTCTGATTGCAGTCAGCCTCAAGGTTCTGCTCCCTTACGTTCAGCAGTTCCCCGCGCAGCGTGTCAATCTCTTCTTGCTTCTGTTTTCGCAGCGTGTCAATCTCCTCCTGCTTCTGTTCCAGCTGTGCCGACAGGTCTTCAATCTCAGCCTGTTTGTCAGCCAGCTTTTCGTTAAGGTCGTCAATCTCTGCGCACAGCTCGTCTGTCATGTCCAAGGCACGCATGTAGTTATTAATTTGCTGCATCTCATCCTTCATGTCATCCATTTTGGAGCTGAGCGCACGCTTGGCATCCCTCTGCCAGTCCTTCAGTTCATAGATATTTATGTTCATAGTTATTATTTCCTTTCTTTCATCCATCTGACGGGACCAATCTCTTCAAAATAGACATCAGTAGCAGTCAGTTCCTTACGCATGAAAGGATGTTTAATCATCTCCTTTCCCTTTTCCATAGCCTCCACAATGTTTGTAGCCTCAATAGACAGGTCTTTGCTCATCACGATGTTAATTCTTAAGTTGAATTCCATAATTCTCTTTTTTTTAGTTAAACATAAAATTTGCATCGCAAAACGAATTGCGGTGCAAATATACAACAGGGGGTGTCTCAAAATCCATTACACCCCTCAAATCTTTAACATCATTTAAGAATTTTGGTTATTTTCTCTCTAACCTTGCGATTAATTATTTGGGCTGGTTAGGCTGTTGTCTATTGTTTTGCAAAACTCCTCGGCCATATTGTTCAGGTTCACGCAGTCGGCGCGACTGATGTGACGCTTGTCAGCGTCATAAGACCAAGGGCTTAAAATCAGTACGCGCCCAGCAGCACAGGCATCAAAGAGGGCATCGGAAGGTTTGTAATAATCACGAAACCCATTGTCGGCAAGCAGGATAAAGGGATGTTGCTCATTTATCAATACTTGCATCACCTGCTTTTCCTGCTGCGAGATAAATGGCGACACCATTACCACCCCCTTGCGAGCCTTGAGCACGCGGCTGTTCATATAGTCCCGAAGGGGCTGACTGTCACCGTGCTCTGCTGCCTTCACCCAGATGCTGCGCACATGTACCACATCATAGTGCTTGGCATGCAACAAGGCTACATTGCCCACGCCGTCAAAACTATGGCCAGCTATCTCGATGCCCTTTTGCACCCTGAAGAAGCCCGGCATCAGGCGCTTCGTAGCTAACCGCTGAGGGTTCATCTGTACATAGAGCATCATCGCTTGCAGCTGACCGCGACGTGACAAAGGACGGATAAATGGCCGCTCCGTGAAAACAGGAAAGGCCCAACCGCTGTTTCCTTCCGCAGTTGGCTCTCCTTGGGCTGTTGGCTGTACTTGGGTTATTGTCCCCGAATTTAATTCGGGAGAAACCGCCAAAGTGTATGCTCGCCCCAGCTTCTTCACCCCTTGCCAGTATCCGCGAATCACGTTGCGTATGCTTGTGTCCATGACCCTTGTCACCCGAATGACTGCATGCAGGTGGTCGGGCATCAGGCAGAACTGGAAAATGCGAATGGCGGGATAGTGCTTGCACATTACATACAGCTCATCAATAATGGCATTGCCCAGTGCCGTGCGCTCCACTCGCGCCTGCGAAGGGTCGTTCTGGGGTATCACCAACCTGCCAAGCAGCGGTTCGCGTGACGGCACCGTCAGCGTGATGTGATAAGTGCAGACACCCTTCCACGCCGTACCCGGCTCCTGCCATTTCCATTGATCTTCTGCCATATACTTCTACTTTGGTTTTTGTCCTCGCACTTAGTGCATCATCTTTGCGACCACCTTTTCGCGTGAGGATGCCCAGCTTTTTCAGCTTTGCCAGGTCTCTTTCAACAGTCCTTTCTACATTAAGATTCTTTTCCGAAGTCTTTTCCGACATCTTTTCCGACATCACCGCCAACATTGGTGACATCTTCCTCATCAACATTAGCATAGATAATGGTCTGAAACTGAGTAGGTGTCGATTTAAATACTGGCTTCAGTTCGTCCTTGTATCCCTCCAGAGCCTTTGTCTCATTGCAGATACGTGTAAGTCCGCTGCCTCGTTTCTCCATATAGTCGAGCTGTGCCATCACATTGGCAAGAATGGGATTGCGACGCTCTTCAGCCAGCTCTTAGGTCTGTTTTCCTCTAGTGCAACCTTATAGTCGTATGCTGTACATTCAGCAATAAGTTCTTGTATCTTAGTCATGTTATTCTTTTAATCGTGATAATCGCCTACAAAATTATAAAAAACTTTTCAATAACCTAATTCTTTAGGCTAATTTTATACATAATTTAATATAAGGGTGACATAAAGTGCAAGGTCTAATTCAATAGGCATGTAGTCTGTTAACGGACTTTAGTTGTGTTCTCTTGATCCACGGCCTCTAAATAGATTCCCAACCTGTATCCTTTATACTCCACATTTAGGGGGATATTACCACCTGCGGGCTTGATGCCTAACTTTTCCACCTGCTCTATCCAAGCATCTATTACTTGCATTACATCCTTGACAGACACCTTTTTCATCTCTACTGTTTTACGTTCTTCTTTTCCCATAATCTTAAACTTTAAATAATTATACTATTATTTTATAACTAGCATATCGCACCATAGGCAGTTAATGACAGGAAAAGCAATGCTGCTCCAAGTCCTACGATAGCTGCTCCTTCAATGCACTCTTTCATTACATCAAAAAACTCACTTTTTCCATAACAATAATTATTAAAAGGACTAAGATTTTACTTTCAGCTGCTGTTTTAGGTTATCAATCTCAGCCTGCTTGTCAGCCAGCTGTTTGTTAAGGTTTTCAATTTCATCGCACATCTCGTCCACCGCGTCTAAGATACGTTTTAAGTTCTTTAGCTGTTCTTCCTTTGCCAAAAGTCTGGTTTTTGTGAGTTCGAGCACACGCCTGGTTTCCTCCTGCCATTTTTTCAGCTGTAATTTTTCCTTTTTCATTTTCTCTTGTATTTCTCTATTATTTTGTTTAACATATTTTGTTTCAGCACACAACTCCTGCCATCATGAGGTCTCTGCGCGTGAAGGGTACTGAGCAAGTGAGTTTCCTCTGTATTACTGGCTTTTGTAACACTGGGGTTATTGGCTTGATAGTGGCTGCTGGTCGGATAGGCTCTGAGGGTGTCGAGGGGCCAGAAGTTTTTTTCTCTGCAAGCTGATACTTGGCGCAAAAATGTTCTGCCATCTTAAACAGACGAGTCATCATGTAGTTTACTACTCTCTCCATTGAAAAAAATCTCTTTGCATTCATAATACTATAAATATTAAGTTAAACATTTTGATTTCCGTTTGCAAATATACAACAGGGGTTGTCCCAAAACTGTGGACACCCCTTAAATCTTTAACATATTTTAATAGAAAACGGCCTTTTTTGCCCGAAAAAGGCGAAAAAATGCCACCAAAATGACCTTAAACTAGTACCTTTTCAGATTTTCTGCTATTAAGTCACGCATTTTTCCCCTTAATTCCTGGGGTTCAAGTACCTCTATTCCGCTGCCGTGGGAGAGCAGCTGCCCAAGGAAATCGGCTGTGGGGCGAATGTCGAAAGAGAAGTCTGTATAGTGTTCTGTCGATGCCAGCTCGCGCTGTGAATGGTGCAGCGGCAAGGTGCGAAGGTAGTTGGGCGTCCAGTCGTGGGCGCGTATCACAACATGCGCCATAGGAACGGTACTGTCTGTCAAGACACCAAAATATTCTGAGAAATAACCCTGCGGCGAGAAGTCTTCAGGCATAACGAAGGTTTCTTCCGTAAGACTCAATGATTGTATGCGGTCGAGGGCATAGATGCGCATCTGGTCTTCTGCCGTCCTCGCCAGCATATACCACCGCTGATGGAACAGCTTCACAGCATAGGGGCAGACAATCTTCACATACCCCTCAGTGCCGAACTTCTGATAGCCCAGTTCTATGCGGTGGTTGTTCTTTATGGCCGTAAGGATAGTATCAAGGTATTCAAGGCCGGAAGGCACATTTTCGAGCACCACGCGGTCCTTCACTGCTGCGCTGTCGGACAGCACGCCGTGGACGGTGAGCGTAGAGAAGAGCCACCGCTCGATGCTGTCATCGCACAGAACATCCTGGTTCTTGATGAAGTACCTGTATGTCTTGAGGTCGCACTCTATGACGATGCCGAACATATCTGCTATGGCATCGCGATAACGGTTGAATGACGAACGCGCCAAGGCATTGCCGTCGG
This sequence comes from uncultured Prevotellaceae bacterium, assembly GCA_902774795.1. Classification (GTDB taxonomy): domain Bacteria; phylum Bacteroidota; class Bacteroidia; order Bacteroidales; family Bacteroidaceae; genus Prevotella. The sequence goes on along the minus strand of CACYKA010000002.1, from coordinate 106,431 downwards.
ACATATTGTCTGTAAGACTGCCATACGCCCTGAGCGTATTGATGATCCAAATGTTGTGGTTTAATATCTTAGCTGTTTTCATGTGGTCAAAATTACAAAAAACTTCACAAACAACAAAGAAACGGCCAAAATTATAATCTTTTTTTTGAATTCGAAAGAGTCACCAATCATATGTCTCAAGCGTCTCAAAAAGCGTCTCAGCGTCTCAGCGTCTCAAACGTTTTTTGTCAAAAACACACATTTTGAGAGAGAAAGAGAGGAAGAAATGTTAATATATATTAATATTATTATATATTATATATAAGGTTCGCGAGCCTTTGTGTGTTTCGCTTGTTTGTTTGTGCATTTTTCGAAAAAGTGCGTGTGACGCTGAGACGCTGAGACGCCCTGTCGAAAAATGCTATATGACAGGCTATATATGTTTACATATTTTAACAAAAGGTTTAAGTCCGTATTTTTTGTAGAGCACTAAAATATGAGTACCTTTGCAAACGGAAATCAAGGAGAAAATTTTGCAATCCCTAAGGGAAAAAATTGCAACCCTTAAGGGAAACAAAAAAGAGGTAAAAACGCGCGCGAAATTCAATAAATTATTAACAACAACACAAACACAAAAAATCTATGGCAATTAAAGTAAATGCAAGAGAAACCGAACTCAAAATCGGTAAGAATCCAGGTTATTACTACGTGATGACTCCTGACCTGTACATCGCACTGAAGACCCAGAAGGTCATCAAGGAGGCTGCCCTTCGCAGCGGCGTGAGTCAGGGTGTGATGCAGGCATGCTGGGATGCGGCAGGAGAGGTTATCAAGGCGTGGGCAACGGAAGGTCACTCTGTGGCTCTCCCAGGACTGGGAACCATGCGCTTCGCACTCCGTTCAAAGGCTGTGGCCAACGTGAACGACGTGAAGACCTCCCTCATCAAGAGCCGTCGCATCGTGTTCACTCCGTCTGTGGACCTGAAGAACGAGCTGGCAAACACCTCTATTCAGATTTCATGTTACGACCGTAACGGTGAACTCGTGAAGCGCGTCACTTCCGACGCTGGCGAAGTCGAGGACAACGACGACGAAAACGAAAACCAAAACCAAAACGAAAACGGCGGTGGTTCAAACTCTGGAACTTCTGAAACCCCATCAATCGCAGCACCTGTAATTAGCGGTAACACTCCGTTCGCTGAGTCAACTACCGTACGGCTGAGAGCCAGCTCTATAGTGAGCCATTCACCCTGAGCGCATCAGCTAACGTGAAGGCCATCGCCATCAAGGACGGCAATTCAAGCCAGGTGAGCACCAAGGACTTCACCAAGACCAACGGAGGTGTTTCTAACGACTAGACGATGTATGATGTGAGCGGTTAGCGGTTAACGGTTAGCGTTTAGCGGCTAACCCTCACTTCTATTAACTTTCAATTTTCCGCTCGGCTTTGCCGCTTTTACAAAGGCGGAACGCCGACTAAAAGAATTTTCAATTTTCAATTTTCAATTAAAAAAATGGACAAGAAAAGAATTTTCGACATACTGGCGAAGATGATAGTAGCTGCACTCACGGCTGCTCTGACGGCAGTAACAACCACGTCGTGCATGGGGCATGGACCTTTTTAGATGTATGATGTATGATGTATGATGTAAGATGTAAGATAAAAAGGGGCAGGGATTGCATTGCGCAGTTCCTGCCCTTGTTCGTGTTATATCTGCCGCCGACGCAGGGGTGCGGGGGTGTGCGCGGCGGCAGCTGATGATTTTATTGGCTTTTAAATTTGGAGATTTTGTGAGTTTTTTGTACCTGTCAAGGCATATAGTAGTTGGTCAGGAAGTAGGTCCTATCCCAATCCACAATTTTTACTTCGGATTCCTTTGCCGGATGGATGTCGAACTCGTCGAGCACCATCACCTTCTTGTCCTTCAGGTCGTAAAGTGGCCATTCCTTCGCCTTGCCGTCAGGAGATTCGGCTGCACTGAGCGACGGATTGCCTGTCTTGGCAAACTGTACCCACATCTTACGCATGGTCTTGCAGAAAGTCTCGTCGTATGCTCTTCCCGTAAACTCGTCAATCTCCGGATGGGCAAATACCACAGGCAGTTCTGACGCATGTCCGGCCTTGATGTATGGCTGGGAGGATTCAACCCTGTAGTAGTAAGTGTACGACTTGCCACCTGCCTTAACCTGTTCATCCGACAGTCTGATTTGTGGTGCGATAAACATAATCTGACTGAAGAGTTTGACGGTGGATTCGTAACTTTCTCCCTTAATATCGTTAAGGTAGCTCTCCACCAACGCCTTCTCCTTGTCAGTCAACTGGGCCAGTTTCTCAGCCGTACGCCCAGCAGACCACGCATTCCATGTTTCGAGGTCCATAGCTGCCATGAAGGTGTTCATTTCATCCTTGTTACAGCCCTGAAGGAACTCTATGTCCTTCGCAGCACCGTTTGCATAAGCCTCCCACGGATTCAGCGGCAGATATTTTCCGTCCCTCTCAGGCATAGTGCGTACGCCGAGTACATTATATAACCCGAACATAGGTGCCCATGCTTTCATGAGGTCTTCAGCGCTGACCTTCAGCAGGTCGGCAACTGTCTTACAGCCGAGTGTCTCCATCACTTTATTCGTCACCGCAATGGCCTGCTCCGCACTTCTTGTCTGGGCGGGAGCGCCACTTTGAGCTATGACACGCTTGAAATATTGATGCGAGCCCCTTATCAGCGGAAGCAGTGTACAACTTCCAGCACCGGCAGATTCACCCCAAATGGTAACATTGTCAGGGTCGCCGCCAAAGGCTGCAATATTCTCGTGAACCCATTTCAGCGCCTTGAGCTGGTCCAAAAGACCCAGGTTCTGTGAGTCTTGGTAGTCCTTACCGTCTGGCAGATGCGACAGGTGGAAGAAGCCGAGGATATTGATTCTGTAATTAACGGTAACAACGATGACATCGGGATTTTCTTTCAGGAAATTGGTGCAATCGTACGTCGGGTCAGTCGCTCCGCCTACATCAAAAGCACCACCATAAATCCATACTATGACGGGTTTGTTCTTACTTGCAGTCGGCTCGTCAGCCTGCCACACATTCAAGTACAGGCAATCCTCGCTGGTTCCAAATCTTGTTGCAGGGTCGCCCACCTCCTGAATGGGAGCCTTCCCATAATAATATGCCTCATACACACCGTCGCTAGGAGTAACATCCACAGGAGCTTTCCAGCGCAGGTTGCCGACAGGCTGCTGACCTACAAAGGGAATGCCCTTGTAGGAGATGATATTCTCCACCTTCTTGCCGACGAAGGTACCGTTAATGCACTTGACGGCCAGCGACTTGTCGTAATTACCGTCTGTAATCGGTTGGTTCTTTATGTACTGTTCCATATAAAAATAACATCATTTAATTAAAGCGCATAATATTTGGTAAGGAAATAGGTTCTGTCCCAATCCACCACCTTCACGTCGGCTTCCTTTGCAGGATGGATGTCGAACTCGTCGAGAACCATCACCTGTTTGTCTTTCTGGTCATAGAGCGGCCATTCTTTTGCTTTGCCGTCAGGTGACTGGTCAGCCGTGAGCGACGGATTGCCGGTCTTGGCAAACTGCACCCACATCTTGCGCATGGTCTTGCAGAAGGTCTCGTCGAATGTTCTGCCTGTGTCTGCGCTAAACTCCGGGTGGTTGAATACAACTGCCAGTTCTATCGCATGTCCGCACTTCATAATCGGATCTGGTGACTCTGGCGTGAAATAATAGGTGTAACATTTGCCGCCACCCTTGGTCTGCTCCTCCGACAGACGGATGATGGGAACATTAAACCAGCTCTGGCTTAACAGGCTGGCGAACGGCTGGAAATCGTCGCCTTTCACATCCTTCATAAAGCTCTCTACCAGCGCTTTCTCGTCGGCTGGCATCTGGGCGAACTTCCCCTTCTTGCGGCTTTCCGCAAACTGCTCCCAGCCTTCCGGGCCAAAGCTATATACGAAGAAGTTCATTTCATCCTTGTTACACCCTACAAGAATATCAATGTCTTTTGCCGCACCATTGGCGTATGCCTCAAATGTGTCTGTAGGCAAATGCCTTCCGTCTCTTTCCGGGAATTGGTGCAAGAAGTTGACAGCAGATGCTTCAAAGACTTTCTGGCCGGCAACCTTCAAAAGGTCGCCGACAGTCTTGCAGCCAAGCTCATCCAGCAGTTTATTGGTACATTCGATGGCCTCTTCCGTAGATCTCGTCAGGTTGACGGAACCGCTCTCGGCAATGAGTCGCTTGAAATATTGGTGTGAGCCCTTTATCAGCGGGAGCAGGGTGCAACTCCCGGCACCTGCCGACTCGCCGAAGATGGTCACGCTGTCGGGGTCGCCGCCAAAGGCAGCGATGTTTTCATGCACCCACTTCAGTGCCTTGACCTGATCCAGGAGCCCCAGGTTCTGGGAGTCAGGATAGTCCTTGCCGTCCGGCAGATGTGAGAGATGCAGGAAGCCCATCACGCCAAGTCTGTAGGCAATGGTGACTACTATGACATCTGGATTCTCTTTCACGAAGTTGCAGCAGTCGAACATCGGGTCGATGGTACCGCCTGCCTCAAAGGCCCCGCCGTGAATCCATACCATGACGGGCTTCTTTAGTGTAGTCGGGGCATCAGACATGAATACATTCAGATACAGGCAGTCCTCATCCAAATAGTAGAGGGAGCCTGTCTCCAACTGTCCGTTGCCATAGGCACTCTTGGCATTGTAATAGGCCTCATACACACCGTCGTCGGGCACATAATCCACCGGGGCTTTCCAGCGCAGCTCCCCAACTGGCTGTTTGCCGACATACGGAATACCCCTGAATACAGTGATATCCTCCGTCTTTCTGCCAACGAAGGTTCCGTTGATACACTTCACGGCCACCGACGGGTCATAGTTGCCGTCGGTAATCGGCTTGTTCTCGCCGCCGTACATCTCTTTCAGTTTCTCTCTGATTTCTTGTAATTCCATAATTAGTGATTAGTTATTAGTTGTTAGTTGTTAGTTGTTAGTTGCTCTAGTTGTTAGTTGTTGACTCCTCTTCTACTTCCGTTACGAAGCAGGCCACCATACCATAAGTGATAGTGGGTCGTATCCATATTTCAATCAACAGATAATCGGTGTATGCATAGGTAGGCTCAATATATAAGTCGTAGTTGTAGAGTGAGGCAATTACCACATCCACAATAAATATCATCCACAGGTCACGTTTGGTGTAGGTCTTCCATTGCTTGCGGGCATAGAAAAATGTCAGCATGAGCAATAGCCAGACAGAGAGGAATAGACAAATCACATGCAGGGCATAATTGGCCAGCGGCGGCGGAAAAAGAATGTCGCGCAGCAAAATCGTCATAGCCACACATAATGTGCACCTGTAGTTGAACGTATTGGGAGTCATACGATTGAAGAAGTACAACCCAATCATTGTCAGACAAGCTACGTAGAACGCATTAAGAATCAGTTCTTCCCCCGCCTCATACAGTCCGAATTTGTAAACCGCATAGAACATGGCACATACCGAAAATATGCCTGCTATGGCAGTGATGCCAACATCTGCGATTTTGATTTTCTTCTTAAATCTGAGCATAATTAATATTGTTTTTAGATTAGTATGTGTTGATTGTGCAAAGATACAAAAAGTTTTCTATTTTCCACACTTTTCTTTCCAAAAAAGTAAAAAATACCTTAAGTTTTCTTCTTTCTGAACAAGATATTCCCGATGGCGAAGAGTGCCAGAACATAGGGATAATATAGATATGGTATGATGTCAACGGAGGCGATGCCTGCGAGGGCGGCTCCCATCAAGAGTTGTGCTCCGTAAGGTATTATGCCCTGCATAATGCACGAGAAGGTGTCGAGAATGCTGGCTACACGACGGTTGTCAAGATGATAGCGAATGGAAATGTCCTTCGCAAGGCCTGCAACAGTAATTATGGCAACTGTATTGTTTGACGTTAGCATATCAACAGCACTCACCATAGCGGCTATAGACAACTCTGCAGAACGTTGTGAATGAACATGTCGCAATACTTTATCCATAATGATTTTTATTCCCCCATTAGCTCGGATAACCTCCAGCAGACCACCTGCAAGCATCGTAATGATGATGAGTTCGCCCATTCCAACAACACCCGCTCCCATAGCGTCTGACCAGGAAAGTATGGTGTAATCACCGTTTATCATGCCCACGATACCCGTCAGGAGTATTCCCACCACCAGAACTACGAGGACATTAATACCTGCTATGGCTGTTATGAGAACAACAAGATAGGGCATCACCTTCCAGAAATTTATTTCTCCCACAACAGCAGGAGAATTTAGGTCTTTTCCGATGAAAACGTAAAAAATGAATACTAAGATCGCTGCAGGAAGGGCGATGCGAATGTTTGTGCGGAACTTGTCGCTCATCTTGCATCCCTGCGACTGGGTGGCACAGATGGTGGTGTCAGAGATGAAAGAAAGGTTATCGCCGAAGAAAGCTCCGCCTATGATAATTGCTGCCACGAAGGGCACACTCTCCTCCAACTGCTGCGCTATGCCGACAGCTATCGGCATCATAGCCACTATAGTACCAACGCTGGTGCCAATAGAGAGCGATATTACCGTTGCCCCAAGGAAAAGTCCTGCAAGAATAGCTGATGACGGCACTATGGCGAGGGTAAGATTCACCATATCGGCAATACTGCCCATCTCCTTCGCACTGTTGGCAAAAGCGCCAGCAAGGATGAAAATCCATATCATCAGCAGCAAGGTGTCGCGCCCTGCTCCGCGTGCGAAGACCCTGAGACGGTGGCTAAGATGTCCCCGAGACAGGATGATTGCTATTACAGAGGCCAGAAGGAATATCGTTATCATAGGCAAAGAAAGCCCCGCAAGGAACACCTTGCAGGGCGATATACTATAATTCTAATATAATCTTAGAGTTTTGGACCAGCAGCTACGAGAGCCTTGCCTGCCTCATTGCCTTCGTACTTCTTGAAATTCTTGATGAAGCGTGCAGCCAGATCTTCAGCCTTCTTGTTCCACTCTGCTGCGTCAGCGTATGTGTCGCGTGGGTCGAGGATTGCAGGGTTAACGTTTGGCAGAGAAGTTGGAACCTCGAAGTCGAAGTAAGGAATCTTCTTGGTCTCAGCCTTCAGGATAGCACCGTCGAGGATAGCGTCGATGATACCACGTGTATCAGGAATAGAGATACGCTTGCCAGTGCCGTTCCAACCTGTGTTAACGAGGTAAGCCTTAGCACCGCTCTTCTCCATCTTCTTAACCAGCTCCTCAGCATACTTTGTTGGGTGCAGCTCGAGGAATGCCTGGCCGAAGCAAGCAGAGAATGTAGGAGTTGGCTCTGTGATACCACGCTCTGTACCTGCCAGCTTAGCTGTGAAGCCAGAGAGGAAGTAGTACTTTGTCTGCTCTGGAGTCAGGATAGATACTGGAGGCAGTACGCCGAATGCGTCAGCAGAGAGGAAGATAACGTTCTTAGCCTCTGGACCTGCGCTCTTGCCGTTTACCTTCTGAGCAATCTTCTCGATGTGGTTGATAGGATAAGATACACGAGTATTCTCAGTAACGCTCTTGTCAGCGAAGTCAATCTTGCCGTCAGCAGCAACAGTTACGTTCTCGAGCAGAGCGTCGCGCTTGATAGCACCATAGATGTCAGGCTCGTTCTCCTTAGAGAGGTTGATAACCTTAGCATAGCAGCCGCCCTCGAAGTTGAAGACACCCTCGTCGTCCCAGCCGTGCTCGTCGTCACCGATGAGCAGACGCTTTGGATCGGTAGAAAGGGTTGTCTTACCTGTACCAGACAGACCGAAGAAGATAGCGGTATTCTTACCTTCCATATCAGTGTTTGCAGAGCAGTGCATAGAAGCGATACCCTGCAGAGGCAGGTAGTAGTTCATCATTGAGAACATACCCTTCTTCATCTCACCGCCGTACCAAGTGTTGATGATAACCTGCTCGCGGCTTGTTGTATTGAAAGCAACGCAAGTCTCTGAGTTAAGACCCAGTTCCTTGTAGTTCTCAACCTTTGCCTTAGAAGCGTTGTAGATTACGAAGTTTGGCTCAAACTTCTCAAGCTCCTCAGCTGTTGGCTGGATGAACATATTCTTAACGAAGTGAGCCTGCCATGCAACCTCCACGATGAAGCGAACACACAGACGTGTAGCCTCGTTGGCACCGCAGAATGCATCAACGACATAGAGTTCCTTGTTGCAGAGCTCCTTGATAGCGATATCCTTAACGGTCTTCCAAACCTCCTCGCTCATTGGGTGGTTGTCGTTCTTATATTCCTCAGAAGTCCACCATACCTTGTCCTGGCTCTGTGCATCCTTAACGATGTACTTGTCCTTAGGAGAACGGCCAGTGTAGATACCAGTCATTACGTTAACAGCGTTGAGCTCAGTGTTTACGCCCTTGTCGAAACCTGTCAGCCCAGCCTTTGTCTCCTCAGCGAAGAGGAACTCATAAGATGGATTGTGAGCTATCACCTTTGAACCAGTGATGCCATACTTTGTCAAATCTAATGTTGCCATAATTTTTTAACTTTTTTGTTGTTATCTTTTACGCAGTTATGCCGCAAAGGTAAGAAAAAGTCTCCAAAGAGCAAAATTTTTCAAAGACTTTTATTTATAATCTGTAAGCAAAGAACCCTTTTTTAGGGCATTTTGCAAAGTGCGATTAGCATTCTTCCACCGCCAGCAATCAATTTTTGTACTTTGGCTTTCCACTCGCAAAAACATAAAAAATATTAAAATAATAGCTCATCTTTTAAAAAAACACTACCTTTGTAAACGAAATTTTTAACCAAAAAACAATAAACCAATATGAAGAACTTCAGTATTTCATTCTTACTTTTATTCTTTACCCTTTGCGCCCTAGCGCAGAATGCCCGTGAAGACATAAAAAACAATCCTTATCTCGGAGGCGATAACTATACCGCCTATCAGGAGCCTACCAAAGCTCTTACACCTGCTCCGGAAGGTTATGAAGTGTGTTATTTTTCCCACTACGGACGTCATGGTTCCAGATACCTTATAGGAAAATCTGTATATGAAGATCCTGTAAAAGTACTGCAGGCAGCACAGGATGCCGGCCAGCTGACAGAGAAGGGGCAAGAAGTTCTTCAGAAATGCATCGCCATACGGGATGATGCCAAAGGACGCATTGAGGAACTCACCCCATTGGGAGCACAGCAGCACAGGGCTATAGCAAGAAGGCTGAGCGAGAGATTCCCTGAAATATTCGGAGGAAACAACGTCATTGACGCCAAGAGCAGCACCGTTATACGCTGTATCCTGTCTATGGCAAACGAGATGACAGAACTTCAGGGAAGAAATCCAAACCTTAACATTAAGATGGATGCTTCTGAACACGATATGTACTATATCATCCAGCGCGACAAGAAACTCGAAAGCCAGCGCAATCCTCGCGGCTCTGAGGCTGACAAGGCACTTAAAGCATTCGAGAAAAGCAAGTTCGACCCCACACGTGTCATGAATGTTCTTTTCAAGAGTGAGAACTACTGGAAAGAAAATGTGGAAAATCCCAAGCACTTCGTGACTACTACTCTTTGGAAAGTGGCACAGGATCAGCAGAGTCTTGAGTTGAGAAAGGAGTTTTCCTTGCTTGACATCTTTACCAACGATGAATTGTATAACATCTGGTTATGCAAAAATGCCGGATGGTATGTCACACACGGCCCCTCTATGCTGAACGGCGGAACACAGATATATGCTCAGCGTAACCTTATAAAAAATATTATAGAAGAGGCTGATGCTACGCTCCCCACCCTGCTTGCTGATGATAATGCGCGTCAGTTCGTTCCGTCTGCCCACATGCGTTTCGGCCACGAGGTCGTCGTTTTGCCTACTGCCTGCTTCATGAATCTTAACGGTGCTGGAAAACTATACAATATCGAAGACCTTGAGAAAAACAAGTGGTATGACTACAAGATCTTCCCTATGGCAAGTAATATCCAGATGGTATTCTACAGCTCAACCCAAGCAGGTGCCGGCATAAACGATGTTCTTGTGAAATTCCTTCTTAACGAAGAAGAGGCTACTGTTCCTGACCTCAAAGCCGTCAGCGGTCCTTACTATAAATGGGCTGACGTAAAAGAATACTGGCAGAAGAAACTCGCAAAATTCAGCGAATAGACTTCAGACAGTTATACCTTATAAATATAATCAGCCCCGCCAGCATAACTGACGGGGCTGTCATTTTCTTTATAAAATAATTTCTTTAACTGATTGCTACAAGATTAGAGACCAAACTTGTAACCAACGGTGAATGTGAAAACACCATTCTTACCCTTCTCAACGTCCTTAACAGTCTTTGTCAGACCGAAGTTGTAGCGAGCGTCGAAAACAACGTTAGCAATCTCGTAAGAAACACCTACAGGAATAGTGAAGTCAAATGTCTTGCAACCGTCCTTAACGTTAACACTTGTATCACCATACTTCTCCTTTGCACTTACCATGAAACCAGGCTGGATACCTGCCTTAACAGCGAGACCCTTAACAACATAGTAGTTAGCAAGGATAGGAATATTGATGTAACCATAGTTCAACTTAAGATCAGAGTTTGCCTTAGACTTTGCACCCTGCATAGCGTACATAACTGCTGCAGAAACACCAAACTTCTCAGAAACCTGATACATACCTTCAACACCAGCTGTGAAACCTGCCTTAGCCTTTGTACCTTCACCAGAGAGAGATGAAACTGTCAAACCTGCCTTTGGCTGGATTGAGAATGTACCTGCTTCTTGCTGTGCGTTTGCAGAAAGGGCTGCTACAGCCATAACTGCCATCATAAAAATCTTCTTCATAACTTTTTAGAATTAAATTAATTAATACTGATTTTTATAGTTTAAAACTATTTCTGGGGGCAAAGATAATAACATTTTCAATACGTACAAAACCTTTTGCAAAGAATTGTAAAGAAAATTCTCAGATTTTAACTTTATTTCACATGAAGATGCTCATTTTGGTGTAAAAAAGTGCAAAAATAGCATGTAGAATCTTATTCTTTCCATTACAAAGCAATGAAATTTAACAACAAGAGCATCTTCCGTCACAATCTTTACAGCATGATTTCTTCCCACCAGAGCGACGAATCTGTCTGACGGAAAGGAAAAAGGCAATACAAACTATTGCAAGGATTATAATAGAAATTGTATTCACAGAATTGCTATATTATATACTATAAAGGAAACAATATATGCCACTACGCATTGGAATATTATAACAGAAACGGCATCCCTGTTACCAAGTTCACGCCTGATGGCCGCTATGGCTGCTACACAAGGAGTATATAGCAGACAGAATACAAGCAGCGACAGAACAGAAGGAACAGAAAGCATAGAAGCTATCGGAGTGCCTTCACCAAAGAGTACCGTTAGTGTCGAGACAACACTCTCCTTTGCCAGGAAGCCGCTTACGAGAGAAGTCGTTATACGCCAGTCGTCAAGTCCTATTGGAGCAAAAACAGGTGATATCGCTGATGCTATAATACCAAGGATACTGTCCGAAGGGTCTTCTACTATACGCAGGCCGAATGAGAAACTCTGCAAGAACCATATCACGATTGTGGCACAGAAGATGACAGTAAACGCTCTCTGAAGGAAATCGCGTGCCTTTTCCCATAACAGCATAAACGTGGTACGCATTGTCGGCAGACGATAGTTTGGCAGTTCCATAACGAACGGCACAGCCTCTCCGCGAAAGACGGTACGCTTAAGTATCATTGCCACTATGATGCAGACAACGATACCAAGAAGATACAGTCCGCACATAACCAAGGCAGCATCCTCTGGGAAGAAAACCGCACAGAAAAAGGCATATATTGGGAGTTTCGCAGTACACGACATGAATGGCGTAAGCATTATAGAAAGCCTTCTGTCTCGTTCTGACGGAATTGTGCGTGAAGACATCACAGCAGGCACAGAACAGCCAAAGCCGATAAGCAGAGGAACAATACTTCTGCCCGACAACCCAAGTTTTCTCAGCAGTTTGTCCATAACGAAGGCTATACGCGCCATGTAGCCTGTATCCTCAAGCATCGAAAGGAAGAAGAACAGTACTACAATGATAGGAACAAACGACGCTACCGTTCCAACTCCGGCATATATACCATCGATGATGAGCGAACGCACCCATTCGTCAACATTCCATGAAAGCATTGCCTCATCACTGACTTGAGTAAACAATTCTATCACCTTTTCCAGCCATTCCTGCATCGTGCCCCCAAGGACATCAAAGGTGAGCCAGAATATCAAAGCCATTATCGCGAAGAAAGTCGGCAAAGCCGTCCACTTGCCCGTAAGAACCTTGTCTATTATCTTTGACCTGTGCGCCTCCTTGCTCTCTGAGGGATATACGACAGTATTCTCACACAGATTCTCGATGAACGAATAGCGCATATCAGCCATCGCAGCAGCTCTGTCCATTCCTCGCTCTTCCTCCATCTGCTTCAAGATGTGCTCTATCGTCTCCTTCTCATTTTGCGAAAGATCGAGTACCTTCTCTACAAGCATATCACCCTCCACCAGCTTTGACGTAGCAAAACGAAGTGGGATATGGCTCTTCTCTGCATGATCCTCAATAAGGTGCATTATAGCATGAAGACAACGATGGACAGCACCGCCGTGATCTTGTGGCGAACAGAAATCCTGACGTGTAGGCGGTTCCTGATAACGCGCCACATGAACAGCATGCTCTATAAGCTCCTCTACACCCTGATTCTTGCTGGCAGAAATAGGAATGACAGGAAGTCCCAGGGTTTGCTCCATCTTATTGACCAGTATCGTTCCACCGTTTTTCTCCATCTCATCCATGAAGTTGAGCGCAAGAACCATAGGGATATTCAGTTCCATTAGCTGCATGGTGAGATAAAGGTTACGCTCGATATTCGTTGCATCGACAATATTTATGATGCAAGAAACAGGCGTATGAACTTCAGGCATATTCTGGCTCAAGCCTATGATAAACTCACGGCTGACCACCTCGTCCTGCGTATATGGAGACAGCGAATAGATGCCTGGAAGGTCTGTAACCTCAGTATTCCTGTAACCACGGATATTGCCTGATTTCCTGTCAACAGTGACACCTGGGAAATTTCCTACATGACGGTTAGAGCCTGTCAACTGGTTGAAAAGAGTTGTCTTGCCACAGTTCTGATTTCCTGCAAGAGCAAACCTGAGCAAAGTATTCTCTGGCAATGGATTCTCGTGGGTCGGATCATGATAGCGTCCACCCTCACCAAGACCAGGGTGTTCCACAACAGTATGCTCTGGTATGGGCTTCTCTTCTGCCTTGACATCAGTAATAACGGAAATCTGTGCAGCATCAGCCTTTCTCAGCGTAAGGGAATAACCATGCACGCGAACCTGAAGAGGGTCACCCATCGGAGCATACTTCTCCACCTTCACATCCACACCAGGTATCAGCCCCATGTCAAGAAAATGCTGACGAAGGGCACCGCCACCGCTGATTTTAACTATGCGGACTGACTGACCGATATGTATTTTGTCAAGTGTCATATTATTCAATATGGATGTGCAAAATTACAGAAAAAAAGCGATAATGGCAACTAAAATGCAAAAAAATACCTAAAATTGATGATAGTAACATGAAAAATTCGTAACTTTGCCACGCATATTTGCAATATAACAGACATTATTCATTAAAAACTATCCAATATGTTAACAATTACCAGTTATGAAGATTTCGCCCAGTACGAGGGCAAGGTTTTAGGAACGTCTGACTATGTTCAGCTGACCCAGGAAAGAATAAACATGTTTGCTGATGCAACGCTTGACCATCAGTGGATACATGTCGATACAGAGCGTGCTAAAACAGAAAGCCAGTTCGGAACAACCATAGCTCACGGCTATCTTACCCTAAGCGTCCTGCCTTATCTGTGGGGACAGATTGTGGATGTCCAGAACGTAAAGATGCTTGTAAACTACGGCATCGACAAGATGAAGTTCGGACAGCCCGTCCTCTCTGGACAAAGCCTCAACCTCACAACAACGTTGCAGAGCATAGCAAACCTGCGCGGAGCAGTAAAGACAGAGGTGAAGTTCACAATGACTGTGAAGGAGACAGGCAAGAAGGCCATTGAGGGTATTGCTATCTTCATATACTATTTCAATAACTAAATAGGCACACGAGCATACGCGTATACGTGTGCGTGGTCGCGTGCGACTTATATAGGAAGAAATCTGAAAAGAAAAAAACTTTTCGGATTTTTTTTTATTTTTTTCTGTTAAACCATATATATAATAAGGTATATATGACTCAATCTTAATATCTTTGCAGCCGCAAAATTTAATAGCAAACGTATTATGCAAGAAAACTTAGTAATTGTGGAGAGCCCTGCAAAGGCGAAAACCATTGAACGATTCCTCGGAAAAGACTATAAAGTGATGTCCAGCTACGGACATATCCGCGATCTGAAGAAGAAAGAGATAAGCATCAATATGGATTCTCTTGAGCCTGAATATGAGATTCCTGAAGAAAAAAGGAAGGTAGTATCAGAACTTAAGAGCAATGCCAAGAAGGCAAAGAAGGTATGGTTGGCTTCCGATGAAGACCGCGAAGGAGAGGCTATTTCGTGGCACCTTAGTGAGGTGCTGGGTCTTGACGTAGATAAGACCAACCGTATTGTGTTCCATGAGATTACCAGAAGCGCTATTCTCGATGCCATTGAGCATCCGCGACACATAGACATGAATCTTGCCAACGCCCAGCAGGCACGCAGAATGCTGGACCGTCTTGTGGGCTTTAACCTTTCACCCATCCTGTGGCGCAAAGTCAAGCCGTCTCTCTCGGCAGGTCGTGTGCAGAGTGTGGCAGTAAGACTCATCGTAGAGCGCGAGCGCGAGATACAGAATTTTGTTTCGGAAAAATACTATCGCATTACTGCAACCTTCATCGTTGATGATACAGAAATCAAGGCCGAAGTGGACAAACGCTTCCCTACACACGAGGAAGCTCTTGAATTCCTGGAGCAATGCAAGAATGCTACGTTCACCATCGACGATATACAGAAGAAGCCATTAAAGCGCACTCCTGCACCTCCTTTTACAACCTCTACCCTGCAACAGGAAGCTGCAAGAAAGCTCGGTTTCACCGTATCACAGACCATGATGGTGGCACAGAGGCTTTATGAAAGCGGACACATAACATACATGCGTACAGACAGCGTAAACCTTTCAAAATTGTGTATCAGCACAGCAAAGGCCGCTATCACCCAGATATTCGGAAAGGAATACAGCAAACCTCGCAATTACACTACTCACTCAAAGGGTGCACAGGAGGCACACGAGGCTATCCGTCCGACATATATGGACAAACAGGAAGTTGACGGAACACCTCAGGAGAAGAGTCTGTACAACCTTATCTGGAAACGTACTGCTGCAACACAGATGGCTGATGCAGAGATAGAGAAAACTACTGTTGTAATAAAGTTCAACAATGACGCTCCGCCTTTCGTTTCTACTGGTGAAATCGTTACTTTTGAAGGTTTCCTGAAGGCATACCATGAGAGTACGGATGACGAAAACGAGAATGAGATAATGGGTCAGAATATCATGCCTGCAACAATGGAGAAAGGTATGGAGATAAAGCGTAAGACGATAATCTCTACTGAGCGCAGCACTCTCGGCCCACAAAGATATAATGAAGCTTCGCTGGTACACAAGCTGGAAGAATTGGGCATCGGACGTCCTTCTACGTACGCGCCTACCATTTCTACTATACAGCAGAGAGAATATGTTGTAAGAGGCGATAAGAAAGGTGTCACCCACTCTTTCTGCATCGACACTCTTTCAGGCAACAGTATCAAGTCAAAGACGAAGAAGGAAATAGTCGGCAACGAGAAGGGAAAACTTCTGCCTACAGACGTTGGAATCGTCGTAAACGACTTCCTCATGGTTTATTTCCCAACCATAATGGACTATAACTTCACAGCCAGTGTCGAAGAGAAATTCGACAAGATTGCAGAAGGCAAGGAAGACTGGCATAAGATGCTGAAAGAATTCTACAAGCGCTTCGAGCCAGTTGTGGAAAAGACCATGAAGGCACGTTCCGAGCATAAGGCAGGAGAGCGTATTCTGGGTGAAGACCCTGCATCAGGAAAGCCTGTTTCAGTAAAGATTGGACGTTACGGCCCTCTCGTACAGATAGGTTCTGCAGACGACAAGGAAAAGCCTCGCTTTGCCCAGATGCCAAAGGAATTCTCTTTGGAGACAATCACGCTGGAAGAAGCACTAGAACTCTTCAAACTGCCTCGCAACTTAGGAAAATATGAAGGCAAGGATGTGACTATAGGAACAGGCAGGTATGGAGCATATATCTATCACAACAAGAAATATGTTACACTTCCCAAGGATGCTGATCCGCTGACTGTTACACTTGAAGAGGCAACAGCCCTCATTGAAGACAGCCGCAATGCAGAGAAGCAGCGCCATCTGAAGTCTTTCGAGGAAGATGCCAAATTAGAGGTTATGAATGGCAGATACGGCCCGTATATCTCATACGACGGCAAGAACTACCGCCTTCCGAAGAGCCTTCACGAGAAAGTTACCGAACTGTCATACGAAGAGTGTATGGCAATAGTAAAAAAGGAACAACAACGCGGTTGATGCACCATGATTAGGATTATCCTTATCGGCTACATGGGGGCTGGTAAGACAACCATAGGAAAAACCCTTGCAAAACAACTCGGAGTGACCTTCTATGACCTGGATTGGTACATAGAGACTCGCATGAGGAAAAAGGTGAAGCAAATCTTCGACGAACGTGGCGAAGAAGGTTTTCGCATTATCGAGAAGAATATGCTTCATGAAGCTGCAGAGTTTGAGAATGTCGTTCTCGCCTGCGGAGGTGGCACCCCCTGTTTCTTCGACAATATGGAATATATGGTCGGACAAGGAGATGTTGTCTATCTGCGAGGAACACCTGAAGTGCTCTTCAGGCACCTGAAAATGGGAAAGGGCGTAAGGCCCCTGCTGTTAGGCAAGAACGATGAGGAACTACTCGAATACATCAGGGAAAATGTCAGGAAACGCGAAGAATTCTACACAAAAGCGAACCATATCATCGACATTCCCTGCATGGAAGATGAAGACAAAATACAAGAAACAACTGATAAAATAATTACTGCACTTGGCTTATGAAGAAGTGGACCATTGATGATTCGAAGGAACTCTACAATATTTGTGGATGGGGAACATCATACTTCAGTATCAACGAAAAAGGCAACATGTGTGTGTCGCCGCTAAAAGACGGTGAACAGGCAGATTTGCGCGAAATCATCGACGAATTGCAGCTTCGCGACATCTCCACACCAGTCTTGCTGCGCTTCCCTGATATTCTTGATAATCGTATCGAGAAGACAGCTTCGTGCTTCAAGAAAGCTGCCGATGAATACGACTATAAGGGAGAGTCATTCGTTATCTATCCCATCAAGGTAAACCAGATGCAGCCTGTCGTTGAGGAGATTATCTCTCACGGCAAGAAGTTCAACCTCGGCCTTGAAGCCGGCTCAAAACCAGAGCTGCATGCCGTCATAGCAGTACAATGCCAGAGCGACAGCCTCATCATCTGTAATGGCTACAAAGACCAGGCATACATAGAACTTGCCCTGCTTGCACAGAAGATGGGCAAGCGCATCTTTATCGTTGTTGAAAAGCTTAACGAGATAGACATCGTTGCCAAAGCTTCCAAGAAATTAGGTGTGAAGCCTAATCTGGGCATTCGCATCAAGCTCGCCTCTTCTGGCTCAGGCAGATGGGAGGAAAGTGGCGGCGATGCCTCTAAATTCGGACTTACCGCATCAGAACTGCTGCAGGCCCTCTCTAAGCTCGACGACCTTGGTATGCATGACTGTGTGAAGCTGATTCACTTCCACATCGGCTCGCAGATAACAAAGATTCGCCGCATTCAGACAGCCCTTCGCGAGGCGGCTCAGTTCTATATCTCCCTTCATAAGATGGGCTATAACATCGAATATGTCGATTGTGGTGGCGGACTGGGTGTTGACTATGACGGAACACGTTCCAGCAACTCCGAGTCGTCTGTCAACTACAGCATTCAGGAGTATGTCAACGACTGTATCTATACTTTTGTCGATGCAGCAAACAAGAACGAACTGCCCCACCCCAACCTCATAACGGAATCAGGCCGCTCGCTTTCAGCACACCACAGCATACTGGTTATCGATGTCCTTGAAACAGCGTCGTTGCCAGAGATGCCAGAAGAATTTGAGGCAAAGGAGTCAGACCATCAGCTGGTGCGCGAACTGTATGATATATGGTGTAAGATAAATGCCCGCTCTCTCCTTGAGGACTGGCACGATGCTGAGCAGATACACGATGAGGCGCTGAGTCTCTTCTCTATGGGAATGGTTGACCTCAAGACGCGTGCAGAGATAGAATCGATGTACTGGAGTGTCTGCCGCGAAGTGCTCACCCTGACAAAGAGCCTAAAGCATGTTCCTGAGGAGCTTCGTGGCATAGACAAACTGCTCGCAGATAAGTATTTCTGCAATTTCTCGCTCTTCCAGAGCCTTCCTGACACCTGGGCCATCGACCAGCTCTTCCCTGTAGTTCCTCTGCAGCGACTCGACGAGCGCCCTACTCGTCAGGCAACGCTTCAGGACATAACATGCGACAGCGACGGAAAGATTACCCACTTCGTTACTGGCAGTACTGTTTCGAGCACCCTTCCTGTTCATGCATTGAAAAAGAATGAGCCTTACTACCTGGGTATCTTCCTCGTAGGAGCGTATCAGGAGATTCTTGGCGACCTGCATAATCTCTTCGGCGACACCAATGCCGTACACATCTCCATGCAGGACGGACACTATCACATAGACCAGATTTTTGACGGTGAAACCGTAGAAGAAGTGCTTGATTACGTACAGTATAACCCCAAGAAACTGGTACGCCAGCTTGAGGTTTGGGTGACAAAATCCGTCAAGCAGGGCAAGATTAGCCTTGAGGAGGGAAAAGACTTCCTCTCCAACTATCGCTCAGGACTGTACGGATACACATATTTGGAATAATATTCTTTATTTTCACTTGTGAACAGACGTTTTTCCTTTTTTTCCTGCCTCTTTCTTCTTTGTCTGCCCTTGATGGCACAGAAGAATAAGGTAAATCCAGAAGACCGCAAGGTTGATATGGACAGCCCGACGTTTGTTCCTATGGTGCGAGTAAGCAAGATTCTCGAAGGGGGCGACAGCATAAAGTACGTTGAGATGAACAACGTCTATGTCTATGGCCCTATGGAGTTTAAGAACGAAAAGCAGAAACAGGCCTATAACCGCCTGGTGTATAATGTCAAGAAGGTTCTGCCTATAGCCAAAGAGGTTAACAGGGCCATCCTTGAGACCTACGAATACCTTCAGACGCTTCCTAATCAGAAGGCCCGCGAGGAACACATGAAGTATGTGGAGAAGAGCATCAAGGCAGAATATACCCCACGCATGAAGAAACTGTCTCTCTCGCAGGGAAAACTTCTCATAAAACTGATCTATCGCGAGACGAATTCTTCAAGCTACGACCTTGTTAAGGCCTTTCTCGGCAGCACACGAGCAGCTTTCTATCAGGCTTTTGCCTGGATGTTCGGAGCAAGCCTTAAGAAAGAGTACGACCCTAACGGCAAAGACCGCCTCACAGAGCGAGTAGTCCGCCTCGTCGAAGCAGGACAATTGTAAATTGGTTTACAGTTTACAGTTTACAGTTTATATAAAGAAAAAGCCCCTGAGCTTCACAGCTTAGGGGACTTTTGTTTTGTTTTAAAGAGATTGTTTGGTTAGCTTATTTTTTATTTAAAGCATAGAAAATTAATTTACGGTTTTGGTTTGATTGACAATACTGTCGCTCTGGGCTACAGTATTCTGATCCTGCTGAACTTTCTGCAGCATTTCCAGTGTGCGAGCCATCTGCTCCTGCTGCTCCTGTTCCTTGTCAGTGTAAGGCATCTGTGCTGCCTGTCCAAGTGCAAGGACAACTGCCACACATGCTGCCGCACGCCAAAGAGGCTTGAATGAGAACTTGCGGCTGTCTGCTTTTTCGGAAGTCTGCTGACCCACCATCTTCATGATGCGTGCATCAAAGTCTTTCCCAAGAGACTCCTCATTCTTACCAAAGGACTGTTCGCGGAAGAACTCAACATACTCTTGCAGATGAGCAGGTATTTCCTGTTGTGCAAAGAAAGCACGCAGAATCTGCTCTTCTTCAAGGCTTGTCTTAGCTTCGAAGTAACTTTCCAAAAGCTGTTCTATGTACTTGTAGTCCATCATTTTTGTTGAGTCTTCGAGAAAAAGACGTATTATAACACACAAATGTTACAGCTTTTATCGTTAAAATACGTTAAAGAAGGGAAGCCCTGAATCAGGGCAGTGCTTCTCTTCTTTCTGAATACAATCTATGTCATCCTTGGTTTGTTCAGCGCAAGACCTACGAATGACTCTAACCCAGATGAGCGATGACAAACACCGATGACACCGCCTACCCCCTATTTATTTTGAAACATCAGCTTTTCGGAGGTAGATAGGAAATAGAAAAATAAGTTCAATATTATATATATATATATATATATAATATTGGCTCTGTAAATTGCCCTCATTCTGCAAAAATAAATGCCCCCCCACTGTCATCGCTGTCATCGTCATCGATTGACACCGGCTGACATGGGAGCCTATCTGCACAGAATGCCCTGCCCTACTGGATTTTTCGCCAATTAAGGAGAAATTTTATTTCCCTAAGGGGAAAAAATTTTTTCCCTAGGCGGGGAAAAAAATTCGCCTTAGGAAGGCGCAGTTTATCTTTATTATGAATTATGAATTGTGAATTATGAATTAAATTCTTCCCCAAGCGATGACGATGACACCGATGACAGCATACCCCTATTTATTTTTATTCTACAAAAACTTTTAGCATATAGCTACTATTGTTTTGTGGTTTTTGTTAGAAGAAAAAGATTTTACCTCCTTATGATTTTTATGTTCGCGCACCGAGTACACATGTTTCCGCTGCGCGTACAGTAGTTTCTGCACTGCGTACAGTAGTTTCCGGTGCGGAAACATAAAATCCCCTTAGAAGAAAAAACATTTCTATCGATGGAAAGAAACTAACTCCTCCCAGTACAAACAAAAATCCGCCGACAAAAAAGGCCTCGCATCATCGCGAAGCCCTTTCTTCTATACTTTCATTTCATTCAATAAGTACTCTGCAAGATATGGAACGGCAAACACTAGTTCGCCTCGCCTTGGTGCCTCAATAACACCTGCCTCGAGCAGTCGCTTGCGATAAGGCTGGAGAGCAGGACCCTTCTTGCCTAATGCCGCCTGTAACTTGGCTGTCGAAACAGTTTCTCCATGCCTAGCCATCGCCCTCAGGAATATCTTGTCGTTGTCAGACAATGGACTCAGAATTGGTTTGAACACATTGTTTTCCATATCTCCCATGGCTGATTTCTCTGCTTTGTCCATAATTACAGCGTCAACCGTTCCACCGTCCGGAGTATATTGAATCAGATAATATCCAATCAGTTGCATCAGATACGGGAAACCACGAGTAGCCAGCGCAGCACGGTCAAGCAGCTTATCCGAGATTGTTATACTCATTCCCTTGAACGCTCGCTCATAGTAAGCCTTAATCAGATTGGTCGAAATCAACCCTATCTCTACTCTATTCGCACGATTTAGAAAGGTGAGAACTTGGTCATTCAACACCCCTGATACTGCATGTGGTAGTCCCGCCATCGCGATGGCTATATTCTTGCCGTCCCCTACAAGTTCCTGATAGGCCGATGCCACCTCTCGCATAGCAGCCGAGGTACGTACCTCGTCAATCAATATTAACGCGCCTTTGTTCTTCTCTGCCAACTTGTCGCATAGCAGCGACATTTTCGAGCGGAAGCCATACTGTCGCTCAGCAGCCTCAGAGAATGTAAGACCAATAGTGAAGCCAAGCGCACCAGCAGTCACTCCCGTCAGTTTTCGCCTGTCATCCTTGAAGAAGGCCGAACCATTCAATTGGAATTGCTCAATGATTGCCTGTGCCATCCTTTCGTGAGCTGTCACTCGCGCTACCACATAGCCTGCCTTTACTGCACGGTCGCTTAGTTCCAATAGCAGGGCCGTCTTACCCATGCCTCTCTGTCCGAGAAACAATGTGCAACGGTTGCGGCTCCCCACAGGCTCTTGCAAGCCCGCCATGAACTGCTCAATCACGCCGTCACGACCGATAAACTGGTCTGGACGGTTTCCGAATGTGGGCTGAAACACCACATGATGCGTACCTTTTTCAGTATTCTTCATGCCGTTTTACTTTCTTTTATTCTCTTTTATTCTTTTTTATTCTCTTTTATTCTTCTCCGAATGCAAAAGTACAGAAAATTCCTGAATAGAACAAAAAATTTTCTAAAAATGTACATTTTTTTTTCCAAAGATGTAACATTTCCGATTTTTAACTACTTAATTGTTGTTCGATGTTTTCGGAATAAAAGAAAAATCTGTGTAATCGGTGAAATCTGTGTGAGTTATATTAAAAACTATTCGCGTGATTCGTGAGATTCGTGTTCTTTAAAATAAACCAAACCGCCCCTACGAAAACTCGCAGGGGCGGCTAAATTTATTCACTTCCTTCCTCTCCCTTCTTAAGACTCGCTCGCTCAAAGCGACAAAGCCTTACAGGGAGATTAGGATGGATTCTTAATATTCATCCCACTCAGTGAATTCAAATTCGCGTGCTTCACCTTCTTTAATCAATCCTCCTGTGTCACCACCGTCCTCAAGGT
This sequence comes from uncultured Prevotellaceae bacterium, assembly GCA_902774795.1. Classification (GTDB taxonomy): domain Bacteria; phylum Bacteroidota; class Bacteroidia; order Bacteroidales; family Bacteroidaceae; genus Prevotella. The sequence goes on along the minus strand of CACYKA010000002.1, from coordinate 83,633 downwards.
TAATACCAGCGATGCTTGCAGTTATCATAAGATCGTCCATCAATGGCTCAACCTCGATAATTGGCTTAAGATATTTTGCTTTCATAATTCTTTTTGTTTTTTTAGATTAAACTTCAGTTTTTTACTTAGAAAACAACCTTCTTGCCTTCTACAACAAAGATACCATTAGAAGGATTCTTAACCTTGCGGCCTGTGAGGTCGAAGATGTCACCAGTAAATGCTTTCTTAAATTCACCGCTCTCAACAGCAGAGATACCTGTAAGTATTTCGCCGTCGAATGACAGAGTCGCTGTACGAGCTTCGCTGTTCATAGTTGTATTGAAGTAAGCACGTGTACCCTTGATAGTAACAGCACTGTTAACCCGATAGAGCTTATCACCGTTGATGATATAGTTGCCCTCTGGAACTGGCAGGGAAGCTGCATAGCTACCAGTCATTCCACCACCTACTACATTATGCTCTGGAGCACCAGCAACGATAGTACGATCTGCAAAGTTATAAGATGTACCAGCAACAGTAGCCTTCAGTATGCATGGACGATTAGCAGAAATGCCATCATAAGTTACGAAATGCCATACATCGCCCTCAATTGAGTTGAGGTCATAAACTACAGAACCTTCACCAAATGCTGCCTCAACCTCTTCCTGTGTCATTGAGAATGGAAGAACGAGGGTATTGAATCCTTCCTTGATTGTACGTGTCAGAGTAACTGCACCAGCACCACTCTGAGAGTTATCCCAAGCTTCATTCTCACTTACAGTATAAGTCTTTGCAGGAACCTTGTAAAGCTCTACATAACCAATACCCATCCAGCGGAATTCGTTTCCTTCAAGGGTCTTAAGACCAATCTTAACATCCTGTGCGACTTTATTCACAAAAGAAATAGATGCTGGAGTCAAAACATCAGCTGAGATAAGTGATCCCTGTGTATCGTTAGCATAGAAATAAATGGCACTGTTAGTAGCACCTGCCACGCCATTTGCTGTTGCTAAAGCATAGCAATTTATCGTATATGTGCCAGCAGGGAGAGACTCTACTTTATTATAAAGAGCAAACTTACCATTAGAAACAGCAGAAGGAGACCAGTATTCAAAGAATGCGTTACCCTTTTCACATTTAACAGCATCATTCTTCATAACTTGAGGATTCTGACCTTCTTCACTCTGTTCTGTATACCAACCATCAACTTTATCTACCTTAGTCCATGATGCAAAACCTGATAAGTCAGGATTAATCACCATGAATGTGCAGTCGAACTTTGCTCCGTCACCAACAGGGTTAGCAGCACCAACGTATGTTATCATTGCCTCTTTCAAATCAGAGGTAACAGCCTCAATAGCACTTGTAGTTGTAGCATCCTCTACTGCGTAACTCTGAGCTGTAATAGCGGTTGCTAATGTTGTATTGGCAGATGCATTATCATTAGCAACAGCCTTCAAGGTGTTAGCTTTTTCCTTCAAAGCATTGAACTCTGCATAAGGAGAAACACATGCATCAGCAGCAATGGTTGCATCTTCTATATCTTGAATAGCCTGCAAGCACTCGTCAGTCGTAGTGTTCTGAGTTGCTGCTGTACTAACAGCAGTAGTAAATGCATTGTAAGCAGCTGTAGGGATTTTACTCTTAAGATCGTTTGTGGCATGATCATTAGCGACTTCAACTGCATCAGCCAATTCTTTCTGGAACTTAGCGAGCGGAGCTGTTCCGAGGAATTCAAGCTTGAAGCTGCGCCAACAAGTCCATCTATCACCTTCCTGTCCCGCAGTAATACCTATTTCAAGATTCGATGTAGGAGCAGTCAAATTGAATGTCATAGCATTGACACCATTGCCTTGCGCAATCCAACTATTTCCTTGGTTGCGATTATTAACAATGTCTTTTGCTACACCTACCAATGTCTGATGATTATCTTCTCCAGCATTGATAAAGCCATCATAGCCTTCACGAGTATATCCAATAACGGTCAATGTATAATAACCTACAGGTAATTGAGTTGCTATTGTCTGCTTACTTGTTGCACCTGCTATATTATAGAACTCATAAAGCTGATACTCTAGTCCAGGAGCAGCAGAATTAGTCCAATAGTCTGTATTACCAGCAGTACCAGGGCTAGCATTGTCAATCAAAGCAGCTGTCAAATCAATAGTTTCATTTACAATGCCTGCAATGCTAGAAGTAAGAGCATTACGAACACTAGTAATGGCATTATTAATTCCTTCAACTGTTGTTGCCGCTTCCACAAGAGCATCAGCAGTTGTCACATCAACATCACTCTTTGTTGCAAGCACTGCAGCCTTTACAGTATTGTAATGGACATATGCTGTCTCTATTGCTTTCGCATCCTGAATGGCATCACTGAGCGCATTGTATGCAGAAATTGTCTTTTTACTCTCAAGCGTCGACTTCAAACTATTTAGATTATCAGTAACAGCAGCAGGAACTTCGGTAGGAATAGTAGCTACAAGAGCAGCAATATCTTCATCTGAAACCTTATCAGTATAATAAGTCAAAGTAAATTGACCAAAAGGATTCCAGTTGTAATTACCTGTCCAACCATCCGCTACCACACCAAGAGCTAATGTTCCATCAGATACATATGTATATAACGAGTTTTCGTAACCATTAGCAGTAGTTATGCCGTTACGACCATTGGCTTTTGCTGGAACATCAATCCAATGAAGAAATTCTACTTCCGCATCATTAGCATAAACGAAAGCAGGACTACTTGTCTTTTCTGAAGATAATTTTTCTGCTGCATCTTTGTTATCAGGACGATATGTACCTACAAATGTTATTTTATAAATACCATTAGGCAAGCTACCTATGGTTGGATTAGCATAGCCGCAACCACTCCAAAATTCAGCACAGCCATTGCCTACAGCCCAGCCTCCAGAATCATTACCGCGATATAGTTTTCCATGAGTCCATCCTTGATCATTGCTGGAAAGACTAGCATTGGTAATGCTGCTCGTATAATCTTTTGAGATGAAATTAGTTGACAAGAGAGTTTCTAACTCTGCAACCGAACTGGCAGAATATCCAAGACTTGTAGCATAGGTGGCTGCTTTACTGTCTTTGTATGCTTGAATAGCCGCATCATACTCATTTTTGGTGAGGAACTTCCATACAGTGGCAGCTCCTTCATCTGTTGTTTTGCCAATCGGTTTCTCCTTATAGTCATTCTCCTCACCGTTATTCACCAGATAGTTTTCTCCATTTTTAATAAGATAACCATTACCTGATGCTGTGATTGTCCATTCGGCTGGAGTTTGATCTACAAATACATCTACACCAAGTCCCAATGTTGCATTTTTAACAGTATTCCACATGATGTTATTCAGTTTATAAACGTCATCGGAAATTTTAACGACCTCAAAGCCAAGTCCACCGACATCCTGAGCAACAGCCTTTGTTGACCAGTTATCACCTTGGCTGATAAACTGTCCTGTACTAGCATCTTGAATCCAGTACACTGTTCCGTCTGTCAGTTGCGCACTAACATTACTTACTCCCAACAATAGGGCGCAAGCCGCGAAAAATAGTTTAAGTTTCTTCATAATGAAAAAATTTTAGTTAATAAATAAAGCTAATTAAAAAATATGTTTACTAATTTGTTTATTGTTTGTTATTTGTCGTTATAATGTCCGTAGGCTGTTAGAATGAGAACAACTACCTCTGTATCATATATTTCGTATATAAGACGGTGCTTCTTTGTAATTTCTCTCGACCACTGACCGTTTCTGTCTCACTTCAGAGGCTCTGGATGCCCTGTGCCTGTTTTTGGGTGTTCCCTCAACTCCTCGATGAAACGAAGGGCTTTTTGGAAAGCCTTGGGTTCAGATCTCTCTAACTTGGCAAGACCGATATTAGCTTCAGGAGTATATCTGATTTCATATTGCATAACCACACCTTTTTAACATGTCAGAAACAGATTCGCCAGGTAATTGAGTAGTATATTCCCCTCTTTCATATTGGGATTTTGCTTTATCAACCTTTGCGAAGAACTCTTCTTTTGTCATCAGCGTGGGGTCTTCCTTCTTGGCGGCAAGTCGTTTGACATAGTTCGCAACACGCTTCATGAGCCCTTCATCCTGAGCTATGACACCCACGTTCTGGAAAAATTCTGCGTTTATTGCTGTTGTATGGTTCATATATTTTGTCTTTGTTTGTTATATGTAGTTCTCGCCTCGCTTCTTTCGTAGATATATTAACGAACGCTTTGCAGGAGTTCAGCTTACAGCCTAAACCTCGTGAATGCAAAATTAAGACATTTTATGCATACGCACGCACGTATAAAGAAAAAAGGTAAAAGAAATTTAACAGAAATTGCAACTTTTTGAATTTTTGCAAAGTAAAGATAGCAAAAATTGTAACGAAAGTTTTTTCCTAGGGAATCAAAAAATCTCACACACGGATGCCACAGATGGCACGGATTTATATGTCCCGCTGAAAGCGCAGATATCGCAGAAATATTCATCACAGCTCAGGCATAGTGCAATGCACAATGTTTAGAGAAAGCCGTATGTGTCATCTTGAAAGCTAGCTCTCAGAGTGACACAAGCGGCTCTCTCTGTAGCCGTAAAATGTTTACGGCATGAGCTGTGAGGAATGAACGTATCTGTGGTATCAGTGTAATCTGTGTGAGGTTTAAAATTTTTTCTGCGATATCTGCGCTATCTGCGGGAAATAAAAAACTATTCTATCACCCAGAGGAAGCCGCCGCGAGGGAGGAGGGAAACGCTTTCTGGCAGCTCTTTCATCATAGAGATACTCCAATCCTGCTCGCCTTTGTCAGCAAAGACGGTGATGGGAGATGAGGGCTGAAGGCTGAGGGAAGAAGCGAGATTTGGGAGGTTGAGGGTTACTGCTTCATCTGTTCCATTGATGCCTGCCACATACCAAGTATTTCCACTACGGCGGGCAAGAACAACATTCTGACCTGGATAGCCTGCTATCAGCTTTGTCTCATCCCACGCAGCAGGCAACTTTCCTAGAAATTGCTTAACCTCCTCAGGCTGAGCCAGGAAACTCTCAGGACGGTCTGCCAGATGCTGGAGGCCACTCTCGAAGAGAACAGTCAGGGCCAACTCGTGGGCGTTGGTTGTGATATGTTGATGCTGCGAGTTGCTGAAGGCACAAGGGGTATAGTCCATCGGACCAATGACATTGCGAGTGAAAGGTAGCGTAGCATTATGACTGGCAGCCTGCTTGGTAAAGGTGGCAACATTATTATACCACTCAGCACCATATACTCCTTCTGTTGACAGCAGGTTAGGATAGGTGCGCTGCCAGCCACGAGGAACGGTGGCTCCGTGGAAATTTACCAGCAGATGATGACGAGCAGCACTCTCAAGCAAGTCGAGACAGTAATCCATATTCTTCTGATTGTCGCCAGAGAAGAAGTCTATTTTTACTCCAGCTACGCCTATGCGCTCACACCAGGCAAACTCGCGCTCGCGATCTTCTGGCTTGTTGAGTCGGAACTTTGGAGTAGGAGCACCATCTATCCATCCTACTGAAGAATTATACCATATCATCGGCTTTATGCCCTTCTCAAGGGAATACTTCACAGCATCCTCTATGGTCTTTCCATCGAGCATAGTGTCCCATTCGGCATCGATGAGAACATAAGGAAGATGGAGCGCAGCAGCCATATCCACATACCTTTTTATTATATTATAGTCGTTGGAACCGTGATTATATGCCCAATAAACCCACGAAACAACACCTGGGTGTATCCAAGCTGTGTCATCCAGACGGCAAGGCTCGCTGACATCAGTCACCAACGTCGATTCCACCACATCAGCCAGCGACCCAACGATAATGACGCGCCAAGGGGAATGCTGAGCCTGCGACTCATCGAAGGTCTGGTCAGGAACCACCTTAAACAGTTCTCCGTCATTATACAGACACGAAGCACTCTGACCACGCTCGATATTAGCCTCCGTGATAAGGGCAAACACTCCGTCAGCAGGCTCCATCAGAGCAGGATAGCCCCAACGCAGGTTGTTGCCTTCAGCATCCTTTGTCACAGCACTGTATGATTTCTGGGCTTTCACCTTTGCTGTTGTGGTCAGAGGGAAGAATCCCTCATAGGAGTCAGCCCACTGCTGCATCCAGCGTTTCGTGCCCTCAGCTATGCGATAGGTCGTCTTTTCCTTCGTCAGAGAAACATTTTTTCCTGCAGGCCACTCATAGCGGAAAGCGACACCATCATCGTAAATACGCACCACCAACGTCACATTATTGCCGATGAAACCGCGATATTCCTTGCCTTTATTGACACAATGAAGACGCTTGCCTGACACCATATTATAGTCGGCGCTTATCTGCCCTGCTGACTTGAATTTGGAAAGCTTATATTCCACACCTTCATAACCCACGGCAGGCACTTCAAGAACAGGCTGCTGACCACAGGTGATGACAAAGCCTTCCCCTTTTGGCTCTATCGCCACACGACCGTTAGGAGAAGTCATACGAGGAGCTGCCGAACACAGCAGACAGGAAAAGAATACTGCCACAGTAGCAAAGAAATGGTAATGTTTGATGGTCATACTTGAGGTATTTTGAGGTATTTTTGTATATTTAGCGGCAAAAGTACAAATAAAATTCGAAAAGTACATAGAAAATAAAATTTTTTAGTAACTTTGCACTCAAATAAAACCAATTTATATATTATCAACAAACAATTATGGCAAATCTATTTAACATCAAGGACTACGTTGTAGTAATTACTGGCGGTACTGGCGTACTGGGACGCACAATTGCAAAATATCTTGCTTTGGAAGGAGCAAAAGTTATCATCGGCGGCAGAAAAGAAGATGTCGGCAAGAAGATTGTCAATGACATCACAGCTGAAGGCGGCGTTTGTGAATTCATCAAGATGGACGTAATGAACCAGGCAAACATACAGGAAGCCTGCGATTATATCGTAGGAAAATATGGCAAGGTAGATACCCTGCTCAATGCAGCCGGAGGTAATATGGCTGGTGCAACAATTACACCAGATCAGAATTTCTTCGACCTGCAGACAGAGGCTTTCCAGACTGTTCTGAACCTCAACCTTACAGGAACTGTGATTCCTACACAAGTATTCCTGAAGCCAATGGTAAAGGCTGGCAAGGGCAGCATCATCAACTTCTCTTCTATGGCAGCTTTCCGTCCTATGACTCGTGTTTGCGGATATGCAGCGGCAAAGGCCGGCATCTCTAACTTCACAGCCTACATGGCTACTGAATGTGCTAAGAAATTTGGCGAGGGAATACGCGTCAATGCTATTGCACCTGGTTTCTTCATCACAGAACAGAACAGAGCCCTGCTGACAAATCCTGACGGTTCATACACACAAAGAGGTCAGGACGTTATCCGCCAGACACCATTTGGCAGAATGGGTGACCCAGAGGAACTCTGTGGCACAATCCACTATCTTATGTCTGACGCAGCCAAGTTCGTTACTGGCACTGTGGCTGTCGTTGACGGTGGATTCAATACTTTTGCAATGTAATATTTAAGAGGAGTGAGAGAGGAGTGAGAGGGGAGTGAAAGAGACATTACTAATAACTTCCGAAACATAAATAAATAAAAAATGGTAAAGACTTGGAGATGGTTTGGCAAGAAAGACAAGATTACTCTTGCCATGTTGAAACAACTGGGAGTAGAAGGTATAGTAACTGCACTGTATGACGAGCCTTTAGGACAGGTGTGGTCAAGAGAGAAGATTCGCGACCTGAAAGAATATATTGAGAGCTACGGCATGAAATGGAGTGTTGTAGAATCTCTCCCTGTAACTGAGACAATAAAATATGGCGGTAAGGACAGAGACCAGCAGATAGAGGTTTATAAGGAATCACTGACAAACTTGGGTAAGGAAGGCATACATTGCGTGTGCTATAACTTCATGCCTGTGCTTGACTGGGCTCGTACCGACATCTATCACGAAAATCCTAACGGAGCAACAAACCTGTATTTCTCATGGCCTAAGTTTGCATACTTCGACATCTACCTCCTTCAGCGCAAAGGTGCAAAAGAGGAGTGGGAAGCAATAGCAAAAGGTAATGGCAGCAATGCCTCAAAGGCTATAGCAGGACGCGACCTGATGGCAGAAATTGAGGCTTTCAAGGCTCAGCAGACTCCAGAGAAAGATTTTCAGTTGGTGGATGACATCGTCATAAAGACTCAAGGCTTCGTAGCAGGCAACTTCAAGGAGGGCGATGAAAAGCCTCTGGAGCTGTTCCGCGAGCTGCTGGCACTGTATGACGGAGTGACAAAGGAAGACCTGCAAAGAAACATGAAGACTTGGCTGGAGGCTATTATGCCTATCTGCGATGAATACGACATTGATATGTGCATACATCCTGATGATCCTCCATTCCCAATCCTGGGTCTGCCACGCATACTGAACTGCGACAGCGACATAGAGACTTTCCTCAATGCTGTTCCAAATATTCATAACGGCCTGACCTTCTGTGCAGGCAGCTTGTCAGCAGGCGGACACAACGATATCACATATCTGGCAGAGAAATATCATGAGCGTACACATTTCGTACACCTGCGTTCATGCCACATCTTCCCTAACGGCGACTTTACAGAGGCAAGCCATCTGGGTGGAAGAGCAGACTTGGTAGAGCTGGCTCGCATTTTTGAGAAAGAAGAGCAGCGTAGAATGCAAACGCGAAAGCCTGCCACACAGCCGCTGCCGATGCGCGTAGATCATGGTATGACGATGCTGGGCGATGAAGACAAAGGCTACAATGCAGGCTATTCTTTCCTTGGAAGAATGTTCGGACTGGCTCAGGTAGAGGGTATTCTCGCTACCGTTGACAAGGAACTGGGCATAAAGTACGTGCAGCCTGGATTCTATGAAGACTAAAAAATAAAGAGTGAAGAAAAATCTTCACTCTTTATTTTATTATCAGCTCTATCTCGCGTTTCTTTTCCTTCTTCTTGGTGGTCAACACTATACGATAGAGACTATCTCCCCACATACCTTTAAGATGGTCATCAAGCAGGGTTGAACAGTCTTCCACATCGGCAGTGAGAATCTTCTCTGGATAAGAAAGAGAATGATTGCCAAGAACGACCTTGCCCTTCTTCAGCTCAGGCTTTACTGTGGTCATAAAATGGAGCTTTGTTGGTTCTAAGAATTTCTTCAGGGTATAGACATCAGTAATCTTAACTTCTTCACCCTTCAGCTCAACATCGCGCATATAGTCCTCTATCATGGCCTCCTCAGGATATGCCTTAGTAAGATTTACCAGATAGTTATTGCTTGTCTTCTCCTTACTATGCGCATGACGACCCATCATAATCATGTCTGCCACATATTTCTTACCATCCTTCTGGTTTACGCCGTTTACCTGCGGACAGTTGTGATACTGGCTCTGCATAGTCCAAATGTCATAACGCTCATTTGAGAATGTCTTGGAAGTATATTCCCCCACTCCACAGTCGATGAACAGCGGCTGGCCGTCAGCAAAAATCTCAAAAGAACCCAAATCGTTATGGTTGTGACTTTCACCATTGTTGCCACCCTTAAAGGCTACAAACAAACCTCCCTTGCTGCGCAAAGTAGCCACATTGAGATTGGGATAGAATGACTGGGACTTTGGCTCAGCAGCCTTAGTAGTCTGCAACTTGTCGATATACTGCATCAGAAGCAGCTCCCTTCCCAATGTAGGGAAATTACCGCTGTTGGCATAAAGATTGGAAGGATTATTCCAGAAATCACTCTTTTTAGCGATGAAAGCGGCAAATCCTGCCATTTTCTTGTCACCTATAAACTCTGCAAAAGGAAAGAGCACATTGAGCTGTACCACACTCTTGTTGCTGTGGGCGTCTGCAAAGGTTACGACATAATCGTTGCCTATATACATATTATATATATATGCCCCCATACGAGCCACCTTGTCCCTCTTGTAGTTCAGCATCGTGACGTTTGCCATCTCATCGCTCTTGATGAGATCGAGCAGATACAGGCATTCGAAATAGCTTGCCGCAGCTCTGTCCCAATAGCCAGTTCCCTCGTCGCAGCCACCATCGTCAGGATAGCTGTCTATAAACTTCTTCATACAGCCTTCTATCTCTGTTACAGCCTTCTGCATGCGGTCTTCGTCACTTTCATAAAGATACAGACATGCAAGCCAGTTGGAACATATCCACGGATTCCAGTTCATACCTGCCGACTTCCACCAATAACTGCTGCCCAAAACAGGTTCGAGCATTCTGTGGTGTATCTCCCTGCTGACCTTAGCCGGCAATGTCGGACGAATCTTGGTAATCGGCCGCTCCAAACGACTACATGTCCATGCCAGCAATGCTGCTGATTCTGCATTGAAGAGGTCAACGGTCTGCTTGCCGTATTGCGGAACTGCCGCATCATAATGGGCAGGAATACCCCACCAGGGCTCCTGAAGCATTGAGTCAATACCCACAACTATCTGCTGAAGAAAGCGTCCCTTTCCCTCAACTATTTCTGCCATAGCGAGAGCAGCCAGATGACGTCTGCGCTCAAATACCTGTCCCTCATACTCTACCCTGTTGCCGTCTTTCTTGAAACGCGCAAAAGACTGGCGCGACAAAGCCTGCCAGGGTTGGGAAAGGTAGCTCTCACCATACTCCACGTATGACTGTCTGTTCAATATCTGAGCAGACAACGTAATATTAGCGGTGAAGGATGCGAGAAATAAAATGAGAAATCGTATCATGCGGTATGTCTTTTTTCATTACAATATAGATGTAGAAGATGATAAGGCATGTGTTGCCTATAACCTCAACAACACCGTTCGTCCAAGGTACACAGGTCATTATACTGAATAATATCAGTGTCAGCACCACATACATTCCCATGCCCTTGATATCATAGTCGATAGGGTATTTCTTCTTTCCTACAAAATATGACAGCACCATTGCTGTACCATATCCAGCTACACCGCCCCATGCACAGGCCATATAGCCATAATACGGAATGAAGATGATATTCACGGCAATCAGCATAGCACAGCCCGCAAGAGAGAACCACGCTCCCCAGATGGTCTTGTCGATGAGCTTATACCAGAAAGACAGGTTGAAATATACACCCATCATGATCTCCGCCACCATGACGATAGGCACTACACGCAGGCCTTCACGATATTCTTCACCTATGATATACTGCAGAATAGGCATGTAGCCTACCACACAGAGGAAAGCGAAGAGTGTGAAGATAAGGAAATACTTCATTGCCGTAGCATAGTATTCCTTCTTGTCTGCATCCTTTGATTTGGCAAAAACTATCGGTTCGTATGCATAGCGGAAAGCCTGGGTTATCATCGCCATAATCATGGCTATCTTTACACAGGCACCATAGATACCAAGCTGGACAGAAGCCGGTGAAATGGCAATTTCTCCCGTTTCATCGTAAATGACAGGATGACTCTGCGAATATATAAACGGGAATATCATCTTGTCGATGGTCTGATTAAGAATGCCTGCTATTCCCAATACAAGTATAGGCCATGAATACTTCAGCATTCGTTTCAGCAGGTCTGTATCAAATATCTTCAGATTCTCATCATGGTCAAGAGCATACCGTCTGGCAGCAAAATGCTCATGCAGAAACTCCGGAATAAAGAAGAAGGTTATGATACCTGTACAAACGAGATTGAGCGAGAAGACATAAAAGACGTCCGTCTTGCCCAGAACAACGAAGTAAAGCAGGTTAAGACCTATGTTCATCACGATGAAGAGCATCTTCAGCGAGGCAAACTTTATTGCTTTCTTCTTATATCTGAGATACGAGAACGGTATAGCCTGAAAAGCATCAAGACATACCACACACGCCATCATCAGAATAAAGTTTTCACTCCCTACATAACCCAGAAAATCAGCGATTCCTTCGATAAAAATAAAGACAAAAGCGAAGAATAATACTGACAATGTGGAGACTAATACTACGGATGTAGAAAAAACTGTATGCGGATTTTCGTCATCCTTATTGACAAAGCGGAAGAATGTCGTCTCCATACCAAAGGTAAGAATAACCAGTATCAGCGCCACATAGGCGTACAGGTTGGTCACTATACCATAACCCCCGCTCTGTGCCGTTATCACGTGAGTGTATAACGGCACGAGCAGGTAGTTAAGAAATCTTCCGACTATACTGCTAAGTCCGTAAATAGCGGTATCCTTAGCAAGACTTTTCATTGAAGCCATAACACTTCAATTTAATCAAATCTACTTTTAGTTTTTATCCTCAGCAGAACCGTTTTCGTTGAAGCGTGTAGGACGTGGACGACGCTCCTTACGCTCTCCTCTTTCAGGACGCGGACGACGCTGTGGCTCTACATAGCCTTCAGGTTTTGGTACAAGAACCTTGTGAGACAGCTTGTACTTACCAGTCTTGGAATCAATATCAAGAAGCTTGACAGTAATCTTGTCGCCCTCCTTAATACCAGCTTCCTCAACTGTCTCAAGGCGCTTCCAGTCTATTTCTGAGATATGGAGCAGACCGTCATTGCCTGGCAGGATTTCTACGAAGCAGCCGTAAGGCATGATAGAACGTACTGTTCCTTCGTAAACCTCACCAACCTCTGGTACTGCCACAATAGCCTTGATCTTGGCTATAGCAGCCTCGATGGCAGCCTTGTCCGGAGCACTTACCTGAACCTTGCCTACACCATCTTCTTCGTCAATGGTGATGGTAGCACCTGTATCCTCCTGCATCTGCTGGATAATCTTACCACCAGGGCCAATCACAGCACCGATGAACTCCTTAGGAATTACAATCTGCTCGATGCGTGGAACCTGTGGCTTGAGTTCTGCACGTGGCTCAGCGATAGTGTCTGTGATACATCCGAGGATGTGCTCACGGCCAGCCTTAGCCTGTGCAAGTGCCTTCTCCAGAATCTCGTATGACAAGCCGTCACACTTGATATCCATCTGAGTAGCAGTCAGACCGTCCTTTGTACCAGTGGTCTTAAAGTCCATATCGCCAAGGTGGTCCTCATCACCCAGAATATCTGACAGCACAGCATACTTGTCCTCTCCTGGATTCTTGATAAGTCCCATAGCAATACCTGATACAGGCTTCTTCATAGGTACGCCGGCATCCATCAGTGCCAATGTTCCTGCACATACTGTTGCCATAGAAGAAGAACCGTTTGACTCCAGAATCTGGCTCACTACACGTACTGTGTAAGGGAAGTCAGCAGGAATCTGACCCTTCAGACCACGCCATGCAAGATGTCCGTGACCTATCTCACGACGGCCTACGCCTCTCTGTGCCTTAGCCTCGCCAGTACAGAAAGGAGGGAAGTTATAGTGAAGAAGGAACTTCTGATAAGAACGCTCCAAAACGTCGTCAACGAGCTTCTCGTCGAGCTTGGTTCCAAGTGTCACAGTAGTCAGAGACTGTGTCTCACCACGTGTGAAGATAGAACTTCCGTGAGGCATTGGCAGCGGAGAAGTCTCACACCATATTGGGCGAATATCCGTTGTCTTACGTCCATCGAGACGTACACCCTCGTCAAGGATGCAGCGACGCATAGCATCACGCTCTACGTCATGATAGTACTTGTCAACAAGGGCATTCTTCTCTTCCAGCTCTTCCTCAGTAAGGTCAGGATGAGCGGCAGCATAAGCTTCCTTGAAGTCTGTGCTGATTTTCTCGAAAGCCTCAGCGCGAGCCTGCTTCTCAAGAGCCTGCTTAACCACGTCGTAAGCCTTCTGATAGCATTCAGCCTTAACCTGCTCCTTCAGTTCGTCATCATTAACCTCATGACAGTATTCGCGCTTCACGTCAGTTCCGAGTTCCTTCATCAGCTCCTCCTGCATTACACACATAGGCTTGATAGCCTCGTGAGCAGCCTTCAGGGCATTGAGAAGGTCAACTTCCTGAACCTCGTTCATCTCACCTTCCACCATCATGATGTTATCCTTTGTAGCACCTACCATCAGGTCCATGTCGGCATCAGCCATCTGTGCCTTCGTAGGATTAATTACGAATTCACCGCCGATACGTGCCACGCGAACCTCAGAAATAGGACACTCGAAAGGAATATCTGAACATGCCAAAGCACATGAAGCAGCAAAACCTGCGAGGGCATCAGGCTGATCCACACCGTCGGCACTGAACAAAATAACATTTACGAATACTTCTGCATGAAAATCGCTAGGGAAAAGAGGACGCAGAGCGCGGTCCACCAAGCGACATGTAAGGATTTCATCATCATTTGCCTTACCTTCACGTTTTGTAAAACCACCAGGGAAACGTCCGGCAGCAGCATACTGCTCACGATATTCTACCTGCAGTGGCATGAAATCTGTGCCAGGTACTGCGTCCTTTGCTGCACAGACAGTGGCAAGAAGCACGGTATTGCCCATGGTGAGGGTACAGCTACCATCAGCCTGCTTTGCCAGTTTTCCTGTCTCAATAGTGATGGTACGACCATCAGGTAAAGAGACCGTCTTTCTAATTACATTCATCTGAATTTCTTTATTGTTTTAACTAATACATCTAAATGGGACATGCCCATAAAATACATAAAATCGTGCAAATTTACTCATTATTAATAATATACACAAATTCCACGCGATTTTTTATGTTTTTTTCACGTATCAAGGCTACTTTTCCAAGAGTCCCCACCCTACTGCGGAGGCACCGAGGACAGCGGCACTGCTGCCGTCAAGACCGCTGACAAGGAACTGGGCGTTGCGGTAGAGAGGGAAGACATGTTCCTTATAGCTCTCTTTGATAGGATTCATAATGAGGTCACCAGCTTTCGTCATTCCACCGAAGAAAATAAATGCCTCCGGAGCGGAGAAAGCGGCAAAATCTGCACATGCCTCACCCAGCATGCGACCTGTGAAACGGTATATCTCCTGAGCCATTTCATCGCCTTTTGATGCAGCAATGCTCACGTCAAGGGAGGTTATCTTATCCAGTTCTATCTCACGCAACAGCGACGGACGGTCGGATGTTGTCAGCAGCTCACGTGCGGTACGTGCCACACCAGTAGCAGAGCAGTAGGTCTCAAGACATCCCTTTCGTCCGCATCCGCAGAGGCGGCCGTTTTCACGCTGCATTATTACATGTCCCAATTCGCCGGCAAAACCGTTGGAACCGTACAAAAGTTGACCATTTACCACTATTCCAGACCCTACTCCGGTGCCGAGGGTGAGAACGATAAAATTCTTCATGCCGCGTGCCACACCATAGGTCATCTCGCCTATGGCAGCAGCATTGGCATCGTTGGTAAGTGCTACAGGAATTCCCAGGGCCTTGCTGAACATCTCTGCCAGAGGAACGATACCTTCATGAGCCCAGGCAATGTTGGGGGCATACTCTATGGTGCCGTTATAGTAGTTGCCGTTAGGGGCTCCGATGCCCATAGCATTAATGGTTTCGATGCCTCCCACCTCGTCGATGATGGGCTGCAGCGCCTGCATACATGCCGCAACATAGTCTTCTGCCGTAGCGAAACCGCCAGTCTTTATGGCTGCCGTCGCCTTTATCACACCCTGTGAATCAACAATCCCAAAAACGGAATTTGTTCCACCTAAATCTAATCCAATTACGTAAGGTTTCATCTTTGTTTATTGTTTAATTTTCGTTTATTGTCTGTTCAGTTTATGGTTTTCCCCGTTTTCCTCTCCAAATCATTCACATACTGTTCGAGACAGCGAGCGATGTCGGGATAGAAGTCGTTGAGGGTTTTGTACTGGTCGCGATGGGCTGTGTAGTAGCGGAGGGTTCCGACGAGGTCGAACATCCAAGGGAATCCTTTCTGTACCATCTCAAGCCCCAAGACATTCAGGCACTGTTCCATCTTGTAACCAGCATCTTGCATGTAGAGTACGACGGCGGCGCGGACGAGGCTCTCGTTGATGACGATGCGCCAATCGGGGTAGTTCGTCTTTTCGACCGAAGACTGGTGGAGGCTGAGGAGTTTCGGACCGACTTTTTCCATGAGTTTGATATTTTTATCATCATCAAGCAGGGGGTTGACGAACGGGTGGTTGGCCTCGTGGAAGAGCACGGAGGCATCATAGCGTGGCCTGCCGAGGGCTGGGTCAATCCAGTAGCCGATGATGGCAAACAGGTCGCGTGGCTGGCCGGAGAGTTGGCTACACAGCCCGTAGCTGTTGCCACCGCAGGTGAAATTGATGATGACGTGGAAGCGGTCGGTGGGGGCAGTGCCGTAGTGGAATTGGCTGTACCATTCGGGGTGGAAAGTTGGCATAACGTTGGCCTCATACATCTTCGTGTAGTCATCGTAGAACTGGCGGTGCTGCTCGAAGAACTCGTGGAAACGGGTGTCTTTGTAAAACTTGTTGAGCCGTTTCACGAAGTCATCGAGGTCAACATTCTGCCATCCGTTGTTCAATTCCGCTCTATCACCAATGAGTACGATTTTTCCGTTGTCGATGCCGAGGTGGATGGCCATATTCATCACTCGTTCATGACCGATGCCATATTTGGCGCGGATGTCTTGTGCCAAGACAACTGCAACGTGCTCCTTGTAAGGGGCGAACCATGCCTCAGTATCCTTCGTGTACTGTCCGGCCAAATCCATACTATACTCTTGATAGCCCGCCGTACGAGCGAGGATGCTCATAAGTTCGACAGTCTCGCTGACTTCAACTTTTATCTGCGCCGTCGCGGTCACTGTGGCAACTACGGCAAGGATGATTGATAAAATTGTTTTCTTCATATTTATTATTTCATTATGATCTATTTTGCCTCTACAGTTAATCTGTTTAATCTTGACATGATGAGTTGCTCATATCTTTCCTTCATCTCTTCACTGAGGAAAGAATCTTGAATGAACTGTTTCCACTTCGGGAGGGCTTTGCGCATGCTCTCAATAAGGCGCATTACGACGTTCTGCTCCAGCCCCATTGTCGCTGCTGCCTTCAGGAAGTCATTCAACTGGAGCTTTGACTTTCGCCCAGAGAGCGAAAGAGCCTGTTCCTCCTTGTCCTTAGGATTGGCAATAGCTACATTCAGAAGGTCATAGGCGGGAGTGAGCTGATAGGCATTGGCCGGTCGGTAGAGAGAAAAGTTCTTCAGGTGCATGTCATTATTGCCCGTAACAAAGCAGAAAAGCAAGAGCTGCATGTAGTTGGTGAGGTCGAGCTTCGGCATATCGCAATACTGCATGATGATCTTTGCTATTTGCTCGTGCGATCCTTTGTATTTGTACTCCGTTGGATGTAACGTCAGCTGGCACATGTCCTCCATATCTATCTTCTCACCACCCTTTGTGCGATCTATGCGACGAGTGATATAACCCAACTTCCCATCTGCCATACGAATAAGACTGTGTGGTACAACATTGATTTTCGCAGCTTCAGCAAGGTGCATGGTTAAGTCCTCATTCTCAGGCAGTTTCGGATAACTCTCTGTCTGAGGCTTGAAGATGAAATCACCCCAAAGGCCGACTATCGTCAAGCGGCTACTGCCTTCGTGTTTATCGAGGTTTAATGACAATTTAGGCTGTACACCTGTCAGAGACGTTTGGGCATGAATGATTTGTTCGGCCAAACTATCCAGGTCTTCATGACGATAATCGAGTAATGGCGCCTCCCATGTTCCGAAGAATTTCCTGACACACTGCGGATGATAGTCTTTCTGACCTTCTTCCAACGGCTTATAGCAAAACAGACACTTACACATTTTCAATTACCTTAAACTTTTGAACTCTTGTACCCTTTAAACTCTCTTTTCTATTGGTACTACACTGACGGAACCTATACATTCCTTGCAGCATAGCAGCAGGAGTGACATACGGTCAAGTATGCTGATGTCGGTATTGCGGAGGGCTACATCAAGCAACCATCCTTCGGGTATCAGACCGTCAAAGAACGGAAACAAAACGGGACTGACGAATGCCTCTTCCTGTAAAGGCAGTGTCAAACTTATGGGCAAGGTATCGTCTCGCGTTAGATAGGAACCATCATAACAGAAACGGTATTCGCCACCGTCTTCAGTCAATATGCCGGCCAGTATGTCCTTACGATATATCTCTGCTTGTCTCATGAGCGTTTCGTGGCTGTCAGTTCATAGTTAAACAAGTCAAGAAGCTGGTTCACTTTATCCATTCGCAGCGAAAGTTTACCCTGCTCCAGATTGCGAACGAAGCACAGCCCGACCCCAGACTTCATCGCCAAATCCTCTTGCGTGAGACCGTTCTCTTTGCGCAAAGCCTTCACTATCATTGATAATTTAGTCTTTTCCATACAAAATTATATCATTTCGAATGCAAAATTACACAATTACTTCTAATTTATATGCTTTCTTATATAGAATATACGAATTTTTAACATTTTATATGAGTTCTAATATAGTTTTATATTCCTTTTCAATTAATTTTTGTTCATTAATTTACGTCGAAAGTACTCACACTCGAAAAATTTCAAATAAAATTTGGTTTTTTGCTCACTTATTCGTACCTTTGCACGTGATAAAAACCATATCAGACAATTGGCACAGAAACTGACACATATTCAGACACAGGAGCAGCAGCTGACGCAGGTGCAGCAGCAACGCCTCAACGCACAACAGGTAATGTTTGTGCGGATGCTGGAAATGCCCCTGACACAGTTTGAGGAATATGTGCAGACTGAACTGGACGAGAATCCGGCGTTGGAACCCGAGTTGCAAGAGTCTGAAAACCCAGACGAGGGAGCCACTAACGAACTGGACGCCGTAATAGACCATTACGACGATGACCGCTATGACGATGACTATATTCCGACAGCGGCGGCCAGCTATGCTACACCAGAAAAGAACGGCGGCGACACACCTGTATGGGGAAACAGCGAATCTTTCTATGACACCCTGCACAGTCAGATGGGAGAACAGGATCTGACTGAAGAGCAGCAGCTGATTATGGAATATATCATAGGAAGCCTGGACAGTGACGGGCTGTTCAGAAAAGATGTCACAAGCCTCAGCGATGAGCTCGCCATACATGAATATATTGACGTTACACCAGAAGAAATAGAGAAGGTTCTGACCATTCTTCAGGGATTCGACCCTGCCGGCATAGGGGCGCAAAGCCTGCAACAGTGTCTGCTGATACAGATTTTCAGAAAGAAAGCCACCCCATTGACAAAGTTGATGTATCAGGTGATAAACGACCATTACGAAGACTTCACGCGGAAACGCTGGAAGAAAATAGAAGAACAGATGCAAATGGACGATATCACCGCAGAAAAGGTGTTTGGGGAAATACGGAAGCTGAACCCACGTCCAGGAGCAGCTTTAGGCGAAACCATCGGTAGAAATACACAACATGTGACTCCTGACTTCGTCATCAGCATTGACGATGACGGACACATCTCTTTCACTCTTCCGAAAGGCAGAATACCACAGTTGCACATATCACAGGATTTTGAAGAGATGGTGCAGGGATACAGACAGAATCCAGATAGCATGACACGCTCAGACAAGGAGGCCCTGGTATATGCACAACAGAAGATGTCGAGGGCGAGAGCATATATTGATGCCATCAGACAGCGCCAGCAGACTATGACGATGACTATGAAAACCATCATCAAACTGCAAAAGAAATTCATTCTCAGCGGCGATGACAGCGACCTCTCCCCAATGAAACTGAAAGATATTGCCGACCATACAAACCTTGATATTTCGACAATATCGCGCGTCTGTGCCTCAAAATATGCAGAATTACCTTGGGGTATCATACCGCTGAAACATTTCTTCTCAGAGGCATACGACACTGGTGACGGAGAGACTGTTTCAACAAAGGGAATCAAAAAGGCGCTGCGAGAATTGATTGACAACGAACCACAGGGAAAACCTCTCAGCGACATACGATTGGCGGCTGAACTGAAGAAAATGGGCTTCCCTATCGCAAGAAGGACTGTAGCAAAATATCGCGAACAGATGGGCATCCCGACAAGCAACCTGAGAAGATGAGAGACAACAACAGAATCATATTGATAATGGCACGATACATCAGCCTGCTGTTTACACCATTCTATCTTCCACTGGTGGCTTTTGTTGTATTGTTCTTCGTGTCATACCTTAGTATTCTTCCATTGGCCTATAAGCTGATGGTGCTGCTTATCGTATGGATATTTACCTGTCTCATTCCCACAACGCTCATACGCCTTTATCAACGCTATCAGGGATGGTCTTTCCTGAAACTGCTTTCCAAAGAAGGACGTATAGTGCCTTACGTCATCTCCATAGCATCCTATTTTGCCTGTTTCTATATCATGAACTCGCTCCACATGCCACATTTTATGTCAAGCATAGTAGTGGCAGCGCTGGCAATACAGATTCTGGGTGCAATAATCAATAACTGGTGGAAGATATCCACCCATACCGCTGCCATCGGAGGCACGACTGGAGCCATAGCGGCATTCTGCTACATTTATGGCTTTAACCCTATCTGGTGGCTATGCATACTCATCATTTTGGCCGGTATCATCGGCACAGGACGTATGATTCTGAGAATTCACACTCTTGGCGAAATCTGCGGAGGCTACCTCCTCGGACTTGGCGCAGGATTTATAGCAGTAATATTATCATGACTCCATTAGTAAGCATTATCATGGGCAGCACTTCAGATTTGCCCGTAATGGAAAAGGCTATGGCCTTCCTTAACGAACAGCAGATACCCTTTGAGGTAAATGCTTTGTCAGCTCATCGTACCCCCGATGCCGTAGAGAACTTTGCACGCAATGCTGAAGGGCGTGGAATACGCGTTATCATCGCAGCAGCCGGTATGGCAGCAGCACTGCCTGGCGTGATAGCAGCCTCAACAACCCTGCCTGTCATTGGCGTACCTATCAAGGGTATGCTGGACGGACTCGACGCCATGCTGTCAATAATACAGATGCCTCCAGGCATTCCCGTTGCCACAGTAGGCGTAAACGGAGCGATGAATGCGGCCATTCTTGCAATGGAGATGCTGGCCCTCTCCGACGCTTCAATAGCTGAGCGCCTGAAGGCATACAAAAGCGGCTTAGGCAAGAAAATAGAAAAGGCTAATGCTGACCTATCAGAAGTAAAATATGACTATAAGACAAACTAATCAGGTACACGTCGGAAACCTTACCATTGGAGGTGGAGCCCCCATCAGGGTGCAGTCAATGACAACCACCAACACCAATGACACCGCCGCATGCGTAGCTCAGGCCAAACGCATCATCGATGCTGGCGGAGAACTGGTACGCCTGACGACACAGGGACGCCGAGAGGCTGAGAATATGGCTAATATATCTGCCGCCCTGAAAGCAGAAGGCTACACTACCCCACTCGTGGCAGACGTACATTTCAACGCCAATGTGGCTGACATAGCAGCAAAGTATTGCGAGAAAGTGCGTGTGAACCCAGGAAACTATGTTGACCCAGCTCGCACCTTTAAGCATATCGACTATTCTGCAGAAGAATATGCCGATGAACTGCAGAAGATAGAAGAGCGTTTCATTCCGTTCCTGAATATCTGCAAAGAACATCATACGGCAATAAGAATAGGTGTCAATCATGGCTCACTGTCTGACCGCATCATGTCAAGATATGGCGACACACCCGAAGGCATCGTGGAATCCTGCATGGAATTCCTACGTATCTGCAAAAGAGAAAACTTTACAGACGTAGTATTATCCATCAAGGCCAGCAACACTGTCGTTATGGTTCAGAGTGTAAGGCTGCTCGTAAGCACTATGGATAAAGAAGATATGCACTATCCTCTGCATCTGGGTGTAACAGAAGCCGGCGAAGGTGAGGACGGACGCATAAAGAGCGCTGTAGGCATCGGAGCATTACTGACAGAGGGTATAGGAGATACTATCCGCGTCAGTCTTTCAGAGGAACCTGAATGCGAGATTCCTGTAGCAAAGAAAATTGTCGGTTTTATCGATGAATGTGCCTCTCTGCGCGAGAATGCCAGCATAGAGAATGACACCCTTTTCCTCTCATTCAACGAAGAGAACCGCGAAGACCTGCAACTTAAGGCCGCAATGGCAGCAGGAGCCCTGCTGATAGACAGAAAGGCTAAGGAACTCTGCATCACAAACTTTGACAAACCACAACAGGAACTTGCCGATGCTATCATGCAGGCTGCAAGGGTAAAGTTTACCAAGACAGAATATATCTCATGTCCTGGATGCGGAAGAACACTCTACGACCTGCGCGGTACCATAGCAAAGATAAAGGCTGCAGTGGCACAGGAGACAGCAATGTCTGATAAAGCGGAGATTTGGAAAGGCCTCAAAATAGGTATCATGGGATGCATCGTCAACGGCCCTGGAGAGATGGCTGATGCCGACTATGGATATGTTGGCGCCGGACCTAACAGGATATCGCTTTATAAAGGCAAACAATGCATAGAGAAGAATATCCCTGAATCTGAAGCCGTAGAAAAATTGTTGGACTATATAAAAAATGATATAAAATGAAAAAAATTGCCGATTCTTTCGCAGAACAGCTACTTGCTGTAAAAGCAATCAAACTGCAACCCAACGACCCTTTTACATGGGCCAGCGGATGGAAGTCACCCATTTATACAGACAATCGCAAGACACTTGCATACCCAGAGTTGCGCTCTTTTGTAAAGAATGAACTGGTTCACCTCGTTCATACAGAATTCCCAGAGGCTACTGCCGTAGCAGGCGTTGCCACAGGTGCCATCGCACAGGGCGCACTTGTTGCCGACCAATTACAACTGCCATATTGCTATGTTCGTCCGAAGCCAAAAGATCACGGTATGGGAAATCAGATTGAGGGAACCATTCCTGAAGGAGCAAAGGTAGTGGTTATTGAAGACCTTATCAGCACAGGCGGCTCTTCCCTGAAGGCCGTTGAGGCTCTGCGTCAGGCAGGTTTTGAGGTTGTAGGAATGGTGGCAAGCTATACCTACGGATTCCCTGTGGCAGAAGAGGCTTTTGCCGCTGCAAACGTTCGTTTAGTAACGCTGTCAGACTATGAACATACTACAGCAATAGCTGCAAAAACGGGATATATTAAGCCAGAAGACCTTGAAGTCCTGGCAGAATGGCGTAAATCACCTAATACTTGGAAACAATGAGCAAATACGAAAGTCAAGTAAAGCAAATCCCTTCTCCTATAGAGGCAGTTTATGCCAAGCTGTCTAACTTGGAGAATCTGCGTCCTATCGTGGAAAATGCCCAGAACAATGAACAACTGAAGCAACAGATAGAAGCTGCCGGACAAGATCCTTCTTATCTTAATATGCTGAAGAATGTTACCCTGACTCCAGACAGCATGGCGCTTGATACAGGTATGATGGGTGTCATTGCCCTGAACATCATAGAGCGTGAGGACCCAGCCATAAATGAAGGAAAAGGTACCATAAAGTTTGAGACCCAGCAGTCACCTATAGAAGCAAATATGTGGATTCAGCTGCTTCCTGGTGAGGTTGGAACACGTATGAAGCTGACGCTGAAAGCAGACCTCAACCCCATGATAAAGATGATGATTGGCAACAAACTGGAATCTGGCATAGACAAATTTGCCGATATGCTCGCTATGATACCATATGCTTGACCTGCTGGTCAAAGGTCAAAAGTCTAATGTCAAAGGTGCTACATTAACAGCAAAAAGCAAATTTTTCTGTTTTTTCTTGCATTATTCGTAACTTATTTGTACCTTTGCAACCGCTTTGGTAAAAAGCAGACACGGCTGCCGCAATGGTGGAATTGGTAGACACGAGGGACTTAAAATCCCTTGACCCGAAACGGTCGTGCGGGTTCGAGTCCCGCTCGCGGCACAAGATTCTTAATAGTTAAGAGTAGAGAATAAAAAGTTAAGAGTTATGATTATGTCTTATAAACGTTTACGTCATTGGCATCTTCAAGCGACTGTCTTTTCTTTTATTCTCTTCTTTTTTTTATTCCTGACCTCATGCGGCTCTGACCACGAACACTTCTCTGTTGACGGACGACTTCTCAACGTCAACACAGCAGAATTCCTAGTGTATTCTCCTGACGGCATTCTGTCAGGTATTGATACTATCAGGGTCAACGGCGGACGATTTACTTACGAACGCCCCATCATGAATGAGGGAACCATCGTTATCGTCTTTCCAAACTTCAAACAAATTCCTATTTTTGTCAAGCCAGGAGCTGATATAAGTTTTGACGGCAGTGCAGCAAAACTGAAGGATATAGAAGTTACAGGTACGGATGAAAATGACGAATTCACCGAATGGCGACATAACACCAATGAGTTGTCTCCAAAGGACCTTGAAGCTCAGGCACGGAAATATGTTAAGGAGAATCCAGGTACACTTATCTCGCTATGGCTACAGAGGCAATATCTGCCTATAAAAGTCGCTTGCTCTGTTGGTGACAGGCTGCCGGCTTTCTCTGCCAAAGACATCAACGGAAAGACTATCAGCAGCAATACCCTGATGAAGGGCAACTGCCTCATCGTAGTATGGGCAAGTTGGAACTATGATTCACAAAGCATGCTGAGGCAGGTTAACAACAAGGATTCGTACATTTACCATTCATATAATTCAGATAAGGACAAAAAGAAGATTTCCTTTGACCACATCATCTCTATCTGTCTTGATGCTGACGTCAAGAAATGCCGCCAGATACTCAAACAATGCGAGGCTGAGGATGTTCCTACTATCTGCGATGGTAAAATGATAGACGGGAATATCGTTAAAACACTTGGTATTAACAATATTCCCGACAATATACGTCTAAAGAACGGTAAGATAACCGGACGAGCTATTCCTATTCCAAAATTAGCCGAGGAGTAGTTTTTTTACAGCCTTGTCAACCTTCTCGAAGTGGAATCCTTCCAGGATGCCATTCATCAATTCCACAATCTTGTCATTACAAAGGTTTCCTATTGAACCTTCGTGTGTATGGTGGATATTCTTGTTAGGCTTAAAGTCACCTGCCTCTATCTCCAGACCAACCTTCTTGTAAGCATCGCGGAACGGCATACCCTCTGATGCCAGCTTGTTAACCTCCTCAACAGAGAAGATAGCGTCATACATAGGATTGTCGAGGATATTCTGCTTTACTTCTATCTTATTAATAATGTATGCGCACATGCGCAGGCAGTCCTTCAACTCATCAAAGGCTGGCAGGAAACATTCCTTGATTATCTGCAGGTCGCGGAAATAGCCACATGGCAGGTTATTCTGTATCAGCGTTACCTGTGTCGGCAGAGCCTGTAGCTTGTTACATTTTGCACGTATCAGCTCAAAAACATCCGGATTCTTCTTATGAGGCATTATTGAAGAGCCTGTCGTACACTCCTTTGGAAGCTTTACGAATCCGAAATTCTGAGAGTTGAAGAGACAGGCGTCAAATGCCATCTTTGCCATCGTACCAGCGAGGCCTGCAATAGAGAATGCCACATTGCGCTCCATCTTACCCCTGCCCATCTGAGCATAGACAACATTATAGTTCATAGAGTCAAAGCCCAACAGGTCTGTCGTCATTTGCCTGTTAAGTGGGAAAGATGAACCATATCCTGCTGCAGAACCCAGAGGATTGCGGTTGGTCATCTTGTATGCCGAATGAAGATAGAGCATATCATCAGTAAGACTCTCTGCATAAGCACCAAACCAAAGTCCGAAACTTGAAGGCATCGCTATCTGCAGATGGGTATATCCTGGCATGAGGACATCCTTATTGGCCTCGCTTTGAGCGATGAGTTCGTCGAAAAGTGTCTTTGTCTCCTCTACGACAGTCTTCAGCTCTGCACGAGTAAACAGCTTCAGGTCAACCAATACCTGATCATTCCTTGAGCGGCCTGAGTGAATCTTCTTTCCCATATCGCCCAATGCACGTGTGAGCATCAGCTCTACCTGGGAATGAACATCCTCTATATCGTCCTCAATTACAAATTTGCCCTCTTCGCAGATAGCATATATCTTGCGTAACTCTGCAAGGAGCAACGGAAGTTCATCATCACCTATAAGACCTATGGAGTTAAGCATGGTGATATGCGCCATACTGCCCAAAACGTCGTACTTGGCAAGATACAAGTCCATCTCACGGTCACGACCTACCGTAAAACGTTCTATTTCCTTATTGATCTCAAATCCTTTTGACCAAAGCTTCATAACCTAAAGAAGAAAAAATTTATTGGTTTGCAACCTGGAGATACGTACCAGAATATGTTGCACGATAGCGGAACAGCTTTTCGTTAACATCATGTCCTATTTCATCGGCCACTACGACACCTCCATTAAGAAGTCCGTAAACGCGTTTACAACGATCGCAAATAACATTGGCAGAATTCTGAAACTTCAAAGCGTATTTCTTTTGGCTAGTCTCATTAAAACAGTTCGGACACTGCCTGTCAAAAACATACAGTTCACCATTCTGTAAGGAAGAGCGTCCTACGATGAGACCGTTGTTTAATCCCAATGCTCTCCCGTTTTTTGTCAATACAGCCTCCGTAACATGCTCTACATTTATTTCTTTATTACCATAAGCCTCTGTTATAAGGTCAAAACCTCCATCGATGGGGTTAGTGCTAACAAAAACAAAATAGTCAGAAGAATTCAATGCAGCATACAGATATGACTGGGTGTGACCATACTGGAAATCAAAACGAAAAGATGCTGTATGATTGCAGTATTCATCAACAAGCTGTCCCTTGCAGCCTACAAGACACAGGCAGACAACTAACAGGAAAGAATACTTATAAAAGAATTTTCTGCTCATTATACTGGGAATTCAAGATCTTCAATTTTGAAGTCGCCAAGGAATTTATGAGTCAGCGGATCCATACATGTGTAGCGACCCATGCTGATATCCTGTATCTCCATAGTCTTGGTATCTCCGCGACGACGGCACTTTGCACCTGTGCGCAGGCGAGCCGGAGGTGTTGATGTCCAACCGCTGTTGCTTGTCTCGCTTACAACACGTGCTGACTTTGATACGGTAGGGGTCTCTGGAGCCTCATCAACTGCAGCCCTGTTAGGCTTAGCATACTCCCTGTTCATCTCCTCTTCGCTGTATATGTTGGCAATCTTTGCCTCCTTGCTGTAGTATTCTGCCTCCTTGTGCTCGAGGACTATCATTGTTGCTGCCTCAGTAATGATAGCAAGGGCACGAATGATATAAACACAGAAGAAAGCTATGAAAGCATGTACCAGACCTAATAATATATAGAGGACTCCAGGCATCAAACCGCCACGTGTAGTCACCATAGCACCAAAAATGATGTATACTGCTGCAGCCAGAAGTATCAATGTCTTGACGATATTCGCCCACATGTTAATCTTACTCGATGTCTGATAATCCTCACACAGACGAACAATAGATAAATTGGATGTGATTTTTGCCATAATAACCTTACTGTTTAAGTATTGTAGTACTCCGTCCCAGAATCGAACTGGGATCTACTCTTTAGGAGAGAGTTGTTCTATCCATTGAACTAACAGAGCAGCCGTTCTTTTTTAATTCGGCTGCAAAGGTACGATTAAGTTATGAATAATGCAAGAAAATAATGCAAAAAAATCTTTTTTTCTTGGTATTTTGCTCACTTAATAGTAACTTTGCCCCCATGAAACGGATTGGATTACTCTCTGATACACATTCCCATTGGGATGAACGCTATGAGCACTACTTCTCTGAATGTGATGAAGTATGGCACGCTGGGGACTTTGGCAATATAGAGATTGCCGATAAGCTAAGGGAGATTAAACACGGAGATAATAACATCATCCTTCGTGGTGTGCATGGAAACATTGACGGAGACATCGTTAGGCGAGAGTTTCCTGAGGTATTGCGCTTCAAATGCGAGGAGGTTGAGGTGCTGATGAAGCACATCGGAGGCTATCCTGGACGCTATGACCGTTCAATATATTGGCAACTTACACACAAGCCACCACAGCTGTTCATTTCTGGGCATTCACACATTCTGAAAGTGATGTATGACAAGCTCTATGGCTTCCTGCACGTTAATCCAGGAGCCGCAGGCCTTTACGGCCAACAGCCTGTCAGAACCCTCGTACGCTTCACCATAGACGGCAAAGACATCAAAGACCTTGAGATTATAGAATTAGCGTAAAATATCGCCGATTCTATCGAAAAAATAGCCACCCTTGAAGAAAGAGTGGCTTTTATTATTTCTTACAACTTTTCACCATACATCAGGTCGCCTGCATCACCAAGTCCTGGGACGATGTATTTGCGATCGTTGAGGATTGGGTCTATAGCGGCTGTGTAAAGCACGATATTCGTATTTGGGAACTTCTCATTCAGTCGGGCTACACCCTCCTCTGTTGCTATTACTGAAGCAAGGATTATCTTCTTTGGCACACCCTTGGTGACAAAGGCCTTATGCGCTAGGATAAGACTCTCACCCGTTGCCAGCATAGGGTCAACAAGAATGAAGGTCTTCTTATATAGGTCCGGAGTAGCAATATACTCGATATGAACGTCAATATTGTTGCACTCGCGATCAGTATAGTAACGATAAGCTGAAAGGAAAGCATTGCCAGCCTGGTCGAAGATATCAAGGAATCCCTGATGGAAAGGCAGACCAGCACGGAAGACAGTACCAATAACAATATTGTCAATAGGCAGATTCATCGTGGCAGTAGCCAGAGGGGTGACAACTTCTGTTTCCTTATATTTCAGGGTCTTACTTATCTCGTAAGCCATCAGGTTTCCTATGCGCCTGACATTATTGCGGAAACGCATACGGTCTTTCTGGATATTAACATCACGCAGCTCGGCAACAAACTGATTTATGATAGAGTTACTAGCTCCAAGATTTACAACTTTCATTAGTCTTTCTCCTTTCCTTTAAATGATTTAACCTTCATACCAAGCTTGACTGGCATTATAGCATTAAGGAAGATACCAACGACAGCAGCTATTGCGAGACCTGAAACATGAACAGGGCCAATGGCGATATCATCATTAGCACCATACTTCACACCAATGGCAAGCACGAGGATGAGGGCAGCCACGAAGACATTACGTGAACTCTTAAGGTCAACCTTCTCTTCCACGAGGTTACGGACACCCACAGCAGATATCATGCCATAAAGTATAAGACTCACACCACCTATCGTAGCAGCAGGCATAAGTTGTATTAGGCAGGCAAACTTAGGACAGAAAGCCAGGATAATAGCTATAATGGCTGCTATACGAATAACCTTGGGGTCGAACACTTTGGTAAGGTTCAGCACACCTGTATTCTCACCATAGGTAGTATTGGCAGGTGCTCCGAATATTGATGCCACGGCTGTTGCCACACCATCGCCAGTAAGAGTACGATGCAGACCTGGATTAGCAAGAAAATCCTTACCTACAGTAGAACCTATTGCACACATATCGCCTATGTGCTCCATGATAGTTGCAAATGCAATAGGCATTACGGCAAGGATCGTTGAGAGCATCAAGGTTGTATTGCCATCTTCGAAAACAGCAAGAACAGTATGATCCTTGCTAATTGGGAATCCAACCCACGCAGCATCATGCAGAGGTGCAAAGTCAACTTCTCCCATGCATGCAGCAACTACATACGATACCACAACACCAAGAAGTACAGGGATAATTTTTATTATTCCCTTACCCCATATAGAAGAAACTATGACAGTTACGATAGCAATGATGGCGAGGAGCCAGTTTGTCTGGCAGTTGGAAATAGCAGAACCAGAAAGTACCAAACCGATGGCAATGACAATAGGACCTGTCACTACTGGTGGGAAATAGTGAAGAATCTTCTGCACTCCGAACGACTTTATCAGAGCCGCCATTATAAAGTACATCAATCCTGCACAGGCAACACCCAGACAAGCGTAGTCAAGGGCAAGCGTCTCTGATAGTCCCTGTCCCATACCCATTTCCTTTACAGAGGCATAGCCGCCAAGGAAAGCAAATGATGAACCAAGGAAAGCAGGCACATTCCATTTAGAAATAAAGTGAAAAATCAAGGTTCCGATACCTGCAAACAAAAGTGTCACAGAGACATCAAGTCCTGTAAGAAGCGGAACAAGTACTGTTGCGCCAAACATGGCAAAAAGATGCTGTACTCCCAGTATCATCATGCGTGGCATACCGAGTTGACGCGCATCATAAATTGCATTTTCTGATTCCATATATTTATTGTTTTAGCTATATTCCGCTTGCAAAGGTAATATTTAGTATCGAATAAAACAAGAAAATACTGCTATTTTTTTTTATTTGGGCAGTAAAAAATTGCAGACGACAGGGAAATGGTCTGAAGATTTCATCTCAGAATCGACCTTGCACATAAGCGGTTCTATGTCTGAAGAACACATTATATGGTCTATTCGCACCCTCATAGCATTATGGCAATAAGAGAAGCCGAATCCCCTACCCTTCTTCTGGAAACAGTCAGTAAGATTTTTGGAGATAGTATAGTGCGTATAAGACAGCGGAATATCGTTGAAATCGCCACAAACGATAGTTGAAGTGTCTGAATTCTTTTCTATGAACTCAGCTATTATGTAAGCCTGAGGAGCACGTTTCTGAGCAGAAGCAGAAAGCTTGCCCAGGAAAAATGATGATTCTGACTCTACACTGTCTTTTTCTACATCACCCTTTGCCACATCATGAACAAGACGTGAGAACTTTGCTCTCTCATCTATTGACAATGACTGTGTCTCAAGGTGGCAGTTTACTACCAGAAGAGTCTTACCATCTTTCTCTATCCAAACAGCAGCAGCACCATTTGCGTTGCTGGGAATATCTATCCTTTCTTCCCTTTTTATCGGATATTTAGACAGAAAACTAACTGTTAAGGATTTTTCATCTTGTGTCTTGAAAGATGTAGTATATTTCATTTCAGGCAAGTATTCCTTTATAATATCTTCCACATTATTATAAAAAGATGATTCCTGCAGACATACTATATCAGGCTTCTGGCTTGCAATATACTCTATTACACTTTCAGCATTTTCTTTCTTGAAACCTGATTTATCTAAAGTACCCCAGTTACTTGTGTTATATGACACAACAGTCAAAGGAATGTATTCAGAATCCTTTGAATCATACTTCTCAGCATCGGAATAGGCATTCAGCGGACAATATAGGGTAACTGGCTGATAGGCTAATATAAGACCTGCAACAGATATCAGGACATACCTGAACTTAATAAAGACCCAAAAGACAATAAACAGGCCCGTAAGAAAAAGGAAGAAAGGAAATCCATATCCCATCATCGAAAGTGTAGGCCACTCCAATGGGGACAATATATAAGAATATCCCGTGACAAGCAAGCCTATCACGGAAAAAACATTAACAGCAATAATGGGATAAATAAAGAACTTAGTTAATTTCATACCCGTCCCATCCATTGAAGGTATCACTTGTCTTACGCCAATATTTTATGAGAATATAGCCAAACAACATACCTCCTAAATGAGCCACATGAGCTACTCCGTCACCACGAGATGTCAAAGCAGATCCCAGTTCAATAGCAGCATACAGTATTACAAACCACTTTGCCTTGATAGGAACAGGCAATGGGAATATAAAAATTCTTTCTTCCGGATAGGACATTCCGAAGGCAAGCAGTATGCCATAAACAGAACCTGAAGCACCAACCGTAGTGAAAGCGTTCAGCGTTAGTTTGTCAGCATAGCTCAGATGGAACATGTGTTCTATTGGCACTTCTGGCGGCAACATGGCATATATCTGTACAAACTGAGATATCTCCTGGCATACAGCAGCACCCAATCCACATATTATATAATATATAAGGTATCTCTTCTCACCAAATATACGTTCTACTGTTCCACCAAACATCCAAAGTGCAAACATATTGAAGAAAAGATGCGTGAAACTAGCATGCATGAACATATATGTCAGCAACTGATGAATATGGAAATCCTGTGCAAGGAAGAAATGCAGACCAAAAAGTCCGTCAAAATCTATCCTGCCACCTAATACCATCTTTGCCATATAGCAGATGATATTTATGATAAGCAAGTTCTTTGTTATTGTTGGAATTTGTCTCATATTGGCTGCAAAGTTACTAAAAATTTAAATTAAAGCCTATTTTGTGGCGAAAATTTACTCCAAAATGCCCATTTTTTCTATATTTTCAAGGATTTTTATGTTTTTTCTCTCATTTTTCTTGGATTTTTCAAATTATTGTAATAACTTTGCAGTCAGAAGTTTTTTTTTTAGTTTACTAATTTAAATAATTCAATTTACTATGAACAAGACAGAACTTGTAAAGCAGATTGCAGAAAAAGCTGGTCTTTCTCAGGCAGCTAGTAAGGAAGCTCTTGACGCAGCCCTCGACGCTATCCAGGGTGCTCTCAAGAAGGGTGATTCAGTTCAGCTGGTTGGTTTCGGTACCTTCAGTGTTCAGAAGCGTGCAGCTCGCACAGGTAAGAACCCAATGACAGGTGCAGCTATCAAGATACCTGCAAAGAAGGTTGCTAAGTGGAAGGCTAGTTCTTCACTGCTTTAATCTTCTTAAAGAAGCAAACATAGACCACGGCTTCGTGCCGTGGTTTTTTATTTCCTGTGGAATAGTGGAAAAAGCTGTGGATAACTTTGGAATAATATATGAATAAGTAAGTAATTATACAGTTGAAAAAATCTTATACGGATATCCACACAGTTATTATGATAGAATACCATATTTTATAAATAATCTTTTCAAACTGCTATTTATTGAACATAAGGTACTTACAATCATTATAAACATATCCACACAATATTATTACTCTTCTTAGGTTATTTAATTAAATACATATAAATATAAAAATAAATTAGGACGTGGGAAACTTTACATCTTCTGCAAATAACATATTCCGTCAGGTCATTGCTGACTATCATGTTAATGACAATATAGATACAGTAATGTCAAATCCTTATGAAGAGAAGTCAATTGAGGGTATATTATACCATAAATGCTGGATTGACACAGTACAATGGCATTTTGAGGATATAATACGTGATCCTGATATAGACCCTTCAGAGGCGCTTGTATTAAAGCGCAGAATAGACAAGTCAAATCAGGACCGCACTGATATGGTAGAAGATATAGATACTTTCTTCAGGGAAAAATATAAGGAAGTAAAAGTTCTTCCAGATGCCACGATTAATACAGAATCTCCTGCATGGGCCATAGACAGGCTTTCTATACTTGCATTGAAGATTTATCACATGGAGGAACAAACGAAGCGTACAGACACCTCTGAGGACCATTTGGCAACATGCAGAGGTAAGCTGGCTGTATTGCTTGAGCAGCAGAAAGATTTGTCAACGGCAATAGATCAGTTATTGGATGATATAGCTGCCGGACGTAAATATATGAAGGTATATCGTCAGATGAAAATGTATAACGATCCTTCAACTAATCCGGTATTATACGGGAAATAATATCTTCCGGATTAATATCCATACAGGCCATGTCTCCTCTGAGGCATGGCTTTTTTCCGTATATGGAGCAAGGTCTGCAGGGAAGGTCTCTCTGAACACAGTCTTCCATTTTCTGTCCCCAGCCAAGGAAACCAGCAAAAGGATGTGTGGCACCCCAGATGCTTACAACCCTTACTCCTACAAGGCTGGCAAGATGCATATTTGCCGAATCCATCGAAATCATCACATCAAGCTGCTTTATTTTTTCAAGGTCAGCACGGATACCTTCACCGCTGGCTATCTCTATATCATACTTCTTAGCCCATTCCTGCATCAGCTCCAGTTCCTTGCCTTTTCCGCAAAAGATATAGATATTACAGTCAGGCTGCTTGGTTTTAAGCAGCTGAATAACCTTTTCCATTCTTTCGAGCGGATATATTTTTCCTGCATGAGCAGCAAAGGGAGCAATACCTATATTCATATTTTCAATGCCTCAAAATAGTTTTCAAAGGATGTAGGAAGCTGCTTAAGAACCTTCTTGGGCTGGGGAGCAGTAATGATTTTACGTAATTCACGGTGTTTATTTATCTTTCGTACCTTATAACCATGAATTTTAAAGAAAAACCTTAGTATTTTGGTACGAAGAACATCATGCTCATCTATTACGTAGTCAAGGTTAAGCTTTTTGAGTTCCTTGAAGAGCCTGTATATGCCAGGTATTCCCTTGTAATCTCTCTTTATGTCTGCTCCAATAAATGAAACATTCTCCCCTACCCCCTCGAACAAAGGTTCGTAAGGGGGCTTGGAGAGTACTATATATTCATTTTCCTTGTTGTCAGCAGCTACCTGCCTTAAAACAGGCGCAAGCATGGCAACATCTCCTAGAGCAGAGAAACGTATTACAAGGATTCGCATATACTTATTTTACAACAATATTGATGATTCTCTTTGGCACAACAATAATCTTCATTATCTGCTTGCCTTCTGTATATTTGCCAGTACGTTCATCAGCAAGGGCAAGTTTCTCTATATCTTCGCGTGAAGCCTCAGCAGGCACCTGCATGGTGAAGCGTGTCTTACCACAGAACTGTACAGGCATTGTTATCTCAGAATCCTTCATCTTGGATTCATCGTACTTAGGCCACTGTGCATCACAGACAGAGGTATTGTTGCCAAGAGCATGATAGAGTTCTTCAGCAATGAAAGGTGCAAATGGTGCAAGCAGAATGACAAGTTGCTCAAGGACAGCCTTAGAGCGACATTTCTGCAACTCGCCTGTTGCTATCATGAAGGCTGAGATACTTGTATTGTAAGAGAACTGCTCAATGTCTCCAGTAACTTTCTTTATGAGCTTGTGAAGTGACTTTTCTTCTTCCTGAGTTGGCGTAGCATCATTAGGCAGCCAGTTTCCCTCTCTGTCATAGAAGAGTCCCCAGAATTTCTTCAGGAACCTGTGACAGCCGTCAATACCATTAGTGTCCCAAGGCTTGGACTGCTCTACAGGACCAAGGAACATTTCATAGAGACGAAGGGTGTCAGCACCATATTTTTCTACGATCATATCGGGATTTACGACATTGAACATAGACTTTGACATCTTCTCAACTGCCCATCCGCACTTGTATTCATTCTGGTCGTTGAGGATGAACTGAGCATCATTATATTCTGGACGCCAAGCCTTGAAAGCCTCAACATCAAGAATGTCAGCACTTACTATGTTTACATCTACATGAATTGGTGTAACGTCATATTCATCCTTTTTCTCGATGGAAACGAAGGTATTTGTGTCCTTTATGCGATAAACAAAGTTTGAACGGCCCTGAATCATTCCCTGGTTGATGAGCTTCTGGAAAGGCTCTTCCTTGCAAGAAACACCCAGGTCATAGAGGAATTTGTTCCAGAATCTTGAGTAAATCAGGTGACCAGTAGCATGCTCTGAACCACCAACATACAGGTCAACATTCTGCCAGTACTTGTCAACAGCAGGATCTACCAAAGCATTCTCATTCTTTGGGTCCATATAGCGCAGATAATAAGCGGAAGAACCGGCAAATCCTGGCATTGTATAGAGTTCGATTGGGAAAACAGTCTTGTTGTCTATCTTTGAGTTATCGACAATGCACTTGTTTGCTTCATCCCAAGCCCATTTTGTGGCATTGCCAAGTGGTGGCTCGCCTGTCTCTGTAGGCAGGAACTTTTCTACTTCTGGCAGCTCTATTGGCAGACACTCTTCAGGAATCATGCATGGCTCGCCGTCCTTGTAATATACTGGGAATGGTTCACCCCAGTATCTCTGACGTGAGAAGATGGCATCACGAAGGCGGTAATTAACCTTTACCCTACCGATATTATGCTTTTCAACGAATTCCTTTGTTGCAGCAATAGCTTCTTTTACGGTTTTACCGTTCAAATTGAGGGCTTCACCGTCATATTCCACTGATGTCTTTCCCTGTGCAGGAGAATTGGCTACTATACCCTCCTTTGCATCATAGCTCTCTTCACTTATGTCAGCACCCTCAATAAGTGGGATGATAGGCAGATTAAAATGCTTTGCAAAGGCATAGTCGCGAGAGTCATGGGCAGGAACAGCCATGATGGCACCTGTACCATATCCTGCAAGCACATATTCGCTTATCCAGATTGGATTCTTCTCTCCTGTGAATGGATTGATGGCGTAAGAGCCTGAGAAAACACCTGTTACCTTATGGTCAATCATACGCTCTCTTTCAGTACGGCCCTTGACGTATGCCACATATTTATCTACCTCAGCCTTCTGCTCAGGAGTAGTAAGCTTCTCTACCAGCTCTGATTCTGGTGCCAATACCATGAAGGTAACACCAAACATTGTATCAGCACGAGTGGTAAATATAGTAAAACTCTCGTTGGAATCGGCAACTTTGAACTCTACTTCAGTACCTTCAGAGCGTCCTATCCAGTTTTTCTGAGTCTCTTTTATTGATTCGCTCCAGTCTATTGTCTCCAGTCCGTCAAGAAGACGCTGTGCATAAGCACTTACACGAAGGCACCACTGACGCATCTTCTTCTGCTCTACTGGGAAGCCTCCACGAACTGAGATGCCATCCACTACCTCATCATTGGCTAGCACAGTACCCAGTCCTGCACACCAGTTCACCATTGTCTCACCCATGAAGGCAATACGGTAGTTCATAAGCAGCTCTGACTGCTCCTTGGCATCGCTTGGCCACTTGCCCTCTTTCTTGAACTTCTCAATGAGCTTTTCAATGGGCTGTGCCTTCTTCAGTTCCTCGTCGTAGTAGCTGTTATACATCTTCTGGAATGCCCATTGTGTCCATTTGTAGTAAATAGGGTCACAAGTGCGCACTTCCCTGTCCCAGTCAAAGGAGAAACCTATCTTGTCAAGCTGCTCACGATAGCGGTCAATATTCTGGAAGGTAGTCTTCTCAGGATGCTGTCCTGTCTGAATGGCATATTGCTCAGCAGGCAGGCCGTATGCATCATAGCCCATTGGATTAAGCACGTTGAAGCCCTGCAGGCGCTTGTACCTTGCATAGATGTCACTTGCTATGTATCCCAGTGGGTGGCCTACGTGCAGACCTGCACCAGAGGGATATGGGAACATGTTAAGTACATAGAACTTCTGCTTTGAAGCGTCTTCTGTTACCTTGTAGGTCTGGTTTTCTTTCCAATAAGAGAACCATTTCTTTTCGATATCTCTAAAGTTATATTCCATTTGTATGAATATGTATGTTTTGTTTATCCTTTGATTATTTTCTTTATCTGTGACAGTTTGTTAAGTGCTTCGAGTGGTGTGAGGTTATTGACATCAAGACCTATTATCTCGTCCCTGATCTGTTCCAATACAGGGTCGTCAAGCTGAAAGAATGACAACTGGCCTCCATTTACTCCTTTTTGGCCGACTTCATCGAGGGTTTCTATCTTCTTGCTGGCAGAACCAACGCTGTTGCCTTCCTTCTCCAGTGCCTTCAGTATCTCATTGGCACGCTTGACAATGCTTGGCGGCATACCTGCTATTTGGGCTACATGGATACCAAAAGAGTGTTCTGAGCCCCCTTCTACGAGCTTTCTGAGGAAGATAACCTTGCCATTCAGTTCCTTCACAGAGACATTATAGTTTTTTATGCGAGGGAAATTTCTTGCCATTTCATTGAGCTCATGATAGTGAGTGGCAAACAGTGTCCTGGCATTGGCATTCTTGTGCTCGTGGAGGTATTCCACTATGCTCCAGGCTATTGATATTCCGTCGTATGTGCTAGTGCCTCTTCCCAATTCATCGAACAGTACAAGGCTCTTGTCTGTTACATTGTTAAGGATGTTGGCAGCCTCAGTCATCTCCACCATGAAGGTTGATTCGCCTGTAGAGAGGCTGTCAGAGGCTCCTACGCGAGTGAAAATCTTGTCAACAAGACCTATGTGTGCAGAGTCGGCAGGTACATAGCATCCTATCTGTGCCAGCAGGACTATGAGGGCCGTCTGTCTCAGGAGTGCTGACTTACCAGCCATGTTAGGGCCTGTAATGATGATAATCTGCGTGAGAGGTCTGTCTTCCACTCTCTGGGGGCAGAGGGCAACATCATTAGGGATGTATTCCTCACCAATAGGCATATTAGCCTCGATGACTGGGTGTCTGCCCTGCTTTATGTCGAGCAGGTAGGAGTCATCTATTACAGGACGTACATAGCGGTGCTCCAGTGATGTCTTGGTAAATGACAGCAGGCAGTCCAGTTCTGCCACATAGTGGGCATCCTGCTGCAGCTGTGTGATATTTTGCTGCACCTTCTGTATTAGCTCAAAGAACAGTCTTGTCTCAAGAGCCTGTATCTTCTCTTCTGCACCAAGAATCTTTTCTTCGTAGGCCTTCAGTTCCTCTGTGATGTAGCGCTCAGCATTTGCCAGTGTCTGCTTTCTTACCCACTCTGGCGGCACACTGTCCTTGAAGGTGTTGCGTACTTCAAGGTAGTAGCCGAAAACATTGTTATAGCTTATTTTCAGCGAGGTGATGCCTGTGCGCTCTATTTCTCGCTGCTGCATCTGGAGGAGGTAGTCCTTGCCACTGTATGCTATCTTGCGCAGTTCATCAAGTTCAGCATCCACACCATCACGTATCACAGGACTTTTTCCTACCTGTATTGGCGGCTCAGCCTCTATGGTGTTGTTGATGATGTCTCGCAACTCATCTAGGGTATTCAGTTTCTCGCTGATGTTATGCAGCACCTCCGTAGTGCTTTGTGAGCATATTACCTTGATAGGCTTTATTGCAGTCAGGGCAAGGCTTATCTGCTTTATCTCGCGTGGATTTACCCTGCCTGTGGCCACCTTTGACACTATGCGCTCCATGTCACCTATGCGATGCAGCTCTTCATCTATTACATCACGTGAGTCAGGCTCACTGAAGAAGTAATCTACAGCATCAAGGCGGTAGTTTATGGTCTTCACATCCCTGAGTGGGAATACAAGCCACCTTCTGAGCATTCTTGCTCCCATCGGTGAAACCGTGTGATCTATGATGTCAATAAGCGATGTACCACCTTCATGCAGGGGTGCTATAAGCTCCAGATTCCTTATGGTGAAGCTGTCAAGGCGCACATATTTCTCAGCATCTATACGCTGTATCTTGGTGATATGGTCAATATGTGTGTGCTGGGTGAACTCAAGGTAGTGCAGTATGGCACCTGCAGCAACAAGGCCTTCTTTCAGGTCGTCAACACCAAAGCCCTTCATGTTCTTCACATGAAAATGCTTGGTGAGCTTCTGCATGGCCGTCTGCTCTGTAAACACCCAGTCATCCAGGTGGAAGATGGGATATTTGGGACTGAAGTTGAGCTTACCCTTTTCTATGAGTATTTCCTTTGGAGAGAAATTCTCCAGCATCTTGTCGATATACTCCCTGTTTCCCTGGTCGCAAAGGAATTCACCCGTAGAGATGTCAAGCAGGGCTATGCCAATTGACACTTTTCCATAGTGTATGGCGCAAAGGAAGTTGTTCTCCTTGTAGTTGAGCACATTGTCCTGCAGAGCCACACCTGGGGTGACAAGCTCTGTGATGCCACGCTTTACAAGTTTCTTTGTCAGCTTAGGGTCTTCCAGCTGGTCGCAGATAGCCACTCTCCTACCCGCCCTAATCAGTTTGGGGAGGTATGTATCGAGGGCATGGTGTGGAAAACCAGCCATTGCATCGCCCTGAGAGGCACCATTATTGCGCTTGGTAAGAGTGATACCCAGTATCTGGGAAGCCTCAACAGCATCATCGCAGTAAGTCTCATAGAAGTCTCCACATCTGAACAGCAACAAAGCCTCAGGGTGCTTAGCCTTGAGGTCAAAGAATTGCTGCATCATCGGTGTCAACTCCTTTTTCGCCATCAGTGTATCACTGTTAAATAAAACTTGCGCGCAAAATTACAAAAAAAAATTGGAATACTCAAATTTTAGGGCGAAATAACACTATTTCTTTTAGTCTAACGGTATATCTGACTTATTTTTTGTTATCTATTTAATAATCATGCGGATTATATTGCCGTCGATGCTGATGTCTCGGCAGAAGTTTCGCAGGATGGTTACTGCCAAATCATCGCTGTCGATACGGAATATATCGCTGTTAATAGCTTGCGGACATTTTATTGTGAACTGCAGCGTGTCATTCTGCTCTGTATAGGACAGCGTGAGGCGTGTGCCAGGCTGTATTGCTTTTCCGCTGGAACTGAGGATGGCGAGCGATTCGTCGATAACGTGGAGCATACTGTCTGTCTGCTTGCGTGACAGGTTATATTGCTGACAGAACTGCTCCATCTGCGCCATCATGGCATACCAGTCGAATTGTTCGCTCTCAATGGCGAATGTCGTCTCGTGTATTTGCTGTATGAACTGTCTGGTGCGCTCATGCTGCGGGTGCACGAAGAGTTGATCTGGGGTGCCGTCCTCATAAACCACACCGTCAGAAAAGAACAGTACGCGGCTGCTTACCTGACGGGCGAAGCGCATCTCATGTGTCACTACAATCATCGTCATACCCTCGCGTGCCAGTCGTGTCATAACGCCAAGCACCTCGCTAACCATTGTGGGGTCGAGGGCGGAGGTCGGTTCATCGAAGAGCAGAATCTCGGGTTCCATAGCCAGCGCACGTGCAATGGCTACGCGCTGCTTCTGTCCGCCAGAAAGCTGGTCGGGCAAGGCATCAGCACGTTCGAGCAA
Source organism: uncultured Prevotellaceae bacterium (assembly GCA_902774795.1). Lineage (GTDB taxonomy): Bacteria > Bacteroidota > Bacteroidia > Bacteroidales > Bacteroidaceae > Prevotella. The sequence continues at coordinate 43,142 of CACYKA010000002.1, read as the reverse complement.
TCCCACCATTTTCAGCAAATCGCGGGCTTGCTGCTCTGCTTCCTCACGGCTCTTGCCAAGAAGCTGCATGGGTGCCAGACAGATGTTATCAAGCACCGACATGCCATTGAACAAATTGAACGACTGGAACACCATGCCCATACGGCGACGCAGCATAGGAACGTCAGCATCTGGAGAAAGAATGTTCTGTCCGCCTATGAAAATGCTGCCGCTGGTGGGCTGTTCCAAGAGGTTCAGACAGCGCAGGAAAGTACTCTTGCCTGTTCCTGACGGACCAATGATGGAGATAACCTCACCGCGATGCACTTCTACATTGATGTCGCGCAGTACATCAAGCGTGCCGAAACTTTTCTTCAGGTTGGAGATTTTGAGTGAAGAATAAGGAGTGAGGGGTTCTTCGTCTTTCGTTCTTCGTTTTTCGTCTTTCGTTCTTCGTCGGAAGAATAGCCATACACCACCTCCTAGTATTATGATAATGATGGTTATAGCCCACGGCAAATATTTTCTCTCATTCTCTGTGTCAGAGGGCTGTGACGGATTGGTGAGTATCCCTGCTTCTCCTTTTCGTGTTATGAGCACAATGTGCGAATCTATGTAGCCGTCAGAGAAGAGCACCTGTTTCTTTCGCTCCTCAGTGATACTGATAGCTCCCATCGCCATGTCAGCCTTGCCTGTCTGTACGGCAGGTATCTGCGAGGCAAAGTCCATGATGAGGAATTCCAGTTTCCAGTTGCGCCTGTTGGCCCACTCGGTCAGCAGGTCTATCTCTAAGCCTGACGGTTTTCCGGAATTGATGAAATTGAATGGAGGCATGGCTGGATAGGTGGCTACGCGCAGGGTGCGTCCTGTGCCTCGCTGTTGCGGTATTGCCATAGCCGAAGGATTATCGGCATTGCTCCAACGGTCTACGATCTTCTGGTAGGTGCCGTCACTGCGGATGTGGGCCATGAAACTGTTGAAGTCCTGCTGCAATTTGCTATTATCCAAACGGAAACAAGCACCAATCGGAATAGGTGTCAGCCCAGCGCCTACCGAATCGACTGTTTCAAGCAGCTGCTTGTTGAACATCAGCGTCAGGCTTTCGCTGCCAGCAGCATCTACCTTGCCGCTACTCAGGGCTGTCAGCAAGTCGGTCGTAGTGGATACACGCAGGATGTCTGCATTGGGTGCCATGTCAGTAACGGCAATATCTTGTATGCTACCGATAATGACGCAGACGCGCTTGCCGGAGAGTGCCTTGAATACTTGTGGTACACTAGTCTGGTCTTTAGCATCGGTAGTAATGTTTGTTTCGGTGGCTGACAGAAACCCCGTCATGCCAATCAATGCCAGCGCCACAGCCGCCATAGCAGCCTTCATATTATTGTGCTGAACAAAACTCTGGAGCAGCAGGCCGATAAGCCATGCTATGAGAAAATAGATGATGGCTGTCATTATGAGAGGGAAGAAGGCATCAAACGTTCGCGAGCGTATCAAGTCAGAAGCCCTCGTCATGTCTTCCACAGCAATATAGCCTACAATGCTTGTACCCTTGAGCAGGCTGATGATTTCGCCCTGATAGACGGGCATCACCGCCCTAATCACCTGTGGCAGCACAATTCTGAAGAATGTCTGCCGTTGTGTATAGCCTAATGCCAGCCCTGCCTCTGTCTGACCTCTGTCGATGCTCTGGATGGTGGTGCGCAGCATTTCGCTGATGTATGCCGCCGTATTCATGGCAAAGGTTACTATGGCTACCACAATGCCTGTGGCATCCATCGGTGCCATCACAACATAGTACATTAGCATGAGCAGCACCAGCACAGGCGTTCCGCGCATCAGGTCAATATACGTTTTGGCCACCCGCTGCAGCCAATTCCGGCGACTCATGCGCATCCAGCACACAAAGCCTCCCAATATTGTTCCCAGAATGGCAGCACAGACCGTTACGATGAGCGTCACCTGCAGACCGCCAAGAATCATCTGATAGCGGTCTTCGGCTATCAGGTTGTTGTTGAAGCTCTCGGATATAGTTTCCAGCAAATGTGTCATCTCAGTTGTTAATCTACCAAGACTTTCTTGCCATTAATGATGTACAGACCCTTTCGAACATTATAAACGCGTACTCCCTGCAGGTTGTAGATGATATCATTCTCCAGTTTCTTGTCAGTAATGGCTTTTATGCCTGTATATATTAGCATATTGATTATATCAATTATTGCATGCAAAGTTACGAAAAAGTTATGAGAAATGCAAAATAAAAACATTTTTTGACACAAAATCGATGACAATGACACCGATGACACCCCTACCCCCTATTTATTTTGAAACACCAGCTTTTCGGAAGTAGGTATGAAATAGAAATATTAATTCAATATTATATATATATATATATATATATATAATATTGGCTCTGTAAATTGCCTCTACTCTGCAAAAATAAATACCCCCCCACTGTCATCGCTGTCATCGTCATCGATTGACACCGATTGATGTGGGAGTCTATCTGCACAAAATGCCCTGCAATCTTAGATTTTACGCCCATTAAGGAGAAATTTTTTTCCTAGGCAGGAAAAAATTTTTTCCTAGGCAGGGAACAAAAATTCCCTTTAGAAGGAAAAATAATTCTGTCATCACACAGCTCCGCCCAAGATGCCATCAGTAACAACCACCCCAATCGATGACGATGACACCGATGACAGCATACCCCTATTTATTTTTACATTATGACATATTGTTTTATTTGTCCGTCCCTTACGGACTGTCAGTACGCTCAAGACGGACTCACAGTTCGCTCACTGCGGACTGATAACAAGCTCTTGAAGTATCGAGTGAGGGGTTAGTGAGGGGTCAAAAGCACCCCTCACTCGTCGCAAGCCTAGTATTCATGGGCGTTCCGGCCATATCAAGTGAGGGGTGAGGGTAAAACGATAGTCAACTTTTTTCAGGAAGATAAAGTTTACTCTCCCCCAATGATAATATTGATTATCTCCTGAATGTCAGTACCATTTACGATGCCATCAAGATTTACATCACCGCGAATGTATTCTGGGGTTGGTTCTGGTTTGGGCTCAGGTTTAGGGTCGCTGTCTTGTAATGCAACGATACTGCCAAATCTATTCCAAGGTGTCGTAATCCTGTATCCACTGATTGAAACTTCAGGTACGTGAAGCGTAGCGAATTGAATACCTGAATTATCAAAAATATCATTACCTGCCGTTGGACCTTTCCTCGCATAGCAATATACATCTACAAGTTCTGAACAATTTGCAAAGGCACTTTCCCCTATTGATTTTACGCTGCTGGGGATTATTATTGATGTAATTTCTGAACATCCATAAAAAACATAGTTTCCAATAGATGCAACGCCCTCGGGAATAATTAAATCTGTAATCTCTTTGTCATCCATAATAAGATGTTTAGCCAAATATAAAGGATTGGAAGAGATATTAGAGAAACTAATATTACACCACGCTGCAATATCCGTTATTTGAACCGATGTCAGGTTGATGCAACCTTCAAAAGCAAAGTCTTCTATTGAAGTCACCCCGTTGGGGATATTAACCGATGTCAGGTTGGTGCAACCATAGAGAGCATAGCCCCCTATAGAAGTAATACCATCTGATATTTCTACCTCTTTTACGAACTCCCTTTGTGGATACCATGGAACGGAACCTTCAGAACTGTAATTGGTCATTTCACCTGTACCAGTGATTGATAGCAAGCCTGCCTTAGTGTCTAAAGAGTAGTTGGAATTATCTCCGCATGAGCCGTTGATTTCAATATCAAAATCTTCTTCAATTGTAAAATTTTTCCAGTTAGTAGCATTGTATAATGACTTACAACCTTTACCAATATGGAGGGTCGCTGAATAAATTGAGAAAGTGTTTGACCCAATACTCTGCGGCGTTACGCGATAATTATAAATGTCAGTTAAGGAAGAGCAGCCTGAGAAAGCATAGTCTCCTATTGTTGTCACGCTGTTGGGAATAGTTACCGATTTAAGGCACTTGCAGTTATAGAAAGAATATTTTGCTATTGATGTCACGTTGTTGGGAATTGTAACCGATGTCAGGTTGGTGCAACCATAGAGAGTATAGTTTCCTATTGATGTAATACCATCTGAAATTTCCACCTCTTTTATGAACTCCCTTTGTGGATACCATGGGACAGAGCTAACATTGCTGTAATTGGTCATAGCTCCTGTACCAGTGATTAAAAGCAAGCCAGTCTTCGTATCTAAAGAGTAGTTGGCATTATCTCCGCATGAGCCGTTGATTTCAATGTCAAAATCTTCTACAATTGTAAAATTCTTCCAGTAATAGGTAGTGCCGTATGATGACTTATAGCCTTTCACGACATGGAGGGTCGCTGAATAATTTGAGAAAGTGTTTGAACCAATATTCTGCGGTGTTGTACAGTAATTATAGATGTCATCTATGGAGGAACAGTTATAGAAAGCATAGTCTCCTATTGATGTCACACTGTTGGGGATTTCCACCGATGTCAGGCTGGAGCAGTTATAGAAAGCCTGTTTCCCGATAGATGTCACGCTGTTGGGGATTGTCACCGATGTCAGGCCAGAGCAGCCATCGAAAGCTCTGTACCCTATTGCTGTCACGCCGTTGGGAATTGTCACGGATGTCAGGCCAGAGCAACCATAAAAAGCATAGTTCCCTATTGATGTCACGCTGTTGGGGATAATAACTTCTGTCAAGCCGGAGCAGTTATAGAAAGCACTACCTCCTATTGATGTCACGCTGTTGGGGATAGTTACCGATATTAGGCCGGAGCAGTTATAGAAAGCACTACCTCCTATTGATGTCACGCTGTTGGGGATTACTGTATTCTTGCATCCTGCTATTAAAGTGTTGCTTGCTGTTGCGATTATCGCATTACAATTATCACGAGAGTCATATTTTTTATTTTCGCTTTCTACTGTGACATCTGTCAGGCCGGAGCAGTCTCTGAAAGCCTCGTTTCCTATTTCTGTCACGCTGTTGGGAATAGTTACCGACGTCAAACTGGAGCAGCCATCGAAAGCATACCAGTCTATTGATGTCACGCTGTTAGGGATAGTCACCGATATTAGGCCGGAGCAGCCCTTGAAAGCAGACCAGCCTATTGATGTCACGCCGTTGGGAATTATTATTGATGTCAGGTCAGAGCAACTAATGAAAGCCCTGTCTCCTATTGATTTTACATTGTATGTCGCACCATTGTACGTCACAGTTGGAGGAATCGTAACACTTCCAGTGTAATCAGAATAATATATCTGATTGTAAATTTGCTTATATGTCACTGTTGCTGTTTGAGCAGATGTATCAAGATTGTAATATATGCCGTCAATCTGTATGTCATACGCACTTGCCGTCAATGCTGACAGCAGGAATATAATGAAAAGTAAGGCTTTCTGTTTCATAGTAGATATCTTTCACGTTTGCGAGTGCAAAGGTAAACAAAACTTTTCAAACTACAAAAAAAAATGGATTTTTGTGTATTTCAATTATTGCTAGTTATTATGTAAGGAGTAAAATATATTGCTTTATTGGGAGGGGCATCTATCATCTTCTTTCCAAGGAGAAGTAAGAATCTGGCTTACTGTGTCCTTCTGGTTAAATTGCATTGTGCCTTTTAAATATTTTTTTAAGTTTTCATCACTCAGAATTTTCTCCCATGTTATAATATGAATTTTTATTCCATCAATTTCCTGAGGAGTTTTGCAATCATCACATTTGGGGATGATAACGATAAAATATGCTTTGTCGCACTCACTTTCACCATCTTTCCCTTTTAAAATATGTTCAGAAAATTTTTCTACAATTTGGTTTTTCCCAAGTGTTCTAACCGCTTTGACTCCCTTTTTGTATTTTATTCTATCATCATATTGGTTGTCTCTCTCGATTTTACCTTTACTGCTGTAATACAATTCTTTAAGACGTATTTGAAAGAACAAGTTGGAGGCATCGTATTTTATATCATTTCCCTTTTCTTCTTTTGGACAATATTCTTCATGGGCATTCCTTTGCTTTTTTAAAGAGAACTTTCCTCTATGACTAACCTTTGCCTCAACAAAAAAAACATCATGTTTTTTATTCTTTTTTTCACCGATGATAACAAGATCAGGATCCCCAAAATCAGAAAGAGAACACTCCATATAAAGAGTAAAATCCACATAGTTTTTTATATCCAGCTTTGAAATATTTGCAGATTTTAAGAACATTTTCATAGCATCATTATCACTTTTTAATGCCATACCATAGAACAATGCATTCATTGCACCACGTTCGGAATAACCAAATATTTCCATATTAGATTTGTTTTAGTTGTTTACTGATGTCATTCTATATTTTCTTCAACCTCTTTGGCACCGAAAAGCCATAATCCGTTTGCAAAATTAAACAAAAAATTTCAAACTCCAAAAGATAAGGGCGATTTTTTGTTTAGCAGGCTTCCCCTACCCTGCATAGATATAAAAAATGGTTACATATATTCCCTTGTTTTGGGTGTATATGTAACCACTTTGTGGAGGTATGATTTGAAATATATTGCAGTTCCTTCCAGCCTTTTTATTCTTTCAATTTTCCTACGAATTCAGAAGGAGTCATTACCAATATACCAAAATTTTGGAAGCCTTTCTTGTCGCGAGTAATTATAACATCTGGACAACAAGGAAGTGCAGAGAAATATTGCACAGCGTCTTCATAGTCGTATGGTCTGATTTTTATGGCGTTCTGCAATTGTTGTTTGTTTATTGGCAAAACATCAAGCATATTAAATAAGACCTCAAGTTTGTCATACATGATGTCAGAGCTGAAGGCTTTCTTCAGTATATAAGCACAATTGACAATAGTTAGTGCTGATACGGAGGCATGGATAGCACCCTCTTCTATCATTGAAAAGATGATGGAAGCATCTGGGAAAAATCCTTCTCTCTCACCCATAAAATCTATGACAACATTGGTATCAATAAATACATTCATTTAGCTCTCTCCTCCCACATCTCATCCATTTCTTTTTCCACATCAAAGTCCTTTGGTAATGAACCGCATGTCATAGCCAACACCTTTGCTGATGGCTTATAATCTTTAGGAATTTTGGGGAACACAAGCTCTGACTTATGACCTGCTTTTTCCACTTGTTCAGCAGTTTCTATAAGATGACTGGCCAACCAACGCTTGTTGTTGGCTGTGAGTGAAAGTCCTTGTAGATAGCTCCACAAATTATTTAGTGAGATAGCGTTCATAATTTATATGTAAAATTAATTGCCACTAATATTCTGCTGCAAAATTAAGCAAAAATTCTCAAACTCCAAAAGAAAAGGGCGATTTTTTTGTTTAGCGGGTCTCCATTACCTTCTTCCAGCCTTTGTAGGTGAAGTAGCCTCCGATGAGGATGAATGGGACAGAGAGCAGCTGGCCCATGTCGAAGAGCATGCCTTGCTCAAAACTTTCCTGCACTTCCTTTGTGTATTCAACGAAGAAGCGGAAGGTGAAGATGAGGAATATGTCCAGGCCAAAGAAGAAGGATGTGCCGACCAAAGCGGGCTTTTTCTTGTAGAAATACCACAGCACGAAGAAGAAGCAGGCATAGGCTATTGCTTCATAGAGCTGCCCTGGATGGCGTGGCAGCATGTCTATCTTTTCAAAAACAAAGGCCCATGGAACATCTGTCGGCTTGCCGATGATCTCACTGTTCATGAGGTTGCCAAGACGTATGAAACAGGCTGTGACAGGCACAGAGATGGATATGATGTCGAGAATGGTCCACATTCCCACCTTCAGGTTCTTGCTGTAGAGCAGCAGGGCAAGAATGATGCCTATAGTGCCTCCATGGCTGGCAAGGCCCTCATAGCCTGTGAAATGCCAGTTGCCATATACATCCTGCCGTATGGGGAGCAGCATCTCGATGAAATGGTTCCAGCTGGTGAGGAAATAGCCTGGCTCGTAGAAGAGGCAATGTCCCAAACGTGCTCCTACAAGGATGCCGATGAAGCAATATAGGAACAGTGGTTCAAACTTCTCGTCTGGCAGTTTCTGCTGCCTGAAGAGGTATTTGACTATAAAATATGCCAGCAGCAGTCCAACCAGCCAGCAGGTGGAATACCAGCGAACAGCAAGAGGACCAATACTAAATATTATTGTATCCGGATTCCAGTATATTATTAATTCATAATTCATAATGCATAATTCATAATTATTAGTCTTGAGAGTTCTTGACTATTGTTGTGAGTATTTTAATTATTTCGAGATTGTCGCTTATAATAGAGTCAAAAGAATCTTTACTTATATAATCTGTTTCTTCAAGCAGTTCAAGCCAGTATTCTGTTTCACTTGCCTCTTTTAAGGCAATATTCATTTTTGCTCTAAAATCAGCCTTACTCTGTCCTCGTAGTGCCTCTTTTACATTAGCGCCTATACTTGTTCCACTACGCAATACTTGCTTGGACAAAACATATTCTTTTTGTGGAGCATTTATAGTGAGGTACTTATAAAGATTAATAATCCTTATTGCAAAAGATTTTGTTTTCCCTTTTATAATGTTGTTTTCATCCATGCGCTAGCCTAATTATGCATTATGCATTATGAATTATGCATTGATTTACACATTGAATCGGAAGTGCATGATGTCTCCGTCCTGGACTACATAGTCCTTGCCTTCGATGCCAAGCTTGCCTGCTTCCTTGATGGCTGCCTCGGACTTATACTGCATATAGTCGTCATATTTTATGACCTCAGCACGGATGAAGCCCTTCTCAAAGTCAGTATGAATGACACCAGCACACTGTGGTGCCTTCCATCCCTTCTTGAATGTCCAAGCCTTAACCTCCATCTCACCTGCTGTGATGAATGTCTGCAGGTTAAGAAGGGCGTAAGCCTTCTTGATGAGGCGATTGACACCACTCTCTTCCAGACCCAGTTCCTCAAGGAAGAGCTGTTTGTCTTCATAGTTGTCGAAGCCAGCAATGTCTTCTTCTGTCTTGGCAGCAATAATCATGCACTCAGCACCCTCTTCTGCTGCGAGAGCCTCAATCTTCTTTGTCCACTCATTACCATCCTTTGCTGCACTTTCATCAACATTACATACATAGAGTACAGGCTTGCTGGTAAGAAGGAAAAGGTTCTTGGCTGCCAGTTGTTCCTCCTTGGACTCAAAATCCACTGTACGGGCGTTTTTGCCTTGCTCAAGACACTGTTTGTAAGCCTCAAGGACTGCCAGCTCCACCTTCGCCTCCTTATTGCCTGTTGAGGCTATCTTCTGGGTCTTGGCATAGCGGCTTTCTATTGTCTCAAGGTCCTTAAGCTGCAACTCCGTATCAATTATCTCCTTGTCGCGGATAGGATTGACAGTACCGTCAACATGGGTGATATTGTCATCTTCAAAGCACCTGAGCACATGAATGATAGCATCTGTCTCACGGATGTTGCCAAGGAACTTATTTCCTAATCCCTCACCCTTGCTAGCACCTTTTACCAGACCTGCTATGTCAACGATTTCACAGGTAGCAGGCACAATGCGTCCAGGATGGACTATCTCTGCCAGTTTTGTAAGGCGGTCATCAGGAACGGTGATAACACCCACATTGGGTTCTATTGTACAGAAAGGAAAGTTTGCTGCCTGCGCCTTTGCAGATGATAAACAGTTAAAGAGAGTTGACTTGCCTACGTTGGGCAGTCCTACAATTCCACATTTTAATGCCATAATCTTTATATATTTTTTATTCTATTCTAATGAGTGTCGAGCCATAATTGCTTACCTGTACTGCGAAGATACCTTTTAAGCCAAAGCTTGGAATGGTATAGTCAGTAGTATTGGAAGGTATGGCTGTCTGCATGATACTTTGTCCGTTTGTATTGTATATCCGCACCTGTGTAGGATTATCTGAATCAGGTATGGAGATGCTTACATCACCATTGGCCATAGGACGAACCTTTGCATTGATGAGATGCTGTGTAGAGAGTCCTTCGATGTTGGTGAGATTCAGGATATAGAGCAATCCTTTATAAGCGTCAATCTCTCCATATCCGTATTCATTATTGGGATATGTCCGCTCTGGAAAATTCTGCTTTGCTGAATTGGCTATGACATCAATCACCTCTTCAGGGGTAAGATCAGGTTTTGCCTGCAGCCAGAGGGCAACGATGCCTGCTACAGCAGGAGTTGACATAGATGTGCCGCCATATACCATCCAATAGTAGTCTTTATCATTGTATGTTGATTTGGCTACAAGACCTTCCTGACTGGTGGGATGTGATTCCTGGTATGTCCTGTTGCAGGCAGAGATGATATTCACACCTGGTGCTACTACGTCGGGCTTTATCTTTCCACTCAGAGCAGGGCCAATTCCAGAGATGACAAAACGTTTGCCACCTGTGCCGTAGCCACTGGTATGGGTCTTGCCATTGATGTCTGTATATGCATCTCTCCATGCAGTTGCACCAACGCCAATGACACCTTCCATTTCGCCTGGGAAGAATGTATTTCCACCTAATTCAGCACCTTCTATCTTACCATTTTGTATATGTATCCTTGCTTCAGCATCAGCTCCGGAGATGGTGATAGAATAGTCACGGTCAAAGAATGACTTATAGCCTTCAAAAAAGCCGATGTCATAACCTATCTTGTCGCTGTTAAATTCATCTGCATAGCAGTATGTATTGATAACAAGATTGTCAAGAGCGGCTATGGTGTCTTTGGTTGTGGTTTCATATTCAGGAGTGTAGGTATAGGAACCCTCTGCCTCTGGCTTGCTCTTGTCTGTTATTTTGAAGGTAAGCGGTTTGTCGCTGCTGATGCAAAGGAAGATAGGTTCATCTGATTTAGTCCTCGTCATCAGTCCTCCTACGGATTCCTGGTCGGCTTTCTTATACATTATATATCCTCGCGACCCTTCATTACCTACAGAGGCAACGAGTATTCTTCCAGGGCCGAGCATGGATCTCAGATATTCAGAGTACAAGGTATTCTCTCCTGTAAGTTCACCATAACTGCCGATACTAAAACTGATAACACATGGTTCACCAATGGAATCGGCATAATGGAATATATTTTCAAAGCCAAGGAGATCAAAAATATTTTTTCCGACAATATCCCTTAGATCTTCTGGGACGAGTTCCAAATTATTACTTATGACACAGTTGACCATGTAGATATCAGCCTCTGGTGCCATACCGCTGTAAGGGGTATCATAGCCACTGCCTGCTGCAATTCCTGCCGTATGTGTTCCATGAAAATTCAGATAGCTGTCAGTACTGTGATCCTTTGCAATGATTTCTTCTGGCTTCAGGAGCGTACCAATGGGGAAAGCAGAGCTGGGATCATAGGTTTGGGACTCTATTCCGTCAAGTATATCCCATACACGCTGAATGCGTAGGCGGTTATCCTTTTTGGAAAGGAAAGTAGGATGGTTGTAGTCAAAAGAAATATCCTGTACTCCCACAAGAACACCTGTTCCGTCGTATGCCTGAGATAGCTCTCCCTCACCGTTGTGTACCATGTTGGTGTTTGTGACAGAGCGTATGCTGTCATTGGTCAACGTGGCTTTGTTTGGCTCAGACTCTATTCTGATAACCCTGCTGTCTGTAGAGATTTCTGCAATCTTGGAAAGTGGCATACGAACAATATGTATGTTTCCCTTATGGGAGATACAATAGTCTTCTACCAAGTCACCTTCAGCCTTTATGAGGGCAAGAATCTCTTTTTCTTTTGGCGCTGCAGAATTGTTACGGATAGCACTCTTGGAATAGTTCACGTTTTCCACCTCATTAACCTTCTTGCGAAGAGTTCGTGACATCTTACTGTAATCCTGTGCCATAGCTTCTGATGAAACGAGGATAAACAGGGAAAGTAAAATATAAAGGATGTTCTGTTTCATAATCCTAATTTATTAATGAGCTTCTAACCAGTTTTTGCCCCAACCGCATTCTGCAAGAAGTGGCACAACAAGATGACATGCATTCTCCATCTCTTCCTTGACAAGAGCCTCTACCCTACCCTTCTCTTCCTGAGGAACAGAGAAATTCAGTTCATCGTGCACTTGCAGGAGCATCTTTGTCTTGAGACCTTCTTTTTTCAGACGTTGATAGATATGTACCATTGCCACCTTCATGATGTCGGCAGCAGTACCTTGAATAGGTGCATTGACAGCATTTCGTTCAGCAAAACCACGCACAGTACCATTGTTGGAGTTTATGTCAGGAAGATAGCGGCGTCTTCCCATCAGAGTGACAGCATAACCGCTTTCCCTGACTTTTGCCTTGCTTTCTTCAATAAAATCCATCACTTTCGGAAAGCTCTTGAAATATCCGTCAATGAGACCTGTTGCCTCCTTTCGGTCAATGCCGAGGTCCTGTGAAAGACCATAGGCACTTATGCCATAGATAATACCAAAATTGGCACTCTTTGCTTTTCTGCGCTCTTCTCTTGTAACCTCTTCTATAGGTTTATGATAGATTTTTGCAGATGTAGCGGCATGTATATCCTGTCCGCTCAGGAAGGCATCTATCATATTCTGATCACCAGAGAGTGATGCCATAATTCGTAGTTCAACCTGACTGTAGTCGCATGAAAAGAACTCCTCACCTGGCTCAGGAATAAAGCATTTGCGTATCTCCTTACCATCTTCTGTACGGACAGGAATATTCTGCAGATTGGGGTCAGAAGAAGACAGGCGTCCAGTTGCAGTGATACATTGATTGAATGTAGTGTGTATATGTCCTGTATTCGGATTGATGAGTCGTGGAAGTGTCTCTATGTATGTGCTGAGAAGCTTCTTCATGGCACGATGCGAAAGAATCTTCTCCACGATTGGATGCTTTGCTTTTAGAGAGTTCAGTATCTCTTCGTTGGTGACAAATTGCCCAGTCTTTGTCTTCTTGGGCTTTTCCATCAGTTGTAATTTCCCAAAGAGGATATCACCTACCTGTTTTGGAGAGGAGATATTGAATTGCTCTCCTGATAACTGGTATATCTCTGCTTCTGTCTGCTGTAATCTGCTTGTGAGCTCTTTTTCGACTTCTTGAAGGGTCTTGGTATCAATACGAACTCCATTGGACTCCATTTCTGCCAGAACAGGAACAAGAGGCATTTCAACTTCTTTGAAGAGCTGTAACATTCCAGATGTCTCCAAATCCTTCTCCAGTTCTGGCTTCAAAGCCAATAACTGGGCAGGTTGTTCCACGTGAAACAAAGTGTTAATGTATTCCCTATTGTGATGTAAATCGGGATTTTTTAGATAGTGGGCAATCATGGTGTCCCATAAATTACCTTTTATATATATACCACTGTTTTGCAATACTTGAATAGCATACTTTGCATTTTGAACAATCTTCTCGCAACTGGTGTCAGAGAAAATCATCTGCAGTTTACTCTTCTTCCATTCGTTGTCTGGCTCATAAGAAGTCATTACCAAATGGTAAATGGTGTTTTGGTCAGTTGCAAACGAAATTGACTGTAATTTTGCCTCAATGCCGTTAGAAGAGGTGCCTTCAACGCTAAAAGCAAATTTTCGATTATGGGCCATCAGACCACAAAAATACTCCATATCACTCTCATTTTCAATGATTTTCACATCCTTGGTGGGGTGTTCTGAATCGCTGAGAATGGAAAATTTGGAATCTTCTTGGTCGTTGGGCGTGAAATCTTCAAAGAGAGACAGCTGTCTGTTAACAGTTTTTTGCATTTCTGAGGATTTGTTCACATCCCCTACCCTACCCTGTCTTTCTCTCTGTCCTAAAAATTTTTTTGCAAAGGTCTTGAATTCTAACTCCTCAAAAATGGTTTCCAGTTTTGGAATATTGAAGTCTTTTATCTTCATCTCCTCCAAAGATGTATTGATTGGTACATCCTGGCGAATTGTTGCAAGATATTTTGACAGGCGGATATCGTCAGCAGCAGTTTCAACCTTTTCACGCATCTTACCACTAATTTGGTCGGTGTTATCGAGCATTTTCTCTATACTGCCAAATTGTTGGATAAGTTTTATGGCTGTCTTCTCCCCTACCCCAGGACATCCCTGATAGTTATCACTGGAGTCTCCCATCAGACCCAACAGGTCTTTTATCTGTTCAGTGTTTTCTATGCCATACTTTGCACGTATTTCAGCAGGGCCCATATTTTCATATCCTCCACCATGACGAGGTCTGAAGATATGTATCTTTTCTGTTACCAGCTGTGCATAATCCTTATCAGGAGTAAGCATAAAAACGTCCATTCCATCGCCTTCTGCTATCTTGGCAACAGTGCCGATGATATCGTCAGCCTCGAATCCATCAACCTGCAGTATGGGTATATTCAATGCAGATAAAATGTCCTTGATAATAGGTATGGCAATGCGTATATCTTCAGGTGTCTCCTCTCGTTGTGCCTTATATTCAGGAAACACCTCATGGCGGAATGTCTTGCCATGATCAAAAGCTATGGCAATATGCGTAGGTTTCTCCTTTACCAGGATATCACGAAGAGTGAAACAGAACCCGATAATAGCGCTTGTATTGAGTCCTTTACTGGTGATTCTTGGAGATTTTATTAAAGCGTAGTAACTCCTATAGATGATTGCATACGCGTCAATAAGGAATAATTTCTTCATGTGGAATTGAATAGTTGTGTGCAAAGGTAGTAAAAATTTGGGAATTAAGAATTATGAAAAGCGAGTTTTTTTGTCATTTCATTTTTTTTTAGTACCTTTGCAACAAAATCTATAAAAATGAAAGATTTTTTATCCATAATAAAGCAACCAATTGCATCAGAATTAGGTGAATTTACCGTAATGTTTAATGCTGCTTTAGAACATGACAACGGCATTTTAAAGCAAGCATTAGAATATATTAAGCAACGCGATGGAAAGCGTATGCGTCCTATGTTGTTGTTACTTGTTGCAAAACTGTATGGTGGTGTGACAGATACTACCCTACGTGCAGCAATAGGACTGGAAATGTTGCATACTGCCACTTTGGTGCATGATGATGTTGTAGATGAGTCATCTACTCGCAGAGGTCAGGCATCGGTTAATGCTATTTATGATAACAAAATTGCCGTTTTGGTCGGCGATTATATACTTTCTACAGCCCTTATCAATGTATCAGACAGCAATGATATTGAGATAATAAGGTGTTTGTCAGAGTTAGGACAAGTATTGTCGGATGGAGAGATATTACAACTTACCAGTAATGGCTCTGACAGCATATCAGAAGAGGCATACTATGAAGTTATAAAGAAAAAGACTGCTGCTTTGTTTGAAGTTGCCAGTGGAATGGGTGCTATGTCTGTAAAAGCTCCGATTGAATCGATAAAAAAAGCACGTTCTTTTGGACAGAAGATAGGTATGATATTCCAGATACGTGATGATATCTTTGATTACTATGATTCAAAGGAAATCGGTAAGCCTACAGGTAATGATATGCTGGAAGGTAAATTGACTTTACCTGCTATTTATGCAGTCTTGTCTTCTGATAACAAAGAAATGAAGGACATAGCTATGGCTGTAAAAGCCAGAAAGGCTACAGCTGCAGAAATTGCCCGTTTAATCGCTTATACGAAGGAACAGGGCGGTATAGAATATGCAGAAAGGAAGATGTTAGAGTTACGTAATGATGCAGCTTCTTTCATAGAAAACGAGATATGCAATGCAGACATGAAAAAAGCCTTTACCGCATATCTCGACTATGTTATTGAAAGGAGATTGTAATTATCCAATCTCATCGATGAGAGCATCCGCTAAACGCGAGGTGCCCAGACGGAACAGTTTGTTGTTAAGCCATTCTTTTCCCAGAACTTCTTTTACAATAGTATAATATATTATTGCATCCATAGGTGTGTTAATGCCACCAGCAGGCTTAAAACCAACCATCCTACCCTCTTTTTCGTAATATTCCTTAATGCACTGGCACATTATATAGGCTGCTTCAGGTGTCGCTGAAATGGCTTCTTTTCCTGTACTTGTCTTAATATAGTCAGCTCCGGCATTCATTGCTATAAATGATGCTTTGCGGATGTTTTCTTCTGTCTTCAGGCATCCAGTTTCCAAGATAACCTTCAAAGGAATATCAGGACCACAAACAGCCTTCATTTCGGTGATTTCATCGGAAACTCCCTGTTCATCACCGCTAAGGAACTTACCAACAGGCATAACCATATCTATCTCTGTTGCCCCGTCTTTAATTGCCAATGCTGTTTCAATAGTCTTTACCTCCAAAAAGGTTTGAGAACTTGGGAAACTGCCACTGACACATGCTATGCCTATTCCTTCTACCTGAAGATATTCTTTTACGACTTCTGCATAACAGGGATAGACACAAATTGTAGCAGGATGTGGAAGATATGGACGTTCATCATCCCATTTGTTAACCCTATCTACAAATGACATGATGCTTTGCTCGCTATCCGTGCATTTCAGGCTGGTTAGTTCGATGGAACCGAAAAGAAATCTCTTCACATCCTGTGTGTCGTTTTCACTTGCTTTTGAAATAATTTCCTTAAGATCTTTCATTTTCTGTAAAATATTTAATTATTAAATCTGCTTTTGATTTTCCTATAAGCTGGATAATGTCATTTCCTTTTCCTGAGAGGATAGCTTCTTTTAGTTTCTTTACGCTCTTATAATGGTTGAGCAGCAGGTCTTTTGTTTTCGGTCCAATACCGATGATATCATCCATTTCTGAATGTAAAGCATGTTTAGAACGCTTGTCACGATGAAAGGAAATGGCATATCTATGTACTTCATCCTGCATTTGTGTAAGGCAGCGGAAAAGGTCGCTTTCAGGTTTTAATTGAATAGTTACACATTCCGTTTCATTGTCTTTTTTCTTATCTTGTTGAAGATATAACAATTCTTGTGTTCTGTGTTTTTCATTTTTAGCCAGACCTGCAATAGGAATATTTAAGTCCAATTCTTTGATGATTACGTCCTGCACACAATGCATTTGTCCGATACCACCGTCACAAATTATCAGATCGGGTAGGGGATTATCTGCATTAGTATATCTCCTTCTTACAACTTCTTGCATAGAAGCATAGTCATCAGGTCCTTCCACAGTTTTAATGTTATACTTGCGATAATCCTTTGGTGATTTCTTCATTCCTTTATATACGACACATCCGGCAACAGCATCGGAACCTGAAATGTTGGAATTATCAAACAGTTCAATATGATATGGTAACTTAGGAAGTCCTAGCTTGTCCTGTAGTTCCTTCATCATGCGTGTATATTTCTGCTCTGGATTTAGCTTATCACTCTGCTTTAGCCTATCCACGCGATACTGTTTGCAATTCATGTATGAAAGTTCCAGGAGGTGATGTTTGTCTCCTCTCTGTGGTACAAAGAATTCAGCATTTGGAAGATGCCAGTCTATTTCAAAAGGAACTATGATTTCCTTAGCTGTTGAATGGAATCTCTCACGTATTTCTATTATAGCTGATATCAATAAGTCTTCTTCGGATTCATCGATGCTTTGTTTATATTCATAGGTGAAAGATTGGTTAATGGCGCCATTCTTAACATGAATATAATTGATGAATAGGGTAGGGGAGTTCTCGTTGTCTATAGTAAAGACATCTACATCAGTAATAGTGTTGCTTACCACTTCACTCTTTGCACAGAACTGTTCTATCAGTGAGAGCTGTTGCTTATATTCCTCAGCTTCTTCAAAGAGAAGATTCTCTGCTGCTTTGTTCATTTCGTCCACGAGGTGCTGTATAAGTTCTCGCGTATTACCTTTTAATATCTCGCGCGCGCTAGAAATGTTTTTCTGATACTCTTCCCAAGACAGCTTTCCACAGCATGGAGCTCCGCAGTTTTTTATATGGTATTCAAGACATGGTTTGTATTTCCCTGATTCTATTCCTTCCTTTGTTATTGGGAAGCGACATGTACGTGGACGATATAGTTTTTTTATTAACTCCAAAACAGCATACATAGATCCCAAATGAGAGTATGGTCCAAAATATGTTCCGTATTTTTTGTTAATGGTACGTGTTTTAAAGATGCGGGGAAAATACTCTCCTGTGATACATATTGACGGATAAGTTTTGCCGTCTTTCAAAAGCACATTATATCGTGGATTGTATTTCTTAATTAAAGAGTTCTCCAACAAGAGAGCATCCTCTTCCGTTTTGACAACAGTATATGAGATGTTATGGATTTTAGAGACAAGAACCTTCGTCTTGAATCTGTCCACCTCTGTATGGAAATAAGAGTTGACCCTACGCTTTAGATTCTTTGCCTTGCCCACATAAATGATAACCCCGTCCACATCATAGAACTGATATGAACCAGGCTTTTCGGGCATTGCCGATACTATATTCCTGAGGTGCTGCAGCCTCTCGTCGCTCTTTTGTTTCACGTGAAACAATGAATTATTAAAGTGTTTGTTTTCAATAAGTTATAAAAGTCGTGAAACATTTAGTTTTTTATGTTTCACGGGCGTGGAACGTCCGATTTTACTATGAATTTGATGTCGTGAAACATCTATCTTTTCATGAGAACCAATAATACATTTATGTCAGAAGGCGATACTCCTGGGATGCGTGAAGCCTGTGCTAAAGTTTCCGGGTTGATGGCTTTAAGTTTTTGACGTGCTTCTGTTGAAAGGCTTTGAATCTGTTCATAGTCGAAATGGTTGCGGATATGAATGTTTTCAAGCCTGTGCATCTTTTGTGCTGTTAACTTTTCTCTTTCTATGTAGCCGGCATATTTTATGGAAATCTCTGCGGCATTGATAACTTCTTCCCTTTCTGATTCAGGAATGTTGTCGATGTAGTCACGCAGGTGGGGTAGGGTAGGGTAGAGGGAAAGAAGGTCAACCTCTGGTCTGGATATTATTTCGCACAGCAGTTTGCCTTTTTGCTTTACATTATTACAATAGGAGACGATATGGTCTATTCTTTTTTGTTTTGTCTTCCATTGACTATAGCGTTCGCTTGTGGCTAAACCAATGTTGTAGGATTTCTCTGTCAATCGAGAGTCTGCATTGTCTTGTCGCAAAAGGATTCGATACTCTGCCCGAGAGGTGAACATACGATATGGCTCATCAACACCTTTTGTAACCAAATCATCAATCAAAACTCCGATATATGCTTCATCGCGAGACAATGTAAAGGTGGTCTTTGACAGGTCATCGGAGGTCTTTCCTGCATATAAGGCCGCATTTATACCTGCCATAATACCCTGTGCAGCTGCCTCTTCATATCCAGTAGTACCATTTACCTGACCAGCAAAGAACAATCCATTACACTTCTTTGACATCAGGGAATGATACAGTTGCGTGGGATCAAAGAAGTCATACTCTATTGCATATCCAGGACGATAAATTCTGACGTCACGCAGAGCAGGAATTTTTTTCAAGGCTTCCAGTTGAATTTCCATAGGCAGGGAAGAAGAAAAACCGTTGAGATACATCTCGTTTGTATTCGTTCCTTCTGGTTCCAAGAAAAGAGGATGATGGTCCTTGTCTGGAAATGTATGCAACTTTGTTTCTATGGATGGGCAGTAGCGTGGACCTATAGATTGTATTTGTCCGTTATAAAGAGGAGAGTCTGCAAGACCTGACATGAGAATGTCATGACACTCAGGCGTGGTATTGAGAAGCCAGCATGACAGTTGCTCTAAGCAGGGCTTTTTGGTATCGTTGTTTGAAAGGTAGCTAAACAGACTTGCAACCTCTTCGCCTGGTTGTTCCGTTGTATCTTCAAAATGTATGGAGCGTTTGTCAATGCGAACAGGAGTACCAGTCTTCATACGTGCTGACGTTATGCCAAGTGCATTTATGCTTTCTGTAAGATGTAAAGCAGCAGGCTCGGCACAACGACCTCCTGTAATCATCTTTCTTCCAACATGCATAAGTCCGTTTAAGAAGGTTCCTGCTGTTATGATTACGCAAGGAGCATATAATTCAACACCCCAGATAGTCTTAACTCCGGAAACAGATGGGATAGAGGAATCAGAGGATGTTATAAGCTCTTCTACCTGGTCTTGCCAAATATCCAGATTTTCGGTGGAATCGAGAATTTCCCTCCATTTCCATATAAACTTTTCTCTGTCACATTGTGCGCGTGGACTCCACATAGCAGGCCCTTTGCTTTTGTTAAGCATACGGAACTGTATAGCTGTTGCATCAGTGACAATACCCATGCTGCCGCCAAGAGCATCAATTTCACGAACAATCTGTCCTTTGGCAATGCCGCCGACAGCAGGATTGCATGACATTTGTGCAATTTTGTTCATGTCCATCGTAACGAGACAGGTATGTGCTCCCATGCTTGCTGCTGCATGAGCAGCTTCACAGCCCGAATGTCCACCTCCGACGACTATAACATCGTATGAAAAGTTCCTCATTTTTATAATTTTGATGCAAAAGTATATAAATTTTTTCAATTTCTTGTTCTTTTTCTTTGAAAATTCGCAAATTTTCCTTAACTTTGTGCCCGAATGGTGAGCTTAATAGATTTATAGAGCAAAATATTATCTTAACTTAACAACAAATATCTTAACAACAAAATCTTATGTGGTTATTTAATTCTTCAATTGGACGTAAGGTTATCATGTCCGTTACAGGTCTATGCCTTATCTTGTTCCTCACTTTCCACATGTCAATGAATGTTGTAGCTTTGTTTTCTGCAGAAGGCTACAATATGATTTGCGAACTCCTTGGTGCTAACTGGTATGCAGTAGTAGCAACATTGGGTCTTGCAGCATTGGCCGTTATTCACATTATCTATGCCTTCATCCTTACAATGCAGAACAAGGCAGCTCGTGGTTCAGAGCGTTATGCTGTAACCGAGAAGCCTTCAAAGGTAGAGTGGGCAAGTCAGAACATGCTTGTTCTTGGTCTTATCGTTATCATTGGTCTGATTCTTCACCTGGTGAATTTCTGGTCAAAGATGATGCTTGTTGACCTTACAGGCTCTGGCGACCTGGCTCACAGTACCGATGGTGTATATTGGATAAGGGAGACATTCAGCTGTGGTGCCTATGTAGTAGTTTACCTTATTTGGATTGCTGCTCTGTGGTTCCATCTGACACATGGTTTCTGGAGTGCTCTTCAGACTCTCGGCTGGAATGGTAAGGTATGGTTTACTCGCTGGAAGGTTATAGGAATAACATACGTTACACTGCTTTGTGCAGGTTTTGCAATTGTTGTGCTGTGGTTCTTCTTTGAAAAAATGTGCTGTTGCTAAACAAGGGAGAATAGTAAACTGAAAACTTAAAAAAGTAAGAAAAAAATGGCAAAGACATTAAATTCCAAAATACCTCAGGGACCTGTAGCACAGAAGTGGACTGAATTCAAGGCACATCAGCGCTTGGTTAACCCTAAGAATAAACTGAAGCTTGACGTAATTGTTGTCGGAACAGGTCTGGCTGGTGCCAGTGCTGCGTCTTCTCTCGCTGAGATGGGCTTCAATGTACTTAACTTCTGCATTCAGGACTCACCACGTCGTGCTCACTCTATTGCTGCACAGGGTGGTATCAATGCAGCTAAGAACTATCAGAACGATGGTGACTCTGTTTATCGTCTGTTCTATGATACAGTAAAGGGTGGTGACTATCGTGCACGTGAGGCTAACGTATATCGTTTGGCAGAAGTTTCAAACAATATCATCGACCAGTGTGTTGCACAGGGTGTACCATTTGCTCGTGAATACGGCGGTATGCTTGCAAACCGTTCTTTCGGTGGTGCACAGGTAAGCCGTACTTTCTATGCAAAGGGACAGACAGGTCAGCAGCTGCTGCTGGGTGCATATTCTTCTCTTTCTAAGGAGGTGCAGAAGGGTAAGGTGAAGCTCTATACACGTTATGAGATGGAGGATGTTGTTATCATCAACGGCCGTGCTCGTGGTATTATTGCTAAGAATCTTGTAACAGGTAAGCTGGAGCGCTTCTCTGCAAATGCTGTTGTAATTGCTACTGGTGGTTATGGAAATACATATTTCCTCTCTACAAATGCTATGGGCTGTAACTGCTCTGCAGCAATACAGTGCTACCGTAAGGGTGCCATGATGGCAAATCCATCTTATGTGCAGATCCATCCTACATGTATTCCTGTTCATGGAAACAACCAGTCAAAGCTGACCCTTATGTCAGAGTCTCTGCGTAATGATGGTCGTATCTGGGTTCCAAAGAACATTGAAGATGCTAAGGCTCTTCAGGCAGGCACAAAGCAGGGATGGGAAATTCCAGAGCAGGATCGTGACTATTATCTTGAGCGTCGTTATCCAGCTTTTGGTAACCTCGTACCTCGTGACGTTGCATCACGTGCAGCAAAGGAGCGTTGCGACAAGGGCTTTGGTGTAAATAATACCGGACTTGCAGTTTTCCTCGATTTCTCCGAGTCTATTCAGCGTCTTGGTATTGATGAAATCCGTCAGCGTTATGGTAATCTGTTCGATATGTATGAGGAGATTACAGACGTTAACCCCGGTGAATTCGTTTATTCTAAGGATGGTTTTGATTACTACAAGCCAATGATGATATTCCCAGCTATCCACTACACAATGGGTGGTATATGGGTTGACTACGAATTGCAGACAACTATCCCAGGACTTTTCTCTATTGGTGAGTGCAACTTCTCTGACCATGGTGCTAACCGTCTTGGTGCTTCTGCTTTGATGCAGGGTCTTGCTGACGGTTATTTCGTACTTCCTTACACTATACAGAATTATCTTGCTGATCAGGAGATATGGCCTAAGGTTTCTACTGATCTTCCAGAGTTTGCTGAGGCTGAGAAGGCTGTTGATGCAGAGCAGGATCGTCTGTTGAACATCAAGGGTAAGCGTTCTGTTGATTCTCTCCATAAAGAGTTGGGACATATCATGTGGGAACATGTTGGTATGGGACGTACAAAGGAAGGACTTGAAGAAGGTCTGAAGATGCTGAAGGCTCTTCGTAAGGAATTCAACGAAAACCTCTTTGTACCTGGTTCAAAAGAAGGTCTCAATGTAGAACTTGACAAGGCTATTCATCTTCGTGACTTTATCCTTATGGGCGAACTCATCGCTTATGATGCCCTCCATCGTGAGGAATCTTGTGGCGGACACTTCCGTGAGGAGCACCAGACAGAAGAAGGTGAAGCAAAGCGTGATGATAAGAATTTCTTCTATGTAGGCGCATGGGAATATCAGGGTAATGATGAAACAGCACCTGAACTTACAAAGGAGCCTCTTGAGTATGAGATTATAAAGGTACAGACACGTAACTACAAAAACTAAAAAACATTATGGCTAAAAATATTTCAGTAACTGTAAAGTTTTGGAAACAGAATGGTCCTAAAGAAAAGGGTCATTTTGACGAAGAGGTGATGCAGAACATCCCTGACGATACCTCATTCCTCGAGATGCTTGATATGATGAA
This sequence comes from uncultured Prevotellaceae bacterium, assembly GCA_902774795.1. Classification (GTDB taxonomy): domain Bacteria; phylum Bacteroidota; class Bacteroidia; order Bacteroidales; family Bacteroidaceae; genus Prevotella. The sequence goes on along the minus strand of CACYKA010000002.1, from coordinate 19,822 downwards.
CGAACAGCTCATCAATCAGGGTAAGGAACCATTCGTCTTCGATCACGATTGCCGTGAGGGTATTTGCGGCATGTGCTCGCTGTATATCAATGGTACACCGCATGGTAAGACAGAGCGTGGAGCAACAACCTGTCAGCTCTATATGCGTAAGTTCAATGACGGTGATGTCATCACAGTAGAACCTTGGCGTTCAGCAGGCTTCCCTGTAATTAAGGACTGTATGGTTGACCGTAATGCCTTTGATAAGATTATCCAGGCAGGTGGTTATACATCTGTTCGTGCAGGTCAGGCACAGGATGCCAATGCTATCCTTATTCCTAAGCAGAATGCTGACGAGGCAATGGATTGCGCTACTTGTATTGGCTGTGGTGCATGTGTTGCAGCATGTAAGAATGGCTCTGCAATGCTTTTCGTATCAAGCAAGGTAAGCCAGCTGGCTCTCCTCCCACAGGGAAGGCCTGAGGCTGCAAAGCGTGCTAAGGCGATGATAGCAAAGATGGATGAACTCGGTTTCGGTAACTGTACAAACACTCGTGCATGTGAGGCTGTTTGTCCTAAGAATGAATCAATAGCAAACATTGCCAGACTTAACAGGGAGTTTATCTCAGCCAAACTGGCAGATTAAAAGTAAGGTGATAATAATATCGGCGCCCGCAGTGGCGCCGATATTTTAAACAACACTTACACAAGAATAAAGAAATTTTTATCAGAATGGAAAAAGTTCCCTACAAGATTTATCTCTCTGAAAAAGAGATGCCAACAAAGTGGTACAATGTGCGTTCAGACATGAAGCAAAAACCTGCGCCACTGTTGAACCCAGGTACAAAACAGCCTCTTTCTTTTGAGGATATGCAGCCGATTTTCTGTGATGAGCTGATTAAGCAGGAATTGGATAATGATACCAAGTGGTTTGATATTCCTGAAGAGGTTCAGGACTTCTATCGTATGTTCCGTCCTTCACCTTTGGTGCATGCTGAATTCTTAGAAAAAGCTCTTGATACCCCAGCAAAGATTTTCTATAAGTTCGAAGGAAATAATACTTCTGGTTCACATAAGCTTAATTCTGCTATTGCTCAGGCATACTATGCTAAGAAGCAAGGTTTGAAAGGTGTAACCACTGAGACTGGTGCGGGACAATGGGGTACAGCCCTTTCTATGGCATGTCAGTATTTTGGATTGGACTGTAAGGTATATATGGTAAAATGTTCTTACGAACAAAAGCCTTTCCGTCGTGAGGTGATAAACACCTATGGCGCAAGCATTATACCTTCTCCAAGTATGACGACAGAGGTAGGTAAGAAAATAAATGCCGAATTCCCAGGCACAACAGGTTCTTTAGGTTGTGCTATTTCTGAGGCAGTGGAAGTTGCTACAACAACTCCTGGTTATCGTTACGAACTTGGTTCAGTACTCAATCAGGTACTGTTACATCAGACAATAATAGGTTTGGAGGTACAGGCTGCATTGAAGAAATATAACATCAAACCTGACGTTCTCATCGGATGTACAGGAGGTGGTTCGAATCTTGGCGGTTTTGCTTCACCTTTCCTTGGAGAGATGCTGCGTGGAGAGGCAAAGTATAAGATAATAGGAGCAGAGCCTGCATCATGTCCAAGCTTCACACGAGGCATTTATGCATACGATTTCTGTGATACAGGTATGATTTGTCCGTTGGCAAAGATGTACACAGTCGGTTCACAGTTCATTCCAAGTGCTAACCATGCAGGTGGATTGCGTTTCCATGGTATGAGTCCAATACTTTCTGAGTTGTACGATCAGGGTCTTTTTGAAGCACGTGCTTATGAGCAGACAAGCGTCTTTGAGGCAGCAGTATTGTTTGCTCGTGCAGAAGGCACATTGCCTGCTCCGGAGTCATCTCATGCTATCCGAGCAGCTATTGATGAAGCTCTGGAGTGTAAGAAGACTGGTGAGGAAAAGGTTATTGTATTCAACCTTTCTGGAACAGGTTATTTCGATCTCTATGCATACAAGGCTTTCAATGAAGGCTCAATGATGGATTATATACCAACGGATGCAGAGATAAAGAAAGCTTTGGAGAAATTACCAAAGGTATAAGATAACAGGATTTCTGTTATACGGATATCTGGTAAAACAGAAAATGATAGAAATAAGAACTATATCAACGAAGGCGGAAATCGGTAAATTTATCGATTTCCGCACTGACTTGTATCGTGATGACCCCTGTGCCTGCCCTTATCTTTTTTCTGATGAAATGGCCGATTTATATCAGGGCTCAAAAGATGCTCAGCCATATTGGGAATATTGTGAGGCAGAGTACTATATGGCATATAAAGATGGTGAGGCAGTCGGACGCATCGCTGCTATCATCAACCATCGTGCCAATGAGAAGTGGGGACATAAGAATGTTCGTTTCGGATATTTCGATTTCATCGATGATTATGATGTTTCTGAAGCATTGATAAATAAGGTGCGCGAATATGGTCTGTCAAGAGGAATGGATACAATAATAGGTCCTATGGGATTCATTGATCTTGGCAGAGAGGGAATGTTGGTCGAAGGCTTTGATGTAGAGCAGACAATGCATGCCAATCACAACTTCCCATATTATAAAGACCATATGGAAGTTATGGGCTTTATAAAGGACAATGACTGGGTACAGAATATGGTTAAGGTACCAGATGTTGTTCCTGAAAAGTTTGAAAAAATAGCAAAACTTATAGATACCCGTTATGGTCTTCATGCCCGTAAGATGACTAAGGACGAAGCAATAAAGGGTGGGCTTGGAAGACGTCTTTTTGAGGTTCTTAACCAGTGTTACAAGGACTTATATGAGTTTTCAGAAATAGATGATGCCCTCATTGGAAGGATGGTGAACAATTATATTTCACTTGCAGATCTTAACCTCGTAACACTTATATGTGACAAAAACAAGAACGATGAAATCGTTGGTTTCGGTGTCACATTCCCTTCCTTCACCAAAGGATTACAACATACAGACAAAGGACGTCTTTTTCCATTTGGCTGGTGGCCATTGGTAAAGACATTATATACAAAGTGGTTCCATTATACTGATACGGTAGATCTGCTGATAATAGGTGTTCTCCCTGAGTATAGAGCTAAGGGTGCTAATGCGATATTGTTCAATGACCTTATACGATGGTATCAGAAATATCGTTTCAAACAAGCGCTTACACTTGCAATGATGGAGACAAACGACGGAGTACTGTCGGCATGGCAGTACTTGGAGGCAAAGACAGTAAAAAGGTTGCGCAGTTATAAGAAATTATTGTGATGGCAGAGAAAAAAACAGAAGAAATAGAACAGGTCAATTATAGCGACGAAAATATCCGACATTTGTCAGATGTTGATCACATCCGTACCCGCCCAGGAATGTATATAGGCAGAATGGGTGACGGATCACATGCAGAGGATGGTATCTATGTTCTGCTGAAGGAGGCTATTGATAACAGTATAGACGAATTTCGTATGCATGAAGGCAATCGCATCGAAATAGATATTATCGACAATAAATCTGTTACTCTCCGTGACTATGGACGTGGTATCCCTCAGGGAAAGATGATAGAAGCTGTCAGCCAGCTTAATACAGGCGGCAAGTATGATTCCAAGGCTTTCAAGAAGTCCGTTGGTATGAATGGCGTTGGTATCAAGGCTGTCAATTTCCTTTCTTCGAAGTTTGAGGTTCGCTCTTATCGTGACGGAAATGTACGTATTGCTAAGTTTGAAAAGGGTATTTTGGTAAGCGATAAAACAGAGAAATCATCCGATGAAAGGGGAACTTTTATTTCTTTTGAGCCTGATGATACTCTGTTCCTGAACTATTCTTTCCACGATGATATCGTAGAGATGATGTTGAGGAACTATACTTATCTCAATACTGGGCTTGCAATAATGTACAATGGTCGTCGTATTATTTCCCGTCATGGATTGTCCGACCTGCTGAAAGACCAGATGACCAGTGAGCCTCTTTATCCTATTGTGCATATGCAAGGGGAGGATATAGAGATAGCTTTTACTCATACCAATCAGAATGGTGAGGAATATGACTCCTTTGTAAATGGTCAGCATACCACACAGGGTGGTACGCATCAGTCAGCATTCAAAGAGCATATAGCAAGAACTATAAAGGAATACTTCGGTAAGTATGAATACGGAGACATCCGTAATGGTCTTGTTGCTGCTATTGCGGTGAATGTTGAAGAGCCTGTTTTCGAGTCGCAGACAAAGATTAAGTTGGGTTCCGACAAGATGGCTCCGGAGGGTGTTTCTGTCAACAAATATGTCGGTGATTTCGTTAAAACTGAAGTGGATAACTACCTTCATCGTAATCTTGATGTTGCAGAGATAATAGAGGAAAAGGTAAAGAGTTCTGAACGTGAGAGGAAGGCTATGGCGGGTGTGACGAAGCTTGCCCGTGAACGTGCTAAGAAGGCTAGTCTTCATAACAGGAAGTTGCGTGACTGTCGTATACATTTCTCTGATGTCAAGAACGATAGGAAAGAGGAGTCTTGCATATTCATCACTGAGGGTGATTCAGCTTCCGGTTCTATTACTAAGAGTAGAGATGTTAATACTCAGGCTGTGTTCTCCCTTAAGGGAAAGCCACTGAATTGTTATGGTTTGACGAAGAAAGTGGTTTATGAGAATGAAGAGTTTAACCTTCTTCAGTCTGCCCTTGATATAGAAGAAGGACTTGATAACCTCAGATATAATAAGGTTATAGTGGCTACTGATGCTGATGTTGATGGCATGCATATCCGTTTGCTCATCATCACCTTCTTCCTTCAGTTCTTCCCTGAATTGGTAAAAAAAGGACACGTATATGTTCTTCAGACTCCTTTGTTCCGTGTGAGAAATAAGCGCAATAAGGTAAGGAATAAGATCATAATAGAGGCAGAGGATGCAAAACTCAAGGAGCGTGGGGAAAAGCCGAAGGATTATTTGATACGCTATTGTTATAGTGAGGAAGAGCGTGTAAAGGCAATAGAAGAATTAGGCCCTGATCCAGAGATAACACGTTTTAAGGGTCTAGGTGAGATTTCTCCCGATGAATTCGCTGGTTTTATAGGACCAGATATTCGTCTTGAGCAGGTAACATTACGCCAGAGTGATGAAGTAGAGAAACTGCTGGAATACTACATGGGAAAAAACACCATGGACCGCCAGAACTTCATCATCGATAATCTTGTAATAGAAGAAGACATCCCAGAAGAAGACGTTTACGAATGAAGATAGCCGATATAGACCTTGGTGAACGCCCTCTAATGCTGGCCCCTATGGAAGATGTCACCGATGTTGGTTTTCGGCGACTTTGTAAGCGTTATGGGGCTGCTATGGTATATTCTGAGTTTGTTGCTGCTGAGGCCCTGATACGCAATATAAAGGCTACGACGCGCAAACTTACAATAAGTGATGACGAGCGACCTGTTGGCATACAGATATATGGAAGGACAACAGATGCAGTAGTTGAAGCAGCACGTATTGTTGAGGCTGAGGCTCATCCTGACGTTATAGACCTGAATTTCGGATGTCCTGTCAAGAAAGTAGCAGGAAAAGGTGCTGGAGCAGGAATGTTGCAGAATATTCCTTTGATGTTGGAGATGACAGAGGCTGTGGTCAAGGCGGTGAATACTCCTGTTACGGTCAAAACCAGATTAGGGTGGGATAACAACCATCTTGCTATGCCTGAGTTAGCCGTACAGTTGTCACAGTGTGGCATAAAGGCTCTTACCATTCATGGCAGAACCCGTGCCCAGATGTACACAGGTGAGGCTGATTGGACATTGATAGGAGAAGCAAAACAAAAGGTAGATATTCCAATAGTTGGCAATGGAGACATAAAGAGTATGGAAGAGGCGGAAAAAGCCTTTGATACATATGGTGTCGATGGTGTGATGATAGGTAGGGCAACGTTTGGACAGCCGTGGATTTTCTCTAAGCAGGCAGAGTCGCTGACCCCATATGAGAAGATAGATATACTGAAAGAATTGTTGCAGATAAATCTCGATTTCATCGGCGATGAATATAAGGCTATTCTTCATACTCGCAGACATCTTGCAGCGTCTCCTGTATTCAAGGGAATACCAGACTTCCGTCCGATAAGAATAAAGATGCTTAGGGCTGATACGGTAAAGGAACTTAATGAAGTAATAAACGAAATAAAGGAAAAATGGATAAACTGACAATAGTAAAAGTAGGCGGTGCCGTTGTTGAGGATTCAGCACAACTGCAGACATTGTTGGAGAATTTCTGTGCCATTGAGGGAAAGAAAATTCTTGTTCATGGTGGTGGCCGTCGTGCAACAAAGGTTGCAGCAAGTCTTGGCATTGAGAGCAAGATGGTAGGAGGACGCAGAATCACAGACGGCGCAATGCTCGAGGTGGTAACAATGGTATATGGCGGCCTTGTAAACAAGAATCTTGTAGCACAGTTGCAGGCACGAGGTGTGAACGCTTTGGGCATTACAGGTGCTGATATGGATGTTATACGTTCTCACAAGCGTCCGCCAGTAGAAATGAAGGTGGATGAAAGTGGTGAAAAGAAAGTCGTTGATTTTGGCTTCGTAGGCGATGTAGATAGGGCAGATGGAGAGTGTATGTCGCATCTTATAGATAATGGCATAACGCTCGTTGTAGCTCCTCTTACACACGATGGAACCGGAAATATTCTGAATACTAATGCTGATACTATAGCATCAACTGTGGCGAAGGCTTTGGCAAAGAAATATGAGGTAACATTAATTTATTCCTTTGAAAAGAAGGGTGTGCTAAGTAATCCTGATGATGATAATAGTGTCATTCCTCTTATTACCCGTGAGATTTTCAAGATGTACGAAAAGAACGGCGTTATATCCGGAGGAATGAAACCTAAGGTAGAGAATGCTCTTAGTGCCGTAGAATCGGGTGTTAGTCGTGTAGTGATAACATTGGCAGACAATATAGGTAAAGCTAACGAAGGAACCGTAATTCAGTAGTTTTGTATTTGAGAAGTCAATGATAGATATCCAGCGTGACATACTTCCTCTTAAGAATGTATTATACCGCCTGGCGTTAAGGATAACTCTTAATAGTCAGGAGGCAGAGGATGTCGTGCAGGATGTCATTATAAAGATATGGGGAATGGGGGAGAGGATAAATGAGATAGAGAATATTGAGTCATTTGCCCTCCGTCTTACCCGCAATCTTTCTATTGACCGTCAGCGTATGAAGATAAATCAGACGGCTTCCTACGATGATGTAAAGGTTGAACAGGGTTACGGCATTCATAATACAATAGAAAGGCAGATAGAGCAGCAGGAGCGTATAGAGTCTATTCGCCAATTGATGGCTCAGATGCCGGAGAAGCAACGCTCAGTAATGCAGTTACGTGATTTTGAGGGAAAAAGCTATAAGGAGATAGCCGATGCTATGGAGATATCTGAGGATCAGGTAAAAGTAAACCTTTTCCGTGCGCGTCAGTTTGTGAAATCACATATTTCTCACGACAAATAAGCTCAGATTATAGGTTTTTTTGTGTTTTTTTGCCCTATAGCGTAAAAAACTTTCCTAAAAATTTGGATATTTCACTTTTTCGTTGTACCTTTGCACCGCAATTCAAAAATTGTGTTTATAAGCTTCCTTAGCTCAGTTGGTCAGAGCATCTGACTGTTAATCAGGGGGTCCTTGGTTCAAGCCCAAGAGGGAGCGCAGAAAGAAGAGTCATTTGGCTCTTCTTTTTTTATTCTATTTTTGACAGTACTTCGCAGATTTTGTTTTGCAGCGAACGGGCAAAGGGTTTGTCATAGCAGTTGTTTATGAGTATGGAGAAAGCTATGTCATGACCATTTGCTGCTGTAAGATAACCTGAAAGCGTGGAGACACCATTCAGGGTACCTGTTTTTGCATGTACGTTATTATGAGCCATACCATCGGTCATTCTGTGTCCAAGAGTACCGTCAACGCCGGCTATGGGCATATTGTCATATAATAACTGAAAAATGTTTTTATTGTGATATACGTATCGCAGCAAATCAACCTGCGATTGTGCTGTAGTCTTGTTTGAGCGTGACAGTCCGCTACCGTCAGCGATGTTGTAGTAGTAGGTGCTTAAACTTCCTGACAGCATGTCTGGCCGGTAATTGGTGCAAATCTTCTCGACCATCTTCCGCACTATATCCTTACATCCGTCGTATGACCATTTGTCATCGTTCTTTACTAGGTTTAGCAACATCGACTCTGCATATATGTTGTCACTGCTCTTGAGCATTCGGTTCATAACCTTCATCAGTGGAGTGCGTATAAAGCCGAGAGGATACATGCCTTTCTCTGTAGTATTCTCCTTGCCCCAAGTAAGTGTTGAAGAGAATTTCACTGTATCTGATGCCAGAAGTTTTGCCACCTGGGGGGCGAAGTTGTCCTCTGCAAGACGTATGTGTTGGGTCTTTTCGTTTATGCATAAGATAATCCCTCCGTCTATGGAATCATATCCCATAGCAATTATTTTGTCTTTTATGGCACGTGCTCCTTCTGCCGTTAGGGTGGGGTCGCAGTTAGTGTTGATGTATATGTCACCCTTCAAGAATATATTTCCTAATGTATCCATCGCTTCTTCACCGTTGGTGGTGATGCTGGTCTGAAAGGTGAAATCCTCTCCATACGTGGTGAGCATGGCGGTGGCGGTATAAAGTTTCTGTGTACTGGCAGGAATCATCATCCTATCTGCATTATGTTCGAATAATGTAGAATCTGCCGTCAAGTCGTAGATGCAACATCCGATAGTGATATTGTTATTGTTGTTTTTCTTATTCCTGCTATTTCTGCCATTCTTACTGTTTTTGGTAAGAAGGTTTTTTAGATCAGTACTTAAATCATTGTCTGGTGTCTGAGCATGAATACTGCTGCCTGAAACTAATAGCAGGGTATGTAAAAGTAATAATAAGAAAAGTTTTTTAATCATATAGATATATAGAATAGAAAAAGGCACTCACTCATATCGAGTGGTGCCTTGCGTGGGCCATCTAGGGCTTGAACCTAGGACCTCCAGATTATGAGTCTGTTGCTCTAACCAACTGAGCTAAAAGCCCGTGCTCGCGCGGCATTGTTTAAGGTGGGAACCACGCTTGCGGGTGCAAAGGTACAAAAAAAGACTGAAAAAGTGAAGGGTGAAGAGTGAAGATATGGGAAAATTAAGTTTTTTTCACTCTTCACTACTTGTTATATCCATTTTCAGGGTTCTCGTACATACCTATTGGAATATTAAATTTCATCATTTCATCGAGGTTATGTACAGGATGCTCTACGTCCTGTGGGATAGGACGGTGTGAGAAAGTCTGGAAGTACAACAGACATGCATTGTTCCACCATACTGCATCGCGAGCCTGTATGCGTAATTTGCGCTGTACCTCATTGAAGCGCTGAGCATCAACGTATGGCTGCATGGCGTCCCAAACCACCAGGAACTGACGTGCTTGCTGCACACCATCGTTATATTTATGACACAGCTCGTCCCAGAAGGTGCGTCCGCTCTTCATGCAGAAATCCCAGGGAACATGGTGGAACCATACCAGTAGATTTTCTGGACATGTTTTTATATTATTATAAAGGTTGCAGAGGGAGTCAGGATACTGGCGTACATTCGCAGAACCTGTCAGAGTGCGGTCGAAGCCCATGCCTATGCTGTCTGCTTTGTGGTAATAGGGTGGGGTCCAGTCGGCTCTTACGCCTTTAGGACTGTACCAGGGTTCTGGGCCGTAATGGTGAGTACCAGCAAAGATATGGTGGATTCCCAGCGGCATCATATAGTTGACACAGGCCTCACGGCTGTCAAGCATCACCTTGAGAAGAGGTGAGAGGTGAGAGGTGAGAGGTGAGAGATTACTTTGTTCGCCGAAGGTCTGTGTGAGCCATTCCTCGGCAATCTGCTTTGATGTCAGATTCGGATTCCAAGCCAGTCGTCCGAAGGCATACCAGTTGGACTGAGCGAAATGATGGCCGCACCAATTTACGTCATCACCAATATTTGCTACGCCTGCCATCGCCTTGAGTGAGGAGGGTTTTACAAATCCGAAGAATTCTTTCCACATAGGGGCAAGATAAACCAGATGGTTAGCTGCACCAAGATATTCCTGTGTAATTTGGAACTCCACCATCATTGATGTTTTCTGCATTCCTGTGAACAGCGGACTGTATGCCTCACGTGGCTGGAAGTCGATGGGACCGTTCTTTATCTGTATTATAACATTATTGTCAAACTGTCCGTCAAGGGGCATAAACTCCTCGTATGCCTGATTGGCGCGATCGCTGCTCTGGGGATTATATACAAAGGCGCGCCACATGACGATGCCGTTATGTTTTTTCAGTACTTTGGCTAACATATTTGCTCCTTCGGCATGTGAGCGGCCGTAGTCGCATGGTCCAGGCTCACCTTCTGAGTTTGCCTTGACAAGGAAACCGCCAAAGTCAGGTATCATCTTGTATATCTCATCAACCTTTTCCTTCCACCATTTCACTACGTCGGCATTTAAAGGGTCGGCAGTAGGCAGACCGCCAAGACGTATTGGTGAGGCAAAATTAATAGAAAGGTACACGCGTACGCCATAAGGACGCAGAATATCAGCTATCTGCTTTGCTCTCTCCAGTTGCTGGGTTGAGAGTGTTGCCGGCTTTGCATTCACATTGTTCAGCACAGTTCCGTTAATACCTATTGAGGCATTTGCACGTCCGTACTGTTTTATGTGTTCTGTATTCAGTTCTTTTTCTGTCCAGAAAATGCTTCTTCCTGCAAATCCACGTTCTACGGTGCCGTCAGGATTGTCCCAATGGTTTAGGATGCGCAGGTCGTATGCAGGACTCTCCTTTATATTATTATAAGAGGTGTAGTCAGCACCGCTTTGTTGAAGTCTCAGCAGATGATATGCACCATACAGTAGTCCTATGTCAGTGCTTGCTGTCAACAGTATCTTTCCGTTTGCGGTGGTTATGCTGTAGTCATCATGCCCCATACCGCGTTGACGTTTCAGTTCTACGGGCTGACCTTTCCAGCAGGCTTTCAGTTCGTCTGCTGCCACACACTTCACTCCCGTTACTGTAGCAGGAGTACTTACTGCCTCATAGCGCAACCAAAGTCGGCTTCCGTCTTCTGAGCAAGCAGAGGAAGCAACACAGTCAGTTATTCCTATAATAAGATTCTGTAAGATAAATAATAGAAATAGTGTTCTCTTTTTCATAATTTTTCTTTCTTTTTTAAAGAGAACATCCAACGGGTTGGACGTCCCGTTGGATGCTTTGCTGCGAGCTCTTCACTACACAGCAGTTCTCATGAACTAAAACTTACTAACCATTATGATGAAAAAACTTTATCGAGTGCAAAGGTACCGGTTTTATCGCAAACAGACTTCTTTATCTGTTTCTTTTTCATAAAATTTTATAACTTTTGAAAGATTTTTCTTTACAATGTTACATAAGAAAAACTTTTTAGAATTTTCTGCAATTTATGTATCACACATTATATATATTTTTGCACACGGATTCAAAAGAAAAACTAAAAACTTTACTCGAAAATAAAACGCTAAACAAAATTATGGCAGAAGAAAAAGACATAACGTCAAGAGTACAGGCTCCCAACATGAAAGTGAGCCTTGGTGAGAAGATAGGCTATTCTCTTGGTGATGCATCAGCCAATCTGGTGTTCCAGATGATGATGATCTTCCAGTTGAAGTTTTACACTGATATCTTTGGTCTGGATGGAGCAATTGCCGGTAGTGTGCTTCTCATAGCACGTATTGTTGATGCCTTTGTTGATCCGGCAGTAGGTATTCTCAGCGATAAGACCCAGACAAAGTGGGGTAAGTATCGTCCTTGGGTGCTGTGGTCAGCATTGCCTTTTGCTGTATTCTATGTTCTGGCGTTCTATAATCCTGGTATAGAGGATAAGGGTATGGTAGCCCTGTATGCTACAATTTCCTATATCCTGCTTATGACGATGTATTCTATCAACAACACCCCTTACAGTTCTTTGGGTGGTGTGATGAGTAGTGACATCAGAGAGCGTACCAGCATTACCAGCATCCGTTTTGTTGCCAGCACTATAGCACAGTTTGTTGTACAGGGTCTTACTCTGCCTCTGGTTAACAAGTTTGGCGATGGTGACGAGGCTCACGGTTGGCTGTGCACAATCGGTCTGTTTGCTTGTGTAGGATTTGTATTCCTCGTAATAGCCTTCCTGTCAACAAAGGAGAGAATTACTCCTCCTCCAGCACAGGAGAGCAATGTTATGGCTGATGTCAAGGAAACTTTCAAGAGCAATCCTTGGAAGGCAATGTTCGTGTTGACACTCTTTGTCTTCATCACACTTGCTGTTTGGGGCAGTGCCATGAGTTTCTATTTCCAGAGTAACATAGACCAGACAGCACTTTACGGATTTATTCAGAAGTGCGGCCTTGCAGACGTGGAAGGTACACGAACAGGAATTGGTGCAAGCATTCTTGGTGCCTTCAACCTTATAGCACACAGTGAGGCAGACGCCTATAGCATAGGTTTCTCCTTATTTAATATGATTGGCGCCATTGTTCAGTTCCTGGGAGTCATCCTCCTTTCTGAGTTCCTGGCAAACCGCTATGGTAAGAAACGCGTCTTTGTGATTTGTCTTTCATTGACAGCACTGTTTACAGCATGTTTCTATCTCCCAGAGCCGAATGATGTTGCATCAATATACGTTCTCTGTGTGCTGAAGAGCCTTGCTTATGCACCAACTGTTCCATTGCTGTGGGCTATGATAGGCGATGTTGCAGATCATGTGGAGTATGTCAGCGGTCGTCGTGCTACAGGCTTCTGCTTCTCAGGTGTAGTATTTGCTCTTAAGGCAGGTCTTGGTATTGGTGGTGCTTTCGCAGGTATCATTCTTTCCAGCTTCGGCTACATCGGTGGTGCATCCATGCAGAGCGAGTCTGCAATAGAAGGAATACGCCTCGTCAGCAGTATTATCCCTGCAGCACTCTTCGCAGTAGGTGTTATTGCACTGTTCTTCTATCCAATCACTAAGGAGTATAACGAGAAGATGCAGGCAGAGTTGACTCTTCGCAGAGCACAGAACAGTTAATAGTTAATAATTAATAGATAATAGTTAGGTTAGCCTCATAGGCCATATTAGTTCAATGATTAGAAAATCAATCATAGTAGTAACAGCTCTGATGTTTGCAGGTAATGTGCTTGCAGACGGACTTCGTGAGACCGTTGGAAAGCATTTCCTCATCGGCACAGCAATGAATACTGTTCAGGTGCGCAGTAATGACCCTGCTATCGATGAAATCGTGGATAAGCATTTCAATGCGGTTGTGGCAGAGAACTGTATGAAGGCAGAGGAACTGCAGCCAAATGAAGGTCTGTTCGACTATCGTCAGGCAGACAGACTCGTTGAATATGCCCAGAAGCATAATATGACTCTGACAGGTCACTGTCTGATTTGGCACTCACAGGCTCCACGCTGGTTCTTCAAGGATGAATTGGGTAATCCTTGCACGCGCGAAGTATTAATAGGTAGAATACAGGATCATATAAAGACCGTTATGGCCCATTTCAAGGGAAAGGTTAAGGGCTGGGATGTCGTAAACGAGGCAATTCTCGACGATGGTTCTTATCGTCAGTCTCAGTTCTATAAGATTATTGGTCCTGAATTCATAGAGATAGCTTTCCGTGCAGCAATGGAGGGTGACCCTGATGCTGAGCTGTATCTCAATGATTTCTCAATGTCTAACAAGGGCAAGCGTGACAAGTACTGCGAGATTATCCGCGACTTCAAGAAGAAAGGCATTCGTATCGATGCCATCGGTATGCAGAGCCACAATGGTCTTGACTACCCGGATTTGTCAGAATACGAGAAGAGCATTGATGCATTCGCTGCTGAGGGTGTGAAAGTCATGATGACAGAGTTGGATCTCAATGTGCTGCCTAATCCTAAGGAGTTCGGTGGTGCTGAGATTTCTCAGAAATTCGAATATCAGGAGAAGTATAATCCATATAGAGACGGCGTTATTCCTGCTGACTCCCTTAAGAAAATCGATAACAGATGGATGGACTTCTGGAAGATATACTATAAGCATCGCAATCAGATCAGCCGAGTTACTGTATGGGGTATTGATGACGGCCAGTCCTGGCTCAACAACTTCCCTGTCTTCGGCAGGACAAACTACCCATTACTCTTCGACCGACAGAAAAAAGAAAAGCCAGTCGTAAAGAAGATAGAGGCACTGTTCAGAAAAAAAGATTAAAAAATTAACCATAAACGGTAAACCGTAAACCGTAAAAAGTAAACCGTAAACAGTAAACCGTAAACACTAAACGAAATTATATGTTTCCACGTTACCTATTTCCTGCCGATTATATGGCAGATCCAGCAGCAAAGGTCTTTGGAGGCCGCGTGTATATCTACCCGTCTCACGACTGGGATAGCGGTGCGTCAGAAGACGATGACGGCGGTCATTTCCAGATGAAGGACTATCATGTACTTTCTCTTGACGATATAGAGAATGGTGAAGTTACTGATCATGGTGTTATCCTTGCATTGGAAGATGTTCCTTGGGCAGCAGGTCAGCTGTGGGATAGCGATGTCTGTCAGGGTAAGGACGGCAGATACTATCTCTATTTCTCTGCAAAAGACTTCAACGGACTGTTCCATATTGGCGTTGCTATAGCCGACAAGCCAGAAGGTCCTTTCAAGGCTGAGCCATATCCTATCTATGGGTCTTACAGCATAGACCCTTGTGCTTTCAAGGACGATGATGGCGAGGTATATGTATATTTTGGCGGTCTTTGGGGCGGACAGTTGCAGCGTTATAAGGACAACAAGATATTGGAGAATGCTTATCTCCCAGAAGGTGATGCAGAGTCACTGCCATCTCGTGTGGCACGTCTTACTGCCGACGGCCTTCAGTTTGCAGAAAATCCTAAGCCAGTCGTAATCCTTGATAAGGACGGCAAGCCGCTGAAGGCTGGTGACCCACACCGTTTCTTCGAGGCATCATGGATGCACAAGATGAACGGTAAGTACTATTTCTCTTACAGCACAGGCGACAGTCATCTGTTGTGCTACGCTATCGGTGACAATCCTTATGGACCATTTACCTTTGAGGATGAACTGCTTCAGCCTGTTGTAGGATGGACAACTCACCACTGCATAACGGAGTACAAGGGCCAGTGGTATCTTTTCCACCATGACTGTGTACCATCCAACGGTATCACATGGCTCCGCAGCCTGAAGGTTGCTCCTCTTAAAGTAGAAGGTGTGAAAATACATATTTAATTATTTTATTTTATCCTTTTCTTTTTTTATTATTAACTTTTTAAATCCAAATGTTATGAAACTGAAGAGTTTACTTTTCATGGTGACATTACTTCTTTGCTGTCTCGGCGTACGAGCACAGAGCAGAGTAGTGTTCGAAGAGCACTTCGTGGCAGAACCAACTGACCCGAGTGCTGTGGGTTTCTATGAGCCAATTAACAGTGAGGAAGGTGACGAGCGCACTATCGACGCAAACGAGGGTGCATTGTTCATTTTCAATGCTGACGGTACTCTGGACAATGATTCTTGGTGGCGTCGTGCTATCAAATTCCGTAACCTGGATCTTCAGGAAGGCAAGATCTATCGTCTTGAATTCGGTCTGAAGGGTTCTAACCGTTATGATGACGGTACTGGTAAGGAAGGTGACGCACGTCCACGTTGTAAGGCTTCTGCACAGTTGCTGCAGGGTGAGGATGATTATGATATCTCTCTCCTTGACTACAATGGCAATGAGCAGCGTGCTTCTTTCGAGGCATTCAATGAGTCTGACTACGAGTCTTATTCTAAGACTTTCTACTTTGCCAGCGAGGCACTGCAGAAAGAAAAGTATGCAGAGAAGGGCAAGGGTGAATTGGCTGACAAGTTCTTCTTGTCTCTCAGCGTATTCAACCCGGGCATGTTCTACCTGAAGGACGTCGTTCTGAAGGAAGTTAGTGCTGTTCAGAGTGTAGAATACGGCGACTTTGCTGTTAAGGTTAACTTTGGTAGCAATACTAATATCGCTGAAATGGCTCGTGCTGACGAAAAGGGTCTTGTATTCTTCGGTAATGACCTTGGCTATGCTAGTGTTAAGTGTGGCAACGAGGTTATGACCATTGAGTCTATCGAGTATCATGCTGACGGATGCCTCTACATCTATACTGAGGATGAATTGAGTGCAGAAGGTGGCGTTGTTGTTTCTTTCACCAACCCAACAGACGAAAAGCAGATTAAGTTCAAGGGTTCTGTAGAATCACCAGCTTCTCTGTTTGATTTCGAAGGTGAGGAGGCTACATTCAATGAGGCTCTTGTAGGTGAGCTGTCATATCTCTATCAGGCTCCAGAGCTCGTGACTTCTTATCCACAGGATAGAGCTTTCGCTATTGACAAGGGTCTGAGCGAGTTCACATTCACATTCGATCGTCCTGTTTCATTAGAAAAGGCAAAGGCTATTTTGGAGCGTAATGGTGAAGAAATTGAGCTTGTTGCTAAGGATGGTCAGAATCAGTTTACTGAGACTATCGTCTTTGTTCGCAATGACAATGGTCTGCTTGCTGCTAATAACAAGATTACTCTTAGTGGCATTTTCTCTGAGCAGGATATTGAGAAGACTGAAGGTTATGTAATTTCTTTCGAGGCTGGTAAGCCAGAGATTGCTACAGAGACCATCACTCCGTTCATACAGATTGACTTCGCCAATGACGCTGTCAACACTATTCCTTTAGGTTGGACACTCCGTAATGATATCAATGATGATAATCCAGAGGGTGAGCTCCGTCCTTCAGGTTCTACTCAGGGTTCAGGTCCACGTCTGTTCCATTATGAGCTTGGTGATTACAAGAATGTATTCTATGTTCGCTCTAACGTAGGTGCAGACAAGCACGGCTACACCACTGCTACTTATGGTGACATGGAGGATTACGAGGTAATTCTTTCAAAGACTGGTATGCTGCACATCGACTTCCTGGCATCAGGTTACAAGGCTGCAGGTCAGAAGATTCTTTGCGAGGTTCTCGACGCTGCTACTGGTGATGTTCTTGCTTCTCTCGAGAAGACTACAAATGAAGTTACACCTGACGGCGGTCCTGCTGCACAGGAGAAGTTCACTATTGCATATAATAACGAAGTAGAGAATCAGAAGGTTATCCTTCGCTATACCGTATTTGGTGACGGCATGAAGGAGACAATGCTCTCTGGTATCGTTATTAGCACATACGAGAAGACTGAGGGTGAGACTCCAGACGATCAGCCAGTCTTCGCTGACGCTACATACGGTGGTGCTGGTAACAACAGGACTCCAAAGGCTGAGTCAGGTTGGGAACTCTGGCAGGCTGGTGAAAGACGTGCTCCGGATACAGACTTCAACTACAATGGTACACGTATCTTCAACGACCTCGCTCTGAAGGGTCTGAAGGTTGGTTACTACTGTAACGGTCAGTGGCCTAACGGTTATGTAATGTATGGTACAGGCGAACTCGAGGGTGCTCCAAAGCTCACTCTGCCTGCTGGTGCTCTTGACATTACTTACTATGCTGCTAACTGGAAGGTTAACGAGGCTCGTGAAATCCACTTCCAGATTCTGAACAGTGAGGGAACATCTCTCGTTGACAAGGTAACTTACACTACTAATGAAAGGAACATGGACGGTAACCGTGGTGCTTCTTATGAGGCAGACAAGTTCCAGTTCAGCTTCGATTGTCCTGCTGAGGGTGACTACATTATCAAGCTTGGTTCACCTGCTGGTGAGACATTCATTGGTAACATCTCTATCGTTAAGCCAGGTTCTCGTGCCGTTAAGTTCTACTCACTCCTCGCTGAGGCTGTGAAGACTGCTAAGGAAGCTCTCGCTAAGTGTGAGGATGCTAAGTACGACGGTACAACAAAGACAGCTCTTACTAATGCAATCGCTGAGTACGAGGATCAGGAGACGATTACTATGACTACAGAAGAGGAGTTCATGGCAGCTATCACTCTCCTGAACACTCTCGAGAAGGCTATGCTGACACGTTCTGAGTACATCGAGCGCTTCGGCAAGGCTGTTGAGAATGCACAGAAGCTCTATACAGAGGCTATCGGTACCAAGTATGAGAAGCTCGAGTGCTATCAGGCTCTTGAGGAGACACTGAACAAGTACAGTGAGGTTAATCCTTCTGACCTTGAGGATGAAGAGCTCATCGCTTCTACTACAGACCTTGAGAACTACGGTACTCTCTTCACCAATATGACAAAGGCAAATGGTGGTGTTGATATTCTCACCAACCAGATTGTTAAGGCTGCTGATCAGCTCGTAAATCTTGATGTTGAAAGAGCAGATGACGTTTGGGTAGCAGCTGCAAATGAAGCTATTGAAGATGATCAGGAGATAGCTTATCAGCTTAAGCTCCGTCTTGCTAAGGCTATCTACGACCAGTGCGCAGAAGGCGATCCATTCAATATTCCTGTAGTTGACCCAGAGACTGGTGAGATTATCCCAGATGAGTATGAGAAGCAGAGCATCTCAGCTGAATACTTCATCCAGAACGGTATCTTCTATGTATCTGACCTCACAATTAGCTCAAGAGAGATGCAGGCTACTGACAAGATTCCTGGTTGGACAATTGACAAGATCAAGGGTAACGTTGGCTTCGAATTCAGTTGGGTAGCTTGGGATGGCTCAAAGTTCAATCCTGTTAAGAATACAATTATGATTAACGGTTGGAATACAGAATTGGTATTCTCTCAGGAAGTTTCTCAACTGCCTGTAGGTAAGTATCGTCTTATCTTCAGCACACAGGATCGTGGCTTCGAAGACAATGGTGATGCTAAGAAGGCTGAGCTTGAGACTCGTCCACACTGGACTGTAACTGGTACTAATGGTTCTGAGTCTAAGGAAGGTGAGATCTTCAGTCATATCTTCACTCAGAAGGGAGATGGTGCTCGTAACATGAATGGCTTCGACATTTCTCAGCAGGGTCAGTGGTACGGATTTACTGACTGTCAGTCTGATGAGTTCGAAGTAACTGACGACGGTGAGGCTACTGGTAGCACAGTAATCGGTGCTCACATGTTCGAATGTGCATCAACTGCATCTCTCGACAACGCTCGCCTCGTAATGGTTGGTAAGATTGAAGGTTATGACTATGCAGCAGCAGCAGCTAAGCTTGCTCAGATCATCGACGACCAGCCTGGCCCAACAATCAAGGGTGACGTTAACGGTGACGGTATCGTAAACGGTACTGATATCCAGGCTGTCATCAACTTCATTGTTGCAGGTGAGTTTGATGCAAAGGCTGATGTAAATCAGGATGGTAAGGTAAATGGTACTGATATCCAGGAGATCATCAACATTATCGTTAGCCAGGACTAATTACATTAGTTGTTAGGTACAATTATTTATAAACATTAAAAATAGATTGTAATTATGAAACAGATTAAGTATTTTATCATAGCAGTAGCCGCTCTTTTCAGCGGCTCCGCTATGGCTCAGAAAGTTGTTTGCCCAGATGTAACTATCGATAAGGGCGACAAGGCTGAGTTGGTATTCAGCATTGAGAGCGACCAGCCTTCAACACTGGCTGAGTTCTTCCTCACTATGCCTGAAGGCATTTCAATTGAGAAGAACAGTAAGGGTAGGTATCTCTTTACAAAGGGCGACATGCCAACAGAGGACCACACTGTTACTGTTACTGACAAGAAGAATGGCGATGTTTACGTACTGCTGAAGAACGAGTACGGAGACAACTTCGAGAGCAACTCAGGTACTCTGATTACTCTTCCAATCGTAGCAGACGAGACAGCTGTCAGCGGTCCTAATGTTATCAAGGTTACTGGT
>CACYKA010000001.1 GCA_902774795.1 uncultured Prevotellaceae bacterium | reverse complement strand
ATCGGGAACGGGTATCTACCACGTGATGCTTCGGGGCATCAACAGGCAGGATATCTTCGAGGATGCGGAGGACTATATGCGTATGCTCAGATGCATGCAGCAGATGCTGGAACAGTACGATGACCAGGGCAACCGCCTGCCGCCTCTCTGCACGTTTTATGCCTACTGTCTGATGTCGAACCATGTACATTTGTTGCTGCGTGTGAATCAGGAGGATATAGGCAGTACCATCAAGCATCTGGCTGTGATGTATGCCATGTACTACAATCAGAAGTACTCTCGCTCTGGCCACGTGTTCCAAGACCGTTTTAAGAGCGAACCGGTGAACGATATGGCTTACTTTGTGACGTTGCTGAGATACATCCATCAGAACCCGACGAAGGCTGGGATAGTGAGCAAGGTGGGGGATTATGACTGGAGTAGTTGGAAGGAATATACGGGTGTGGTGCCTGGGGCATTGGGGCTTTGTGCCACTAATGCTATACTGAAGCGGATGAGTCTTGACGAGCTGAAGGAACTGGTTGAGGCGCCGCTGGATGACGATGTGCAATGTCTTGACCTTGATGAGGGCGTAAGGATAAGTGTGGGTGACCGCGAAATACGTCAATACCTGTTGGATAGTTATGGCATAGCGGACTCTATCAAGGTGCAGGAAATGGACAAGGAGAAGCGTAATGAAATAATCGTCTGTTGTCTGGAGAGGGGCGCCGGAATGCGTCAGCTGTCCAGACTGACTGGCGTGACGTACGGGGTGATTAATAGGTTGAGGGGGAGGATGTAAGAGGGAAGAAGTATGATTAAGATCATAGATAAACAGTTGTTAGATGACGTGAGTGTTAAGGCGAAGGATTCACCGAGACTAAGGATGAATTTCAATTTTCATCAGTCTTTGGATGAGAAGTGCCATCGCTTTCTGAATGCAGTGGAGCCAGGAACGGAAGTTCCCATTCATAAACATCCCACCAAAGATGAGACATTTGTGATTCTGCGAGGGAAGGTGCGGGTGACTACGCATAATGATGATGGGTCTATCATAGACGATATAATTCTTTGTCCAGAAGAAGGTCGATATGGCGTGAATATACCGAAAGGGGTGTGGCATAAGCTGGAGTGCATTGAGGAGAATTCCGTTATCTTTGAATGCAAAGAAGGGCCGTTCGTGGAGCATGAGGTGGATGGAATCCTGAATGTGGAGAAGAAATGATTAAGGAGATTGTGAAAGGAATGTGGCAGTTTGCCAGGTTCCTTTTTGTGCCTAGATGGGGTAGGAATAAAAGCAATGGATAAGGAAGAACTGAGAGAGACGCGTAAGCAGATGTTTACCCAAATGGAGCAACGGCTGCAGGAAATGCATCCCAAGGAAGAGGATAGGATGTTTTACTATCACTCCTCTGAGGATCGTATCGTTCTGTCGCATGCGCTGTTCTGGGTGATGACACAGCCTCAGTGCCTGAAGGGTAAGATTAGGAAGGAAAGGTTACCTTCGGTGACTACTTTCTCGCCTCGGGATAGCCTAAGCAAGCTTAGCTCTCCGCTCGGCTTACCGAAAGAGTTCTTCCTCTTGCTTCGACAGTATGAAGAAGAGATGCTTGATGCCTTTCTCACGGAGGACGATTATTTTTCTGAGCTATTGCGTTCTCAAGACCTTCGGAATGAGCGACCAAAGGTCGAGTCTTGCAACATCCTATTTGAAATGCTGCCCACGATACTGATGAGTACGGGAATGAGAGCGGACAAGGATGCCCGCAAACTTGCCGCCATCGCTGTCGTAGCAGCCGGCTATGGTGGTGACATGGATGAGGAGTTGTGTAATGAACTCCTGGATGATATGGACTTCCACTACAATAAGGTGAAGTGCAGGAAGATAGAAGGGATGCTGCCGAAGCTGATGAAGATGGTGGAGGGGGAGATGAGAAGTATGAGATAAGATAAAGGCCCTACGGAAGTGCGTAGGGGGCGGTGGCTTTGATAATCTCTGCGGGGAAATAAAGCCGCGATGGTATCACGGAGAACGGAACAAGAAACTGATACGAAATAGATATGTTCAAAATCATAGGCATAGAGACAATTCCTGAATATGGGATGTTGGATTTCCTAAATGGTCTGGATTCTTATGCTCGTCCATACGAGGAATGGATAGAGCGTGAGAAACAGGCGAGGTATGATAGTGTACATAGAATCCTAAAGAATAATGGGAATCATAAGCCATATCTTTTGTTCAACAACTATAGCATTAACGGAGGGCATTGTACACGGCTGGAGAATCCAATGATAGATGAAGAGTTCTATAAGGTTGGTGATATCCAGGTGAGCATTTCTGCCATTGTAGGCAGGAATGGGTCGGGTAAGAGTTCGCTGATAGATCTGATGCTTAGACTTTTGAATAATATGGCATATGCCTTGAAGGCAGGAATAGATAATAATTTCTCGTATGAACTGCACTATGCTGAGTGCGTCTATGGCAGACTGTATATAGAAGATGAGGATGGTGACATCTATATAATAGAGCAGAAAGACCATCAGTTTTCGATGGCCAAGAATGATGTATTGTTATTCAATTATAATAATATAGCAGACGGTGACAGTGAGCCCCATTGGAATCAATGGAATGATTTTGGAATTGAAGATTGGGAAAAGAAAAACAATGAAGAGAAATGTAAGACACTCCTAGGAAAACTATTCTATACCATCATCGTGAACTATGCTGCCTACGCATATAACATTAATGACTATGAAACTGAATGGTCGGACCATGATGAGAGAACGACCGTAGGAAGATATAAACTGCTGACAAAAGAAGAAGCAAAGACCCAGGAGGAAGAAAACCAGCAGGTGTATCTGAAAGGAAGAGAGAGTGATGAGGAAAAATGCTGGATAGGGGCATTGTTCCATAAGAATGATGCCTATCAGACACCTATTGTCATTAATCCTTTCAGGACTAGGGGAAATGTGGATTATAACAGGGAGAAGGGACTGCTGAATGAGCGTATCTACCTCTTGTTGATGAAAAATATGCAGGTAGTTACTGCGCTACTTGACGGCAAAGAACCTTATAAGTTTGAGTTTGTTAGTGAACAACAGTATTTGCCATTGGAAGGTCAGAAGAGTATCTTCTTTTGTAAAAATGTATTTGATGCACTTAATGATTTGGATGCTTTTAGGGCCAAGATAGATGTAAAAGGTGATGTGGTGGCGTATTCAACTGGTGAACCTGAGCCGGAGAAAATGGGGCAGATGGTAGAGAAATGCGCTAGCAATATCATTGATTGTTGGGAGAGGTGTCTTCGCTTTAGGCTTGTCCCAGATATACATGCGCTTACGGTGAAAGACGATCCTGATGAGATTGCTGCATTAAACTATGTGGTGTATAAAACCATCAAATCCACCTATTATTATAGTAAATACAGGAGTTTCCAGAATAAGGTAATTGCTGGTGAAGGCCTGGAAGAACTGGTGATGACTATGTATTGTGATACAACCCATGTGACGCTGAAATTGAGAAGAGCACTGGCCTATCTGATATTTGGTGGATATGGTGCCAATCATTTGGTGGATGGTAACCAAAGAGTGAATGAAAAAATACTGGCAGACTATCAGTCAATGGTGGCAAAGTCGTTAGCTAATCAGCAGAAAATTGTCATGCAACTGAAGGAAGAAAGACCTGCTAAACATGCTTTTAGCGACAAAGCCTTTAAAGACCTTAGACTCAAGAAACGAGGCAAATGGATTGAGGAGGAACTGATGCCTACGCCATCGTTGAAGGTTTCGCTGATAATGCACCAAAAGAATGGCGATGATATCAGTTTTGACACTTTGAGCTCAGGAGAAAAGCAGATAATCTATACTTTGGGTACGGCTGTCTACCAGCTACACCATCTTAATTCTGCTGATGATTCGAAGATACAATACAAAAACGTGAACCTGATCTTGGATGAAGTGGAACTATATTTTCATCCATCTTACCAACAGGGTTTAGTGAAGCGATTATTGGATGTCATTGAATCGCTTGGGTTGAATGTCATCAGGAATATCAATATCATTTTTGCTACACATTCTCCTTTTATTCTCTCGGACATTCCCAAAGAGAATATCCTCTATTTGAAAAAGGGCATAGGATGCAGTGAAGAAGTTGAGGTTAACCCGCTGGGGGCCAATATCAATGACGTGCTGCATCAGAGTTTTTTCTTGGATAAGGGATTTATGGGCGATTATATCAAAGAACGACTGGAGAATTTGATAAATTATATGACTAATCCTAATCGACAGAAAGATGTTTTTTGGGAAACTCATGCCGAAAAACTGATTTTAGCTATTGGTGATCCATTCTTGCGGGACCAATTGACAGACATGTATATGAATATGATGTTCGGCAAGAATATTGCGGCCAAGAAAGACTGGTTAAGGAAAAAACTCGAAGAACTTGATTGACGATTATGGTTCAGCTGGAGATAAAACCTGAAGTAGAAGCTATTGCAGGAAAATATCGCAATAGGCTTTGGTCAAAAAGAAATCCTCAGAAGGTGAAGAGTTTGCTTCAAGCTATAGTAGGCAAACTGCCTCACAAAGCAAAAATTATTCTCAAAGCAGATGGTCTGCCCGATGTTGATATTGCTAGGTCTACTATTGATACTTATATTCAACGCCTAAAAAGGAGATATGAGAATCTGATTTTGATACATCCAAAGGGGTTCAATAATGAGATTCAACAATTTGAGAAAATAATATCAAAAGAGTTGATTAATCGAAAGTTATATTATAAGAGAAGTGAGCATCCGTCACTGGCTACTCAGATCGTAAATGCCATGGGATATGGACTTGCAAGAAAAGTAGCTTATCCTGATAGCGCAAGGGTGCTGAAGCTAAAGACTTGTGTCTATTGTAATGCGAATTACGCTATTTCTACAGATGATGTTGAAGGGTATTACGAACTTGATCATTGGAAACCCAAAACTAAGTATCCATACCTTTGTACATCATTTTATAATTTGCAGGTATCTTGTGGATCATGTAATAAAAGAAAGAGTGATAATGATGATAAAAAGTTCTTCAGACTTTGGGTTGAATCTGGGAAAAAGAACCGAAAGACGTTCAAGTTTTTTATTTCACAAGCGAATATAGCTTTGTATTGGATAAATTGTGATAGTAGTAAAATTGATGTAAAATTGGGAGTTGAGAAGATGAATGATATCGTATTATTGAATGGCGCAGAAAACAATTTTCGACTCACAAAAAGATATAAGGAACACAATGATGAAGCTGAAGAGGTGTTGTGGAAAGCCAAAGCTTTTAGCAGAGGGTATTTCAAGTCTCTTTTAGGAGGTCTGCCAGGGCTGATTGCATCAGAGAGTGATAGGAAAAGATTTATTCTTGGTACTTATCCCGATGGTGATGACATCCATCAGAGACCACTTTCGCTGATGAAGCAGGATGTTGGGAAATGTGCAGGGCTGAGGATATAATGAAGCGTAGTCATGAAATGCAATACTACAGGCTGTTTTTTCCAGGCTATGATTTCAAAGGGCATCAAAGGCTCTGTCACCACCAGATAATGAGGAAGATAGAGAAGTCTTAACAGGGAAATCATTGAGTCATGATGGAATGATAATTAATGATATTTCGTTATGTTGAATCTTGATTTTAATCATATCAGACCCATAAACGGGACTGCAAATGATGGTTTTGAAGAATTTGTATGCCAATTGGCACGCAAAGAGGAAATTCCATGCAAAAAGAGATACATACGTAACGGTAAACCCGATGGAGGGGTAGAATGCTATTGGATACTGGAAGATGGTAGTGAGGTGGCATGGCAGGCTAAATATTTCTGTAAGGCATTTGATAATTCACAGTATCAACAAATAGATGGCTCGGTTAAAGAGGCGCTAAGTTCTCACTCGAACCTGAAGAGATGTATTATTGCAGTGCCCACAGACCCGTCAGATGCTCATGTTGAAGGAAAGAAGAGTATGAAGGAGCGGATTGAGGGTTATGTGGAAAGGTGGTCAAAGAATAATTCTGATGTCTCGTTTGAGTTTTGGTGGGCTACGGATATAATAGAAAGAATACAAAGGCCTGCAAACCAAGGAATGATACGGTTTTGGTTTGGCGGGAATGAGTTTACTGACGAGGATTTGAAAAGGTTCAACACGGACTCGATAAAAGATTTAGGTAAACGGTATTTACCTAAGTTGAATGTTGAGGTTGAGCCCATTGAATACTTTGAGGTGCTATCACGTGGGGAGTCATTTAGGCATTTTCTTATTGAAGAACTGAAAGCTGCAGAGGATGCTTGTGGAAGAATAGAGAAGGATAAGCATTGTCATGAGGCCTTGGATAAGGTTGAGAATGTAAGGAATACCATCAAGCAAATTAATGAAACCAATGTTTTTGGTATAGACACCATACCGCTTGATGTTTTTTTGACGGCACTATCGGCACTGGCCGAGGCAGTACAAAGTATTGCATACAAAATAGTTGAAAAAGAAAAACCGACATACGAAGAAAGCAGAATATCTGACCAATTATATGAATTAAGCGTTGATGTGCTAAATGTCTATAACGATCTGAATCAGAATCTCATGAAGTTGATAAATGACCCTATCTTGATCCTTCAGGGAGATGCTGGTGTGGGCAAGTCACATCTAATTGCAGAAGTGGTGGAACGACGGGAAAAAGCAAAACAGACCAGTATACTTTTTCTGGGACAGAAATTCACAACTGATGAAGATGCCTTTGCTCAGATGATGAAGATGCTTTATTTTAGCGGAACCCCAGAAGAGTTGTTGGAAATGCTTGAAGCGAAGGCTGAGACGACAGGCCACCGGTTAATCATCTATATTGATGCCATCAATGAGGGACACGGGCTGAATATCTGGCAAAGAGACATCCGCAGCTTTATTGATAGAATCAGGCAGCATCCTTGGCTGGGGCTGGTCATGAGTATCCGCTCGTCATATATAGAGGCTATACTCCCATGGGATGAGTTTGGGCATGATTACTGTGTAAGAGCATGGCATCATGGATTTGGCCGTAGTACCCAAAAGGCCGTACAATTGTATTTTAAAGAATACAACATATTGTATCCATCAGTACCGCTACTCAATCCTGAATTCAGGAATCCATTGTTTCTGCATTTGTTCTGCGAAGGAATGAAGAATAATGGCTATAGGAAGATTCCAGATGGGATTAGGGGTATAACATCGGTCATGAATCTGTTTTTTGATGGTGTAGAGAAATCAATTAGAAAGGATAGACATTATTCACCATCAATCAAGTGCGTGGAGAAAGCGGTACGCAAATATATTGCGAGTACCACGAAAGAAGGCCGACATGAGATACCTATAGATAAAGCCATTGAAATGTTCGCGGATATTTGTCCGAGTGTTTTCAGTGAGGGTGAATTGATGGATTGCTTGGTTTCAGAAGGCGTTTTCAGCAAAAGCGCCTTCCGTAAATCGGATGGGAGTTATGGTGAATGTATATACCTGACATACGAAAGATTTGAAAATGTTCTGCAGGCAGCGTATCTTATAGACGAATTGCAATATGATACTAATGCTTTGGAGGAATATGTTCAGACTGTGAAAATTCCGTATAGGATAGGAGGCCTGTTAGAATCACTGGCAACCTTGTTGCCGGAGCGGAAGGGAGTTGAATTGTATGATGCATTGCCGAGTTTTAGGGATAGTAAAGCTGTGGTGCATGCGGTACTGTCCAGTTTGATATGGAGAGATGAGAAGACCATAGATGCGCGACTTGATATCTATTTCGCTGAATTTATGGATGATGACGCATTTAGAGAGCGCCTTATCAGAACTGTGATAGAGATTGGTTTTAATAGTGGGAACTATTATAATGCCGATTATCTGCATAAGATGCTTGCGCCGATGAGGTTGGCAGACAGGGATGCTCTGTGGATACCAGTGCTGTATAGGATATATGGTAGTAGGGAAAATATAGTTGAGGATATTATAAACTGGGTCTGGGATGAAAGCGATAAGGTATATATTGACGATAAGTCGGTAGAACTGGGAGCTACCTTGCTATCATGGTTCTTGGCAAGCACCAACCGTAAGCTACGTGATACTGCGACAAAGGCCCTTGTGCAGTTGCTCCATAACAGGATGCAGGTACTGATACCGCTCCTGGAAAAGTTCAAGACCGTTGAAGACCCATACATACATGAAAGACTATATGCCGTGGCTTTAGGGTGCGCAGTAAGGTCAAAGAATAAACAACATCTGGTCAGTTTGTGCCAATACATCTATACAACGGTATTTGATGTTGAAGATGAAGTTTACCCACATGTTTTGCTTCGTGACTATGCAAGAGGGGTTATAGAATATACACTCTCAATGGGAGATCAGTTTGATATAGATGTGGATAGAATGCGACCTCCGTATAAGAGTTCGTTTGATTTTGCGCCTGTGCCTAACGAAGAAATAAAAACACTGTATGAGCAATGCAGCGGGAATAAAGATAGTTATGGCATGTATAATATGCTTACCTCCATGTTTACGGAGCATACGACTATCGGCTTCTCGTATGGAGACTTTGGCAGATATACATTCCAGAGTGCTTTGAGTGACTGGAAAATAGATGCTGAGGGTCTGAGTAATGTGGCGATAAAACTCATTATTGAGAAATATGGATACAGTGAAGAAAGACACGGCGAGTTTGATAAGAACGTAGGCTCAGGGAGAGGACGCACGACCATACCTAATGAGCGGATAGGTAAGAAATATCAGTGGTTGGCCCTGCATGAGTTGCTGGCCAGAGTGGCAGATAATTTCCCCAAACTGGAGTATAGGTGGAGCGAGAATGAAGTTGAATATGAAGGGCCGTGGAATCCTTATGTTAGGGATATAGACCCGACTACCCTAATGCGAGTAAATGAGGATTGGGGAGACACGAAATCCCGTGATGAATTCTGGTGGTATGGAGGTAAGTACGAGAACTGGAATGCAGGAATGGTCGATTGGCTTAATATGGATGATGATGTACCACCAGTTGAGCCGATTATAGAAGTGAAGGATTCTGATGGATGTGAATGGCTTGCATTGGAATGCTATCCGGAGTGGGATGAACCACATGGCAAGGATGACATATACAAAAGACTGTGGTATCAGGTGAGAAGCTGTATCGTTGACGAAGAAGAATTTCCACATTTGTATGGATGGGCCGCGAACCAGAACTTTGGTGGTAGATGGATGCCGGAGAACAGTGAGCGGTACGAAGTGTTCTACAGGGAGTATTACTGGTCACCGTCATATAGATGCTTTGATGATGAAGGACTGACAAAGAAGGAGTTTTATGACAGGACCACGAACTGTCTCATAGCTCATGCAGAGGTGACATCAATTTTTTATTTGTGGGAGGCAGGAGAAGATTATTCCAAAGAAAGAACTTATAGTTTCCTTATTCCTTCAAAGCAATTATTTGACGGTATGAAAATGCAATTTGCCGATGAGGAAGGGGTGTTCAAGAACGAGGATGGCAAGGTGATTTGTTTTGATGCCGGAGCCATCGAAAAGTCGAAAACCTATTTATTGGTTAGGAAGGATGCTCTGTTGGAATATCTCAAGGAACACCACAAGAAGATAATGTGGTATGTGCTTGGTGAGAAGAATATAATTGGAATTCATAATTATAATAGTGTGCCAAAGCTGCCTATGTGGCTTATCGTTAGCGGGACATATACGCTAGATGAGAGTGGTAGAGTCGTGGGGAGTTTGAGGTGTTGTCATGAGAAGTAGTGTGAAATAGAAACAATGACGCAGCTCCTAGAATTCTTTTCTATTTATTAATAGTGTTGCTTTACTATTATAGCAGAATTTGACATTGTTTTAGTATTATTGATGATGTGCGTTGTAAATAAGGTATGTATCTGAGAGCCATTCATATTCAAAACTATCGGGGTATAAAGAACCTGATTGTTTCATTCAATAAAAAACTTAATGTGATTATTGGCAGCAATGGGTGCTGCAAGTCAACCCTCATTGATGCTATTCGTTTGTTCTATACAATGGGAAACAGGGAGGAGTTCCTTTCTGTTGAGCCTGAGGATTTCTATATGGAGGTGACCAATGTCGCTGGTGTGGAAAAGGTTATAAAAGCCAATAAGATTACGATAGATTATGAGTTTGATGATTTGACGCCAGAGCAAAAGGGGGCATACGCTAGCTATCTGTCAGCAGAGGGGAATCCTATTAAGATGGTGGCTCGGGTAAGACTGGAATATGAAAATGAAAAAGGTCTGATAAAGACTAGATGCACACCGGGTAATCCTGATACTGCTAATAAGTTAGACTATGACTCACTACAATTATTCAAGTCTTACTATCTTGGAGCATTGAGAGATAGTACAAAGGACTTGATGAGCACAAGAGGAAATCTGCTAGGACGAGTCATTAAGAGGAAGATTGATAATGCGGGGAGTGAAGAGGATATTAAGACCATCATAAGAAATGCAAATGTTGAGCTGTTAAAAAGAGATGAAGTTGAGAGCACGAAACAAGGAATTAATACCAATCTTGCGGGGATAATGCCTGGTAGTGGGTATGGCATAGATGTGGAAATAGAACGAAGCCGGGTTGATTATATCGTCAATGTTATTAAACCACATATACCTGTTGACACAGCAAAAACTGAGATACTGCGTCTCTGGCAAAATAGTCTGGGACTGAATAACCTGATTTACATTGCAACAGTGTTGAGTGACATTAAGGAAATTCATGACAAGGACAAAGAATCGATATATGCATTGCTTATAGAAGAGCCAGAAGCTCATCTTCATCCACAATTGCAAGTGAATTTGTATAATTTTCTTAAGGCAGCTGACGACAATAGCAATAGTCAGCTTTTTATTACTTCGCATTCTCCAACGCTGACATCAAGAATCCCGTTAGAGAACCTGATTGTGCTGAACGGTAAGGCTTATAATATCGGAGAGTGCTTCAGTAATAGAGCTGGCGAAAACATTATCTATGATGCAGCAAAAGGGAAGAAATACACTGATGAAGATATTGAAAAGCAGAAAAAACAACTTGAGAGGTATCTTGACGTTACAAGGTCTCAATTATTGTTTGCGAAGGGATGTCTCTTCGTAGAGGGTGTTACAGAGGCGATGCTTATGGACACCTTCTCAAAGATTAATCAAACTCCATTGGCAGATAATCAAATAGAGGTTGTGAATACTAACGGGACGGCTTTTTATCAGTTTTTGTTGCTGTATAATTCTACAAATATAGATAAGAGACTACCCAATAAAGTAACCATATTCTCGGATGGTGATGAGTTTGCCAAATCGAAGGATTATACACTTGTGACCATTGAAGACGACAATAATAAAATAGAGGAGTTAAGAGATAATATCTATAAGGGGAAACCGATAGGCAGGATAGCGAATTTGCAATCAGTTGCACATGGTCAGAAGAATATAATGATATGTGCTAGTTTTAAGACCTTGGAGTATGAGATATGCCTTGCGAACGTTGGGCAGACGTTGGAAACAACAATAGAAGGTGACCTGTATCAATTTTTGCTGACATATTGCAAAGACAATCTTGATCGGATGAAAACCTGTTTGGATACGTATGCACGAAAGAATCTTACTGATGAGGAGAAGCAACGTATAGCCATTGTGCTGTGGAAATGTATTCACAGCAAGGGAACTTTCGCACAGGAATTGGCTTATTATCTTGAACAGAGATTGAAAGACAAAGATAATCCTTTGAAGTTTGAAGTACCTATATATATTAAGGATGGTTTCACCCATTTATTTTCCTAATATATGCAATATGACCTGACGGAACAGCGCAAAGCTTATATTGAAGCAAGGGGGAAGACAATACTTACAGCCTGCCCAGGTAGCGGCAAAACAACAAGTGTTGCCTATAAGCTGCATACGTTGATGGAGGAAAGCGAGGCCTTATATGGTAGGCATAGAGGGATTGCTTGTCTTTCATTTACAAATAAGGCATGCATGGAGCTGGAAGATAAATACAAAATGATGTGTGGCAGCAATATCCAGCATCCACACCTTATTTCCACGATAGACAGTTTCGTAACTCAAAATGTACTGTTGCCATATTATTATCTTGCAGGGCTAAAAAAGAGACCAGTGATAGTTAATGACGATGATGTTATACATCAGATGTATTTCCCGGGAGGCTTTGCTTCGAAACAGTTCAGCGCAGAATACCAAGGAATGCTCTGGAAATATGACCCAGAAAAAGTTGATAGAGGCAAAGGAAAGTATCTTTATGAAAACAAACCTTGTAAACCTGCGTTGGAGGAATATGCTAAAGTGGTGTGGAGTTATCGAGTTGGGAAAGGTGTGCTGAACAGTCAAGATGTAACATTCCTTTCTTGTTGGATTTTATATAAGCACCCGAAAGTGGCAGAGTCGATAGCACAACGATTTCCATACATTATTGTTGATGAAGCGCAAGATACCTCGGAACTACAGACTCTATTTTTCGACCTTTTATGCCAAAATGGACTAAAGAACATGGAGTATGTTGGCGATGTGTATCAAGCTATATATGAATGGAGAAATGCCAATCCTGAGAATTTCCAAAAGATGATGGCAGCCGGTAATGGATGGAATGTGCTACCGTTGACCGAAAACCGACGATCGGTACAACGTGTAATTGATATATATAGCAAGATAAGACTCCCTGGCGAAGAAAAGATCGTTTCGTTGGTGACTGAAGACAAGAACATCCCAGTGATGGTATTCAAATATGACAAGACGAACATCAGCATGGTTCTAAAAGAGTTTGTGGATAGATGTAATAATCATGGACTCCAGAATTGTCATATACTGGCTCGGGGGAGAGACTCATTGCATAAATACTTCGGGAAGTCCGAAAAAATGGAATATTGGAAAAGTAAAATTCCATATATGCTCATTAAGGCATTGTTGCTGAAAGATGAATCACACTATCCTAATGCCATCAGAGAGCTGCTTAGGGTAAAGGCAGAATTCATGTTTAAAGGGACTGAAATAGAGGAAAAGAAAAAGTACGTGACTGATGGACTGGATGACTATCATGAAAGAGCAGCGATGATAAGACTTCTTGAAGTATTACCTCCGTTGAGTGAAGGTTTTGCGAAGTGGACAACAGAAGCGCAGAAGGTGTTGAAAAAAGCATTCAACCTAAAGACTGACGTGAACTTTCTGCCCTATAGTAGAAAGCAAGGTCACAACCAGGCTGAATTGAATAATGAGCCCCTGAGCACATACTACGGCGTAAACGCCAGCGCAAAACTACCTTTCTCTGTAGAAACAATTCATTCAGCGAAAGGTGCATCCTATGGTGGCGTGTTGGTTTTTCTCTCTGAAAATAGTTCAGGTCAGAAGATATCGTTCTCGGAACTAAAACGGAAAAGGGACGGTATATTGACAGAAAAGCAGAGGCTTTTATATGTGGCATGTTCGAGAGCAGAACAGTTCCTGGCCTTTGCGGTTCCAGCAGAAATCAGCGATGCTGAGATTATAAAGACCCTCGGAATAAAACAGAAGCAGATAAGTAAAGTTGGTCTGCAAGGGACGCTTTTTTGATAAAAGTGCGGTGATATATGGATCAGGAAACTCGTTGGATAACCAGATATAATGAGGTGAAGGCCTTTATTGAGAGCAATCATCGGAATCCGTCGAAGCATAGGATTGAGGAGCATGATATGCTGAACTGGGTGAAGGCGAATAGGAAGGTGATGAATGCAGGGAAGATGAAGACTGAGAGGGTAGAGGCTTTTAAAAAGCTAATGGAGTTGAGTGAGAGGTATAGGAGGGTGAATCAGTGGAAATAGCCGTTGGCACGAATCTATGAATTAACGGAACAAAGAATTCACGGGTTATTAATGAAAGAGAACTGATAGATTTGCGATAATTGACAGTATTTGTCTATTTTTGCAAATGAAATAGTAAAAACCTATGCGAAGAACTGCATAGGGGACGAGAAAATGGCTGATTTCTGATGGAAATTGGCTTTTTTTTTATAAGAAATGCATAAAAAAGGTTGTAATGTTACAACTATTTCGAAAACACTTTGTATCTTTGCACCCAGAGAATAATAATAATACAGTAGCGTATGACACCACAACCCATTGATAATTATCGTCTGACGAGCCTCGAGGAACCTACCGACGAGATGCTAGCCCAGTTGATGCATGAGGCAGCTGAGGAGGCACGTGAATCTAACCATGCGGCAACAGAACGTTTCTTTGAGGAAATCAAACGTGCAGCAGCAAGCTATTAAAGCAATGAGTACAACTGACCATCGTCCAGTCCTTATTGTCATTGCCGGTCCTAATGGTTCGGGTAAGACCACTATCACCTCGAAGATTCTGCGTCACGAGTGGCTTGAGGATGCTGTTTATATCAACCCAGATCAGGTAGCACAAGACAAGTTTGGTGATTGGAACTCTCCAGAGGCCGTCATGCAGGCGGCGCAATATTGCGAAGAGCAGCGTGAGCTATGCTTAAACAATGGACAGAGTCTAATCTTCGAGACAGTACTATCGTCCGAAGGTAAGATAGATTTCATACGTCGTGCTAAAGAGATAGGCTATTTTATACGTTTGTTTTTTGTGTCCACAAACCATCCTTCCATCAATGCAGCCCGCATTGCTCAGCGTGTAATGAAGGGCGGTCACGATGTGCCTATCCCTAAAATCATCTCCCGCTATCAGAAGTCCATTGTTAACTGTAAACGTTGCTCTGCTTTGGCCGACCGTGTGTATATCTATGACAATTCCATCGACGATGCCGATGCTCGCTTGTTGTTCCGCATGTCCGATGGCCAACTATTCAAACAGTATACCGACGACATCCCAGAATGGGCTAAGACATTGATAGATGTCTGATGGCATGTCAACCAGTGGGTTTGACGGAATTACGGAAACATGGATCTACGGATAGACGGATCTACGGATAGACGGATATACGGAGGTACGGAATTACGGACTTACGGAACTGAGGTTGACGTTGTTTAAGGAGTTGCTGGAATTGAGTGAGAAGTATAAAAGGAAGAATCAATATGGGTGAGTTTTATAGAAAAAAGAGAGACAGAGTCCTGTTTTATTATGATGATAGAGAAAGAACAGAGAGATAAGATTATCGCGATGGTACATCGGGAGGTGGTGCCTGCCATCGGATGCACTGAACCGATGTGTGTGGCACTGTGTACGGCGAAGGCTACCGAGAAATTGGGTTGCCGTCCTGAGAAGATTGAGGCGTTATTAAGTCCTAATATCCTGAAGAATGCGATGGGGGTCGGGATTCCGGGAACGGGTATGTTGGGCTTGCCCATTGCCATTGCCTTAGGTGCTATCATCGGCAAGAGTGACTATCAGCTGGAGGTGCTCAAGGACTTGACGCCAAGTACGCTCGAAGAGGGGAAGAGGTTTATTGCAGAGAATCGTATTTCTATCAAACAGAAGGAAGGCATCAGTGAGAAGTTGTATGTGGAGATAATCTGCACCGCTGGCGACAAGAAAGCGTCTTCAGTCATCGCCGGTGGGCATACCAGGTTTATAGATGACGAGAAGTGCTTATCCGGTAAGGCCGGGAATAGTATTAATACCAGTGTGAACAGTCCTGCCAGTGACATGGATGTTCCTCTGAACTTACGCCTTGTGTATGATTTTGCCATGACGACACCACTTGATGAGATCAGTTTCATTCAGGAGGCACAAACCTATAACATGAATGCAGCACGTGAGGCACTGAAGGGCAACTACGGTCATAACCTCGGCAAGAGCATAGAGCGTCCGCTGTCAAAGGGAATATTCGGTGATAGCATATATTGCCATATCATCTCACGAACGGCATCGGCATGTGATGCCCGCATGGGTGGTGCTATGATTCCGGTAATGTCAAACAGTGGCAGCGGCAATCAGGGCATCTGTGCTACCAACCCTGTCTGTGTTTATGCCAAGGAAAATGAGAATACAGAGGAGGAGCTCATACGTGCCTTGATGCTCAGTCATCTGACTGCCATATATATCAAACAGTCATTGGGGAAACTGTCGGCACTCTGTGGTTGTGTGGTGGCAAACATCGGCAGTAGCTGTGGCATCACATATCTGATGGGTGGTGACTATGAACGTATCTGCTCTTCAGTGAAGAATATGATTGCTAACCTGACGGGTATGATATGCGATGGTGCCAAACCATCATGCTCACTGAAGATAACCTCAGGAGTTTCCACTGCTTTACTGTCGGCTCTGCTGGCTATGGAGGGCAAGTGCGTCAGTTCGTCAGAGGGTATTGTGGATGACGATGTGGATAAGAGCATTCATAATCTGACCAGTATCGGTGCAGATGCTATGTGCAAGACTGATGAGATGATCCTGAATATCATGACAACGAAATGAGGCTAATGTTGATAATAGGTTAGAGTTTAGCGGTTAGCGGTTAGAGTTTAGAGGTTAATAGGTTAGTAGGTTAGTAGGTTAGAGTGATGTAAAATATGTATTGGATTGAGATTATTGGAACTATTGCTTTTGCAATAAGTGGTATTAGGTTAGCTGCTCTAAAGCAATTTGATTTATTTGGTTTATATACTGTTGGGTTAGCGACGGCTGTGGGTGGTGGAACCATAAGAGATTTGCTTTTGGGTGAGAGACCTTTCTGGTTTTACGATTTAATTCCACTGTTGGTTGTCCTGCTGTCTCTGGTCTTCTTTTATTTCTGTCATAAACTTATCAATAAGATAGCGGGTACAATCTTCTTGTTTGATACGATAGGACTTGGTATATTTACACTGATTGGTCTGACAAAAGCTTTGGATTGCGGATGCTCACCAGTCATAGCTATAATCATAGGTACGATAACTGGGGCTGGTGGTGGTGTGATCAGGGATATTTGCATCAGCGAGACACCATTAATATTCAGGAAAGAAATATATGCTCTTGCTTGTGTTTTTGGTGGAATAACGTATTTCCTGCTCGTTCTATGTTCCTTCAGTCCACTGGTCCAGAATATTGGTTGTATGGCAACAGTTATTGTGATAAGATGTCTTGCTGTAAAATATAGCTGGCAATTGCCTAGAGTGAAAGTTAAGGGTTAGCGTTTAGCGGTAAGCGGTTAGCGAATTAGCTGCGCGCAGGGCCCCTAAAGGTATAAGCGTTCTAAAGATACGATTACGATGAAGTCAAAGGTGAAAAAAGGAAAAACTTTGACGGTTTTATAAAAAAATGGGCTAAAATTTTAATAATTCATTTTTTTATTGTAATTTTGTGGCGCTTTCTATAATAATAAGGAAATTTGAGGGACAGGTTCTTGTCTCACACAAGTGAACAGAGCTCGATTCCTGTTTCATAAAGATATAAGCTAGTAATTAAAAACGAATTAATATATGGAGAAATATCAATATCATATTTTTTCGCCTTATAGGGTGTGTCCTTTAGGGGCGCATGTGGATCACCAGCATGGATTGGTGACGGGTTTTGCCATAGATAAAGGGGTGGATTTGTGGTTTAATGTAAACCAAATTGATAATGGACAATTGACAATTGACAATTACTCAGGGTCTCATGTTCATTTGGAGTCGTTAACATTTGACGGGGTAATTGACTTTGACATTGCCACTCCGGCATTGGTGAAGCAGGGTGACTGGGGCGACTACGCCCGAGGCGCTAAGTTTGCGTTGCAAAAGAGGTTCAAACTGAAGACGGGAATCACGGGAACCATCAAAGGTAGTATTCCCGTAGGTGGTTTGTCTTCGAGTGCCGCTGTGCTGATAGCCTATGTTATGGCGTTTGCAAAAGCGAATGGTATCCAGTTGGAGGCTTTTGAGGTAATGAAAATTGCTTCTGAGGCCGAACGTGAATACATTGGGCTGAATAATGGTCTTCTTGACCAAGCATGTATCGCTTTAGGCAAGAAAGATCACTTGCTGATGCTGGACTGCGAGAGTGATGAATACCGCTTGATACCTTTCGGTGGTCAAGGGGATTCGGTCAAAGGTCAAAGGTCAGATGGTGAGGGACTGCCTTTCGAGTTTGGAATATTCTTCTCAGGATTGACACGCAGTCTGATGAGCAGTGACTACAACCTGCGTGTTGCAGAATGCAAGACTGCAACATGGCTGGTTCAGGCATACGAAAATATACCGCTGAAAGAGCAGAACAAGACTTTCCTGCGGGATGTCTCAGAGAATATGTATAAGATACATAGGGATAAGATGCCGCCAAGGTTTGCACGTAGAGCGGAACACTTCTTCTCTGAGCATAAACGTGTCCGTGAAGGTATCACGGCTTGGGAGACTGGTAATCTGGAGTGGTTTGGTAGTCTATCGAAGGCATCTTGTGAGTCGAGTATTCACAATTATGAGTGTGGCTCGCCGGAGTTGATTGCGATTTACAACGCTATGCTTACCACGGATGGTATCTACGGTGGTCGCTTTAGCGGTGCTGGTTTCAAAGGCGCATGCATAGCTCTTGTGGATCCCGCCAAGAAAGAGGAAATAGAAAAAACAATAACAGAAAAGTACCTAGAGCAGTTCCCACAATACAAGAACTCGTTCAAGGTTTATTTCTGCAAATCAGATGATGGAGCGCGTTTCATCTAACGATGAGTCAAAGGTCAAAGGACAAAGGTCAAAGGCCATGGATAGAAGCTTTGAAGGATTAAGGGTTTGGCTGCAGTCACGTACCTTTGTGAATAGTATCTACGATATTATGGAGGAGGTGAAGGATTATGGCTTCCGTGACCAAATTCAAAGAGCAGCTGTTAGCATTATGAACAACATCGCAGAAGGTGCGGAATCAGGTTCAGATGCTAAATATATGAACTTCTTACAAATTTCAAGAGGTAGTTGTTCTGAGGTGCGCTCTATGCTTTATCTTTGTCTTGATCGCAAAATGATTGACCAAGCGACATTTGACCAACTTAAGGGTGAAGCCATTTCGATATCGAACCAAATATATAAACTGATAGAATCAATAAATAAAAGTCAAGGGGACTCAGTCAAAGGATAAAGATCAAAGGCGAAGAGACTTCAGATTTTAGACAGAAATAATAACCTTAGACCTTAGACTTCAGACCTTAGACTAAACAATACTTTAGACCTCAGACAGAATTAAAGCCTTAGACCTTAGACTTTTGACTTTAGACCATTTTGAAGTATGAAAAATATAGTTATTGCTGCAGGTTACGCAACCAGACTTGGTGAATTAACCAAGAATTTCCCAAAGCCGCTGTTGAAAATTGGTGAGAATACCATTCTTGGTAGGATGCTTGATGATATAGATAAGATTGATGATATTGATGAACACATCATTATTTCAAATCATCGGTTTGCTCCGATATTCGCCCAATGGGCGAAAGACCAAGGTCAAAGGGAATTGGTCAAAGGCGAAACAACCTCAGACCTTAGACCTCAGACTTCAGACCGTCGATGGGTGAAGCCAATTACCATCGTCGGAGCTGTTAGGGATTTAATATATGCAATAAATGGAGGTGTTATTCCTGGAGATAAAGAATTTTCAATTTTCAATTCTCAATTGTCAATTATCAACGATGACCTGCTTGTCGTTGCAGCGGATAACCTGCTGTTCTTCTCCTTCAAGGAGTTCGTGGACTTTGCCAAGGAAAAGCAAACTTCTTGCATCATGTGCCATGAGCAGCCATCGATAGAGAAACTGCAACGCACAGGTGTGGTGGAATTGGACTCAGAGATGAAAGTCCTTGGCATGGAAGAGAAACCACAGCAGCCCAAAAGCCACTGGGCGGTGCCACCTTTCTATATCTATTTGAAGAAGGACTTGGATTTAGTCCGTCATTCAGTAGAGAATGGTTGTGGCAAGGATGCTCCTGGCAACTTGGCGCACTATATGGTGGAACATACCACTATGCATGCCTGGCCTATGAGCGCAGGTAGATTTGATATTGGAAGTTTGGATACTTACTACGAAGCGGTGGAACGCTTCGCTAATTGATAATTGATAATTGACAATTGACCTTGCGGGTGTTGATAATTGATAATTGACAATTGGCCTTGCGGGTGTTGAGAATTGACAATTGACAATTATGGCGAATGCGATTCAAATTAAAAGCAGGGATTTTGCAATCCGTATTATAGGATGCTATAAATTCTTGATGGAACAGAAGAGTGAATATGTCATGTCGAAGCAATTACTTCGATGTGGTACAAGTATAGGAGCCAATACGCGTGAAAGCAAGAACGCTCAATCGCGTATGGATTTTCTGAATAAACTGAATATAGCATTGAAAGAGGCTGATGAGACAGAGTACTGGCTAGACCTTCTTCATGCAACAAATTACCTTGATGATACACAGTATGAGTCTATCAATTCAGACTGTGCAGAGCTTATAAAGTTACTTACTTCAATAATAAAGAAACTCAAAGAGACAGGCGATAAATAATAATTCTCAATTGTCAATTATCAATTATCAATTAATAAAATGCAGAAGATTGATTTAAACAACAAGACTATTCTTGTTACAGGAGGTGCAGGGTTTATAGGTTCAAACCTCATTAAACGTTTGTTCAAAGACACGAAAGGTAGTACAATTATCAATATAGATAACTTAAATGACTACTACGATGTGCGCCTGAAGGAATACAGGCTAAAGGAATTGGAGACTCTAAATTGTCAATTGTCAACTGTCAATTATCAATTTATTAAGGGTGACATTGCTGATAAAGCAGCAATTGATGCTTTGTTTGCGGAGTATCAGTTTGATATTGTAGTGAATCTTGCTGCACAGGCCGGTGTGCGTTATAGCATCACCAATCCAGATGCATATATCATGAGTAACATGATGGGATTCTACAATATTCTTGAAGCCTGTCGGGCTTCTGGCGAAGGTCAAAAGTCAAAAGTCAAAGGGGAGCCTCAGACCTCAGACCTTAGACCTCAGACCTATGCTGGGGTGCAGCATTTGGTATATGCTTCTTCCAGTTCTGTGTATGGTGGTAACAAAAAGGTGCCGTTTAGCACGGATGATAGGGTGGATAATCCTGTATCGCTGTATGCGGCCACAAAGAAGAGTAATGAGTTGTTTGCTCACTGTTATTCGAAATTGTATAATATTCCGACTACGGGATTGCGTTTCTTTACTGTGTATGGTCCTGCAGGTCGCCCAGATATGGCGTACTTTGGTTTCACCAACAAGTTGCTGAAAGGTGAGACCATTCAGATTTTCAACTATGGTAACTGTCGCCGTGACTTCACTTATGTCGATGACATCGTTGAGGGTATTGTGCGTGTGATGCAAGGAGCTCCCGAGCGCAAGAATGGTGAGGACGGTCTGCCTATTCCTCCGTATGCTGTATATAATATCGGTGGCGGTCAGCCAGAGAATCTGTTGGACTTCGTGAATATTCTGCAGGAAGAGTTGGTTCGTGCAGGTGTGCTGTCCGAAGATTTCGACTTTGAGGCGCATAAGAAGCTAGTGCCCATGCAGCCTGGTGACGTTCCAGTCACCTATGCTGATAGTACGGCACTAGAAAGAGATTTTGGCTTCACGCCTAAAATCACTTTACGCGAAGGCTTGCGACACTTCGCGGAGTGGTATAAGAGCTACTATAATGGTTAATAGGTTAGTGGGCTAGTAGGTTAATAGGTTAGTAGGTTAGTAGGTTAGTAGGTTAGTAGGTTAGTAGGTTAGTAGGTTAGTGGTTTAGTAGGTTAGTAGGTTAGTAGGTTAGTAGGTTAATAGGTTAGTAGGTTAGTAGGTTAGTAGGTTAGTGGTTTAGTAGGTTAGAAGGTTAGTGGTTTAGTAGGTTAGTAGGTTAGTAGGTTAATAGGTTAGTAGGTTAGTGGTTTAGTAGGTTAGTAGTACTATAATTGACTGACGCGATGCTACTAAATAATCAATTAAGCTAATAAGCTATTAAGCTAATAAGCAGGCGAAGCTAGTAAGCAAATAAACTATGGAAGGAATAATATATTCATTTGAGAAACTGAGGGTATGGCAAGAATCAAAGAAACTAGTTGTTGAAGTATATCAACTGCTTGATAGTTTCCCGAAGTTTGAGAAATTTGC
The DNA here is from genome assembly GCA_902774795.1 of uncultured Prevotellaceae bacterium. GTDB lineage: Bacteria > Bacteroidota > Bacteroidia > Bacteroidales > Bacteroidaceae > Prevotella. Next base: position 105,071 of record CACYKA010000001.1, on the reverse strand, counting down.
TATTTGTGACCAAATACGTAGGGCCATAGTTTCAGTCCCTTCAAACATTGCTGAAGGCAGTGGACGTAAGTCATTGAAAGAACAAATCCATTTCTTGGAAATATCTTATGGTTCACTTATGGAAACCTACAATCAGCTACTTATTGCTATCGATCTTGCTTATATTACCGAAGATAGCGTAGCAACAATAAAACCTTCGATAGATGCAGTTGCAAAGATGATAAATGCTTTAAGCAACACATATACAGAAAAACTTGATGAGCAATCTACTAAGCGATTAAACAATTAAGCCACTAAGCTATTAAACTATATGGCTCGATACTGCGAAGAAAAGTATCGGGCCATAATTGTGTTTGATGATAGCGTTTGATTGTTTATAGCTTGATATTCGCTCAAATTTTGGTCTTTTGCAAGAAAATAAACAAAAAAATATTAATATTTTTTCTATTATTAATTATTTTTTTGCAGAAATTAGGTTATGTCATGGATTTTTTCTATCTTTGTGCCATGTTATGTGTTGCTATCTACGATGCAATAACTTCTTTTCACAACAATAGACAGGTGTTCGTGTTTGTCGGAGGAAAGTCTGAGACTATTCCAGGTTGCGCAAATACGGTGTTTTAAGACAACAACGATGCCGTTGGCACGGATACTAACTGATATATTTTTACTCGGATAGGTTCCCTATGCCGTAAGGGCGAAGCCTGCTCGTGAAAAGACAAGAAAATTAATAATTTATGATTATAGCATTGAATAGATACGTTTATGAAAGAAATATTATTCGCCGGAGGTTCCGGCACCATACTTTACCCGATAACCAAGGGCGTTAGCAAGCAATTGCTCCCTATTTATGACAAACAGTGGTTTGTTATCCTACCAGTGTGCTCATGCTCGCTGGTATAGGGGGTATCTATATACTGAATAGATATAAGCCATACGACCTGCCAAAATTCTAAAAACAATAAATCTCTATAGAATATAGAGGACAAAGTGATAAGGAGTTCGTTGTATGCCGAATCGTGAAAGTTCAAGAATAGCAAAGAATACTTTCCTTTTATACCTCCGAATGATTATAGTCATGGCGGTTAATCTATGGACGGTGAGGCTCGTTCTAAAAGCTCTTGGCGTTGTAGATTATGGAATATATGATGTCGTGGCTGGCATTGTAGCTATGATACACTCTGTTTCTACAGTCTTGTCGTCATCAGCTCAACGATATTATTCATTTTACCTTGGGAAAAAGTCTGTAGATGATATTCAGAAAGTTTTTACAGCATGTATTAATATCTTTGTAGTTTTTTCTTTATTAACTTTGGTTATAGGTGAGTCGATAGGAATGTGGCTCGTTAATTCACATCTTGTAATACCGTTTGAACGCTTGGCTGCTGCTAATTGGGTCTTCCATTTTTCGATTCTGTCTCTAATCTTTCTTATGCTTCAAACCCCTTTTGCTGCAGTAGTTATTGCTGAAGAGGATATGGGTATCTTTTCAATAGTAAGCCTTGTAGAATGTTTCGCAAAGTTTTTATTGGCATTATGGCTTTCATATGCTACATACGACAGATTGTTTTTATATGGTGGCGGTTTGATGGTAATAGCGTTAATAAGTTTTATCTTCTATTTGTGGATAGTTTATCGAAAGTATAGTGTATTTAAGTACATTAAGGTATCAATAAGTAAGTCTCTATATAAAGAAATAGTATCTTTTTCAGGATGGATATTGGTAGCTTCTGTTGCAGGCATCAGTATGAACCAATTATCAACAATCTTCGTGAACATATTTTTTGGACCAACTGTTAATGCTGCCCGTGCCATATCTTTTCAAGTAAATAATTTATTAAATTCATTTTGTGGTAGTTTTACAACGGCAATTCGACCTCCGATGATAAAATCATATGCGCAAGGTAATTATAATAAATTGAATTTGATTTTTTCGATAAGTAATAAAATCCTATACTATGGAATGCTTATGATAAGCTTGCCATTGTTTTTAGAAATGGAAACCTTGTTTCAATTATGGTTGAATACCAAAGATGAACAGACAATACTGTTTTCAAGACTTATATTGATATACGTAGTTATATTGTCATTAAATACGCCAATTACATTTATCATTTATGCAACGGGCCGTGTTAAGGAGTATCATTTGTTAGTAGAAATACCAATAATACTCAGTGCACCTATAACATATGTTCTTTTTAAAATGTCAGCACCTGCTTATGCTGCTTATATCGTACTAATTATTGCGGTTATAGTTTCCCATGTTTTTAGGCTTTATTCGATTAGAAAATGGTATGCTGATTTTGATTTGATTGCATATATAAGAGGTTTCTTGCTCCCAGCACTCTATATTACTATATTTGTAGTCCTATTTGTTTCACTTGTCAATTATTCCATAGGAAACGGATTATGTAGAATAATACTTACATTGTCTTTGTCTGTTATTTCTATTAGTATTTTGAGCATTCTGTTTGGAATAAGTAAAACTGAAAAAGTTTTCTTATTATCAATGGTTAAAGAGGTGTGGTGTAAATTTACAAGGAATGGAATTAAGTAATATATATCTGATACTGTACATGTTCATCTGGTTTGTGACTTTTTTCTACTATCAACGAAGGAGGTCAATAATAGATGGTGGTAGTATAGTTTTATCATTGTATCTTGTCTGCTCTGTGTTGTCATATTTATTGTTTAATGATGAGGAAGCATGTCAGTCAAGGTTTAATGAATTAGAACTATTTCCATTTATATATTTGTATTTTATGCTAATGTTGGCAACTTCGCCTTTGTTAAACTTTGATTCAAGAAAGGTGAGTTTGATTCTAAAACCAGATGATAGGGTTATTTATATTGTTTCTTCTGTTTTTATCTTATTTACATTAATTTCTTTTCCAGAGGCAGTAAAGCATATACAGGAAGGAATTACGATGATAATGGTAGATGATGCAGTAAATGATGTATATTCTGAGAATCAAGAAGTGGCGGGTTCTGTAGGTCATGGTGGTCTGTCTAACATTACAACGGTTATATCAGGAGCATTCAAATTTATTGGAATTTTTATTCTTTTCTTTTTGCTTACATATGAGAAAAAAAATAAATGGATTATTGGAGGTCTTGCATTATCTGTTTTACTATCTATTTTTTCAGCCATAGCTTCTGGGTCTCGTGGAGATGCAATAAATGTTGCATTAGTTGTATTTGCAACCTATTTCTTATTCCGACACTTTTATTCAGATACAATTAACAAATGGTGTAAATATATAGGATTGTTAATGGCTGTTCTTATATTGATACCAATAGTAACTATTACTCTGGGGAGATTTGGAGAGGATAATTCAATGTCATCTGTGTTGTATTATGCAGGTCAAGAAAATCTATATTTTAATAATTATGGTTTGGATGACAATGGTATCAGATATGGAGACAGAACTGTTCCTTTGTTTAAAAGATTGATCGGATTTTCAGATGTTCCTCATAACTATGTTGAACGACGTGAAATGTACCCTGACTTAAAAGTAAATGATGAAGTGTTCTACACCTTTGTTGGTGATTTTACTATTGATTATGGTCCAATACTTGCTGTAGTCATATTTGTCTTTTGTTCTGTGTTATTTAATTCAAAAACAAGAATACAGGAAAACGCTATCCATTTCCATCAACTATTATTATTGCATTTTATTCTTTGCGTTTGTGTACTGGGAAGTATTTGGCTCTTCGTTTTTTCCGATTTAGGTGGAAATTTGCAAATTATAGTGTATATTTTAGTTTACTTATATTCTAAGTATGCAGAGGAAATAGGATTAAAGTCGGAATAATGATGGTTTGACATTTATACTAATAAAATGATTATAAATATGGCAAGGTTTATTGCATTTTATTTACCACAATACTATCCCACTAAAGAGAATGATGAATGGTGGGGAAAGGGGTTTACGGAGTGGACTAATGTAGTTAAAGCAAAGAAATGTTTTTGGGGGCATAACCAACCACATATACCTGCAGACTTGGGCTTCTACGACTTGCGTCTTGCTGAAACAAGAGAAGCGCAAGCACAGCTGGCGCAGGAGGCTGGAGTGGAAGGCTTTTGTTACTGGCATTACTGGTTTGGGAACGGTGTAACTATTCTTGACAGGGTTTTTGATGAGGTTTTGAAAAGTGGCTCTCCTAATTTTCCTTTCTGTCTGGGATGGGCAAACGAATCGTGGACAAATACCTCCTGGAAGAAGGCCAGCGCATTCGTCAAAAGCGGTACACTGCTTGAACAGGTCTATTCGGATGAGGATTATGTAAAGCATTTCTATGCCGTTTTACCCGCTTTCAAGGATAATCGATATATTACAATAGATGGGAAACCTTTGTTTTATGTGTATCGGCCATTGAACATACCTGATGCAACCCATTTCATTGAGATATGGCAGAATCTGGCCAAGGAAAATGGCTTGAAAGGTATTCATTTTGTGGGGATGTGTTTCAATACTTCCTTTCACTCAGCAACTACAGGCAAGTTTGTGATTCCTAAACTGGATGAAGCTGCGTCATATTATAAACGAATTCTTGACATGGGCTTTGACGCTGTAAATGCTCGTGGAAATGCTCGAGCAGAATACAAAATTAGTGGATCCTGGTATCCTGTATTTAAGGAACTGATTAATAGATTATTCAAATTCCATTGGAACTCTAGATATAACATAAAAAAAATAAATAAGCATATATTTGTACCGGAAGATAGGTGGGAAAATGTTTATCCTACCATCCTGCCTAACTGGGACAGAAGTCCTCGCAGCGGAAAAAGGGCAACAGTTTATACTCATAGTACACCTGAAGCCTTTGAGGAGGTTGCAAAACGTGCAATTGAAGTGGTGAAAGATAAGGCACCGGATCATCAGGTCGTTTTTATTCAGTCATGGAATGAATGGGGAGAGGGCAACTATATGGAGCCGGACCAACAATATGGTAAAGGCTATATAAAAGCATTAAGAAAAGTATTAAGTAATTTATATAATTATGGAAGATAAGTTTTTTTTATCAATTTGTATACCGAGTTATAACCGGCCCGATACAATAGTCAGATTATTGAAAAGTATTGACGTATCTAAGCCTGAAGAGGTGGAGGTTGTCATCTGCGAAGATAATTCACCCAAAAGAGAAGAAATAAGAGAAGCTGTCGCAGTATTCAAAGAACATGCTTCTTTGCAGGTGAATTATTTTGAAAATCCAGAGAACTTTGGATTTGATAAAAACTGGAGAGAACTAAGCCTAAAGGCTAGTGGTAAGTACTTGCTTTACATGGGTGATGATGATGGCTTTATCCCTGGTCAATTAGATGTCTTTATCGATTGGTTGAAACAACATCCTGAACCTTGTTACATCTTGAGGTCTTATATTAGGAGATACGGACCTAAAGAAGGTGACGTGGAATACTTCCGTTATTATGATGGGGACAAGTTTTTTGAACCAGGCACCGATGCCTACAAAGCTTTCTTTATGAAAAGCATATCCATGTCTGGATATACTGTCAAAAGAAGTAGTTCTCTTGAGTTCTTGACAGATGAAATAAATGATACATTGTTATATCAATTATATCTCTTGGCTGAAGTATGCCTTAAATATCCTTCCGCATATTGCAATACTCCATGTGCAATGTTAATATCTGACCAGGTACAATTGTTTGGAAACAGTAAGGCTGAAAAAGGTATATTTACACCAGGTCAGGGCGTAGGTACGAATCTTAATTTTATTAAAGCATACTTTAGAATTGCTGAGTATATAGATGAAAAACATGGATTGAACATAGCTCAGAAAATTAAAAACGAATATTCGAAATATTCTTATTATACAATTGCCGGTAAAAGAAAATATGGTGTCAAGGTGTTCAATGAGCATGTAAAACAACTGCGAAGCATTGGTTTAGACTCGTCGGTTTATTTTGATATATATTATGTGGGATTATTGTTGTTTGGTGTTGCCCCCTGCACATGGTTGATTCGTACGATTAAGAGAATAAAGGGTAGAAGTTTGCACTTGTAATGGCGAATATGAATCTATTCAGATTACAATATCAATATTATTTTTATCTTCTTATTTTTCTGTTAGGAGTAGGGGATAATTTTATCGTCTCTGCTCCACTATACAGCTCACAAGAATTAAAAGATAAAAGTTGTACAGTAGAGATTGAGAGTCAAGAACAGTTTGATGCCATAAATTATTTGATTGTCGAGAAGATTGAGGAGGGCTATAATCGTATAACAGTTCAATTGAAGAAAAAAGAATATTATTTCAAAGATAGACATCTGACTTTTGAAGGTAAGGACTATTCTGATGTTACCATTATGATAAAAGGTAATAAAAGTAAGATCGTTGCATCTGTTGGTAACCAAGATATATCTTTAAAACAAAATCTTAGCTATATTTCAGACGATAATAAAATATATGAATATTGGACACCAGTATATTATGTTGACTCATTGATTGAAGTAATAGATTTTGATAAAAAAATATGTGCGGCAAAATGCGCTGAAATAAAAAAAAACGCTTACGAAGCAATGCCTGAATCTTATATTCAAGTCACCCAGTGGTATCATAGTAAAAAATATAAGATAACGAGAATAGAGGGTGATAAGATATTTTTTGTTGCGGATGATTTAAAAAAAATAAAGGATGACTATAGCATAAACTATGATTATTTTTGGCATAAAAAGATGCCAAGGATAAGGTTGTGCAACGTAGAAAGCAGATTGTCAAAAAAAAATAGGCATACGAAAGCACTTATTTATTCGTCGGGGTGTTTCTTGCGTATTGGGAAATCTCATTTTAATTCATTTGTTATAGATAGTATTTCCTTTGTGGGAAATAAAGAAGATGGTGACCTTATTTCTGTATCAGAGTCTTCTTTTCATGAGGACTGTATTGTAAAACATTGTTCTTTCTCTTCAATGAGAGGAGGAATTCTTTGTTTCAAAAGTACAGACAATATTCTTATTAGTGATAATTCGTTTACAAATGTAGATAATTCTAATTATAGGTATCTAGTTTCAACGGATAAAAATTGTGAAAATACGATAGTTGAAAGGAATCTGTTTAATAAGTGTGGCTTTTCATTAAGTTACAGTATATGTGTTTTTTGTGAAGGAGGGAATTATATAATTAGAGATAATACATTCGTTGATTTTGGATATTGTGCAATCAGATGTGGTCTGTATTATCAAGATACACAAGGATTATCAGGCAATGGTGTAGTGGAGCACAATGTAATTTACTATACAAAGAATTATCTTTCAAATATTAGTCAATACGGCTTGATTGATGGGGGTGCTATCTACATTGCAACCAAGAATGACAATCTGATTGTACGATATAATTATATTCATGATATTTCAGGTGCGGGATCAAACAGAGGCATTTATTGTGATGATGGTGCAAAAAACTTTAGTCTGTATGGAAATATTATCTTGAATGTTAAAAACAGCAAGTGTATTGATGCGCGATTGGACCCTGCTTTAGAAAGATTTGATAAAACTCAGGTGGCGAATGTGAATAAAGTTATCAAATATAACATCATCAATGGCGGTATCATATTAGAAGGGAAACCAATAGCCAATAACGGGTGCGTAAAAGGGGCAAACATCATTCTGTTCAAGGACGGAGAAAAGCTCAGGACGGACATGATCGTCAGTAATGTGGAAACTTCAGAAGAAGATATTTATTATCTATACAAGACTACAAGGGACGATGCTATTGTTGTCCCGCTCAGCACCCGTCGCGAACTGAAGGAACTGCCATTCTATAAGCGAATAAAGAAATATATAAAGGTCAGATAATGGGTAACTCACAGAAGTCCATCACCTGGATTAATACATATAAAGCTTTGTGTATTCTGGCTGTGTTTTTCGCACACAGCCAGTTGTACTATGGCTGCGAATTAGACACGCTGAACGATTTTGTTCACCCCTGATATGTCAACGCTTTTTTCTTTGTCAGTGGTTATCTGCTGTTATGGAAGCTTTACATTGTGTGTGGTAGGTTTGACCATCGTTCATTTGGGCATTTGGAAGAATGGCATCTGGGCTTGGCGTCAAGGACTGATAGCCTTAATATTTCTTGCAATGGGCGGCTTATATTGGAGATACGAAAAACAGGTTGACAAGTTGATGCGATGGTGGTTTTCACTGCCGTTATTGATGATATATGTGGCCATGATTGTTTGGTTGAAAGACTATACCAATCCACTGATTAGCACTTTGACTATCCTGCCGTTGGGATTTGTGACAAGTGCCATAGTCTGCCTCTTATTGGTATGGTTATGCAAGATAATACCTGAAGTTAAAATGCTATCCTTAGTCGGACAGAATTCGATTGGCTTCTATTTTATGAGCGGAGCACTGCCTATTACGCTCAGCATGGTAACTCATAAGCTCGTGGCCGGGAGTTCTGTTTGGATGATGATGACAGTTTGGAGCGCTAGCATTGTCGTGGCTTATATTGCAATATTGATTATTAATCGTTGGGCACCATGGCTTTGGGATTTGAAATTTATAAAAAATTAATTATACTATGATTATTGTTATAGGTGCAACAAGTTTTATCGGTGTTCATACCGTCACCGAACTTTTAAACCAAGGATGCAAAGTCCTTGTAACCGGACGAAAAAACCGCTTCAAAGAACACTATGATGCTTTGGGAGTGGAATATATAAATTTAGACCTCAACAACGAGGAGGATTTTGAGAAACTGCCAAAATCAGCTGTGGAAGGAGTAATCCTTCTTGCTGGCCTCTTACCAGCTAATGCTCCAGTAAATCTTGATAAGGAAGAGAATGCTGCAGACTACTTCCGTATTAATGTGATAGGAACCATCAATGTGTTGGAGTATTGCCGCAAGAATGGCATTAAACGACTAATCTCCACCTGTTCCTATGCTGATGTGCGCGGTGCGTGGAATGCAACGAATCGTATCACTGAAGATGAGCCACGTGATTTCATCTATACCGGTGACCATGCCGTTTATGTCATTTCAAAGAACGCGGCTAATGATGTGATGGAATATTACAACCAGCAGCATGGAATGAAGAATGCTGTGTTCAGATTCCCCACTGTGTATGGAGTCACCCCTCACATGTCCCTGTATGTGAATGGCGAGATGCGGAAATCTGGCTTCCAGATTTTCATGGAAAAAGCAGAAAAGGCAGAGGACATTACCATATTTGGCGATCCCAATATGATCCGTGATGTAGGTTATGTAAAGGATATAGCTCATGCTTTCTATTTGGCTATCAAGAGTGAGAAGACCTGTGGTCTTTATAATATGACAGCAGGGAATGGCGTGACGCTTCAGGAACAGGTTGAAGTAATGCGTGATGTGTTCGGACCAGCTGATGGACGTCGCAGCCGTATTCTATACAAACCAGAAGTTAAGAATAATACCCCATCTTATCTCTTTTCAATGGAGAAGGCTAAGAGAGATTTTGGATTTGAACCCAAGTTTAAGACATATCGTTTAATGATGGAAGACTTCAAGAAGGACTGGGATAATAACCTTTATCGCGACTTATTCAAATATTAAACTATGTATAAACGCTTCTTTAAGAGATTTTTTGATTTCATTATTTCGTTTATAGCACTGCCTTTCGTATTGATATTGTGCCTGTTTGTGTGTATTACTATTAAGTTAGACGATGGTGGCCCTCTGTTTCACATGGCTTCACGTATTGGAAAGAATGGGCGTATTTTTAAGATGTTCAAGTTCCGTTCAATGATAGTGAATGCTCCGGATTTACGTATGGAGGATGGGAGTACCTATAATGCAGAAGATGACCCACGAGTAACGAAAGTCGGAAAATTCCTGCGTAAAACAAGTCTTGATGAGATTCCTCAGCTGTTAAATGTATTCATCGGTGATATGGCATTGATTGGACCACGTCCTGATTCTGCATTTTATTTGGAGCATTATACACCTGAAGAAAGAGTTATTTTAACGGTTCGCCCAGGCATAACTGGTTGGAATCAAGCAATTAATAGGAATAGTGTCGGAACAAAAGAGAAACTTCAGGCAGACATCTATTATGTGGAGCATCTTTCTTTTTTGTTTGACCTGAAGGTTGTTTGGTTAACTATCAAGACAGTATTAACACATAAAGATGTATATAGAGCATAACTCTTACAGAATGAAGGGACTTATGATACTTGCTGCGGGTATGCTTCAATTGGAGGAAAGAATCATAAGTGATTTGCAAATTGTGACAGCATGAGAATACTACAATTAGCTGGATATTTTTTCCCAGAGAAAGCTGCTAGTATCTATTTGGAAGAGAATAGGTACGAGGCTTTTTCAATGGCAGGTTTCTACACGATAGTATATACTGCAAGACCACAGCGAGGTCTGACAGAGGAGGAATATCAGGAATACAAGCATAAGAAATTGGAAATGATGTACAATGATGGTATTGAGGTACATCGTTTCCTCATGTATCGTGAAGGTAAGAATACCATATTAAGAGCTTTACGGTATTTCCTCATCAGTGCAGTCCAATTGTGGAAAGGCATTTGGACCAAGAATATTGATTTGATTTATGTTGCGAGTACACCGCCCACACAAGGAGCTTTGGCTGCAATAGTGAAGATAATCAAGAGGGTTCCTTTCGTTTATAATCTTCAAGACATCTTTCCTGATTCGTTAGTTGGTACAGGATTAGCCAAGAAAGGCGGTCTGCTATGGAAGGTAGGTAGAGTTATAGAGAATTTCACTTACCGCAATGCAGATAAGATTATTGTTATAAGTGAGGACTTCAAGAAAAACATAATGGCGAAAGGTGTACCCGAGGAGAAGATAGTAGTTGTCTATAACTGGGTGGATCAAAATGCGGTTATTGACATTCCCCGTTCTGAAAATATTCTGTTTGACCGTTATGGCTTGGACCGCTCAAAGTTTTACATTACCTACAACGGTAATATCGGCTTGACACAGAATATGGATATGTTACTTGAAGTAGCCAAAGCACTTGAGGTTAACGAGAATATCCACTTTGTATTGGTAGGTAATGGCGCATATTTGGAACAGGTCAAGCAGATTATCAAAGACAGGAATATCGGGAATGTGACACTGCTGCCTTTCCAGCCATATGAGAAGATTTCTCATGTATTCTCTTTGGGCGATGTGAGTCTGGTGATTTCCAAGCCTGGGGTGGGGGCCAACAGCGTTCCCTCCAAGACGTGGAGCATAATGTCCGCATCCCGCCCCATATTGGCAAACTTCGATGAGAGTGAATTGAAGAGTATCATTGAGAAAAACGACTGCGGCATCTTTACCAAGGCTGGGGATAAAGTGGCATTTACGGATGCCATTTTGAAACTGTATAACGACCGTGAACTTTGCAAGGAGATGGGGAAGAACGGGCGTAAATTTGTTATGGAGAACCTGACAAAAGAGGTTGGAACACAGAAATACGTTGATGTAATCAAATCATTTGAAAGATAAGGAGTACATTGAGTAAAAAGGTTTCTAAGCATAAAGCTGTGCATTCTCATTAATTTAGATGCTATTATGATTTGGATGCTTACTATGAAGACATTATCAACTTATGGATGGATACAAAGATTCTTTGGCAGACGGTGATGTATGTTCTAGGAAGAAAAAATATTAATACTGAACAATCTCTGAAAAATATAATGAAGAAACTAATGATTGTTGGAGCTTCCGTGCTTCAACTCCCTGCAATACTAAAAGCTAAAGAGATGGGACTGCACGTGGCGGTAGTGGATTTTAACCCTCAGGCTATTGGCATTTCATACGCTGACAAATATTATAATGCATCCACTATGGATGAGGATGCTGTTTTAGCTGCGGCAGAGGATTATCTGCCAGATGGTATTATGACTTTGGCCACTGATATGCCTATGCGTGGGGTAGCGAAAGCTTCTGATAAACTGCATCTCCATAGCATTAACTATGAGACAGCGATTAAGGCTACTGATAAGTTTGAGATGATAAAGGCTTTCAAAGCGTATGGTGTTCCAAGTCCGTGGTTCTTTGATGTTGATACACTGGATGAGTTGAGGACGTTGGAAGGTAAAGTTACTTTTCCTTGTATTATCAAACCTACTGATAATGCGGGTAGTCGCGGCGTCGCGAAAGTAAATACCTTTGCGGAGCTTTTAGCCAACTATGATTACAGTTACTCATGTAGTCGTCATGGGAAAGTGATTGTAGAAGAATATCTAGATGGTCCTGAGGTGTCGGTGGAAGTAATGGTGGTGAATGGTGAAGTGAATATTCTTCAGATTACGGACAAGATTACCACAGAAGCCCCGCATTTTGTCGAGATGGGGCATACGCAACCTTCACATCTTCCAGATGAAACACAAGCTGCCATACGTAAAGTTACAAAAGCCGCATGTCAAGCTATTGGTATTGATAAAGGTCCTGCTCATGTGGAGATGAAAGTCACGAGTCATGGTCCTGTGATGATAGAATTGGGTGCCCGTATGGGAGGTGATAACATTACTACCCATTTAGTACCCCTTAGTACTGGTATTGATATGGTGGGTAGCACAATTAAAGTAGCCTTGGGTGAAGAACCTGATATTTCACCCACATTGAATTGTGGTTCAGCCATACGTTATTTTGTAGTGCCGTTTGGAACAATTAAGGCTATTGAGAATATAGAAACAGTCAAGCAGATTTCTGGAGTAAAACAAATTACTTTCACGAAGAAGGTGGGCGAAGAGTCCACACCTATCCAGTGCAGTAATGACCGTATAGGCTTTGTGATAGCACAGGGCGGCACGGCAGAAGAAGCAATTAAGGCTTGTGAGAAGGCAATTAGAATTATAAAAATCACAATAGGATAAGCAGCCAAACGAAGAATCAGTTATGAAATAATTAGCGAAATCGTTGTATGGCTCGAATTTAATGAAAATATTATAAATGAGATTACTATATCTTCTTGCATATTCTTACTGAAGGAAGTAATTAATAAAAAGTGTACGATATTATCATGAAAATGAAATTTAGAAAAATTCCGTTCTCTCCCCCTGATATGACAGAGTTTGAGGCTCAAGAAGTAAGAGAGGCTATTCTTTCGGGCTGGATTACGACTGGGCCTCGTACAAAGAAGCTGGAATCACAGATTTCGGAGTATGTACATACAGACAAAACTGTATGCCTAAGTTCTGCTACGGCATCGATGGAAATGGTTCTGCGTCTGTTGGGCGTAGGTCCTGGTGATGAAGTGATTGTTCCTGCTTATACCTATACTGCTACCGCTTCGGTGGTGCAGCATGTAGGTGCTAAACTCGTGTTCGTCGATTCGCAGAAAGACTGTGTAGAGATGGACTATGATAAGTTGGCTGATGCTATCACCGAGCGTACCAAGGTAGTAGTGCCTGTGGATCTCTGTGGTATTGTGGCCGATTATGACCGAGTGTATGAGATAGTAGAACGAAAGAAACATCTGTTCAAACCATCTAATGCGCTGCAGGAAAAGATAGGTCGCGTCATAGTTTCTGCAGACTGTGCCCATTCGCTTGGCGCTATGTGGCATGGTAAGATGGCTGGCGAAATTGCAGACTTCAGCTCGTTCAGTTTCCATGCTGTGAAAAACCTTACCACGGCAGAAGGGGGTGCCCTTACATGGAATTTACCCTTCGGGAACGATAATGTTGACGATAACGTTAACTATTTTCCAAATGTGGCGAAAAAGGAGGGCGAGACTTGGAATGAACTGCTGTATCGTTTGAGTCAGTTGTTCAGTCTGCATGGACAGAATAAAGATGCTCTTGCTAAGACCAAGTTAGGGACATGGGAGTATGATATTATTGGTCCATGGTATAAGTGTAATATGACGGATATTATGGCAGCATTGGGATTAGTACAGATGGAACGCTATCCTGAGATGCTTAAGCGCAGACAGCAGATGGTGGCACGCTATAATGAAGCTCTGAAGAATCTGCCTGTAGCAGTTCTTAATCATAAGAATGATAATCATTGCAGTTCTCATCACTTGTATTTGGCGCGTCTGCTTGGTAAGACCCGAGAAGAGACCAATAAGGTGATTGAAATGATGGCAGAACGTGGTATTGCAACCAATGTGCATTATAAGCCACTGCCTATGATGACGGCATACAAAGCACTTGGGTTTGATATCAAGGATTATCCGAATGCTTATAATCTATTCGAGAACGAGATAACTCTGCCTCTTCATACCCGTCTTTCTGATGAGGATGTTGAATATATAATCTCCAATTTCATTGATGTTATCAAAACAGTTTGAGGATTTCCTAACACTTGTCCGTCTTGGTATAGGGCATCCTTCATATGGAGTGCCCTGCAATGTGAACTGGCAAACGACTGAAGCTCTAGCCAAACGACATGGGCTTTCTGCGGTCATACTAGACGGTATTGTGGGATTACCTGAAAATAGTCGTCCACCTAAAAGGGTGTCATTGCGTTGGATAGGAAGTGTGATGAGGTTTTATGAACAACGATATGAGTTGTATTATAAAACCATTGCAGAAATGGCAGAATGGCATAATGTGCATGGCTATAAGATGATGGTGTTGAAGGGCCTGACGTGTAGTTTTGATTGGCCTAAACCAGAGCATAGACCATGTGGAGATATTGATATATGGCAGTTTGGGAAGCAAAAAGAGGTGGATGCTCTGATTGTTAAAGAGAAGAATATAAAAATAGACTACACTCATCATCACCATACAGTTTATAGATGGGGAGGATTTATGGTAGAGAATCATTTCGATTTCTTGAATGTTTATCACCATAAGTCAAATGTCGAATTAGAGGTCATCCTGAAAGATTTGGGACAAGATGATTCTCATTATGTGGAACTGAATGGTGAGAAAGTGTATCTGCCATCTCCCAATCTTCATGCATTGTTCCTTCTTCGTCATTCTATGAGTAATTTTGCTTCAACAGGTTTTAAATTAAGGCAACTATTAGATTGGGCTTTTTTTGTAAAAAAACACAGAGAAGAGGTTGATTGGAAATGGCTGGAAGAAGTGCTAGAAAAGTATGGTATGAAACCACTATATAATATCTTTAATGCTATTTGTGTGAATGATTTAGGATTTGACACTTCTTTATTTCCGACGGTTCAATTCAATCCTTCATTAAAAGACCGTGTATTGAATGACATTCTAGCCCCGGAGTTTTCTGAAAAAGAGAAAGGTGGATTCTTACGTCGTGCTATATATAAATATAAGAGGTGGAAGGCTAATGCTTGGAAACATGAGTTGTGTTTTAATGAGAGTATGATTAGTGCATTATGGAGTGGTGTGTGGAGTCATCTTTTGAAACCAAGTTCGATATGATGTATAGGAGTAAGATGTGTGGATTTAGAGACTCATTGGTTAATTAAGTATAATGAAGTAAAAGCTTTCATAGAAGAGAGTCATAGAAATCCATCAAAATAAAGGATAGAAGAACATTATATGCTCAATTGGGTCAAGGCGAATAGGAAGCTTATGAACGCTGGGAAATAGAAGGCGGAGAGGATAGAGGCGTTTGAAAAGTTGCTTAGGTTGATGGAGGAGTATAAACATGTCAACCAATGGGTATGATGGAATTACGGAAACTGATGGCTGAGATAATAGATACGTTCTTTAAATAAGTATAGATTAAAGGGCTTCGCTGAGGCGAGGCCCTTTTCTACTCGTACATAGGAAATGTAAAATAAGGGGTGGAGGGAGAAATGTTACATGAAAGGATGGCTGAGGTCAGATGTATGATGTATGAAGGTTGATGTATGAAGGACTATCCAGACAAAATGACGCCAGAGCAGATGAGGACATTTCGCGATGATGTGCTAAATATTGTGAGCCAGATACCTCGTGGAAAGGTTACGACTTACGGACATATTGCAGCATTGGCAGGATGGCCCAGTCATTCAAGGATGGCGGGGAGAACGCTGAGATATTCACCTGGGGCAACGAAAGTGCCTTGCCATCGGGTGGTGAACAAAGAGGGACGTACTGCTCCGGGGTGGATCCAACAGCGTCCGTTGTTAGAGGCTGAGGGTGTGAACTTCAAGAGCAACGGTCATGTGGACATGCAGCGGCACCTTTGGGAACCGGAAGAAGCCTGATGGCTGATGTAATAAGTAAAAGATAATAGATTGGCAGATAATAGTGAATAATTGTTAAATATATAGATTTGGTGGTTCAATATTAAACTATTATTTGTATATTTGCGCCATAAAAGTTTAAAATAAAACTGTTATGGAAAACATTTATATGCTTACGGATGTGGCAATCCTTGGGAAAATAGGAGAAAGGTTAAGGTCTGTCAGACTAAAGCAGAACATCACCCAACAAAGTCTGTCAGAGGCGGCCAATGTATCTCTTTCTACTGTTAAGAAGATTGAGAAGGGAGAGATTCGGTCGTTTGATTCTCTGTTGAGGTTATTGCGAACTCTGGGAAAACTAGACGTTCTCCAGTCATTGGTAGAGGAAGAGCAACTGAGTCCAAACGAATATTACCAGTTGGTGCAGTCATCGAAGACCAATCAGAGGAAACGGGCTGTAGGTAAACTGAACGCAAAATATAAGGAGGAGTCGGAATGGTAGACGTGGCACGCGCCAACATGTTTGGTTTTCCTGTAGGTATATTCCGTTGGGATGAGCGTTATGGAGTCGTCCAGTTTGAATACGACCAGAGTTTCGTAGGGCGTGGTTTGGAACCATCTCCGCTGATGATGCCCGTCCAGGAAGGACGCGTCTATTCCTTTGCAGATTTGGATAGGGAAACCTTTAAAGGGTTGCCTGGTTTGTTGGCTGATTCATTGCCTGACACTTATGGCCGGGCTTTGTTTGACCGTTGGCTTGCCATAACGGGCCGTACGAGCGGCAACCCAATCGAGACATTGTGTTTCATGGGGAAATGTTGTATGGGCGCCTTGGAGTTCGAACCGGCAATGGATGCACTATACGACCCTTTCGCCAGATTCGAGATTGACTCCTTGGTTGATGTGGCAAAAGAGGCATTGGCAGACAAGAATGCTTTTGATACCAACTTGAATAACGATAAGAAACAGGCTATTGCCGAGATTCTGCGTCTGGGTACATCTGCTGGTGGTCAGCGAGCCAAGGCTATCATTGCTTACAATAAAAAAACTGGTGAAGTGCGCTCTGGTCAGGTAGATGCGCCTACGGGATTTGACTATTATCTCATAAAACTTGATGGAGTCTCGGCAAAGGCAGGATTTAAGGAAACTGAGAACTACGGTCGATTGGAGTATTCCTTTTATAAGTTGGTGAAGGCATGTGGAATAGACATGACTGAGTGTTCACTGATTGAGGAGAATGGACGTGCCCATTTTCTTACAAAGCGTTTCGACCGTAAGGATGGCAAGAAAGTCCACATGCAGACACTCTGTGGTATAGCTCATTATGACTATCGACTGCATCGGGCTTATTCCTACGAGCAAGCATTTAATGTGATGCGTGCCCTGCGTTTACCATATTCGGAGGCCAAGGAAATGTTCCGCAGGATGGTGTTCAATGTGGTGGTGCGCAATCAGGACGACCACACAAAGAATATCTCATTCCTGATGGAGGGAGACGGCAAATGGCATCTCTCACCCGCCTACGACATGGGCTATGCATATAATCCCAATGGTGGTTGGACGGCTACGCATCAGATGTCTGTCAATGGGAAGTTTGATGAGATCACTCGTCTGGACCTACTGTTGTTTGCTCAACAGAACAACATCAAGGAGGCGTCGCTGATTATCGATGAGATTTGTGAAGCAGCTTCGCATTGGCCCCAAATAGCGCGTGAGTGTGATGTACCTGCAGAAATGATTGATGCTATTTTTTCAAATATGCTGATTCGCTTGTAACTTCGCTTATTTGAAAAGTACGAGAAACGGATTAAATTAATGGGTACAAATGAAGACTTTATTGCGCGGCTGGAGTCGGAAATCAGGTATCTGAAGGGATTGCTGGATGAAAAAGGAATTCCGTATGACTATGAGGCATTTGCTGAGACCGAAAAACGGGAAGAACCTGTGGAGATTGAGTTCCCTGAGTTGACGACTGAACATGTGATACGGTTTTATTCTTACTTTCGAGGGCGCAAGGATGTGTATGTGAAGCGAAATGCGAAGAAAGGTTATTATACACAATGTAATAATTTTTGGAAGACAGGCTTGTGTCCAAAGAAGAGCGGAGAAAAGGTGAAGTGCCAAGAGTGTCCTACGAAGGATTATAAGGAACTGAAGATTTCGGTCATGTTGGAGCACTTGAAGGGAACAAAGGAGAATTGCTCGGATGTCATTGGTTTATACCCACTGTTCCCTGATGGGACGTGTTGGTTTCTGGTATTCGATTTCGATAATCATGATGAGGATGCGGCTCCTTCAAAGGACTGGGAACAGGAGGTTGATGCGCTAAGGGCGATTTGCCTGTCGGTCGGGATTGATGCGCTGGTAGAACGTTCCCGTTCTGGACGTGGTGCTCATGTGTGGATTTTCTTCAGCGAGGCCATCCAAGCTGCGAAGGTGCGTAGGTTTGGTGAGGCGTTGTTGGCGAAGGGTGCAGATTCGGTGAGTCTAAAGAGTTTTCGATACTATGATAGGATGATGCCGATGCAAGATTGTCTGCCAGAAGGGACGTTGGGAAATCTCATTGCACTTCCTCTTCAAGGGCAGGCACTCCGCAAGTGCAATAGTGCGTTTGTGGATGAATATTGGAGACCTTATAAAAACCAATGGAGCAAATTGTTGAATACGCGGAAGTTGTCTGAGGTTGAAATGGAAGCATACATCAGGTTATGGTGTCCAGAGGATAATACGATGAAGATGTTCCAGAGTGACAAAGTGGATGTACAGGAGGACAGAAATCTTCTTCTCTTTGGAATGAGTCCTAAGCCTTCTGCCCAATATTTTAAGAATGATGACGCAAATGGACCGATAAAGATAATACTGGCCGATGGCATATACATTGATAAACGGAATATGAAGCCCCGTTTGCAAAATGCTATCAGGCGATTGGCGGCATATTCCAATCCGCAGTTCTTCCAAAATCTGGCATTGGGCTTTTCTACTCGTGAGACACCTCGGATAGTCTATGACGGCTATGACGAAGGTGATTATATCGTTCTGCCGAGAGGATGCTCCGAAGAATTGAAGAGGCATTTATCAGATGCCGAGATTCCGTATGACATCATGGACAAAAGACAGGAGGGTAGGCAGATAGATGTTTCTTTCAATGGGGAACTGTATCCTGAGCAGAAGATTGCTGCAGAACATTTATTGTCATGCGATATGGGTATGCTGGCTGCTGCTACGGCTTTCGGCAAGACGGTTATCGGTGCAAATATGATTGCTCGTCGGAAGGTCAATACGCTTGTGCTGGTGCATACCGCTGAGATTATGAACAACTGGGTTTGGGACTTGGAGAAGTTCCTAACCATCAATGAAGAGCTTCCGACCTATACCACTCCGAAAGGACGTGTCAAACAACGTGATGCCTTCATTGGCACATTTTCCTCCCAGAAAAAGGCTGTAACAGGTATTATCGACATCGCCATGATTGGTTCTCTGGGGAAGGAAGACGAAATCAATCCGATGGTGCGTGATTACGGGATGATTATCGTTGACGAATGTCATCATGCCGCAGCGGCCACTTTTGAGAACGTGCTACGAGCTTCTGCGGCAAAGTATGTGTATGGTATGAGTGCGACTGTGAAGCGTGGAGACAAACAGGAACGCAAATTGCTCATGCAATTGGGCCCGATACGGCATCGATATACTGCGAAGGAACGAGCCATAAAACAGGGAATTGGTAACTATGTCTATCCTCGTTTTACAAGGGTGATAGATCTTTCCCCATCAGATGACAGGCATATCTCAGAGCTGTACCGCCAGATTGTCGACAACGAACTGCGGAACATGCAGATTGTGACCGATGTGGTGGATAGTGTCAAGAAGGGTAGGACACCTGTGGTGATGACTAAATATAGAGAGCATGCAGAAAATCTTTATATACTGCTTAAAGGTGCGGCAGACCATGTGTTTCTCCTACAAGGCGGAAAGAGTCTGAAAGCACGAGCCGAATTGCGAGAGAAGATGGCAGCCGTTGGTCAAGAAGAAAGCATGATTATGGTTGCTACCGCGCAGTATATTGGTGAGGGCTTCAATTATCCACGGCTCGATACAATGATGCTGGCCATGCCTATTTCATTCGAGGGGAATGTGGAGCAGTATGCCGGACGACTGAATCGCGATTATGATGGGAAGAAGGATGTCATTATCTTCGACTATATCGATCAGCACATCCCAGTGCTAGAAAGGATGTATCATCGTCGGCTGCGGACGTACAAGAAGATTGGGTTTGAGGTGTGTACGGAAGTGATGGAAAAACAGGAGGTGAGCAACTCCATCTTTGACAGTATGGGCTATTGGGAAGTATTTGTGAAGGATGTACATTCTACATGGAAGAGCATTGTCATCTCTAGTCCTTTCCTCAGTTCAAGAAAGGTTGAATGGCTTATCGATCAGTCAGAGATGTTGCAGAAGAGAGGCGTGGTCATCACAGTTTTATCTTTGAGACCAGAAGAGTATTCAGAGGATGGTCGAGAGCATCATACGGAGTTGTTGGAACGGCTTGCATCGGTTGGGATATGTGTAAAAACACAGAATCATTGCCATGAACGCTATGCTGTCATTGACCAGTCCCTTGTTTGGTACGGCAGCATGAACTTACTATCGAGAGGTCGCGAAGATGATAGCCTGATGCGGATAATCAGTCCGGAAATTGCTGCGGAATTGTTGGAACTGGGGATAACGTCGTATTCGAAGGAATAGACAGAACTCATATAGTTTAATTCTTGTTCAACCACTTTTGCAATAGCGAGATGTATAAATCGGTGATTTTGTGCATCGTCCTGAGATAGAGCTTAAGGTCAGCTGCTTTGAGTGGTTTGCGTCTGCCCTCGAAAAGACTGATTTCCTGAAAAATTTCCACGAAGGTGAGGTAGTCGATCTTACCGATTTGGAAAAGGAGTAGCGCTTCGGCATAGACGGAGTAGTTCATGTTGCTGAAGGCCTTGAAGGTGTAATAGCCATTAGCCTCGTAAACAATTTTGCAAAACTGTTCTACAACTTCGGGAATGAAGCATTCCCCACTAAAGAGTTCCAGATGGCGTTTGTATTCTTTGTATTTGTCGATAGATTCGTTGGCATATTCTTCTTTCGAATGGATTAGTTCTGATGGCGAAGTGGGGCGCAAGGGCAAAAGTTGGCTGAGGAAGCTGGCCATTAGCTCGGCATGTTCGTAGGATTCTTCATAATCGCTCGCGACCAGCGACTGCAGGTCTAACATCTGGTGGTATTGAGTATATACCAACGTCAACTTGCAGGCTAACATCGCCTTAACCGACCTTAGTAGCCAACGACTGGTGGATGCGAACTGAGGTCTTAGGTGAAACATGGTTATCTCAGAAAAATAACCTTGGGGGATTTGTTTCTGGATGGTGTAAGTCATAAGCGTGATGTTTATTTGATATTTCTGAAACTTGCTTTCTTATCGAAGCCAGCCGATTCTAACTTTTGGACATCAGAACGGGTGTCGGTAAAGGGCTTGTCACGCAAGGAGGAAAGGTATGCGTAAAGGGCGTTCCAGATGTCAGTCGGTAGAATTACCTTAGGAATGAAAGTACCTGCGAGAATAGGATTCTCAACACGACCTTTCAGTTCCTCCCATCTTTCTTCATGTGACCATCTCGAATACTGAGCGTTGCAAGGGACAATACACATTGGTACATCAGAGTAGCGTTTATGAATATCTTTCAAGGTCTCTATTAGATGGTATTCCACATGAGCAGTCTCACGATTATGTTCATCGAGCCAGCGTTCCACCTCAAAACGATAGTGAATGTAGCCCACCTCAAGAACAAAGTGATAGATATCGCCCTCTTTCCAAGTCTTGCTATATGAGTGTTTCGCTTTTTCTGTCTCACGCTGCTTAACGATGCTCTTTAAGTGCCAATACTGCTTTTCAGCCAGCGGCTTATCAAGAAATATGGGCTTTTGGCAGAAATAAGTCTCCATTCCTTGAAACAAAGCCTTCTCAGAATTTAATACCACGGATCCTCTGCGGTCGTAAACTACCAGATTGTCAACGCCAAGAATACCTGCAAGGTAAT
Organism: uncultured Prevotellaceae bacterium; assembly: GCA_902774795.1. Lineage (GTDB taxonomy): Bacteria > Bacteroidota > Bacteroidia > Bacteroidales > Bacteroidaceae > Prevotella. Next base: position 82,919 of record CACYKA010000001.1, on the reverse strand, counting down.
CGTAATAGTCTTTTTTGTTATCGATAATCTTCATTGTTATCACTCGTTCCAAATGGATTTGTTAATTATCTTTTTGATTATCTGTGAGTATTCCTGTCCTGTTGGCAACTCCATTTCGATGTGCAAGGCTCTACGTATACATGATGTGGTCTCGTTGGTTACGGGATTGAATCCTTGTCGTTGCTCATCGCGGAAGTACATTCCGATGCCTCGTTTCTTCCAAAGCGGAAGGTCGTTATAGTTAATGCTTCGTTCAAAGAGGATTTCATTCTTCTGACCATTGGAGATGCCAGACATCCGTTTTTGGACATTGTCGGCAGACATACCCTCTTTCCGAAGCGCCCAATAGCAATGAGAGTTCAGAGAGTTGCGATGGGCATCCTCCTGTCGCCACTGGAAATAATCCACCACGTTGTCCGCTGTAGGAAGTGGAATAAGTCGATTGTCAAATATAGCGGCTCTGCCCGTTTGCATAGAGAATGCTACAGAGGCCTCTGCAGCGAGAATGGAAAGCAGCTTTCGTTCTTTCCTGCCAAAGGTCTCATCTTGCAGGTGGAACAACAACGAAATTTCGTCGCTTTGCGAATAGCCGTAAATGATGCGGAAACCGCAGTCCATCAAGTGCTTTGTGGTTTCTATCATGGCATCGCGAAACCGAATATCGAAAGGTTTCTCCAAGTCCCATTCTTTCTCGGTCAACCTTGTGAATCCGTGACCATCAAGTCGAGCCACCATATAAATCCCTTCGAGCATCGTCCTGTCCATCGACTGCTCGAAACGTCTCATTTGTTTGTCAAGAGTATTAAAGTCCATATTTGTTATTCAATGTTATCCTCCACAATGCATTCCTCGTTGATAGACCAACCAGCCCATGGCTCGATGCGGAATTTTCGACGTAATTGGTCATGCCCATGGCGTAGCGGTACGACATCCAAACAAGGGCCTCTTTGTAAAGGTTGTTTTTCTTTGTAATTGGCTTATTCATAATGCGTTTGATATTGATTTGGCGTTAAAGAATTGCATCATTTGGTTGAAGATTCGGGCGAAGAAAATGTCGATTTCTTCGTATTTGGGCTGATGGGTTAGAAATTTTTCGAGGGTCACCCAACGGCTGAAAGGTGTCTCATTGTGCGGCAGGTCCTCGGGGCCCAGAAGAAAGCCGTATTTTACATCCTGAAGGCGATAAATGTCTGCTCGTTCCTTGATGCAAAGAACTAGCGCACCGTTATTGTTGTCGCAAAGGTTGAGCACCTGCTGGCAGTCTTCAAGTCGGGTGAAATCGAAACCGGAATAGTCCCGTTGCAGCTCAAATAAGTCATCCGTTTTGGGGACGACTGGAGTGAAGAAGTTCTGCTTCTCTTTACCAACACCGATGTACTGTCCTGAGAGAATGTTGAGCAGCATAACAGGCATTACTCTTCCGTAGCCCCATTGGAGGTGATACACTTTGTTGAGGCGAGCGCCTGCTTTATTCTCCATCGAAAGGAGAAGGTTTGTTCGTTGTCCCATAATTATTTGTTGTTAGTATCCTATTCTTTTGATTGTTCTACTATATAATCGTAAAAGGCATCAATGTCGCTGACGTTGAATTCTTTTTCGTCAATCCAGTACTTTGCTTCGCCTTTCGGTGCTTCCTCGAGCCACCAAGAAAGTTCGTTGTCTATCACATCATCATCATCGAGGCCAAACATGATGTTGAAGGCTTGATAGACGGTTTCCCATAGGGGCGAGATATAGAAAGGTGGATATTGGCCTTGGTCATCGTCCCAAATGAGTTTGAATGCCTTGTCCAGATTATCTTCTTTTTCTTGCGCCTTCTTAATGGAGGCGATGAGGTCTTTGAATTGTTCGCGAGTAGGTGTCATGGTTCTATTACTTTATTCGGCTCGAATCCGTTTGTGAGATGCTCATTGTAATGTACATAGCCTAATTGGTTGCACACGATTCGGGTATTGCCTATTGTGGTGTCAACGTTCGTGTGCGAGTGGCCATAAATCCAGACGTCAATTCGGCTGTCGGCAATATAGTTACCCAGTTCTGTAGCGAAGGCTCCGTTTAGGACGGAGCCCATATGTTGAGCAGCAACAACCTTCAATGTTGGCAGGTGATGAGTAACCACAACAATATGTTTAGCAGTACTTTCTTCAACGGCCTGTTTCAAGAAAGTCAGACATTTCTCATGCTCTAGATTGAAATCATTAGGGGTAAACCGTCTGTCATCATATATAATCTGTCGGAAGTCGCTCATTCCTCGCTGAACGAGATACATATCAGGCTCTGGTATTCTTGACCATAGGGTAGTGAGGATAAAGTCTGTGTCATCTATGTGAATCACCTTGTTGTAGTAATAGCCCACATTCTCACGTATCATCCACTGCCAACTGTCGCCTCGTGCAGTTACATCGTTGTTGCTATAGAACTCGTGGTTGCCTGGTACTAATAGCACCTGCTGGAAGTTCTTTGATGCCCAGTTCCAAAATTTCTTTTGTGGCGCGATGGTGTCTCGAAGGTAAAATGTGTCACCAGCAAGTACCATAACATCACCCACAACATCAAACTCATTTGCTTTGATATACCGCATATTGTCCCCCAACTCCATATGGAGATCACTCATGTGTTGAATTTTCATTGTTTCTTTTTTTCTTTTCTTCTACAAATCTGTTTATGATATAATACATCGTAGCATTGACTGTATCGAACCGCTTTTGGGTCTCTTCTATTCTGATTTTGTCGGGACCATGTTCAAATAGGTAACAATGCTGATGGTCGGAATAGTTTGAGATGCCGAGAACGACATCATATTTTCGCTCCAGTACTGAAAGAATTCCGCATGTCGTCAGTGGTCTAGAGACCTCATCGCGAATTAGGTCATATATAGAATCGTTCATTGGGATAAGTTTATCCAGAACCACTTGTTCTTCCGCACCCCATTCCGCCAAAGAAATAATCTCATCGTACTGCTCACGAGTCAGTTCATCCATCTCTCCCAAATAACATTCGTACGGCAACGAGAATACAGAACCTTCCTTGTGGTGATTAAGATAATCGTGGAAGGTATGGGGAGTGAGTCTGACGTTATCTCGCTCCTCCAGAATAGCAAGTAATTTCTCTGCATCATGTATCAAGAGAGGACAACCAGAGTCATATAGTGCTACGGCAATTTCCATACCGATATCCACATAAGCCGAATAACTGATGCCGAAAGTGATCAGCCAACCACCAGGTGTATAATAATCCGTAGCATGCACATCCATACGTGATAGGCCCAATTCTCCATAATGGTCGTAGGCCATCTTCTCGTATTCTGTAGCGCTGTCAAGGTCTGTTTTATCTGTGATTTCTCCATGGCGTCCCAATTGATAACGTCGATAAAAGTCCACATCCGGCAGTTTGGATATTTTCTTGATTCTTGCTTCCTTCTTTTTCATTTCATTGGGATTCGAGCGGTACGAATATGTATAATAGTCCTCGTATGCAAGATAAGCCACTTTGAAATATTTGGCATAAAGGCGAATGCTCATGTCTGTGAGAGGTGCACGATAATGGATAGGGAACACGCTGACTTTTTCTCCAACCTTTAGCTTGCGATATATTTCTTCGTTTGCCATACACTCTTTCAGCACATGAATTGCCCGCTCAAGATTACGTGGTACACTTCGTTGCCAGGGCACGATACGGTTCAAATCCTTTCTAGCTATGCGTCCAATGCGCTGATGCTTGGGCAGATGTTTCTCCACATATAGATTATAAGCCTCTGGATTATTAGCAATTTCTGCGATACGCTCATGCAGAAATGTCAGCAGCGGTTCCATATACCAATCCAACGGACCGATGCCATGATGGTCCCATTTATGGTCATCGTGGATGATGCACCAGCGATGGTCATTTTCTGTGATGTGGAGATAGGTATGACCACAGTATTGGCTAACGGAGATGAAATACCAGTAGCTTTTACGTGGAAACTCGGCTTTCCAATACTGTAGGTATTCCTTTCGAGTGTTGACATCCTCGCCCCAATCTTTAACCTCTTTGAAGCTAGCCCAGTCGGATGGCTTTCCACGAGGAACTTCTATCCACAGTCCATGTCTGTAGTCATCGCCAATTGGAGCGAAAACGTCAAGCAGATCTTTAATCTGTAAGAGCAACTCGCGACTGCTACTATCCACTACATAGCGATTATCGTGGCCACTTCTAGCCAACTGTCTCATTAAGGGTTGATTCAAATTCAAATGTTTTTTGTTCATATTTAGTTTATTTATAATCGTATTATTGTAATTGGTTTCTGATGCTCGCTTCTCTGGCTTGGAAAGAGCAGTTGCTTTAGTTGTTTGCTGAAATCCTTGTCATTGTAAAGAATTAGCACGATGCGATTTTGGATTATGTAGGTCATAAATATCCTTTTTACGTTAGACTTCCTACTATTATGTAAGGGAAAATAGGAAATGTTACATGGAAAATGAAGAAATTTTCATTTTTTTGATAAGATTTGTGGAAAAATGACTATCTTCGCGGCGTGAAACTAAAACAAGAATTATATGGGAAAGTTTGAACTGATGGTGTTGCCGTATGCAATAGACGCATTGGAACCAGTGATTAGTAGACAGACGCTGGAGTTTCATCATGGGAAACATCTGGCGGGGTATGTGAATAATCTCAATGCGCTGCTAGAAGAGAGTCCGTTGGCTGGACTGTCGCTAGAAGATATCGTGCTGAAGGCTGAGGGGGGTATGCTGAATAATGCAGGTCAGATACTGAATCATGAACTGTATTTTGGGCAATTTTGTGCGCCTAAGGTTGACAATGCACCTACAGGAAAGCTCGCTGAGACCATCGTGCGTGACTTTGGTTCGTTTGAGGCGTTTAAGGAGGAGTTTCAGAAGAAGGGTACTACGCTATTTGGTAGTGGATGGGTTTGGCTGTCATCAGACAATGATGGCAAGCTCATTATATCTCAGGAGGCAAATGCTGCTAACCCTATTCAGAAGGGTTTGAAACCTTTGCTGACATTCGATGTGTGGGAGCATGCATACTATCTGGACTATCAGAACCGCCGTCCAGACCACCTCGCCGCTCTGTGGCAGATTATTGACTGGACTGTCATAGAGGGGAGGATTGAAAATTGAGAATTGAGAAGGGATAGTGTTAAATGGTGAGCCAATGGTTTAACTTCTCCCAAAATGCTGTAACATGGACGAGGATAGGTCTATCGGAATCTAGTTCATGAACGGCATGTCCTTGCTCATCAATATACTGCTGACGGAGATGCTTTACGACAGAGCTGGTCTTCAATGTTTCGATAGCTTCAAGATAGTAACGGAAGAGAGTGGGATAGAGGTGAGCAAAGTCGCGATTAATTTGCTCTGACATCTTGATGTGTATGGCATCGAGGTCCAGAGATTCACCTTTGAGTAACGTCAAGCGAAAGTGTTTGACGTTTTTTTTAATGCGATAGACTGCGACACGATAGGCCAAATCCGACATATCGAGTGCCTCAGCCATCTCCTTGTTGGATACTGCCCGCTGCTTATTGAGTATAGTCAGCAAGGAACGCAGGAAAATAAAGCGACTGCGAGGATAGAAAACTTGATGGGCGTAGGCAATGAGTTGGGAAACGACTGCGAGTTTTTGCTCGTTGGTAATGTCTGAGGGGACTTCAAAGACTGAATGAGTATTATCGTCAATAGTTGTACAGTTATACTGGTTTTCAGCATCCGCTCTGTTACTAATATAGTTGCGGAAGGTGTTGAGCAGCCATGTTTCAAAAGCTTCTTTCTTCTTGATTCGTTGCAAGGATTGATATGGATAGCGCCCGCTCTCGCGAAGATAAAGAAAGAAATCGTCTATGACATCTTCGAAATTATCGTATAAGTGATGTTGGTAAGCATCATAGCGCTCTTGCAGCTGATGGTTTAAGCGATTATGCAGAAGATAGTACATCGCTTCATCATCGCCCTTGAGAATTATATCCACAAAGTCGGGTAGCTGAATACCTGCAAAACGGTTTGCCTTTGAGACCCTAGCGGGAGCGTAGTCCTGAGGAATGCTCATCCACTCCTTGCGTTCGGTTCCTGACATTTTCTCTATGGCATAGCGGAGCATGGTACGAGGCATCTCGTGGGCATGCTGGCGCAGGAACTCTCGAAGCAAATCCATAGAACATCTTTTACCCATCTCGCGTAGCATCCAACCGACAGCCTTATGCATAAGGTCGTGGGGATGATGCAGGTGGATTTCCGCATAGCGCAAGCACCATGACGAATCGCCCATTTGCGAGGTCTTCCATGAGCAGACGATGCTCATGCGCTGTCTCCATAGGTTATCGCTTTGGGCAAGGGAATCGAGTGTTTTTAATTTGTAGTCTTGATTGCCAAGGTTCGATGGTAGTAGTAACCAGTGGCCAAGTATCTTGTGGACGGAGAGGTCAACGAGGTCCCAATTGTTTGCTTGCTCGGCATATTGAAGGTACATCGTGAGAATCTCGTCGCGGCCTTTAATCGCTTCCTCGTTGTTTTCAAGGCGTTTGGTAGCTAGCTTCTCGAATTTGGATACTAATATTAGAAATCCACATAGACGAACCTCGTGCCATCGGTTCATCAATAACTCAGGAATTTCCACCAACGGGAAATCAACACCCGCCGCTTTAACCACCTCTCTAGTCTGCGGTACCTTCAGTCCTAGGAACTCGTCGCCATAGCCATATTCACCAGGGCCAGTTTTGAAAAAGCTCATGAGTATCCGTTGCTGCTCTTCGTTGCGCAGCGATTCCATATATGCGATTATCTCTTTCGCCGTCGTATTCATTTCCATTTTATGCTTATGGACTGCAAATTTAGTGATTCTTTTTCGATAATTCCTTTGAAAAATCATTTTTTTCTTCTTTCTGTATGTAATATTTGCATATTTCAATTCTTATTCTTAATTTTGAACGCAAATTAATTTAAATAATCCGTGTTAGGAAAAAATAATAAAGATGATAAAACTGATATTACTAACCTTAACGATAATGACTGCTATGAGCTGTAAGGGACAGACGGCTGTGACGACGGTGAGACCGGCGACACAGGCAGGACTATTCTACGAGAGTAATCCACAGTTGCTGAGCAGCGAGGTGGACAGCCTTCTGGCAAGGCATATAAAAGGAGAAACATACGAGAATGTGGCAGCTTTAATTGTGCCACATGCGGGTTATTATTATTCTGGTAATGTTGCAGCATCGGCATATGCAAAACTTGACCATCAGCGGAAATATAAGCGAATTTTCCTCTTGGGACCCAGTCACCGTGAATGGCTTGATGGGGCTTCTGTGAATACAGAGGCGGAATACTATGCTACGCCGCTGGGGAATGTGAAGGTGGATCAGGAAACAGGCCGTCAACTGACGAGTACGGATATTTTCTCCTATCAGCCCAAGGCGCATGACAGGGAGCATTGTCTTGAGGTGCAGCTGCCTTTTCTCCAAAAATGTTTCGAAAAAGTACCACCCATCATACCCATTATCATCTCCACCAATGATTTTGAGAAACTGAAGCGGATGGCAGAGGTGCTGAAGCCTTATTTCACGGACGAAAATCTGTTTATTATCAGTAGCGACTTCTCTCACTATCCCTCTTATGCAGATGCTTGCGAGGTGGATGCCAAGACTGGGAAGGCTATTGAGACGGGTGATGTGGGGAAGTTTATTTCTGTCATCGGGGAGAATGCCCGCAGTGGCAAGTCAAACCTGCATACCAGTGCCTGTGGAGAGTATCCCATTATTACGCTAATGCTGATGCTTGACAGTCGTTACGACATCCGGCATCTGATGTATCAGAATTCCGGCGATATAGATAATGTTGACCCGAATCGTGTGGTAGGCTATCACTCTTTCGCTATCGTAAGAGGTGAAGAAATAAGTTTTTCTTTGTCTGACGAAGAGAAGCGCATCCTAAAAGATATTGCATACGAAAGCATCAAGGACAGTCTTGATGGCAAACCAATCGCGCAGTCAATTTTCAATTCTCAATTTTCAATTCTCAATTCAAAATGCGGTGCTTTCGTTTCCCTTCACAAGCAGGGGCAACTGCGAGGTTGCATCGGACATTTCGGAGAGGACATACCGCTGTATGAGGTTGTGGCAAAGATGGCCCGTGCCGCTGCCTTTGAAGACCCGAGGTTCCAACCTTTGACACGTGCTGAATTTGAGGGCATAGACATAGAGATATCCGTCCTCACGCCAATGCGTCGTATCAAGAGTCTTGATGAGTTTCAACTGCACAGACACGGCATCTATATACGTAAGGGTTCTCGCAGGGGTACTTTCCTGCCGCAGGTGGCTGATCAGGTGAACTGGACAAAGGAAGAATTCGTGGGACATTGCTCGCAGGACAAAGCGGGACTTGGCTGGGACGGCTGGCGCGATGCTGAGTTGTTTGTTTACGAAGCTATTGTCTTCTGACAAAAATGCAAGCCAAAATGAAAAAATATTCATTTTTGTTTGGTATTTTGCTCACTTAATCGTATCTCTGACTTCGTCGAAGATACTCCGTCATGGAAATAAAATAAAAAAATTGAAATTTTTATTTGTATTTCTCATAACTTATTCGTATCTTTGCAAAATCAATTATTATATAGAATATTATGAGTAAAGGTAATAAATCCACTTTGATTATTCTTGCCCTGATGCTTTGTGCAGGCACGGTAGCTGCACAGAAAGACGGAGGCATCAGCACACAGATGATGCAGCAGATGGAGAAACAGCAGGCCGCTAACCCTGCCAACAAGGCACTCTTCAATGCCATTGCGTCAAACTCCATTGACGACCTGTCAAAGAACTTCAAGAACCAGGGGCCGGTAGATACGCATTTCTCTACCGAGACGCCAAAGCAGTCTATCCACAATCAGAAACAAAGTGGTCGCTGCTGGATGTTCTCTGGGCTGAACGTATTGCGTTCCAATTTCGCAAAGCGCCATCAGGATACCCTCTCCGTAGCGTTTTCACATGACTACCTTTTCTTCTATGACCAGCTGGAGAAAGCCAACCTTATGCTGCAGGGAGTCATCGACAATGCACAGAAACCTCTTGACGACCAGCGTATGCAGTTTTTTTTCAGACATCCTATCAGCGATGGCGGAACCTTCTGCGGTGTTGCCGACCTGGCAGATAAATACGGCCTTGTGCCACAGAGTGTGGTGCCCGAAACATATTCAGCAGAGAATACCAGCCGAATGGCTCGCCTCATATCATCGAAACTGCGTGAATTTGGCTTGGAACTGCATGAGATGTGCGCCAGCAAGACATCCGCAAAGGCAATACAGAATCGCAAGGCAGAGATGCTTAGCACAATTTATGGTATGCTATGCCTGACGCTGGGTGAACCGATAAAGGAATTTACATACACCTTCACTGACAAGGACGGTAAACCCAAGGGCGAGGCAAAACGCTACACCCCTAAGACCTTCTATCAGGAGACTGTCGGAGGACCGCTTAATGGTACATTCATCATGGTGATGAACGACCCTCGACGTCCTTACCATAAGACATACGAAGTGGAATATGACCGCCACACCTACGACGGCCATAACTGGAAATACCTGAATCTTCCGATGGATGAGATCAGTAAGTTGGCTATAGCGGCGCTGAAAGACGGATGCAAGATGTACAGTTCCTATGATGTTGGTAAGCAGCTAGACCGTGAAAGAGGATATCTTGATACGGAGAACTACGACTATGGCTCACTCTTCAATACTACCTTCAATATGAACAAAGCTCAGCGTATCGCCACCTATGACAGCGGCTCCACACATGCTATGACATTGTCAGCAGTAGACCTTGATGCTGAGGGCAAGCCTCTCAAGTGGAAAGTAGAGAATTCGTGGGGAGCAACGAGCGGTCAGGCAGGCTGCCTTATTATGACCGACCGTTGGTTCCAGGAGTATATGTTCCGCCTTGTCATCGACAAGCAATATGTCTCTGCAGACTTGCTGAAAGAAGCCGAGCAGAAACCAGTGATGGTAATGCCGGAAGATCCACTCTTCGACATGGATGAATGAATAATAAGAAAAAGTTTATGATATATTAAGAGCGGGTTAGGGGAGTGCTGAATAAGAATATACTCCTGTTGGGTGTCATTGCTATGTTATGGGGATGCATTATGACAGGCCAGGCTAAGAATTATGACGACAAGGCTGACACCTGTAGGTTTGTCACGAATTCATTTTGGGACAACTGGTTTTTGCAGGTTGGTGCTGACATGACGTTGTTGTTTCCCGTCAAGGATGCTGATGTGGATACTCGCAATGGTAAGGAACATTTTCACCATTCTGTTAAAGACGTCTTTCCTAACGGTAAATCATTCGGCCTGAGCGTCGCTGCCGGAAAATGGTTTACACCGGTATTCGGTGCCAAACTGAAAGTCAACTGGAATAATATTATTAAGGACAACTATAATGTATGGTATCATCCTTACGGAGAAACTAATGGCAGTCAGCATAATGGAGGATTCCTGAATATCGCAGGTGACATAATGTTTAACCTACATAACCTTTTTGGTGAATATAAACCTGATAGGAGATGGAATCTCAGCGTCGGTCCACGAGCAGGTACATGGATCCTTGTCAGAGAGGGCAAGGGCGGACCTATCCTAGGTGTAGGAGTTTATAACACATATCGGCTCAATGATAAATGGAAACTGTTTGGTGATGTGAACTATTCGTTCGTTTCGAGTCTGAATGATGCGGATTCCGGCACTGGTCATGGCGGCAACAGTTTTGTTCAGGTAAATGTCGGTGTGGAAATGTCATTGTCGAAGAACAATTCATTCCACCGTGCATCGAAGTATGCCAAGCATTATGACAAGGCCACGGTGTTGAATCCTTTCTGGGACAACTGGTTTATACAGGCAGGTGTAGGCATGTCACTGCAAAATGTGTACGGAAAAGACTTTACAAATGTCTTCCCAAGGGGTAATACCATTGGCGTTAATTTCGGATTCGGAAAGTGGTTCTCGCCGGAAATGGGTTTGCGTCTTGGCGCAAACTGGCAAAACAGCATTATCAGGAACAATAATGCCTATTATCTGTCTGCGATGGATGATCCTGATGGTAATAATATGGACAAGAGAGGTTTTGCAAGTATTTACGGCGATTTGTTCTTTAACCTGCATAACCTCTTTGCAGGCTATGACAAGAACCGCAAATGGAATGCCATAGTATTCCCACGTATGGGGATTGGTACGAACTTCTCGTCTTCTTATTCGGAATGCCCTATTGCCGGCATAGGAACAGAACAGATTTATGCCATCAATAACAAACTGAAACTATATGCTGATGTTACCTATCAGGTTACGACAAGTGGATTTCATGACAAGAAATACAAGACACCAGACAATGGGATGAGTTGTAATGGCTGGTTTGATTTCAATGTCGGTATTCAGTATGATTTCGGTAAGAACTGGTGGGAAAAGCCTGGTGAGAAGCGTACTACAGCAAAGTTGGAAGGTGGGCATAACTGGCCAAGATTTCTCTTTAATACCGGGGCGTCAGTAGTGGTGGCCTTTGGAGGAAAAACTTTGCTGAAGAATATGATTAAGGAGGAACGTCCAGACCATTCGGACAATAAATCATTCCCGTCGGGACATGCAGCTATAGCTTTTGCCGCAGCAAGGTCGATAGACAAGGAATTCCGAATGGATAATATATGGATACCGATAGTAGGCTATGCTGCAGCAACTGCTGTGGGAATAGAGCGTATTGCCAGCAAGAAGCATTATTGGTATGATGTGGCAGCCGGTACTGCCGTGGGCATAGGCGCAGCAGAACTGACATGGTGGCTGAGCGACAAGATGTTCGGCAAGGGCAGTAATCTCTCTGTAGGCAGTAGTGGTAATACCGTTGATGTTACCTATAACTTCTGATGCTTTAATTTTTAACTATCAACTATAATCTTCTCAAACATCTTTCGATAAGCCTCGACTTTCTTGTCGAAGGACAGAGGGTAGGCGCGTGAAGAAGATGGGAGGCGCCAAAGGGTGATGGAAGATATAAGAGGTATGAGGTAGGATGTGTTGACTTTAGGGATAGTTGGGATTTCTAGTGAGGCACAGATGGTTTCTGTAGCCTTCTCGCCGGTGGTGACGATAGCGCGACAGTGAGGCAATTGCTGCAGGAGGGCACGTATGTCTGTCGGCTCTATTACTTCGAGGAACTTGTCTGAAGCATTGTCCTGCAAACGGCGGATGGCCGTAGAGGTGTCGAAGAATGCAAGGCCCTTTTCTTTGCAGAAGGCCACAATCTCATCAATTTTGAAACATTTTTTCTTAAGGTCCACAAAATGGTTCTTGTCACCAAAGAATATCTGTCCCTCAATACGCCAATGGTCGTTGATGAAGTTGGGGTAATAGAAGTCCATGCACCACCGCTTACGCTGCGGCGGAAAACTGCCAAGAAACAATATTCTGGCATTCTCCGGCAGAAAGGGTAGGAGAGGGTGATATTCAATCCCATCCCTGCTTCGTGAAATATTTTCGGTGTTAAGATAAGAACAATGCACGGTTGCAAGCAAAGTTTACTATTCAGTTTTGCAACAGCTTAGTGCATAGATAAGCACTACAACAAAGCATCCGAGTGGCACCAGATATGACATATTGATGCCAGCAGCATCGCTTACCATTCCCTGCAGCGGTGTCAGAAGTGCCCCACCCAGGATAGCCATAATCAGTCCGCTGGCACCTATCTTTGCATCGCCTTCGTGTCCGCCTTTGGCAGAATTCTCTACGTCACCCAGAGCAATACCGTAAATTGTCGGGAACATCAGACTCATGAAGATGCTCACCAGCATCAGTGCCACTACGGCAGTCCATCCGGAACTAAGTACCACCACCAATGAAGAGATGGCACTCAGCGTAGCACCTGCTGCCAGCAACTTTCCGGGAGCAATATATTTCATCAGCCACGTATATACGAATCTTGACGCACAGAAACCGATGATAGATGCCAGATAAATAGTAGCTGCCTCAGCCTCAACATGTCCCAGTTCCTTCATCACCAGACGAATGGTGAAACTCCATGCACCTATCTGGGCACCAACATAGAAGAACTGTGCTACCACGCCCCATCTGTATAACCGGTTGTGATACAACCTTCGTATGGAGTTTATAGTTGAGAGTTTATAGTTTATAGTTGTTGGTTCAGAGAATTTCCCTTCTGGCATATTGGAAAACAGCATTATCACCATAATAGCCAGTAATACTATCCCCAAAGCTGTATAAGTACCGCTTACAGAATATAGAGATATATCCTGCAGAATGAAGTATTTGCTTATAAGGATTCCCATGATAGAGCCGAGAGGATTGAAACTCTGCGCAATATTCAGTCGTCTGGTAGCTGTTTCTGGACTTCCCATAGACATGATATAAGGATTGGATGCCGTCTCAAGAACTGAGCATCCTGATGCCATGATATAAATGGCAATCAGATAGAAAGCATAGCTCTCAGCCCATGCTGCCGGCAGGAAGAGTATGGCCCCTGCAGCATACAGCACCAAACCCATCACAACACCACTCTTGTAGCTGTACTTACGGATGAACAATGCCGCAGGAAGAGCAATGCAGAAATAAGCGCCATAGAACGCCATCTGTATGAAACTAGTCTGTGTGTCGCTCATCTGCATTATCTTGCGGAAAGCAGCCAGCAATGTGTCCGTCATGTTATTGGCCAGTCCCCACAACATGAACATTGAGGTCACCAGCACAAACGGCAAAAGGAATCTTTTTTCTATAGCTTTCATGTTTTTTCTCTTTTTCAGGTTTAAAATCCTCCTCTTCTGATGGTCAGACGTATTGCTTCTGGATGAGAGGATATGAAAGCCTCGACATCTTTTACAACGCAAATGAGGTATCCTCCTCCACCGGCGCCTGGCATCTTCCATGCCAGAACATCGGACAGGGATGAATATTTCTCAATATATGCTGGTACACAACCCTGAATCATCGCAGGAAACATGGCAATCTGAGCATTAAACGAATCCTTGAAAGCAGTAGCAAAAGCTTCTAGGTCCATCTCCATCATAGCATTCCAGCAACTCTCTGCAGCATCTGCAAGTGCTTTTACCTTGGGCTCGGTAATATCCTTGCCCTCTACCACAGAACAACCCGGTTGACGGGGGTCCATAGGAACCATCGCCAGATGTTTCTCAAGCCAACAGAGTATGCGCTCGTCATTACATGTCTCTATCTTATGGGGCCAGAAATGGTTATCATACCAATGGCGACAGACACCCGGAATACATATTCCGATAGCATCCTGTGCCCCGCTGATGATGCCGTCTTCTCTCTCTGGATGATTCTCAAAACAGAACACTAGCCTTGCCAGTATCTCTGGATCCATATTTGGCAACTGATAGGGCCAGATGCGTCGTATGACATTACGGGTGGAGGTGCTGAGACCGCAGCGTTCGCGTATCTCAAAGGTCGGTTCTATGCTTGCTGTGATTGCCCATCCAGGAGCATACTGGCTCACGTATGGTTGGTCTATCCATGTTCCTGCAATGTCGATTCGGGTTGGTATCATGCATGGACTCTGCTTGAGGTCCGTGCTGCTACGAGCAGTAAGTCCCTCATGAGGGTCACGTTGCAATACCACATACTGTATGCCCCGTTCCTCGCACACTTTTTTCTTTGAATCACTACCTCCATCGCTGTTTACCACTAATATGTCAGGTTTTACTATGTCCAGCGTTGGAAGAAAATCCAGTATGCCGTCACCTTGATTGATATATGCCTCCTTCACGTAGCGTATGCTTTTCACCATAAACAGCCGCTCCTGCTCGCTATATACCGTCTTATGATGCTTATATCCCTCGATGGTCTTATCACTGCCTATGCCAACATACAGGTCTCCATATTCTGCTGCCTGCCGGAAAAACTCCACATGTCCGCTATGCAACAGGTCGTAGCAGCCACTGACGAATACCTTAGGTGTTCTTGTAAGTTTAGAGCTCATAATTTAATTGAATTTTGATTTTAGGAATTTTCTGACGCGGTTCACATATTCTTCCCTGTGATTCCTGTATGATTCGGCATGTGCAGTATTCGGTACAATCCACAATGCCTTCTTTGACGGCTTTGCCTTGTAAAGGCGGTAGGCCATTTTCGTGGGAACGAATCGGTCTTTGTCACCATGAATGAAGAATATAGGGAATTTAGAACGCTGTACCTGCTGTATGGCAGAAGCCTCGCCAAAACTCCAGCCATACAATATCTTGCACAACATGCTGGCTACGTACATTAGCGGAAACTCCGGCAGCCCGAACTGTCCCTTCAGTTCCTTTGCAAATTCGTCCCACACGCTGGTATATCCGCAGTCGTCAATGAAACGTATATCCTTGATGTCTGCAGGCATCTCTTCCCCTGACAGCATCATTGTCGTTGCACCTCCCATCGACACACCATGAACAACCATAGTGTCAGTCTTGAACAGTTGCAGCCAGTATTTCATATCCTGCATATCGAGCCATCCCATGTTGATGGTCTCACCCTCGCTCTGTCCGTGAGCGTGCAGGTCCGGCACTACGATGTTATAACCAAAGTCGTGCTCATACATGCGGGCAATACACAGGAAGTCTATAGAGCTGCCTCGCCATCCATGTATTACCAATGCCGTCTTGTTGCTACCGTTCCAAACATATAGGGCATGATGCCGCTCACCCGTAGGCATAGTAACAAAAGTGTCTCTCAGCGCATGGATGCTCTTGAGGCTATCTACCCACGGCTGTGTCTCAGGATTGTTCGAATACAGTTTCTCATAGCTGCCTTCGATATTTGGCCTGCTTTCATTCGGAGCCAGAGAATAACGTAGCATAAACATACCGCCGCCCAGCAATACAATAATAGCTATCACCATGATGACGACAATACTCCATGCTATAGTACGTTTTATTCTCATTACACCTTATATATAATATATAGTATGATTTCAAAAAACTGCGGCAGTACTACCAAGAGTTACTGTCGCAGTTGCTTTGTATTAGTAGGACGAGCTTTCTTATGAAGCTTCGTTCTTATTTCTTCGTGTTAGGGGCGTATAATTCAACTTTGTCGTCAGGACGCAGAGCGCTTGTTACCTGTCCGTTAACGGTGCAAGGCTTGCCAAGCTTAACTACACGACTCTTGCTGAGCTGCTCCCAGATGTCTTCTGTTGTGCAGTAGCTGTGAATCTCAATAGTCAGACCATCGTGGAAGTTCTGCTTAAGTTCCTGAATGAGCTGTGCAGGGATGTTTGTAATGTCGATAGTGATACCGTTTGCATCGTGAGTAACGGTATGAGTGATGCTATACTCTTTATAGTTGAAGTCAAACATGCGGATAGCGAAGTCATCCTTCTCAATGACATCAGCCTGATTCAGAGGAATGTTGATGGTAACAGACTCTACGTCAGCACGGATGTGTACAGATGTCTTGATTTCGTTCCAGTCCTGGTGTGTCTGCTGGTGAATGTCAATCTCTACGTTGTTAGGATCATTGTATGTGACGTCGTTCTTGTTAGGCACTTCGTAATCAACGATGACACCATTAACGTGCCAGCCGTTTTTCATACCAACTTCCTTCACGACATACCACAGAACGTGCTTGTCGAGGTAGCCAGGGTTAGCATCCTCCAAGGCCTTCAGTTCATAAAGCTTACTGAGATCTTTCTTATTGTCATCTATCTCATCCTGCAGGATATCCACTACTGATGGAGCTGTCTTTATGGCAAACTGAGTCTGTAAGCCAGCCTGGTCAAGAACATAGCGGAACATACCGATGTTGTTGCCAGTCTTCTTGTCCTTCTGATAGTAGTCCATGTCGCGGTCGTTGTAGTGTCCATATGGATAGAGGGTCCAAACCTCACCCCTGTTCCTGCCGTCCTTACCAGCAGCACGACCATAATAGAGAGTAGAACTCTGGTCGATATAACCAGGAATAAAGCCGTCAGCACGGATAGAGAAGCGGGCTGTCTCCCAACCCTCAACCTCGTTCACGTAAGGCCACTTGTATTCACCAACGTAACTACGTGTCTCAGCGGTATTTGCACTAAGCAACTGACCCTGAACAAAAATTTCGGTCTCTGGCAGATTTGAGTTTTCTGCAGCACCATTGTTTTCGCTTGTAACATCGCTATCACAGCTTGCTAAAAGCGCAGCGATTGCAAAAAGTGAAAGAAATTTCTTCATACTATTTATATATTTAGTGGGTTTATATTTCGATTCTGCAAAATTACACTTTCCTTCCAAATTGAACAAATTTTCAGTATATATTCTTATGAATATATGTGATTTTTTTGATTTAAATCATTTATTATGATTGTGATAGGCTATTCAAATCCTGTTTTTTTAGGTTCTCGATGAAATCGTCAATGCGCTGCAACTCTCTTGGGATTCGTATCCTCTGAGGACAGTGGGGCTCGCATTGACCGCAACCGATGCAGTGCTGAGGCTGGCGCAGTTTATCTACAGATCTGTCGAGACTGATGAGATATTCCCTTCTGTGGCGTCTGTATTCCGGTGAACCAACGTCAACGGGCAGATTGCCTTCGTTCTTACATTTGTTGTAATGAACAAAGATGCCTGGGATATCAACACCATAAGGACAGGGCATGCAGTATTTACAGTCGTTGCACGGTATGGTCTCCATCTTCACTATCTGCTCGGCAATATGTTCGAGCATCTTATTCTCCTCTGGGGTGGTAGGCTTCAGGGGAGAATAGGTGAGGAGATTATCCTTCAGGTGTTCCATATATGTCATTCCAGAAAGCACAGTAAGTACTCCTTCAGGAGTGCCGGCATAGCGGAATGCCCATGATGCAACGCTTGCCTCAGGGCTATGCTGCTTCAGCTCTTTTATCATATACTGCGGTATGTTTGTCAGGCGACCGCCAAGCAGCGGCTCCATGATTACGCTGGGAATATGACGCTTCTGCAACTCAGCATAGAGATAATCTGCATTGGTATTGTTGGGATTTATCTCCTTGGCATGCTGCCAGTCGAGGTAGTTGAGCTCTATCTGCACAAAGTCCCATTGGAACCTATCGTGCATGGAGAGAAGGTAGTCGAAAACTTCTACATCACCATGATAGGAGAAGCCGAGATTGCGTATGCGTCCCTCCCTGCGCTCTCCCAGCAAGAAGTTCAGCACGCCATTGTCGATATAGCGGCTATTGAGGTTGTCCATACCTCCCATACCGACGCCGTGGAGCAGATAGTAGTCTATATAATCAACCTGCAACTCTTTCATGGAATTCTTGTACATCTGGACGGATGACTTGAAATCCCAGGTGTCTTCGTTGAAATTAGACAGTTTGGTGGCTATGAAGTATTCACTCCTCTTATGACGTGCCAAGGCGATGCCGGTGCTGCGTTCCGACAATCCTCTGCAATATGCCGGAGATGTGTCGAAATAGTTTACCCCATGCTCTATGGCATAGTCAACAAGGCGGTTTACCTGTTCCTGGTCGATATCGTCGTCGTTAGTGTCCTCGGATTCATTAGCTATTGTCGGAAGGCGCATCATTCCATAGCCCAGGAGTGAAACCTTCTCTCCTGTCTTTGGATTGGTACGCATAGTCATCTTGCCGACTGGTGGCTCCACCTGATTGAGGTATTCGTCTTTCAGAGCATCCTCCTTATTATTCTTACATCCTGTCAGCACGGTAGCGGCAGTAGTGGTGCCTATACCGAGCATGCCAAGAAATTCCCTTCGTGATATTTTCTTTTTCATATTTTGTGTTGTTCTTCTATTCCTTCAACTATTATTGCTGACAGCGGACGTGCAGGACAGAGATTCTCGCATGCTCCGCATCCGATGCATCGTGCTTCATTGACCATTGGTACGAATGGTGTTTCGTCATCATCTTCATCGAGAGGTATCATCTCAATTGCTCCAGTAGGGCAGTGGCGGGCACAGTTGCCGCAGTCCACTCCGTCGGTGATGGGAATACAGTTTTTCTTCACCCAGTGAGCCTGTCCCACCTTTGTGCAAATCTTTTCTGCAGCATCAACAAGCTTCAGTGCTCCCGTAGGACATACATCGCTGCATCTGTGGCATTCTTCGCGGCAGTATCCGCGTTCGTAGCTCATTACCGGCTGCATAAAATGCATCAGGTCGGTAGAGGGTCGGAGCACATCATTGGGACATTCTGAGACGCATAACTGGCACGCTGTGCAATGCTGTGCAAAGAAATGAGCACTGTGCGCTCCCGGTGGCAGGATAGGCGTCTGTCTTTCGGGGATTACCTTGTCTTTTATGACGGCATAGCCTCCGTCCACCTTTTTGCCAGTCTGTGCCAATGCTGCTCCAGCTCCTGCTGACAGTGCTGAGAGTAGGAAAGTGCGACGGCCATTGGCTTCCGGCTGTTGAACCTCGGACCTTGAACCTTGAACTTTGAACTTGGAACTTGGACCTTGAAACTTCAGTGCCCCGTGCTTGCAGACGTCGAGGCAGTCGAAACAATCTACACAGCGGGTGTAGTCAATAGTGGTTCCCTCGCGTGTAACTTTGATGGCCTGGGCCTTACATCCTCGTTCGCACAGGCCGCAGTGTATGCATTTGTCATCCTTTACTCGAGGCTTAAGCCACGAGAAACGTGACAGTACACCCAACACGGAGCCTACTGGACAGATGCTGTTGCAATAGAGACGTCCCCAGCGGGCTGCCATGAACGAGATTATCAGCCACGTAACGAGTGTTATACCTAATACCGCTCCTGAGCGCATCCATACGTCAACTTCATAAAAGGCGTAGCTGTCAGCCTCTTCTGCAATGCCGGCTAACACATTATTTGCCATGATGTACAGTGGTTGGAGCAGTGTCTGCACCATGCGTACGAAAGAAGAGTAGGGGGCTATGAGCGATGCCACGCCTAACATGCCGCAAACCATCAAAATGATGAATAATGCGAGGAAAGAGCCTCGGATGGTGTTGTGCACAACAGGTTTCTCGATGTGACTGTATTTCCTGCGTCCCTTGCTGAAGAGTTTCCTCGACAGCCATGCTACGACATCCTGATATATGCCCAAAGGACAAATGACAGAGCAGTATATACGGCCCATGATGAGGGTGATGGCTAGTAAAGCCACCACAACAATGAGGTTGGTTGCAAGAATTGCCGGCAGCAGTTGTATTTTTGCCATCCATGCGAGATAGCTGTGCAGAGTGCCGGTAAAGTCGAGAACCAGTAATGTTATTGCAATAAGGAATAATAACGAGAGTATAATTCGGAGTTTACGGAACATGCGATGACAGTTTAATAGTTTAATAGTTTAATAGTTTAATAGTTTAATAGTTTAAAGGGTTTGATCTTTGATAATTAACGTGCTGATTTCGTATAGAATCCAGATGGGCAGCGATACGATGAACAGTGTCATTGCGTCGGTAGTGGGGGTAATGATTGCTGCTACTATGAGGATGGCAACTATGGCATGCTTGCGATATTGCCGCATGGTGCTTCGTTTCAGTATTCCCATTGCGCTAAGCAACCAGCATATTACGGGCAGTTCGAATACTAATCCCAGCATCAGCGACATGCATATGAGCGTATCTGTGTACGACTCAAGTGTCAGCATATTGTGAATGTCGGTACTCACCTGGTAGGTGCCTAAGAAATGCAGCGTAAAGGGAAATACCAGAAAGTAGTTAAGCAATGTTCCGATGACGAACATGGCATACGCTGATGTGCATATCCGTGTGGCATAGTATTTCTCGTTCTCGTAGAGAGCAGGCGAAATGAAATGGAAGATCTCGTATATTACGTAAGGCGATACGAACAGCAGTGCTGCATATATGGCCACCTTTATATGTACGTAGAACTGCTCTGTCAGCAGGGTGTTGATAAGGTTTATCTGAAATGGCGTTGTACCAGTCAGGCGGAAGGTGATAAAGTCACTGTTTGACGGAGCCAGGACAATGGAAAACAGCGTATCACGCAGACAGAACATCACTGCTGCCATCGCCACTATTGCCACCAGAATGCGCCACATGGCACCACGCAGCACATCAAGATGTTCCCAGAAAGAAAGTTCTTTGTCCTTCAATTACTTCTCTTCCTTCTCTTCTTTCTTCTCCTGATCAGTGTCAGTGACACCATTCATTCCGTCCTTGAAACTCTTTACTCCAGATCCGAGACCTTTCATCAGCTCAGGAATCTTCTTTCCGCCAAACAGAAGAAGTACCACCAAAGCAATGACAAGGATTTCTGTTCCTCCTAATCCAAACATGATTTTTCCAGTTTTTTTTATTTTGGTTATGCGATATGGGTGCGAAAGTACAAAAAAAACAATACATGAACAAATAAAATGCCAAATATATTATTCAAAAAGGAAATACTTTAGTATATATTTGCAAAATTAGTTTTTTTTATATAAATTTGCAGCCTAATTGCAAAATAAATATACGAAATATGCTAAAAAGAATTTTATCCGTTTTCTCGTTTCTGATTGTAGTTAATGCTGCTATGGCAGCCAGTGCAGACACTTTGGTAGTTCGCATCAAGGCAATGCGTTGTGAGGAATGTGCCAATGCGGTCAGCAATGCTTTGCGAAAGAATGCCGGTGTGCAGGACCTGACTTTTAATTTGGAGAGGCGTACGGTAGCGGTGGCATTTGACCCTGCAAAGATAAACACAGACAGCATCTGTGCTATCCTTACAGCAACGGGACGCTACAAGCCCAGCACTTATGACCCAAAGGAGAAAATCAGACGTGGAATGGGACTTAAGGCTGAAGAGATGAAGACAGAGGCTGATGCGGAGTTCATAAAGAAGAACCTCTATGAGATGGTTGGTATGGATAGCGTAGGGCCTAATCTTGCAAAGGGATATATCTTTGTACGCTATGATGCCAACAAGACAACAAAGGCTACTATAAGGCAGAAGTTGTTGGATATAGGTTTTACTCCTGTAAGCTACTATACCAGCAATATCATCAGTTTTGCTTATTTCAAGATGCCTGCAGAAGCTGCCACAGAAGAAAATCTGGAGTTGATACTGGGCTTAGACGGCGTTGAGGACGTAAATGCCAATCCTGCTAGGGGTTCGCTGGCCATTACGTATGTCAATAACCAGACTACGGAGGAGAAACTTTTGTCTGACATACAGGCAGAAGGTCTGAAGGTGAGCAAATAAGTATTTGGACATAGTCAAATGAAGACACGTTTTCTGTTATTGATGCTTACGCTTTTCAGCACGTTTGCCTTTGCACAAAAAGGCGGCCCTGCATATGACATAAGTGTAAACATCACTGATGCCAACACGAAGGAGCCTATCATCATGGGTAGTGTGCTGTTGAATCCTTTAGGACAGTATGCTGTTACGGATGTGAAGGGTAATGCGGTCATCAAGAATATACCGCAGGGAACATATACCCTGACGGTCACGTATGTAGGCTATGAGACCTATACGACTCAGGTAGCCATAAGCAACAAGAACCTTGACATGAACATACGCATGTCTGAGGCTTCTCTGGCATTGAAGGAGGTTAGCGTGACTGCCAAGCAGAATGCTTCCGGTACATCTACTGCCAGCATCATAGGCAGGCAGGCCATCGACCACTTGCAGGCATCGTCACTGGCTGACGTGATGCAGCTGGTGCCAGGACAGCTGATGGGGCACAATAACCTGATGTCACAGACAAACCTGCAAATACGACAGCTGGTGAATGACCCTACTGCGGCATTTGGCTCCAGCGTGATGGTTGACGGAGTGCCTATATCCAATAACGGCTCAATGTCACAGGGTTCTATGACGGAGTTTACAGGTACTGACCTGCGCAATATCTCTGCAGACGACATCAATGACGTAGAGGTGGTACGCGGTATTCCCTCAGCAGAATATGGTGACCTCAGCGGCGGTATGGTGATAGTACACTCCAAGGTGGGTGTCACTCCGTGGCAGGTGAAGGCAAAGGTTAATCCGGCCTTGATGAACTATTCTGTCGGCAAGGGTGCTAACATCGGAAAATACGGCATCGTAAACGGTAGTCTGGACTATGCACAGGCATGGGGAGACCCACGATGGAAGACAAATTCGTACCATCGCTATACTGGCTCTCTCGGATGGAGCTATGACATTTCCCGCAAATGGAATATGAACACCAAGTTCCGGTATATGATGGCGAAGGACTGGACTGGCGATGACCCTGATGCTACGGTAGAGGGCTCGGACAAGAAAAACACGAACCAGATGATTTCTCTTACTCATAACGGTCGCATACAGGTGGAGAAGATGTTTGCACGTACCGTGAACTATACTGTGGGACTGACCTTTACTCGCAACAATAAAAGGGAAACGGGACTGGCAAGAATATCGGGCGGTTCAATAAATCCTATACTGACTGCCCGCGAAACAGGATATTACATAGTGCCTTACGAGAAGATAGCCTATCGAACAACAGCATATACGGAGAGTCACCCGGGTAACCTGTTTGCAAAGATAGGTAACAGTTTTTACGTAAAGGCAGGCAAGACACGCCAGACTTTCAAGGTCGGTGCAGAGTATCACTATGACTGGAATACCGGACGTGGCTACTACAATGAGGATGACCGCTATCCATTGGTGCCAAACAGCGATGGTCGTCCAAGGGCATATAGCGATATCCCAGGACTGCATCAGATTGCTGCGTATGCAGAGGACCAGTTGGTATGGACGATGAATAAGGTAAATCGTCTGCGTACCACCTTCGGCTTGCGCTTTACCGCTATGCAGCCATTCTCAAATGTTGCTACGACAGCTCTTTCTCCACGTCTTAATCTTTCATTCTCTGCAACAAAGTGGCTTGACATACGTGCCGGCATAGGCCTGAATTCAAAGACTCCAGGCCTGAATTATCTCTATCCTGATAAGAAATATGTTGACAGACCTGCTGCGCCGGCAGACCAGAATGCTGCTACACAGGCGTATCATACATACGTCTATAATGTGGAGTACTCAAAGGGTCTGAAGAATTCCACAACAACCAAGGTGGAGGCTGGTTTCGACATACGTCTGAAGAATGGCAAGAAGCTGAGCCTCTTGGGATATATAGACAATACTCCTGACGGCTTTGGGAACCTTACAGAGTTCCATACATATACTGCCAATTACTTCGCAAATCCTGATATGTCGGGAGACCCACAACGTTCTGACGTAGTGTTTATCACAACAGGAGCAATAGGTAATGTGGCACATACTAAGAATAGAGGTGTTGAGGCTGATATGGACTTTGGAACATGGAAGGCAATACGCACATCGTTCTACCTCAGCGGTGCCTACCAGGAATCAAAGACATGGTCAACAAACCTGAATGCGACAAACCTGAACAGCAGATACCTACCAGAGGATCCATATAAGAAAACCGACACGCAGCCATTCAAATTGGTGTATCCTAATGGCTTGGATGATAACTATTCAAAGTATCGTCGTTTGGTGACAACCCTGCGTACCGTTACACACATACCGGAACTGCGTATGGTGGCATCACTGACAACACAGGTGATATGGCATAGCTGGAACCATTCATACAATATGGACAAGAATCCTATTGGATGGATAGACCCTCAGTGCAACTACCACGAGATATCAAACGAGATGCTGGCGGGATATCTGGGAATGGATGCCAACTATTATGCAACGGAACCTAATGGTATCGATAATGTTCCTCTGTATAAGCTGTTAAGCCGTTCAATAGACATGGAGACAGAGTCGAGCCCTATAACATGGAATGTTCAGGCGCGTCTGACAAAGGAGCTTGGCAAAGTGGGCGGACTGTCTTTCTATGTGAATAATGCTCTTTATTACGAACCTTTCCTGTATAACAACAGCCACAGCAAAACACGTTCACAATATAACACTGGTTTCAGCTTTGGTGCAGAGTTGTACTTTAATCTTTGATAATCGTGAAGAAAAATTCGTTTATACTAATCACTTCTTTGGCCCTGCTGCTGGTCACGCTCGCCTCTTGCATCAATTATGATGACTCAGGGAGACTCTTGAATATAAAAGTACACCTGAAGAGCCCTGAGGACTTCAAGGAAGGTGCTGCTTTGGACAACCAGGAGGTCAAGATAAAGAGTAAGACAGTAGAGAAGGCCGCCATGACAGACGAAAACGGAATTGCCACATTCCAAGACTGCATGCCGGATGTGTATGACATATCATCGTATGTAGAACTGACTGGTGAGGAATATGCCCAAAAGACAGGCTCTGAAGATGCCGTGGAAGAATGTATAATAACTGCTACATTGAATGAACAACTATTCGATGAGGCACGTGAACAGTTGCCGATAGAAATGGAATCGGCTATTATGGCTATAACTCCTAAAGACCCTGCCCAAAAAACGAAGTCTATCGTCATAAGCAAGATATACAGTTCTGGCTCAAAATATAACGGCAACAAGAACTATATGGCTGGCAGGTACATAGAGTTGTTCAATCAATCTGACCAGACGGCAGATATTGCAGGTATGTATATCGGACTGCTGGAATCAACAGGTAACTCTAATAGAGTATATACCTTGGAGGAACTGAAGAAAGACCCGAACATAGACGGGACAATGGTAGTTGTAAAACAGGTGTACCGTATTCCTACGGATAAAGAGTATCTGATAGAGGGCGGAAAGAGTTTAGTAATTACAAACAGTGCAGTAAATCACAGTGGAGTAAACGAATTTGAGGCAGATCTTTCAAATGCTGATTTCGAAGTGGAGGATTATAATGACCAAATGGAGCATAATGTGAATGTCGTAAAACTGTCACGTGAGTTCTATGCTATTTCATCGCTGAAGGGTATGAACCTGATGCAGGGTGGCCCATGTGGTATCATATTATTCGAAACAGATGAGGATATAAATACATGGCCAACAACGTATGGTTACGGAAAGACATCTGGTTCAATGGTATATCTTCTCGTTCCTAACAGCACGATAGTGGATGGCGTGGACTTCATCAAGAATACGAGTACAGGCCCCAATCTGTCAACAAAGCGCCTATACGACGAGATTGATGCAGGTTGCACGCACATAGAAGCTGTAGCTGGATATACGGGAGAAGTGGTATATCGCAAGACTGCACGTGTATTTCCCGATGGTCGTAAGAAATTGATGGATACGAATAACAGCAGTAATGATTTTAAGGTTTCAACAACGATAAAACCACGAGAGTATGATGAAGAATAAGAGATATATCACAATATTGGCAATGCTGCTGACAACATGCACAATATATGCTCAGCAGACGGCATCAGCTCTTGGGGAGTATCGTTATGACGATGCTACGCAATTGTGGCGACTTACTGACAATGCTGCCGGTCTTGGCATTGACACCACTCGCAATCGTGGTTTTGCCCAGATAGGGTACTATCATCACAGTGGTGACTATACAAGAGTACAGGAGGGTACTCGCAGCAACCAGCTGCGTTTTGAGACTGAGAGATACCAGAAAATAGGGAAATTCCTCTATGGCTACGGACGCTTTGACTTTGACTATGGACGTGTGAACAACAGGACATGGTGTGACGTACGCCGCCCGTATAACTCCAATCCTTATTTCTCCGGCAGTGCTATAATGGGTAAATACGACTTCCAGGACTTTAACTTTACTGCTGCCCTCGGTTCTGCTGCTATAGGAAAGTGGCATTTCGGTATGCGGTTAGACTATAATGTCGGTGACCTGAGCCGCCTTCGTGACCCACGCCCGCGTTCACAGTTGCTGGACTATAAGATTACACCAGCGGTGACATATTCCTTCGGCAAAAACACCTTCGGTCTGAGCGGTAACTACCATCGCCGCAAGGAGAAGATTGACGGCGTAAAGACTATCCAGTCGGATGCTACGATTATGTATTATAACATGACGGGCTTGGAACATGCCCTTGGTACCGTCAGCGGCTATAGCGGCTACCAAAGGGAATGGGTGGACCATCGCTTCGGAGCTGAACTGACATACAGCTATAAGTCGGACAGGTATAATATGATTGCTGCTGCTACCATAGATCGTGGCTCAGAGAATATCCTGGGGCAGTATGAGAAGGAAGAAGGAAAATATGTTGACTATAACTATGGGTTCAGCATCCGAAATCGCATAAAGGCAGAAAACCTGTTGCATGAGGTGGATTTCTCGTTGGGCTATGAGCAGTCGTATGCAGATGAATATACCCAAAAATTCAAGGCAGAGAATAATGACGAGATAAAGACAAAGACATACTCTTATGAGCATCGCCTTCCTGATGGTACGATAGAGGTGAGGGATTCGACCATAACGCAGACTTACCCTGTATCATCACAGTATTATGAAACTCTGCTGGTTATGAAGAAGCGCTATCAGGTGAGGGTGTTCAGTACCGACTTGCACTACCGTCTGAATTTCACCGACGGAAACAGGGTAAAAAGCTATGTTGGCACCCGCTTCACCGCCAACAGTGTAAAGAATAAATACATTCTGCCAGAATCAAGCCTGCATTATGACGGCTACAACCTCTCATTCGAAGGAGGAACAAGTCTTCTGAAGCAGAGACTATGGATAGATGCTGGTATGGCAATGCATTTCAACAGAAAGGCCGACCTGTTCCTCAGCGACCCAACGACAGACTATGCCCAGGGCGTGCTGATACCCGACATGGACTACTATCGTGCCAACTACGTGCAGGGCAGCCTTAGTCTGACCTATCAGTTCCCAATTACCATCAAGAAGAAGCAGACTATGTGGTATGCTCGCTGCAATGGCGACTGGCTGCGTGCAAACAACAATCGGCATGCGGCAAGCTTCGGCGTGACACTGGGAATGTTTAACTAAAGGCGAAGACTGTCGATAAGAAACAATTACACATTATATATATTATTAATACTAAATGATTATGAAAATTTTTAACAAGATTAAGATGCTGGCTCTCGTTGCCGGCATGATGATGACAAGTAATGCTAATGCACAAGAAGTTAAGAAACCAGACTCAGGCAGTATTCTTATCAGTAAGGTTTATTATGCAGGAGGAAAGGTAAATGGCTCAAACTATCAGTTGGACCTTTATGTAGAGCTGTATAATAACACAGCAGACATTGTCGATGTTTCTGGTATGTATCTCGGTCTGCTTGAGTCTGATGCAGCAGCGTCGGCATATACAGCAGAAGCCGTGGAGGCAGATGAGAGTCTGAGTTCTTTTAAAGGTAAGGCCGTGCTGAAGCAGATATTCCAGCTCCCTGGCAGCACTGACGCTCCTTTCACTCTTGAGCCTGGTAAGTCTATACTGGTCTGCAGCAGTGCTATAGCACATGATGGTGGCAAAGACCTCTCAGGAGCTGAAGTGGAGGTAAAGACTACTAATTCAAAGTACGCTCACAGTGAGACTGCTCAGGAGGCAAAGCTAATCTATACTTATGCTGCAACTGTTGACTTTATGAACCTAAATCCTGCAGGTCCTGCAAGTATGGTATTGCTCAAGAACAATGCTTCTGCTATTAAGGCTGCTGACGAAGACCTGGTGTTTGCTCGCGGCAAAGATAAAGGTAGCAAGTATGCCCTTGCCAATCTGTACTATTGTGTTGATGCCGTTGATATCCTGGCTAACAATAAGACTAAAGGTATTGATGCTACGACAAAGCGTTTCAGCACCACAGGTACATACGACACTGGTTATACGAGCACTACTACAGGAGGAACATACGTTGGTGAGACTCTTTACCGCAAGACTGCTTTTATCACAAAGGATGGCCGTAAGGTGCTCTATGACACAAACAATTCAAGCGTTGACTTCCAGTGCTCTGCTACTGTTCTGCCACGTGAGTATGATGAAGAGGTGCAGGGCATGACAGAAGTTGAGATTACAATCCCTGAGACTGGCTACCTCGTGTTCCGTCCTGAGAAGAATGTCTGTGCAGGTGATGATGTCACCTTCAGCTACCTTACAGGCAACAAGAAGAACAGTGACCTGACTTATAACGAGTTTAAGGGCTCAGAGGAATTACTTGCTGCTTCCAACTTCATCGTTGTAGGTAGGCCTGGTACACACAAGGTTTTATACAGCGAGGCACAGCCAACAAAGAAGATTCCTACCAATATGCTCACATGGTCAGAAGAGGACTCTAAGGAACTGACTGGCAGCCAAGCAACACGCAGCATATATAAGTGGGTTAATACTGCAGAGAAAGTAGGTCTCCAGCGTGTTCCTGCAACTGCTGAGGGAAAATACAACTATGCAACATTCTCTGGCGAGGACCGTCTGTATATCACTCTCACAGCAGACATGGTAAATGCTTTCTATGCTGCTAATGGAGCTGATTCTGCAGAGAATTTCGAATTTATTGTATGGCATGGAAGTCAGCCTGCTGCCGTCGAGGATATCAAGGGCGACGTTAACGGTGACGGTGTCGTAAACGGTACTGATATCCAGGCTGTCATCAATTTCATCGTTGCAGGTGAGTATGATGCAAAGGCTGATGTTAATGAGGACGGTAAAGTAAACGGTACTGACATTCAGGAGATTATAAACATTATTGTTTCTGCAGAATAAACCTTCTGCAGAAAGGTTCGTCACATTTATTGTGAAATTGAATATTATTAATAAAGATACAAAGAATGAACAACAAGAAATCATCACTCAAAAACATTTTTGGTCTTTGCCTCCTGCTTTGTGCAGTCGTGATGCTGTCGAGCGCCAAGGGCGATGACGGTGTGATTACTAAGGAGAACGGTATGACAGTAGTCAATACCACAACTCTCAGCAAGAATGTGATAGGCTACGTTGGTACTACACCACTGAAGATTTACATCCAGAAGGATAAGATTGTCCGTGTTGAGATGCTGAAGAATCAGGAGACTCCTAAGTATAACGCAATGATTAAGCGTAAGCTGATTCCTGCGTGGAACGACATGAAACTCAAGGATGCAGAGAAGCAAAACGTTGACGGCGTTACAGGTGCTACCATCACTTCCGATGCTGTAAAGAAGAATGTGCAGCTTGGATTGGAATATTATAAGAAGCACAAGTAAAAAATCCTATGATTATGACAGGAGGAAATGAAAATAAATCATTTTCTCCTGTTTTTTTTGTATTTCTCATAATTTAATTGTATCTTTGCAAACGCATTCATTTCTTCATTTCTTCATTCTTTCATTTTTCTATTATATATGCGAAAACTTATATCTACAGTCATTTTTTCATTCTTTCATTTCTTCATTCTTTCATTCTTCACTCTCCAGTTGAAGGCGGAGAACTTCACTCTTGGTGCAGACATCAGTTGGTGTACTGAGATGGAAGCCAGGGGACAGAAGATTTATAACTATCTTGGTGAGGAACGTGAGGCAACTGCCCTGATGAAGGAGATGGGTATGAATGCCGTACGTCTCAGGGTGTGGGTAGATCCTGCGGAGCACGGCAACTACTGCAATGCCGCAGATGTGCTCGTCAAGGCTCTTCGTGCCAAAGACCTTGGTATGGATGTCATGATTGACTTCCACTACAGCGACTGGTGGGCTGACCCTGCAAAGCAGAATATCCCCAAGGCTTGGGAGAAACATAAATACAAGCAGTTGTGTGCCGACGTGGCAGAGCATACCAAGAGTGTGCTGACCCTGCTCAAGGACAATGGCGTGCAGCCAAAATGGGTGCAGGTGGGCAATGAGACGAGCAATGGTTTCCTGTGGCCTGTGGGCAAGATACGCGAGACTGATGGCGAACTGAAAGGTATGTGGATGGACGAAGACCAGATGAAGCAGTTTGCGGGGCTCTTCAAGGCGGGCTATGAAGCTGTGAAGGCGGTGTTCCCGGATGCTTTGGTGATTGCACATCTGGATAAGGGCTACGATGCAGAACTCTACATGACCAACCTCGATGCCCTGAAGAACAATGGTGCCAAGTGGGACATGATAGGTATGTCCGTCTATCCCTACTGGGCCTTCGACAGTGGATATACCGGCACTATAGACAGGCTGTATGCCGATTGCATGCAGAATATAAAGGACCTGTATTCACGCTATGGCACGGAGACGATGATAGTTGAGACTGGGTTCCTTGTTGATGAGTCAGACCCTCAGACAACGGGGCAGGGTAGGGAAGACTTCCAACGCCTCATCAATCTGAGCAAGACGGCAACTGACGGACACTGCAGGGGCATATTCTATTGGGAACCCACCTGTCGCCCGTCACAATATAAGCTGGGTGCCTTCCACGAGGATGGCAAGCCGACAGACATCATGCGTGCCGTGACTATGGAGAAGGTGATGGCAGGAACACTGTCCCCCAAGTACTATGACCGCAAGCTCATGGATATGGAGACCTCGATGGGTACGATAACCATAGAGCTTTATAACGAGACTCCGAAGCACAGGGACGCTTACATCGCCAGTGCCAACAGCGGAGCTCTTGAAGGAACTCTCTTCAGTCGCGTAATCAAGAACTTTATGATTCAGGGCGGCAAGAGCGGCGAGGCTGCTACGATAGATGCTGAGATACAGTATCCTCGTTTCTGGCATAAGAGGGGCGCTGTGGCTGCGGCACGCGAGGGCGACGAGAAGAATCCCACCTTCAAGAGTCGTGCAAACCAGTTCTATATCGTTTGGGGCAATGCCTCACACCTTGACAAGACCTACACCGTCTTCGGAGAAGTCGTGGGCGGCATGGAAGTCGTTGACAAGATAAGGCAGGTGCCCGTTGACCACGCCCAAGGCGACAAACCGCTCACCGACGTGAAGATTATTAAATTAAAGATTAAAGATTAATTTTTTATATAGTTTTTGTTTAACTTTTAAATTTATTACGACTATGGCAAAGTATGTTTGTGAAGTATGTGGTTGGGAGTATGATCCCGAAGTAGGTGTTCCAGAGGCAGGTATCGAGCCAGGTACAGCATGGGAAGATGTTCCTGAAGATTTCGAGTGCCCATTGTGCGGAGTAGGCAAAGACCAGTTCGCCGAGGCATAAAACTTAACGAAAACGCTAACGAAAACGAAAATGAAAATCGGAGGCCGCAGTAAAATGCAGTCTCCGATTTTGCTTACCTCTTCCCTAAAACCTCTTCCATTTTATATCACCAAAGACAAGGGGAAAATTATGTTGTGTCAACTTTTTCTAGCGTAAGACAATTTGCAACCCTTAAGGGTAACAATTGTAATCCCTAGTGGAAAAAAAACAGGAGTTATTACGACCTTGAGTGAGGGGTGAGGCTCAGTAAACACGAAACGGCGTATGAGCACCAGCGAGACGGCGTATCAAAGGCCACGAAACGCCGTATCGTCCATAACCTGCCTTTAAGCGAAAATAAGGCTGCCTTATTTTCCAATAACCTGCCTCTGTCGTCGGATAAGCGTTCGTTAATGTACAACAAGAACAGCATCCACACCACATCGCCTTGTAAAATTTGCTGCAAGGCCTTCTAACACTTTTTTGAAAGCCATGTAAAAAGTGCTGGAAGGCTTCGTAAAAATTGGGGACTGCATTTTATTGCAGCCCCCAATTATATATAATAGGTGTAGCTTGGATTAGAAGCCGCACTTCTTGCGGATGTCCTTTGGTACGGCGTTCTTGTTTACAAGGAAGTCCATTGTCTTGGCGATGATGAAGTTCTTTGACATGTACCAGATGCCTTTGTAGGTTCCAGTCTTGCCCCATGAGTTCTTCACCATGTAGTACTCGCGGCCGTTCTGGTCGGTTGCCTTACCATAGATGAGCATTCCGTGGTCGTCGGTCAGCTGCCAGTTGTCGAACTCTTCCTGGCGCTTCTCCTGACTTGGGGTCAGCTCAGGAACGTTGGCACCCAGTTTCTTTATCTTCTCGTTCCTCTCTTTGGTGGTGAGCTTCAGCCACTTTGCCATATCTGAGCCTTCGTTGTCGGCCATCTTCTCAGTATCGATGAGAATAGCCAGCCCCTCGCGGGTAAATCCGTCGTCAGAGACGTCGCCGCCCCATGCTACGGTGTAGCCGTTGTCGATGGCATTGTCTATGATGCGTGCCATGTCGTCCATAGGTATGTTCCATGACATTCCACCGCGCCAGTTGTCCTGCACCTCAACAGGGAACTCGGTCCAGAAGGGGTGGTGGGTATAGGATGTGATTGATACATAGTCGTTCCAGTCAAGACCCAGAGAGGCAGAGAAGGTCTGCGGAGTATATTCTTTTCCTTCGTAGGTGAACTTCTCAGGCTTCTTGCCGATGTATGCGTCAATGATGCCCTGCAGGCCGTTCTTCCAAGCCGGAGAGAGTTTCTTTGCCTCTGATGTTGCAAGAGCCTTGACGTATGGTGTCATGACCTTGAAGAATTCGTTGAAGTTATTCAGCGTATCGCCGACGAGGCTGCCCGGTGCTGCCATAGCCTCCTCGGGGCAGATGCCATTAGTCTTCAGAATGTAATATACGTCGTATGCTGAGCCACCCTGTGCAAACTGCATGTCGCCGTGCAGGCGCACCATCATCGTGGCGCGGTCTATATAGTCCTGATTGGCTATGAACATCTCGCTGAGATCGTAGGTCTTGCCGCTCTTCTTCAGTATCTCTGCCTCGAAGTAGGACAGGGTAGAGTAGGCCCAGCAGGTGCCTGAGCGTGACTGGTTCTTGATTGAGGTAATAGGAATCTCTTTTACAGTAGTGAATACGATACTGTCTTGCTTAACGCTGTCTTCGGATAGTGAAGAGTTAAGAGTGAAGAGTGAAGAATTCGCTGCCGCATAGGCTGACGAGCAGAGAATGAGGGTTGATAATGCTAATTTTTTCATTTGTCTTTTGTTTTTATATTGTTCGCTTTAGTTCTATCTTGTTTGTTATGCACTTGGGCAGGTTCTCTTCGTAGTGTGTCACCATGATGAGTGTCTTGCTCTCGTCCTGACAGTAGGCATCGATGATGTCTTTCACCATCTGGCTTCGCGGTTCGTCAAGTCCGTGCAGGGGTTCGTCGAGAATCAGCAGGTCGGGACTCTTTACGAAAGCCCTGACTACGAGTACCAGTCTCTGCTCGCCTGACGAAAGCTTTATGAACGACCGTTCTGCCAGATGCTCTATGCCGAACACCCTCATCCACTGGCGGCATATCCTGTAGTCGTCCTCCGTAGGCTGTACATACAGTCCTATGGTGTCTTTCAGTCCTGATGCTATGATGCGCATCACTGGCAGGTCCCTCGTGTATGAACGATGCATCTCCGGCGATACATAACCTATGTGTTTCTTTATCTCCCAGATACTCTCACCGTGTCCGCGCTGCATACCGAACAATGCCACGTCGTTGGCATATGACTGCGGATTGTCACAGCAGATTATCGACAGCAGGGTTGATTTTCCTGCACCGTTCTGTCCAGACAGCGCCCACCTCTCTCCGCGCCTTACAGTCCAGTTGAGGTCTTTCAGAATGGTACGCGGGCCGTACTGTATCTTTACGTTCTTCAGGTCAACGATGGCTGATGTCTGAAGGCTGAAGGCTGAAGGCAGTTCGGGTATCAGTTCCGGATGTGCAGTGAGGTGTTCCTTGTTTTCGATGTTCTCTATGTGCCGTATGTCCGTGATGAATGGCGGCACCTCTTTTTCTTTCGTGAGAATAAGTACTATCTGCAAGTCGTGTTCCTTGCTTAGGTCTGCCAGCACTTCCTTGAGCTGTTCACGGGTTTCCTTGTCGAGACCTATGAAGGGATTGTCTATGATGAGTTTCTTCGGACGTGCCATCAAGGCGCG
Organism: uncultured Prevotellaceae bacterium; assembly: GCA_902774795.1. Taxonomy (GTDB): domain Bacteria; phylum Bacteroidota; class Bacteroidia; order Bacteroidales; family Bacteroidaceae; genus Prevotella. The sequence goes on along the minus strand of CACYKA010000001.1, from coordinate 48,298 downwards.
GCACAATACGAATTTGCGCAGCTCTCCCGATGACAGCAGTATGATGTATTTGTCCAGCAGGTAGCGCAGGTTGAAGATGTCGTATAGATGTTCCTTGAAGGCCTTGGCGTCATCGTTTCCTGAGCCCGTCGAAGGGGCGTTGCCTGCCTTGTAGGCCTTCTCCAACAACTGCTCTACGGTAGGTGTCTCAGGGTCTATCTCCATCTGGTTCCACCTCTGCTGCAGGTAGTAGGTGCGGTCGTTGTCACCTCCGTAGGTGTCGCGGAAGGTGATATAGCGCACATAGCGTGAGGGATTCTCACGCAGATATTTCTCCACGAGTTGCGTCTTGCCGCTCGCATTGAGACCCACTATTGCTATCGAAGAGTCAGCCATTTTAAATTATGAATTATGCATTAAGAATTAAGACACCCTGTCTTTGTTTTTCTGTGCGAAGTCCTTCCACGAGGAATATTTCTTTCCTCCCGATATGGGAGCGTTCGTCTGCATGAAGTGGCAGTAAGCTGCTGCCAGTGCGTCTGTGGCATCCATGAATTTCGGCATGTCGTCGGGGCTTATCTTCAGTATGCGCTGCAGCATTCCCGCCACCTGTTCCTTCGAGGCGCTGCCATTGCCCGTGAGAGCCATCTTTATCTTCATCGGGGCATATTCGTGTATGGGCACCGAGTGCTGTATAGCCGCTGCTATGGCAACCCCCTGTGCCCTGCCCAGCTTCAGCATCGACTGCACGTTTTTTCCGAAGAAGGGTGCCTCGATGGCCAGTTCGTCAGGCAGGTATTCGTCTATGATGCCCGTCACGCGCTCGAAGATGTGTCCCAGTTTCAGGTATGTGTCGTCTTCCTTACGCATGTCGATGACTCCCATGGCAATCATTTCTGCCTTCTGTCCCACGCATTTTATGACGCCGTAGCCCATGACGTTGGTGCCGGGGTCGATGCCCATTATAATACGCTCTGTCTTCACCTGTCGAGATATGGGTTCGTGGCTCCCTCAAGTCCCATTGTGCTGTCTGCTCCGTGTCCAGGGTAGAGACGGGTCTCGTCGGGCAGTTGCTGAAGCAGTCTGAGGGAATTTATCATCTGGAACATAGAGCCGCCCGGCAGGTCGGTACGTCCGATGCTGCCTCTGAAGAGTGTGTCGCCGGTAAAGGCCACATTTTCCTCCTTGCAGTAATATACCACGCTGCCCTTTGAGTGGCCTGGGGTGTGTATCACGCGAAAAGTAGTGTTGCCGAAAGTCACTGTGTCGCCGTCGTTAAGGCAGCGTCCGATTGCCGGAATGTCACAGTCTGTTATCATTCCTCCGATACCGAATGATTCCAATTCATTGCGGAAATCCTTATACAACTCGGCGTCGCGTTCGCATATTACCGGCTGCAGGCCGTAAGTGTCATACACCCATTTGCTGCCCATCATGTGGTCGAAGTGCCCGTGTGTGAGCAGATGCAACACCGGCTTCAGCCTGTTCTGAGCTATGTATTCGCCAATAGCCTGCTTTTCCATTACAGAGAACGCCCCGCAGTCTATGATGGCACACTCCTTCGTCTCATCGCTCACTATGTAGCAATTCTCAGCAACCATGTTGCATTGTATCAGCTTTATTTCCATTATGATATTTCGTTGTTTCGATATTTCGACATTTCGACATTCCGTCAAATCGGTAAGTAGAGGACAAACTTCTCCTTAAACCATTCCTCCGAGAAATAGGTCGTCAGCTCTGTTGTGTCTATTATTTTCTTGAACGGCTGTGTCTCGTTCTGCAGGTCACCTCCCTTGAGGGTTATAACGCCGTTGGGGTAGGCGTTGTGCTGTTTCTTAGAGATATTCTTGCGCACTATCTTCACCAAATCCGGCAGCGGCATTACCGCCCTTGATACCACGAAGTCATACTGTCCCCGTTCCTCTTCACCGCGCCGCTGTTCTGCAACAACGTTTTTAAGCCCTATGGCGCTAGCCACCTCCTGACATACACGAATTTTCTTTGCTGTGCCGTCGATAAGTTTGAAGCGACACTCCGGAAACATTATCGCCAGGGGAATGCCTGGGAATCCGCCTCCGCAGCCGAAGTCCAGTATCTGTGTGTCCGGCTTGAAGTGTATCAGCTTAGCTATTGCCAGCGAGTGCAGCACGTGGTGTTCGTACAGGTTATCGATGTCCTTGCGTGAAATGACGTTGATTTTGCTGTTCCAGTCATGGTACAGCGCATCGAGAGCCGCAAACTGCTCCTGCTGTCGTTCCGTCAGTGAAGGGAAGTATTTTGTTAGTATCTGCATAATTTTGGATGCAAAATTACAAAAAAGTAAGCATAAAACCAAATGAAAATGATGCTTTTTCGTATTTTACTGACAAAAGACTTGTCAGTATTGGGAAATATTTGTAATTTTGCAAAAAATAACCTAAAAGAGGAGTTTCTTGCGCTCCGTGGGTGCTCAGGCGAGCAAGCTCGGAGTCCAGTTTACAGTTTACCGTTTACAGTTTATAGAAATTATGAATTACAAATTAACAACGCTGTTGTGCCTTACTGTCGTTGCTGTGGCGGCGAAAGGCCAGATAACAGGGCAGGAGTGGGACAATCCTGAAATTACGAGTGTTAACCGCGAGACGGCGCATACGCTGGCTCTCCCGATGGCCTCAGAGGCTGACGTGACACAGAATGACAGGACGCTGTCGCCATGTTACCAGTCGCTTGACGGCAAATGGAAATTCCGCTGGGTGAGGGATGCCTCGTTGGTAAGTGATGCCGTATGTGCTGCTGACTTCGACGATGCCTCATGGACGGACATCGACGTGCCTTCAAGCTGGCAGGTGTGGGGACTGAATAACGGTAAGGGATGGGACAAACCGCTGTACTGTAATGTGGCTTATCCTTTCTCTTTCGACGAGACGACATACAGCGTTATGGCCGACAGACCAAGCTGGTTCTCATACAACAACAATATGAAGAATCCTGTGGGAACGTATCGCAGGAAATTCAATATATCATCCGAAGAACTGACGGGCCGCGACGTTTTCGTGCGTTTCAATGGGGTAGGGCATGGCTTCTACCTGTGGATTAACGGACAGCGTGTGGGATACAGTGAGGACTCCTATGTGCCTGCCGAATTCAACATCACGGACTACCTTGTGGAGGGCGAGAATGTGATGGCTTTGCAGGTGTATCGCTTCACCAGCGGCTCGTTCCTGGAGTGTCAGGACTACTGGCGCCTCACGGGCATCCAGCGCCACTGCTTCATCTGGTCGGCTCCGAAGGTGCGCATCAGCGACTATTTCTTCACTACCGACCTGGATAATTCCTATACCAATGCAACTGCCAATGTGCAGTTTACGATAAATGGCAATGTTACAGAAGGAATGACTCTTGAGGCAAAGATTCAGGACGGCGGCGCTGTCGTTGCCTCTTCCGTCAGCCCTCTTACCTCTTCTGTCAGCTCTCTGACTTCATCCCTTTCCATGGACGTTGCGGCTCCAAAGCAGTGGAGTGCAGAGACTCCGAACCTCTACGACCTGATAATCACCCTGAAGAATGATGCTGACCAGGTATTGGATATACGAGGCTCGAAGGTGGGCTTCAGAGAGGTGGAGATACGCAAGGACGGCGCGCTGACCATCAACGGCAAGCGTATGGTGTTTCATGGGGTGAACCGTCATGATTTCTCGCCTGTGAACGGACGTGCAATCAGTGATGAGGAAATAGAAGAGGACATCAAGACCATGAAGCGGCTGAACATCAATGCCGTGCGTACATCGCACTATCCTAACGATCCTGTCTTCTACGACCTTTGCGACAAATACGGACTCTATGTCCTTGCCGAGGCTGACGTGGAGTGTCATGCCAACCAAAAACTCTCCAGCGTACCGCTGTTCCGTCATGCTATGGTGGAACGTTCTGAGAACCACATCCGGTGGATGCGCAACCATGTGTGTATCTTTATGTGGTCGTTTGGCAATGAGTCGGGCGGTGGTGAGAACTTCAAATATGTGGCTCAGGCCATTAAGAATCTCGACAAGACGCGTCCTACCCATTACGAGGGCAACAGCGACTATGCTGACGTCAGTTCTACGATGTACGGCAGCTATGAGACAATAGAGTGGATTGGCTCTTCGCGAAAAGGACAGACAGGCGTAAAGCCCCACATACAGTGCGAGAACAGCCACTCGATGGGTAACTCGATGGGTAATGTGCGTGATATGTTTGACCTCTACGAGAAATATCCATGCCTGACGGGAGAGTTTATATGGGACTTCAAGGATCAGGGTCTGCTGACCAAGTCGGGCAGTAACGAATACTGGGCCTACGGCGGTGACTTCGGCGACAACCCTAATGACGGCAATTTCTGTATCAACGGTCTGGTGCGCCCTGACTGGAGCCTGACATCAAAGTCGTATAATACGAAGAAGATATATCAGCCCCTGGAGCTAAAGATTGTGAACCTCACGAAGAGTCAGTTCCGCCTGAAGAACAAGATGGCCTTCCTGCCTTCTACGGCATATGACATGAGCTACTCCATAATGGATGAAGACGGCAATGTGCTTGCTACTGCCCCAATCACCCAGGCGGTGGCTGCCGGTGACAGCACTACGATAACGCTCAGCTACTCTGATGCCATTTCTCAGATACCAGAGGAAAAAGAGGCATTCATATATTTCTGTGCCAAGCAGAAGGAGAATACCGCATGGGCCGATGCCGGCTATGTGGTGGCAGAAGAGAAACTTACATTACGTGCTGCCAAGAAGCCTATGTACACCCCAGCCTCTGCCAGCGCCCTTGACGTGAATGAGACATCGAGTGCCATCACCATTACGGGACAGCATTTCAAGGCGACTTTCAGCAAGTCCCAGGGTACATTATCGGGATATACGTATGACGGCAATATACTGTTGAGCAAAGGCTTGAAGCTAAATGCCTTCCGTCTGCCTACGGACAATGACGGACGCCGCTGTGAGAGTTGGGACAACATGGGTCTGCGTCAGCTGACTGCAAAGGGTAATACGGCAAGCGTCAAGAGTGCTGATGACGGCAGTTCGGCTACTGTGACGATGAACACTACCTATACAGGCAAGAACGGTACGACATTTGAAGTGGATGCGGACTTCATAGTATGTGCCGACGGTACCATCATGACCAATTCCTTTATACGTCCTTCGCAGACTGGTGCTGTACTGCCCAAGCTGGGCTTCCGTCTGGAAATGCCTTCCGGCATGGAGCATCTGTCGTGGTTCGGACGCGGTCCGTGGGACAGCTATCGCGACCGTAAGGAAGCCTGTCTGCCTGCCATTTATCGCAGTACTGTAACCGCTCAGCGCGAGGATTATATCAAACCCCAGGAACACGGCACGAAGCAGGAGGTACGCTGGATGGCACTGACCAACGGTGAGGGAGCAGGTCTGCTGTTTGTTGCACCTGACAAGATGGCTGCATCGGCTGTACACTTCCGTCCTGAGGATAACTACACAGACCGCGATAACCGCTCGAAGCATACATATCAGTTCAAGACATGCCAGACAGCAGTCGTATCACTCGATGCTACAACACGCGGTCTGGGTAATGCCAGCTGCGGTTCTGACGTGATGGATAAATATGAACTGAAAGCTGCCAATACCGCTTTCCGATTCTTTATCATGCCTCTGGCTGCTGGTGACGATGCTGCTGTGAAGGCACGTGTCGGAATGCCTGTCTGCCAGCCCGTAAGCTGTGAGCGTCAGAGTAACGGATATATCAAGATGACCACACCGACCAAGAACGGCACTATATATTACAGCATCGACGGTGGAGAATACAAGAAGTACACTTCGCCTGTTGTGCATAATAATGCCTGCATGGTGACGGCTTACTGTACTGCCAGCGGACTGATGGAAAGTCAGAAGATGACATATGAATTCCCACTCTTTATCAGTAAGTCGGGATGGACGCTGGTGAGTGTTGACAGCTATCAGGGAGGCAACGAGGCAAGATTGGCATTCGATGACAATACAAGTACTTTCTGGCATACTGCTTGGGGTGCCAGTGAGACGAGGCATCCGCATACCATCATCGTTGACATGAAGAAGATATACAATGTGACAGCATTCACCTATCTGAGCCGCCAGGACGGCAATCAGAACGGTATGGTGAAGGGCTATGCCATATATCTGAGCGTAGATGGCAAGGACTGGGGTACGGCAGTGGCTTCTGGTGAGTTTAAGAATACTACCGCCCTTCAGGTGGCAAAGCTGTCGAAGACAACCTCAGGCCGCTACCTGAAGTTAGTGGCTACATCTGAAATAAACGGCAACGCCTGGACATCGGCAGCAGAGATAGGCATAGAGGCTGACGGTATCATTACGTCTATCCCATCTGCAGTTGGAGTGGGAAGTGATGACAGGGCTTTCTATGACCTGCAAGGCCGTCGCTATACTGAGGATTTTCAGTTGCTGCCCAAGGGAATATATATAAAAAAAGGGAAAAAGGTGAAAAAGTAACGGTTAGCGGTTAACGGTTAGCGGTTAACGGTTAGCGGTTAATGGTTAACGAAAACGAAAACTTTCAATTATGAATTATAAATTTTGCGCAATAGCTGCGGCGTTTGGTACTGCAATGCTTACAGGATGTAATACAATCAATAAAGAGACGGCTGAGGCCGAGTTGACTACTCAGGGAAATCCTTTTCTGCCGCTGTGGGAACATATTCCTGACGGGGAGCCATACGTGTTCGAGGATCCTGACAATCCTGGGAAATACCGCGTATATCTCTATGGTTCACACGATGACCTGATTGATGCCTACTGCGGGCGGGATCAGGTGGTGTGGTCGGCATCGGTAGATAGCCTGAACAACTGGCGATATGACGGAGAAATACTGGTGGTTGACAAGAACCGCGACGGTGAGCCGCTGGATTCTGCCGGTACTGCCGATGTGCTTTTTGCTCCTGACGTTACGATGGTGGTTGACGGCAATGGCAAGAAGACCTACTACCTGTTCCCTAACGACCAGGCTGGTGGCCGTAACGGTCTTATTGCCAAGAGCGACCGTCCAGACGGCCCCTTCGAGGTATGCAACTGGAGCAAGGATAATCCTAACGAGACCGACGGTGTGCTACGCTTCGACCCTGCTGTGTTTGTGGATGATGACGGACGCATTTACGGCTACTGGGGTTTCGAACGCTCGTATGCCGCAGAGCTCGACCCTGCAACTATGGCTACTGTGAAGCCTGGCACCAAGATTGTGGAGGATATGATTTCAGGGCGTTATCAGGAGGGTGATTTCCGATTCTTCGAGGCTTCGTCGATACGAAAGATTAAGGACAAATACGTTTTTATATACAGTCGTTTCACCAAAGAGGGTGAGTACGGACTACCCCTGTCGAACTATACGCTGGCATACGCCTACAGCGATAATCCCCTTGGCCCCTGGACATATGGCGGCACGATTATCGACGGACGTGCACGTGAGGTGAATGAACAGGGCGACACCATTGCTTCGGCTACCGTTGACGGCAATACACATGGCAGCATCTGCGAAATTAACGGCAAGTGGTGGGTATTCTATCACCGCCAGACGGGTACTGATGAATATGCCCGACAGGCTATGGTGGCCCCCATCGAGGTAAAGGTTGAAGAGGGCAAAGGCGGCAAGGTGACTATCAGCGAGGGTGAATATACCTCAGAAGGCTTCTCTATTGAAGGCCTTGATCCGTTGGAGCGCCATTCTGCCGGTATCGCCTGCTGGTACACAGGTCCGAAGGTGGCTGTTCATGAGTGGCCCAACAATACGTTCTTCGGTTCGTATGTGGCTTCAGGCTATGGCACGGATGACAAGTTTGATGCCCCATATGCCTTGCGCAACAATACCAATCAAGTGGTAAACAACAACGACGGCTCGATAGTGGGCTATAAGTACTTTAATTTCAGTAAGACGCAGGGTCGCGACCTGACATTGCTGTTGAGACTCATACCTGCCGGCTTAGACGGACGTATTGATGTTATGATTGACAGCCCTTGGCAGTCACGTGGCGGCAAACTGGTGGGAAGCATAGAACTGAAAGCCGACATGCCTCAGACCTCAACAGAACTGAAAGCAGAGCTGAAGCAGATGTCGGAGCTTACAGGCAAGCACGCCGTGTTCTTCGTCTTCAAGTCTGATGTAAAGGAAAAGTCTCTCTGTACGCTGGAGGACTTTGTAATGCATAATTCATAATTCACAATACATAATAAACTATGAAAACTAAACTACAGTTTCTTTTGACTATGTTGGCAATAAGTGTCAGCATGAGTGCTCAACAGCTTGCCTTTCCTGGTGCACAGGGATGGGGACGTTATGCTTCCGGTGGCAGAACGGGAACAGTTTATCACGTTACTAACCTTAACGATTCCGGCAGCGGTTCTTTGCGCGATGCTGTCAGTCAGCCAAACCGCATTGTGGTGTTCGACGTAGCCGGAGTAATCAGGATAAACTCACGCATGTCATTTGCCAAGAATCTGTATGTGGCAGGTCAGACAGCCCCCGGTGAGGGCATCACGGTATATGGTGACGGTGTAACCTTCTCAGGTTCAGACAATATCATCGTCCGTTATATGCGTTTCCGTATGGGTGCCGTAGGAACGAAAGACAAGGATGCCGGCGGCATTGCCAACGGTCAGAATATGATTTTCGACCACTGTTCCTTCTCTTGGGGACAAGACGAGAATTTCTCCATAAACTGGGACAGCAAAGGCACCGCGCCTCAGAACATCACCCTCATGAACTCCATCGTGGGCCAGGGACTGATGACTCACTCTGCGGGCGGTCTGATGCAAGGTGACAATATCACGCTCTATCGCATACTGCTTGTAGATAACTCTACCCGTAACTTCAAGGTCAAGGGTATAAACCAGTATGTCAACAACATCGTTTACAACTGGAAGAACTACGCCTACAACATGGGCGGTGACTCACAGGGTTCATCATACGTGAACATCGAGAACAACCTCTTCATCAACGGTCCTGCCGGCGGAGGCGATGCCCTTACCGGCGGCAACAGCGACTTCCATTTCTATGGTAATGACAACTGGCAGGACAGCAACCGCGACGGCATCTTTAGCCCCTCCATCTTCACAGGTGACGGCGGCGGTGACAGCAGGTCGCAGGCATACGCCTATCCGGCTCTGGAGAAATGGCCTGGCAAAGAGCTTATAGACAGACTGCTGCCCGATGTCGGTGCTTCGCTACCTTATCGTGATATTGCCGACTGCTATATGGTTGACGAAGTTCTCAGCTTCGGCACAAAGGGCAAGCTGATAACCAACGAGAACGAACTTCCTATTGGCGTTCCTACAACATGGAAAATGTATGCCGGCACCAAGCGAACTGATACCGACGGTGACGGTATGCCCGATGACTGGGAGAATGCCAACGGCACCAATCCGAACGTCAATGACGCTATGACGATAGCTGGCAACGGATATGCCAATATCGAGAACTATATCAACTCCATCACACGCGAAGACAGACAGTTCTTCCTTCGTGCTCCGCTGCTTCCTCAGCTGGTTGATTCAACCCCCTCCAGCCTTGACATCGAGTGGTATGACTTCACCGACAATGAGGAGGGATTTGTCATCGAAATGCTCAAGGGTTCAGAATACGTCGAGGTCGGTCGCACCCAGGCTGGCGTGACATCGTTCACCATCGCTGACGAGAGCCTCAAGCCCGCTACGGCATATCAGGTGCGCCTCTGTTCGTTCCAGGGCGACGAGAAGTCTGCCTATACAGACCCTATAACAGTCAAGACACGTCCGGAGCAGACAGACATCATCGATGCCGAGACCTTCGACGGCAAGGGTGAGGGCGAATGGCTCATAGCTCCTGAGAACGACGAGACAATAACCCTTGATGAACCAACGGAGAAGACCGCCGTCGTGGTGCGCTCCGATGCCAATGTCACCATCAATGGCACAGGATACATCAGCGGCTCTGCATCAATGAACAAGACCGGTGAGGGCACTCTCGTCATAGCCAGCCCACAGCAGTATGAAGGAGCTACGGTGCTGCATAAGGGTACCTATGAATTCTCTTCCCTGAAGAACGGCGGCGTTGCCAGCGGACTGGGCAAGAGTCAGGAGTTTGCACAAAACTGGATTATGGATGGCGGCATATATAAATATACCGGCATAGCTACTTCTACAGACCGTTCTGCAACACTCTATAACAATACCGAACTGAATATCTCCAAGTCGGCAACCACTGTAACCATGAATGGCGGCATAGAAGGACAGGGCGACTTCATCGTCAACGGTCTTGGAACCCTTAGCGTCAATACAGCTAATTTCTTTAGGTTCGATGGAAATGTAGTCATGAAGGGCGGAACCCTAAAACTGAACAGCAAAGTCGTTTCAGAGGCAGGCATAGGTTCAGCCTCAAAGCTGATGATGCAGGGCGGTAAGTTCGTCACCGTCGGAAAGAACGAGGCGAACGTTACTTACAACTTCCCCATTGAGGTAGCAGAAGGCACCTCGTCAACAGTTGACTTCGACCTGTGGAATACTAACAAGTGTCGCGTCAGCGGCAATGGCACCCTTACATGGAACGTACATTATTTACGCGAGTATATAGAAGGTAACTGGGACAACTTCACCGGTCAGCTTATTATAAATGGTACAGGTAATTCCGGCTCAAGTCAGTTTGCCATACGCAATGGTGCGGGAATAAAGAATGCCACCATCACCCTTAAGGGTACGGCATCCATTAACAGCGGCAAGAGTGGTGTCACCCTGTATCTCGGCGGTCTGTCTGGTGATGCCGGAACGGTTCTTGCCGGATTCAATGTGAAGGCCAAGGGCAACGGCACATGGATTGTGGGTGGTGCCAATACTGATGAAACCTTCCGTGGTGTCATCAACAACAACGACCAGGCCGGCACTCATCCTGGTACTACAACCATCGAGAAAGAAGGTTCAGGCGACTGGCGTCTGACGGGCAACAATGTCTATAGTGGTACGACCACCGTCAGCAAGGGACGTCTCATTATCAACGGAACACATAGCGGTACTGGTGCTGTCTCTGTCAAGTCAGGAGCAACGCTTGCCGGTATTGGCAGTCTTGCAGCAGCTACTACTATCAATAGCGGTGCAATGTTGCAGGTGGGTGATACCCTCGTCAATGGTCGCGGACTGACCTTCAACAGTACGCTGAACCTTAGTGGTACAGCAACTCTTAATGTTCTGGCCAACAGCACTAAGAGCAATAGCATTACCTTGAAGGGCTCGACCACTCTCGGTGCCTCTTCTGTGCTGCAGATCAATGGAGGTGAACAGTTTGAAGAAGCTCCTGAGGCAGGTACGGAATATCAGATATTCAAGTTTTCAGGCGGAAAGATTTCAGGTACGTTCAAGGAGATACAGCCAGCCATCCCGGGTGAGGGATTGACATGGGACACCAGCGAACTGTATTCCGCAGGAAAGCTGAAGGTCGCAGGCAGTACTGTAGGCATACAGTCAGCAACATCCACAGCAAGTCCGTTGCGTGTTGAATACTACTCTTTGTCAGGTCAGCGCATAACAGCTCCCGAAAAGGGCATTTGCATTATGCGTACCATAATGCAGGACGGTAGCATCATTTCACAAAAGGTGGGATTCTGACGATGGCGTGGAAACGGAAATACCGTTGTAAGGGCTGTGGTTATGAGACCGATGTGTACGAAGGGTACGGGCAGTTTCGGCAGCATATCACGGCAATGACGTGCCCTGACTGCAATACTGTCCAGAACATCGTGGTTGGTGGCGTCATTGCCGATGTGGCCCCTTCATTCAGAAGTGAGGCAGGGCGTCTGTGTCTGCGATGTGGCGGCGATAATATCCGTATTTGGGATATGAAGACCTGCCCCCAATGTCAGGGGGAGATGACAGACACAGGCGAAAAAGAATTTTGGATTTAGTCGCAATTATACACCATCTTGAAAGAAGTCGAGGGATTCCTCGATTTCTTTTTTTGTGGCTGTTTGGTTGATGCGTATGTCGCCGATGCCGCCAAGGAGGGTGAAATTGATGGTGCCGGCGGTATTCTTCTTGTCGTGGGTCATGAGCTCAAGAAGCTCAGGATAATCATTACAGGTGACAGGAAGAGTGCCATAGATATCGCGTATGTAGTTGACATACTGGCGCATGATATTCTGTGGGAACTTGCATTTGATGACAGCAAGATAAAGCTCGGCTATCATGCCAAAGGCAACAGCATATCCATGAAGCAAAACGGGGTAGGAGAGACGCTCAGGATGACGCATAGCCCACGACTCAAAGGCATGACCTACGGTATGTCCAAGATTGAGGGCTTTACGAATACCGTGCTCATGAGGGTCTTCTGTCACTATTGCTTTCTTGACCTCCACACTCTCATGAACCATACGCTGCAGTTGCTGCAGGTCGGGATTGAGGATGTCAAAACTGATGAGTTCGTTCCACATTCTGTCGCCTTCGCGATTTATGAGTCCGTGCTTGAGCATCTCTGCATATCCGGAGCATATATTATCTTCATCGAGGGTGGAAAGAAATGAGGTGTCGAGGATGACCTCCTTAGGGTCGCTGAAGACGCCAATCTCGTTTTTCAGTCCTCCGAAATTGAAGCCTGTCTTACCGCCTACGGATGCATCGACCATAGAGAGCAGGGTGGTAGGAATATTTATGAAATCTATACCACGCTTGAAGGTGGATGCAGCGAAACCTCCCAAGTCTGTCACCATTCCTCCTCCGAGGTTTACGAGCAGAGAATGACGTGTGGCACCGCCCTTCTGAAGGGCTTCCCATACATGAGTTACAGAAGAGAGGTTTTTCTCAACGTCAGAGGCTCCGATGGTTATTACGGAACTGTCGGAAATGGAAGCATCGATGCGTGACAGATGCTCTTTGGCTGCAGGGTAGCAGTACTTGATGGTGTTTGTGTCGGTGAGGACAAATGCTTTATCGTAATTCATAATTCACAATTCATAATTCATAATTATTCGCAAAGTATAACGCATATTTTGTCTTGGAAGTTGCGGGCTTTTTCAGAGTCCAGGCATCCGTTGAGTATTATTGAGAATGCGAGGGTGTGGTCCTCGGATGTCTTGCAATAGCCTGCGAGACTGATAACCCCTGTCAGGGTACCCGTCTTAGCGTGGACATTGAGTTCGGCACAGGTGTTCTTCATGCGCTTGGCAAGCGTGCCGTCAGAGCCGGCTATTGGAAGCGCCTCATACAGATGAGGGAAAATGTGGTCGTGGGTGTAGGCATAGTGGAGATATGCCACCTCCATTTCTGGCGAGACATAGTTGTAGAGCGACAGTCCTGAGCCGTCTGCAAAGCGATGTGGGGGGACAGAGGTGCTCTGAACCAGTTGCGAGGGTGCAGAGGAGTATATTCTCTTCAATAAAGCCTCTTCGATGGCAATGCCTTTCTTGGCCGTAGAGGGTTTGCTGTTTGTTGCTCCAAGATGATAGAGCAGCGTCTCGGCATAGGCATTATTGCTGTTCTTCATGACTCTCTCAAGTATCTCAGGCAGGGAATGAGTTACGGAAGTAAGCCATAGTGCTGTAGAGGGGCATGTGCGCTCCACCGTATTGCCCAAAACAACGATGCGCGCCTTGCGGAGCGCTTTTGCAAAATTCTGGAGCAGCGCATCCTTGCGGTTGAAGTGAAGGGCGCTGAGTTCGGGGTTGTCGTCGTCCCAGCACCAGCCCTCGCCATACTTGTCGTCATTCATGAAGGAACGGTCGCCGCAGAGGCGTCCTGTGATGGTGTCGATACCCATTTCGTGGATTCTGTTTGCCAGCATGTCGAGGTCTTCGCTGTCGAGCTTAGGGTCCATAGCACCAATGATATAGAGGTCGCCGCAGAGACTGCCCCTTCGGAGATTCATGACAGAGTCTTCAGGACAAAAGACATAGGCGGTATCGATGCGACCCGTATAACTGAGGGAAGTGGTATAGAGATAGTCTTTGCCCAGATTGTCGAGCGCCGTGATGCCCGTGATGAGTTTCTGGGTAGAAGCCGGACGCATAGTATGGCGTGCATTATGCTCGTAGAGACACGAGTCGGCTGTGAGGTCATAGACCATTATTCCGACATCAGCTGTGGCTGCTACGGAAGAGACACCCAGAAGGGAATCCAACGCCAGAGTGAGGCTTACGATGAGACTACTTATCATAGGCGTGGTGTTCGTAATCGGTGGTGAAATGCAACCCTCGGCACTCTTTGCGTTCTATGGCCCAGCGGGTGATAAGATAGCCCACATTAATCATATTACGAAGTTCGCAGATGTCCCTGCTTGCATATACGCGCTTGAAGAGAGCCTCTGTCTCCTCATAGAGAGTATCGAGGCGCACCCATGCACGCTTCAGACGCAGGTCGGAACGAACGATACCCACATAGTGGGCCATGATGGTGCCTACTTCGTGTACGCTCTGTGTGATGAGCACTTTTTCTTCGTTTGATAGGGTGCCTTCATCGTTCCATTCAGGTATGAGGGTATTGAATTCGTATTCGTCGATATGCTCAAGCGAATGGCGTGATGCCGTTTCGGCATATACCACAGCCTCGATGAGTGAGTTGGATGCCAGACGGTTGCCGCCGTGCAGTCCTGTACAAGAACATTCGCCAAGGGCATAGAGACGCTTGATGGAAGAGCATCCGTTGAGGTCAACTTTTATGCCGCCGCACATATAGTGAGCTGCAGGGCGGACTGGGATGTACTCCTTTGTGATGTCGATGCCAATGGAGAGGCATTTTTGGTAAATATTTGGGAAGTGATGTTTTGTTTCCTCAGGGTCTTTATGAGTGACGTCGAGGCAGACGTGGTCGATGCCGTGAATCTTCATCTCCTTATCTATAGCGCGCGCAACGATATCGCGTGGCGCGAGAGAGAGACGCTCGTCGTATTTTTCCATGAATGTCTCGCCAGTAGGCAACTTGAGAATGCCACCGTATCCGCGCATAGCCTCGGTGATGAGGTAGGCGGGGTGAGTCTCATTAGGATTGTAGAGTGAGGTGGGGTGGAACTGCACAAACTCCATGTCGGCCACGGTGCCCTTGGCACGATAGACCATCGCCTCGCCATCGCCAGTAGCGATGACAGGGTTTGTGGTAGTCTGATATACGGCTCCGCAACCGCCAGTACACATGATGGTTACCTTGGAGAGATAAGTATCGACCTTCTGCGTTTCGGGATTGATGACATAGGCTCCGTAGCACTCGATGTCAGGAGTGCGTCGTGTCACCTCGATGCCCAGATGGTGCTGGGTGATAATCTCGACGGCAAAGTGGTTCTCCTTGATCTCAATGTCAGGATTTTGGCGTACTGCCTCCATGAGGCCGCGTTGTATCTCGAAGCCTGTATCGTCAGCATGATGGAGGATGCGGAATTCGGAGTGTCCGCCCTCGCGGTGGAGGTCGAACTCGCCATCTTCTTTCTTATCGAAATTGACACCCCACGATACCAGTTCCTTAATCTGTGACGGTCCCATTCGCACTACCTGTTCTACGGCAGCCCTGTCGGAAATGAAGTCACCCGCTATCATGGTGTCTTCGATATGCTTCTCGAAGTTGTCGGTTATCATGTTAGTTACTGACGCTATGCCGCCCTGTGCCCGTGCGGTGTTAGCTTCGTCGAGAGTTGTCTTACAGATGAGACAGATGCGGCCCTTGTGAGCCTTTGCCACCTTGAGCGCGTAGCTCATGCCGGCAACTCCTGAGCCGATGATGAGAAAATCGTACTTGTAAACCATATCTTCTATCTGGTTAATGAGAATTTCATAGAAAGTCCGAAGTCCTGAGTGACTGTCGGGTATGATGATGCGGAGAGCAATGGGGTGTTGCTCTGTCTGTCATAATAGAAACTCATGGTGAGCAGTCGTGAGAGGCTGTAGTCGGCTGTGAATGCCAGTTTGAAGGCTGTGTTTCCCGATGTAGCCTGTGACGATATTGTCGCAATGTCACGTGTTATGGCAGCCTGCTTGCGCCAGGAGAAGTCGAGACGCAGGTTGAGGTCGTGGGCAAATCCCTTGCTCTTATTGGTCTGTGTGGTAGAGGTATTGGCTTTGGAGCCAGACTTCTTGTCATCATCACCGTTGCCTGTGGCACTCTTGGCATTTTTTGCCGCCAGGAGTCTTGCTTTGCTGCGGAAGAAGCGGAAGTCGGCAATCTTATATCCGAAGCCTACAACCCAGTCTTTGGAGAGGGTCTCGTTGAGCTGTACAGAAGTCATTGAGAGCGTCATGACGCGGGTGGTACGGTATTCGGCCTTGATGGTGAGGTTGTTAGGCAAAGTGACATCCATTCCGAGAAGCGGAGAGAAGGCCTCGTTAATGCTCACGGTAGAGATGTTGAACATGGAATTAGGCACAGGATTGCCCGTCGTGGTGCTGTTGATGAAGCCTATCTCATCGCCCATGATAGACTTAAAGGTAGAGTATGAACTGTATGCACCCACAGCATAGATGCTCTTGTATCCGTGATTGATGTTGATGCTCTTGAAATGGTCTCTGAACCAAGGCAGGTTGGACAGGCCGCTGTACTTCATTGTCCAGTTAGGAAGCATGCGAGCGATAGTTGGGAATACCTTCAGACTCTTGTAACCGGTATAGGCATTGAGGAATGCAGGTATCATGACGTCGGAAGAATAGAGCTCCACAGGTGTCTTTGAAGCATCATAGCGTGCTCCTGCGTAGGTTGTTCCCTGAGGATAGATGGTGTTCTCGTACTGAGCCTGAACGCGCTCTCTGTAGCCCTCAAGAGAGTTGCAGAATTTCTCGAATACAGAAGAATGAAAACCATTGTCGGCATTACCTATGCCATCAAGGGCTGAGGATATGGATATCGTCGTCATGGAGAACGAGCCGGTATGAGTTGTTGGGCTGCCCTCATACATATACTGTATGGACTTTGCTTGCGTATGGGTGTGAGCCATATTCATGTCAATTTTGAGATTCTTGAACGGCTCGATGGTAAACTTAAGCTGCAGGTCCTCGGTCTTGCTGATGGTAGCAGGAGCAGAGTATTCTTCGGATGACAGGAGCCAACCTTTATTGCGTACCTTATCTATATAGCTGTCATCGATGAATCCGAAAGCGAAGTCGAGACCAGGGGACATTGCATCGCCTACATGCTTCTGACCGAAGGCGTCACCCACATTATTCATGAAGCCCGGCAGGGTGAGGGAGTACTGATTCTTGTAAGATGCTGAGATGTTGCGAACCATCATGGCAAAGCGTGCCACATACTCGGCAGCCTTATACCAGCCCTTTTCCTCAAGCGGCTGAAGGGCAAGAACTGAAACCTTCATTTTGACGGCAGAGTTGGCCTTGTTGAAGACCATAATCTTGTTGGCGTCAATCTTCTTGAACTTCACAGGTATGGCCTTGCCATTCTCGTCTTTTGCAGAGACGACGATGCGCTTGGTCTTCTTTCCGTGAGTGATGACGACGGAGGTGTCGGCACCTATGGTTACGAGTTTGCTGAACGTATTCTTCTTTACTATAGCCTCCTTCTCTTTCTCCTTTTCTTCTTCGGTAGGTTTGGCTACTTTCTTCTTCTTTCCGTCAGCATCATCGCCTTCCTCAGCGTCCGCGCCGACCTTCGGTTTCTTTATGGCAGGCTTCTTTTTCGTAGCACCGGTATTCTTGGAACTTTTTGCAAATTTCTCATTCACCTTCTTGAGGAACGGCACGTGGTTGTAGAGCTTCTCCATCGCCATCGTGGAGTTGATGTTGATGGTGCGGTTGCTGGTTATGGTGTGACCGTACTTTATCTCTCCATTCTCGTCTTCGGAGCCACGTGCCCAGTGGTATGTGGAGTTATATGTACCGTCGGCATTGAGCCAGTCGAAGATAGGCATCATGTTCAGCGGCAACTTGTAGGATGCGGTGAATTGCTGGTTGTAGTCGAGTGGAGTACCCATGTGCTTGATGCTCTGCCATACGGAGTCCTTCCAAACGGTATAGTCGTCAGGAGCCAGGTCTTTGTTTATCTGGCGTATGTTTTTCGGCTCTTCAATCTCTGCGCGTGTAGCACTCTGGAATGAGAGGTGCAGGTTCTTTGTCAAATCCCAACGTAAGGACAGGTCTCTGTTCCACAGGAACTGTGAAGAATAGGTGACAAGAGAGTCGTTGACCTGCTCAAGATTTTCGAGGTCGCGTTCGAGCCTCTCGCTATAGTTGCGTGTCATCTCGGTATTTGCAGAGATATTCTGAGGCAGGTAGTTGAGTGCCCACTTCTTCAGGATGTCTGCATACTTCGACTTCGTCTTCATCTTCTTGAACGGCTCGAAAGGCTTGTAAACTGGTACCCACGAGTAGTTAATGGCTCCACGCCAGCTGTCCTCGTTGTCATAGACGATGGTCTGTCCGTCGGAGTGCTTCATGGAGTGGCTGTAAGAGAACGAGAAGTTAGCGGGGTCGTAAGGCATCGGGTGGCGCTTTGTGGCAATGCCGAAGCGAACGCCGGAGAGTGACAGGTTCTTGCTGACAGTCTTGGCAACGGCGATGCTCTCGATAGAGTCCCTTTCCTGTTTGTCGGTAGCACTCTCAAGGGCGTCCTCTAGCAGCATATCGGTATCCAGCGGATTATACTTAGGAGAGGTACGCTCCTTTGTCACACTATAATAAAAAGGTATAGTAACCTTAGCCTTCTCAGGGAAGAACTTACCCAGTTCGAGGCTTGTGGTTATGGAATAGGTGCCATACTTGTCCTGAGAGCGCTCGGTAACCTTCTGCTCCAGTCCGCCGAAGCCGTCGCTGATATACTTACCTGATGCCTGTACGCTTCCGAGGTCGGAGAGCTGCACGTTGAGGTTGGCAGCAGCAGCCCAGCCGCCTTCGCTTTCAGGTTCGAGAAGACGCAACTCATTGACCCATACCTCACCGTCCTTGGTTTCTGAAGAGAGATTCCTGACACCAATCATCATGGTGGCAACTGTTCCCAGCGATGGATTACCTTTGATGCTGATTTTGTTTGCCTGGTTGTCGGGATCGTATTCGGAGTAAAGCTGTGTCAAGGTGGTCTTGCCCTCAGCCTTGAGCAAGTTTCGTGACTTCTTGACCTTGGTGAGTTTCTTCAGGTCGATGTCGAGCATATTCTCCTTCGGCCATACTGCAGCACAGTCGGCACCAACGTAGCCGTTGTATTTGCCCGGAGGAGTAAGCTTCAGAGGAATCTCGTACTCGTAGTAGTTGTTATTATAGTCGGAACCGAGACGTACGAAGAGCGCCAGCTGGTTGTTCTGCAGGTTGGTACTGTTGACCTCAAGGGCGTTGGCGTGAACGAACATCTGCAGGCGGTTGTAGTAGCGCATGTCGTAGTTGGTATTCTTATATACTGCTACGGCAGCATTATGTCCCATCTGGCCTACGTCGAACCTCATGGCCTGCTCATTGTTCTCGGTCAGCTGTGGCTGTGAAGGGTCAACGACACGTGAGATGCCTGGAGGCAGGACGTAGTTGACAGGCTTCTTGTCGTTATTGGCTTCGATACCCACTACAGATGCCGATAAAGTTTCTGTGCCCTTTGTAGCGGCACCTGCCAGCTGCTGGTCGTAGATACGCCAGTCGCCGCGAACGAGTGCGAGGTCAGCCATACGAAGTATTGTCTCCTCTTCGAAACCTTCCATATACATACGCATGAAACGTATGGAAGAGACATCGTTGATTGTGCCAACGCGTGTTCCGCTGTTGATAGGAATTCGTACCTGATACCACGTTACATTCTCGCGGGTTCCGTTTCTCAGACCTACTGACGATACTCGCGAATCGACGATGTAGTTGCGTGATTCAACATTCATCTTGTTCGGGTCGATCTCTACGACGTAGTCATAATAGTTCTCGCCCTCGTTGAGGGTGTAGTCCTGGTTGATATCCTCTATATCAGGTGCCGACTTGTAGGAAGTGTCGTATGACTCTGTTCTGTTGTCAGAGTCGGGAGAGTTGCCCTGAGGGTTGTTGATGTATCTGTAACGGTCAAGGATGGAAGCCTTCATGTCATCCCAGTCGGAACCACGGAAATAGTGGTAGTTATCGTTTGCGAGGTCTTTCTGGAAGACTTCTCGTACATCCTCGTTCATGGTAGAGACGCGGTTTGCAAAGTCAGCATATCCTTCCCAAGCCAACTCCTCGGAGTCGTTAAGTCCGTTGAAACCCAAGTCCTGCTTTGCACGTGAACCTGACGTGGTGGCAAAGGCATAGGTGACGGTATTCTCAACAGGTATCTTACCCCATGATGTTGAGTCTATCCTTGTTGTGGTGGAAGTGGAGACAGGCAGACCGCTCTCATAGAATTTCCTTCCGTCGAGGAGAATATCCTCGCTGATGTCACCAAGGTTGAAATGCAGGCGTCCTGTATGCTTTGCGCTGGTGCCGTCCTGATTGTGATAGATGAATGGGTCCATCATCCAGAATTCTATGTACTCGATATTAGCTTCCTCGAAGTTGTTCTGGTCGAGCTTGCGCATCATACCGCCCCATGTGAGGTCCTTGTCGCTCTCTTTGAACTTACCGTCGTCGCCGAGGTCGGTATTGAAGTTATATGGTCCGCGTTCCTTTGGATAGTATGCCAGGTTGAGAATGTTGAGCGTTGCCGTTGCTCCGCTGTAGGTGCTCTGGCTGCGGTTAGGATACAACTCACTGACATATACCTCACGAACGTAGTGGTTGGAGAGTTGGTCGAGGTCGTTCTTGATGTGCGCCGGCGTAAGTGATGAAGAGCGGCGTGTGAACAACGGGTCAACATAGTACCATGCGAGGCGAGCCCTGTACTTGCCGGCATCCAGAGTGCCTCTGTTGAGATTCATGCCGTTCCAAGCCTGGTCTTTGTTCTTTGTAGGTACACTACTCAGCGTCCACGATGTCGGGGTGGCGATGTCTATGTAGTTGGTGCTGCTCTCGAAGTCGTCAATGTATGACGCATTGTCCTGTGTTCCGCTGCTTATCTTTGAGAAGAGTTTTGCAAACTCAGCATTGAACTGTATCTGTGAAGGCTCCTTGACATGCAGGAATGGTATCTTGTCGAGCATGTTGGTGAGCCACTGGCTTTCCTTCTTCCAGTTGATATTGAAGCCCAC
The DNA here is from genome assembly GCA_902774795.1 of uncultured Prevotellaceae bacterium. Lineage (GTDB taxonomy): Bacteria > Bacteroidota > Bacteroidia > Bacteroidales > Bacteroidaceae > Prevotella. The sequence goes on along the minus strand of CACYKA010000001.1, from coordinate 27,271 downwards.
AAGGGTGTTGGTCATAGGCTCACTACCTGTTGTCACCTTTGTCGTCAGACTCTGCTCGGAGAGGTGCTGCAGGGTACCCGACAACTGAAGGTCTTTGGAAAAGTCGTATTCCCAGTTGATGCCGAACATCGTCTTTCTTTGCATGCCGTAGTCGCTGTCGCTCTCAAGTGATACATTGATCGCTGTGCCTGCATCGATGATGCTCTGGTTGAGAATCGTCACCTCGCCTGCGCTGTAGTCAACAGAGTAGTCGGAACCCTCGGTAAGCGTTACGCCGCCTGCAGTAACTACGACACTACCCTGAGGCACGTTGTATGCACCCAGGGAAATAACGTTGGCAGCAGAACCCTTATATTGTCCGACGAGCTTGTATCTGTTCTTCTCGGCATTGGCCTTGGCGGCAGTCTTCGTGGTATCGTAGAGCTCTTGGTAGATGTACTTCTCATTGTATGCACCTCGTGCAGACAATTCTGTTGCTAATGCTGAACCGAACGGTTCTGCCTTAGGCAGGAATACGCGGCCGTTGGTCACGGTAAAGCCTTCCACGAAGTCGAAGTAGCCGTTGCTCTTAACCTTATTGTTTGCATCGAGACGGTCGGCTCCCAGCAACTTGATGAGAGGAATCGTCTTGACGCTTGGCTCAGGGATGTAGTTGACATATACACCGATGGAGTCACTCTGGTACTTGATGTCGAGTTTGAATTTCTCCTTCTGGATGTTTGTGGACAGGTAATATACGTTACGCATCATCAGCGACCAGTTAGGCTGTGACGGTGTGTTGGCGGCATTCTTGAGCGACTTTACGAAAATAGCCTGTGAGGCATCGTTGTTGTCAGCAGAGAATTCACCCACCTGATGAGTTACGCCGTTCTGGGTGTATTCGTATGCGATGGCCAGTACCTGGTCCGTCTGCAATTGGGTCTTCAGGGAGATGTAGCCCATTGCGTTGTTGACGGTATATTCCGATGTGGAAAGCAGGCGGGCCTTCTCAATCTTCTCGTAGTTGATGCCGCTGCCGGCGAGAGCCTCGTTTGCCAGACTTGCAATTCGGGCCTCCGCATATTGACTGTTCAACTGACTGTAAAGGCCGTTGGATGAATTCTGCGGCGCGCTGCTGGTGCCTGCCACACGACCTCTGTTAGGATTGTCAGCCGAAGCACTCTCGCCAAGTTCTGCAAAAGCTATGATGTCGCGGGTGTTGGATGATGTTCCGGTCTTGTTTGTTACCCAAATCTCGACGCGGTTGATGGTAACGCCCGTAGTAGGAGAGGGGAGTGTTGCCATCCACCTGTCGTAGTTCTCACGGAAATACATACCCATGAAGAAGTGACGGTTTTCCTCGTAGTTGGCAACGTTTATCTCAAACGGGGTGGTCTGTGTGCCGCCCTTGGTGTTTACACTCGATGATGTTGATTTCTTCTGTGATACAACGGTCTGCAGTTTCAGTTTTCCGAACTGCATGTCTGTCCTGACACCAAAGAGCGACTGTGCTCCCTGAATGAGTGAGGAATTGCTTGGGAACGATACATTTCCTGCTTCTACAAGCTTTATTATCTCGTCTTCCTTGCCCTCATATTTCAGTTTCAGGTTCTGGGCATCGTAGTCGAAAGTCGCGTCGGTGTTGTAGTTAAGGTTCATCCTCATCTTGTCACCGATGCTACCTGTGACGTTGATGTTTATCTTCTCGTCAAAGTCGATGGTTGATGTCTTCCTGTTACGTATCGGGAGCGATGGGTTGTCGATACTCTTGAGGGTTACTCCCAACTTCAGTTCTGCAGTACCCTGTGTCTTTACCCTGATGCCGCCGGGGCCGAAAATCTTTTCGGCAGGGCCGAGGCTGAAATGCATATCGGTAAAGTCAAACTTCTCTTTACCCTTCTGCTCGAATATCTCAGAGTTCTTCTTGCGGAAATAGTCTGCAAAGAGATTTTTTTCCGTCCACTTGGTGAATTCCTTCTGATCCATCATGATGGGGGCCGCAACCCAGGTGTTTCCCATCTTTGTTCCGATGACGTAGCGTTCAAGGGTGTCATTGTATTCTACTTCCTGCTTCAGGTTCTCTGGGCGCTCCAAATCCAAAGGATTCTGCTTCAGGTCATCGTAAGTCACAGGTGTCGTCTTCTGTATCTTCCATCGTGGCTTGATACCATTGTCGGTGGTTACCTTGTCGTCGTCATCTTTGTCGGCATATTCATTTGGTGCCACGCTCAAATGGGTCATTGCGTAATTCGCAACAACCAGCATAAGCATCATTATGATAGCCAACTTCTTCATTTACTTGATCATCTTCAGCGCTTGCTTTATCACTTGGTCAACAGGCATGTCGGGATGTGCCTGAAGTATTTCATTCACTACCTTATTGCTTGGCGCAGCAGCAAATCCCAGCATGGTGAGGGCTCCGACGGCCTCTTCCTTTGTTTGGCTGTTGATTGCCGGCTGCTGGCTGTTGGCAATTGCGCCGTCCTGCATTACGTCGGCAATAATACCGCTCTGTGTCATCTTGTCACGCAAATCGACGATGATGCGCTGTGCAGTCTTGAGGCCTATTCCCTTAACTCCCTTCAGGGCTTTCTCGTTGCCTGAAGCGATGATGTTCACCAGTTCTGTGGCACTTGTGGCGCTGAGTATCATGCGTGCAGTATTGCTTCCCACACCGCTGACGGTAATAAGCATACGATAGAGTTCACGTTCCTGTTTGTTGTAGAATCCGTATAGAGTAAAGCTGTCGTCGCGTCCGCCTGTTACGAGGGCTTCGTCAACATATAACTTCACCTCTTTCTTGCCCTGAATGGCAGAGTATGTATTCAGGGAAATGTTGAGCAGATAACCTATACCGTTTGTCTCTACGACGGCTGCCGTAGGGGTTATTTCTGTAAGTTCGCCTTTAATATATTCTATCATGCGTGTATGCGTGCGGGGAATAAGATGCACCGATATAAAAACGCGCGCACTCACGTAATATTGTGTGTGCGCGCACTTTATTAATGTTTTTAAGTCTATAAACTATTATCTGTTATCTATTATCTATCAACTATAACCTTTAACCTATAACCTATAACCTTTACAGGTTTTCCTTCAGTTCCTCCAGTTCTTTCCTGAGGCGTTCAACCTTCTGTTTCATTTGGTCGATGAGGCTGTTGCCCTTGTTGCTTGAAGCAGTCAGGAACAGCAGGTTGTTCTCATAGGTTGCAAGTTCTTCCTTTTTGTCGTTGTAGAGTTTCTGAGCCGAAACAGCAGAGCCTCCTCTTCTGTCTGATTGTTGGCCATTGGCCTTTGGCTGTTGGCTTCTGCGTACCTTTCTCATCTTGCCGTAAGCCTCGTCAAGAGCCTCGCGATAAGCAGCGTAGAGTTTGTCCTTGTCTTTGAAAGGAACGTGACCAATAGCGGCAAATTCGTCCTGCAGGGCCTTGATGGCTTCCTGTGTGCATTCCTCGTCGTTTTCAGCCAGAGCCTTGATTTTCTCTACCACCTCTTTCTTCTTCTTCAGGTTGTCATGCTGCTCTGAGCGAGAGTCGGCCATAGCGGCATTGCGAGCCTCGAAGAATTTGTTGCATGCAGCGAGGAAATCGTTCCACAGCTGGTCACCGATCTTACGTGGTACCATACCGACAGTCTTCCATTCCTTCTGCAGTTCCATCATCTTGTCAGCCGTAGCCTTCCATTCTGTTGAGTCCTGTAGGGCCTGTGCAGCCTTCACCAGTTCCTCTTTCTTGGCGATGTTCTCCTGGAAACCCTCCTTCAGTTTTACGAAGAATTCGTTCTTAGCGGTAAAGAACTGGTCGCATGCAGCGCGGAAACGTTCGAAAATCTTGACGTTCATGGACTTAGGTGCAAAACCAATCTTCTTCCATTCTGCCTGGATGTCGATAATCTCCTTGCTCTTTGCCTCCCAGTCTGCGCTGGTCTTGAGGCCTTCAGTACCTATCATCTCCACTTTCTCGCAGAGGGCAGCCTTCTTCTCAAGGTTCTCCTCTTCCTGCTTGCGTATGCCGTCGAAATGGTCGGCGTGACGCTTGTTTATTACGGTGCTGGCAGCCTTGAAGCGTTGCCATATTTCTTCGCGCAGTTCCTTTGCAACAGGACCGATTTCACGGAACTGGTTGTGCAGCTCCTGAAGACTGTGGAAAGCACTTACCACATCCTCTTCAGCCCCCAGCTTCTCTGCTGCTTCGCAGAGTGCGGTCTTTGCCTCAAGATTCTTCTTGAAGTCATATTCGCGAGCTTCGAAGTTCAGTTTCAGCAAGTCATAGAACTGCTCCAGGCACAACTTGTAGTTGTTCCACAGCTCTGCTGCGTTCTCTGGAGGTACAGACTTTATCTCGTGCCATTCATCCTGCAGGGCCTTCACCTCCTTGTATGCCTCGTGAATGTCCTCAGAGGCTGTGAGGGCCTTTATGCGCTCGATGATTTCCTGCTTGCGCTTCAGATTAGCCTGTTTCTCCTCTTCGCGCTGCTTGAACAGCTGTTGTCTCTTATCCTTGATGAGTGCCATCTCGGCCTTGAATTCTTCCTCCTTTGGGTCTTGCTCCAAAACGTATGCAGCAGCATCCCCGCCGTTGTCCAGATATTCTTTTTGGGCCGCTTCGCGTTCTTGGTTCAGCAGAAAGTAGAATGCCGTCTTCAGATGGTCCAGTTCTGCTTTGGTTATTTCTTCTTCACCGTGAGCCAGCTCTTTCACGCGATCGAGCACCTCTTCCTTAGTAGCATAGATATGCTTTTCCTGAGAGTCTTCCATGTAATTCTAAAACTTATAATGTGGATAATGTAATTACTTTATTTTCTAGTGGTTATGACACCAATGCGCCCCATGCTGTGCAAAAAACGCGGAGCAAAAGTACGCAAAAGATTTCATTCCTGCAAATTTTTTGACGAAAAAGTTCTTTTTCTTCCCTAATGTGCCACTGTTCGTTGCAAATTTCGTTTTCATTTTCGTCTATCGCTCGGCTCTGCCGCTTTTACAAAGGCTTTAGCCGACTAAAAGAACCGCTCGCTCGGCTCTGTCGCTGCGGCGGCAATTTTTGACGTTTTAAAGGATTGCTGAAAAATATATCGCAAAACGTTTGTGGATTTGGAATTTATTTTGTAACTTTGCCCTCGAAATGAATTCAATGGAAAGTTGAAATATTTTATATTATTATAATAATGATTACTTTTAGTATAAGTCTTATTGCATTAATACTGGGATACTTTCTGTATGGTAAATTCGTGGAGAGTGTCTTTGAGCCCAGTGCCAAACGCAAGACACCGGGAATTAGGAAGTTTGATGGTGTTGACTATCTCATACTGCCTTCATGGAAGGTGTTTATGATTCAGTTCCTGAACATTGCCGGTACTGGTCCTATCTTTGGTGCCATAATGGGTATGTGGTTCGGTCCTGTGGCTTATCTGTGGATTGTCCTCGGCTGTATCTTTGCCGGAGCCACTCACGATTACCTCTCAGGTATGATAAGCATGCGTAAGGGTGGTATCTCCCTGCCTGACATTGTGGGACAGTATGTGGGCAGGAATGCCCGTAAGGTGATGCTTGTATTCGCCGTTGTTTTGCTGATGCTTGTGGGCGCTGTCTTCGTACTGAGCCCAGCAACGCTGCTTGCCGGCATGCTGCCTGTGGACATAGGTGTCGAATCTCTGACTTTCTGGATTGTAGTCATATTCCTTTATTATATTATAGCGACGCTGATGCCTGTTGATAAGATTATTGGCAGGATATATCCCATGTTTGCCCTGTCGCTGATATTCATGGCTGTCGCCCTGCTCGTGATGCTGTATATCAAGATGCCGTCATTGCCTGAACTGTGGGACGGCCTTGGCAATATGGGCGAGGAGAGACTTGGCATCAAGAATCCGGAACCGATATTGCCTGCTCTGTTCATCACTATAGCATGTGGTGCGATAAGCGGTTTTCACGCTACTCAGAGCCCTCTGATGGCACGCTGCATGAAGAGCGAATTCCTGGGACGCCCTGTCTTCTATGGCTCAATGATAACAGAAGGTATCGTGGCTCTGGTATGGGCAACGGTCAGCAGCTGGTTTTTCTATGACGAGGGCTGGCGCGAGTTGTGCCCTGATGGCTTCCTCGCACAGACAGACAAGACGGTGACGCAGTTCTTTACTGCTCCGCAGGTGGTGATGGAGGTATGTAAGGGCTGGCTAGGAGTGACCGGCGGCATACTGGCAATACTGGGTGTGGTGGCAGCTCCGATAACGAGCGGCGATACTGCATTGCGTTCAAGCAGACTGATTATTGCCGACGCGCTGAACATGAACCAGAAGCCGATAGCCAGACGACTGGCGATAAGCCTGCCCATATTCCTGGTGACATTCATGCTGCTCGTATGGCAGATGGACAACCCCGACAGCTTCAATACGATATGGAAGTACTTCGGATGGGCTAACCAGACGCTGAGCGTATTCACGCTGTGGAGCATAACGGTATATCTGGCGCTGAAGAAGAAACTCTTTGTCATTACGCTTATACCTGCAATGTTTATGACATTCATCTGTACCTCATTCATCGTCTCAAGCCATGTGGCCTTGGGGCTGGACATTGAGATAGGATACTTGGCAGGACTGGCAATGACGCTGTTCTTCACTGTGATGTTCTTCCGCTGGCATCATAACAAGTTCTTCCTTGAATATAAGTACAATCATAAGAATAATGCATAATTAATTAACAATACATATTTATAATTAAATTCTTAAGTCTATGAAAAAGATTTTTATTGCTCTCGCAATGTTCGCAATGGCGCTGACAGTCAGTGCACAGTCTAGTGACACTCCGTTTGAAAAGGGTAAAGTGTACGTTGGTGCTGGTTTCTCAGGCCTTAACCTGAACTACAACTCAAAATCCAAGTGGAATCTAGACATCGATGCAAGAGGCGGTTATTTCATTCAGGACAACTGGATGCTGCTCGGAGAATTCTTGTGGGGAATACGTACGGAGGCAGACAATGCATTCCTGCTTGGTGCCGGAGCACGTTACTACATCGTTCAGAACGGTCTGTACCTCGGTGCTGGAGCACGCTACGCTCGTCAGGGAAAGGACTATAACGATTTCGTGCCTAACGTTAACATCGGTTATGCATACTTCCTCAATCACTATGTGACCATTGAGCCTGAACTGTATTTTGACATAAGCACCAAGAGCTTCAAGGACTACTCAGGCGTAGGCCTTCGCGTAACTTTGGGAGTTTATTTTGATTAATAGTTTACCGTTTACTGTTTACGGTTTACAGAAACTTTCAATTCTCAATTGTCAATTATCAATTCTCAATTAAACAATGCTTTCGGTAGATGAACTGACTGACAGGCTTATAGACTTGTCGTTTGCTGAGGATATAGGCGATGGTGATCATACCACCTTGTGCTGCATTCCTGAAGATGCGATGGGGCAGAGCCGTCTTATCATCAAGGAAGATGGTATCCTTGCCGGCGTAGAGGTGGCGAAAGAAGTGTTCCGCCGCTTCGACCCGTCCCTGCAGGTAGAGGTGTTCATTGGTGACGGCTCACCCGTAAAGGTGGGAGACATCGCTATGGTTGTGACAGGCAAGGTGCAAAGCTTGCTGCAGACAGAACGACTGATGCTGAACATCATGCAGCGCATGAGCGGCATAGCCACAATGACACACAAATATCAGCAGGCTCTTATTGATGCAGGTACTAAGACTCGTGTGCTCGATACCCGCAAGACGACTCCTGGCATGCGTATGCTCGAAAAGGAAGCCGTAAAGATTGGCGGTGGCACGAATCATCGTATAGGACTTTTCGACATGATTCTGCTTAAGGACAATCATGTTGACTTTGCAGGAGGAATACATAACGCTATCTCACGTGCAAAGGAATACTGCAAGAAGAACGGTAAGGACCTGAAGATAGAGATAGAGGTGAGGAATTTCAAGGAGTTGGAAGAAGCGCTCCTCGAAAAGCCTGACCGTATAATGTTCGACAACTTTACTCCGGAAGATACCGTAAAGGCCGTACAGATTGTGAATCACCAGTGTGAGACAGAATCTTCAGGAGGTATCACGTTTGACAATATGATACCTTATGCTAAGGCCGGAGTGGATTTCATATCATTCGGAGCCTTGACCCATTCCGTAAAAGGATTGGATATGAGCTTTAAGGCTGTCTAATTATTCACCTCGTTAGTGAGGGTAAGCGAAGCGATGTCACCAAGAGCGTGAATGGCTGAGAAAAGCCCCACGAAATTGGTGGCATCGTTGCATCTTATCATGTAGTTGATGGTTGTCACCTTGCTGTTGTAGTCGTAGCGCAGGAATTCGTCAGAAACATGTACGTTGAATTTTCTCAGGCACTTGCGGTACGGCTTAGTATCATCCACGATATTGTTGACCTTTATGCGTATAATCTTCATTTCGGCACCTTTGAGGAACATCTTCTCAAAGTATTCGAACAACTTCAGACCGCCGATGATGAAGACGCACGAAACGATGGAGATGAGGTACATGCCTGCTCCTATGGCCAAGCCGAGGCAGGCCGTCATCCAAATGCCAGCCGCTGTGGTGAGTCCTCGTACGGAACCCTTCATCTGGATTATTGCTCCGGCACCAAGAAAACCGATACCAGATATCACCTGTGCGGCAATACGTCCAGGATCACCGTTTTTAAGTCCCATATATTCCTGAGGGATATAGATGGAAATGAGCATCGCTAGGGTCGCACCCATAGCAATCAGCGCAAAGGTGCGCATGCCGGCAGCCTGACCCTTATGACGACGTTCTATACCAATCAGAGCACCAAGACAAAGGCTCAGCATCAGTTTGAAGATAGCTCCTACGGTAGTTATCTCCGTAGCCATAACCTGAGAAAAAATATTTGAAAAGTCCATTTTTTATAATTGATAATTGAAAATTAAGAATTAAATATTCTATAACCAATAACCTTTAACCTTTCACCTTTAACCTTTACCACATCGTATCAGCCGATGCGTATTGTCTGCGAGTGTGGTGGCGAAGAGATAGACATTGCCGCCGTCCTTTATCTTTAGGCGCTTCCGCAGCTCGTCAACGGTGGAAGGGAAATTCCTTATTGCGATATTTGCCTGCTTTATTCCATGAAGAAAATCCTTCAGACCGGCCTTCTGGAAGTCACTCATAGCCTCAATCACAAACTGTCGTGCAGGAATGTTCTCTATATGCCTTACTCCGACAAAGAGGTTGCTCATAGGGTGGAGTTTCTTCAGATTGTAGCGTTCTGCAAAGGCGTTCTGCATACCGGCTTTCATTATGCTCGCGTTAGGCTCAAAGAGGAACGATCCTGCTGTCACCTGCTGGGGGCTTATCAGTTGGGGCATCTCGTGTGCCTGAGACTGTATTGCTGAGAAAAGCTCGTCGCTGGTTTCGAGATTTACGCAATGGTACGTCAGTTCGTGTTCTTTTTCTGACAGGATGAACAGGAGTTCCTTGCATTCTCCCTTTACACTTACCACATGTATCTCTGTGACATTCCTCAGTTGCCTGAGTGCCTGTGCTATATCCAGCATGGGCGACAACTTTATCATCACATAGGCCGCATTGTGGGTCAGAGTATCTTGTAGCTGCGACACGTCAGGAGTGCAGTCGCTGATGCTGAAAACCTTTTCTCCGTGATTGTTACGCCTTGCAGGATCGAGGTATATTATGCTGCCTGATTCTTTGCACTCTGCATCAATAGCATTTTGCTCTAAAAACTCTTCGCATGAAGTGTTTTCCACCTCTGCATTCTGCAGTCCTGCCAGAGGGAAGTTATGTCTTGCCGCTTCGCACAGTACCTCCTGCTGCTCTACATAAGTGGCCTTGTGCATCCCTTGTGCCATATAGCAGAAATCAATGCCAAAGCCTCCTGTGAGGTCAGTTAGCGAAGTACCTCCAAGGCGTTTCACGATACTCTGCTTATACTTTGCCGTAGCCTCGCTGGAGCACTGCTCCATAGAGAGCCGGGGCGGAAACCAGATGCCCTCGATGGCTGCCATTTCGGGGAGCTTCTTCTTTGCTGTCGCATAGCCCTCGATCTGTCGGAGACACCATTGCAGGTCAACTCCTTCAGGCACTTTCTTCAGCGCCAGGGATAGCGGGTCTTCATTTAAGTGTAACCTTATGAATTCCTCGTTGCTTGGCATCCGGAATTATATTTTGTCGAAAGTATGTTTTCGCTGAAGGTAATACTTCTTCAGTATGCTGAATTGTGAAATATACTGGTCATTGTCGCTTTGTCTCAGCTCCTGTATTTGCCTGCGGACGGGGGCATATTCCGCTTTCCACTTCTCGAAGTCCTTGCGGGCCTTGATGATAGCCTTGAAGTCGCCGAAACGTCCTGTGAGCAGTTCCTTGATGGCTGCGACGCAATCCAGCCAGAGGCGCGTCTTCATTACGTGGCTCAGCTCGCTCTCAGGAAGGTTCTTGTAGAGCATCGTGAGGTTGTTGCGGAAGTTGAGGTATGTCTTCTTCGGATTGCCCTTCGGAAGGGTGCCGCCTCCAAGGTGGTACACCTTGCTCTGGGGAATACACACAACCTTTCTGCCTAAGATGTTCAGTCGCCAGCAGAGGTCTATCTCTTCCTGGTGGGCGAAGAACTTGCGGTCAAGGGTGCCGGCATTCCAGTAGTCCTGACTTCTTATCATCATACATGCTCCTGAGGCCCACAAAATCTCTTGCACGTTGTCGTACTGGCCTTCGTCGGTTTCGAGGGTGTTGAATATGCGGCCCCTGCAATAAGGGTAGCCGTATTTGTCAAGAAAACCTCCGCAGGCTCCTGCATATTCAAATCGGGTAGGGAAGACATCGCTGAGAATCTTCGGCTGGCAGACGGCAGCTTCCTGATGCTTGTCCATATACTCTACCAGAGGCTCCAGCCAGCCGTCTTCCACGCGGACGTCGCTGTTCAGGAGGATGTAATACTCAGGCGAAGGCTTGCCGTCCCGTTCGTTGGTGGTTTCTATGACCTTGAAAGCCTGATTGTAACCACCGGCATACCCCCAGTTCCGTGACAGTGCAATGACCCTGACGTCAGGAAACTCTCTGCCGAGCATCTTCACGGAATCATCCGTAGAGGCATTGTCGGCAACAATCACCTCTGCTCCCTTTGAATGTTCCAGTATGCCGGGCAGATAATGCTCCAGCATCGTGGCACCGTTCCAGTTCAGTATTACGATAGCAATACGTGATGACGGTGCCGGTTCCTTCTCGACAGGCTTTTCCTCGACAGGTTTTTCCTCGACAGGTTCCTTCTCGACAGGCTTTTCCTCGGCCGGTTTTACCTCAATGGGTTTTTCCTCATGTGGTTTTTCTTCGACTGGCTGATCGTCAAACAATGACAGCTGTTGTGCTTGATTTGTCATGATTTATGTTTGTTATTTTTACTTTTACTATCTCGTTGTCGTAAGCGTCAGAGGCTTGTGATGCCGGCAACTCTACCCGGATGTAGTTGTCCGTAAAACCGTGCATGGCCTTTCCTCTTGTGGCTTTTTCAAAAAGAACCTCCCTCACCTTATTTATATATAGGCTGTAGAATTGTTCCGTTTTTCTGTCGGACAGTTCCAGGAGCCTTTGAGACCTTTCCCGTTTGTCCTGCTCAGATACTATATAAGGTATATTCAAAGCTGATGTCCCAGGACGTTCGCTGTAAGGGAAAACGTGAAGTTGCGTTACGGGCAGTTCTTCAAGCAGTTTGTATGTCTCCTCAAAACACTCTGGTGTCTCTCCTCTGCATCCCACCATCACATCTACTCCGATGAAGGCATCTGGCATTGCAGCCTTTATGCGCAGTATCCTGTCAGCAAACAGCTTTGAGTCATAGTGACGATGCATGAGTTTTAGGACTTCGTCGCTGCCGCTTTGCAGGGGAATATGGAAATGTGGCATGAAAGCCCTGCTCGTGGCACAGTACTCTATCAGTTCGTCTGTTATCAAGTCTGGCTCCAATGAAGAGATTCTGTATCGCTTTATCCCTTCCACCTTATCTAGGGCCTTTACCAAATCTAGAAACGATTCTCCCGTTGTTCTGCCAAAGTCGCCTATGTTTACACCCGTCAGCACTATTTCCTTGCCGCCTTCTTTTGCAGCCTGCTGTGCCTGTTTCACAAGTGAGGCTATACTCGGATTGCGTGAGTTGCCCCTCGCAAACGGTATGGTGCAGTAAGTACAGAAGTAGTTACATCCGTCCTGCACCTTCAGCCAGTACCTCGTCCTCTCCCCCCTTGAGCAGGATGGTTGGAACGATGTGATGTCCTTTGTCTTGCCTGTTACCTTATATTCTGCATGCTTCTCTGCCTTGCTCAGGTCTTCCGTATACTTCTCCGACAGGTATTGTATCAGCTTAGCCTTCTCGTTGCTGCCCAAGACCAGATCCACGCCGGGTATCTCTATAATTTTCTCGGGTTTCAGCTGCGCATAGCATCCTGTCACAACGACAAAGGCTCCGGGATGGTTCTTGATAGTCCTCCTTATCTGCTGGCGTGACTTGCTGTCAGCAGTTTCTGTTACGGAGCAGGTGTTTATAAGGCAAATGTCAGCACGCTCTCCTTTCTTTACGCGACTAACTCCAAACTCTTCGAGCATCTTGCCGAAGGTAGATGTCTCAGAGAAGTTCAGCTTGCATCCCAGGGTGTAATAAGCTGCCTTTTTGCCTTGAAAAATGGAGGTATCTATCATAATTTTGTGCAAAATTAAGAAAAAAGCCCGAAATATGCAATAAAAATTGCTAAAAACTGCCGATTTTTGCAATTGTGTGCGGACACAAAAATTATTTAACATTTATTCACATTACATAAAGTACACATTTACAATAAGTTACAAAAATGTTACAAAAGAATGGCAAAAAAATAGTGAAAAATCCTTGCAAGATATATAAAAAGTACTTACCTTTGCAACCGTTTTAATGAACAAGATTGTTTAAAATTTAATTTAAAGCTTAGAAAAAATGAAGAAGTTAGTTTTCATGTTCGTAGCCATGGTTGCTATGACAATGGTATCTTGCGGTAACAAGACAGCAAACACTGAGGCAGTTGATACAGTTGACACAGCTGCAGTTGACACAGTAGCAGCTGACACAGTAGCAGCTGACACTCTCTAAGAGTCATATAAATGTTGCTTGCAAGCTAAAAAAGCATCAAGGAGTACTTCGGTACTCCTTTTTTTTGTGCCTGAAAGTTCCCTGTCATCGTTGAGAGAACTCACACCCGCAATATTGCTGATTATAGAAATTGTTTTCTTTGAGTAGGGCGTTGCGGCGTTCCTGAAGGCCTCCTTTGCGCCAGTTGCGGTCCCAGAAGGTAACTATTGGCCGTTCACCATTAACCATGAACTGTTCACCGTTAACCATTTCCTCTGCCCATTTGCCGGCGGCGTTGATCTGGTCGAGGGACTTCCAACGTGAAGAGGCTAGGGTGGTGGTGAAGCGGCTGATGCCAAGCTCCTGACATTTGCGGGCAGTGGAGAGCAGGCGCATCTTGAAACACTCAAGGCAGCGGGAGCCGCGCTCCGGAAAATCCTGAAGCTCCGTAGTACCAAGGTTGTGGCAAACCCAGTCTTCCCACTGCTGATGGTCGTAGTCATCGTCAATAACAGTTAGGCCCAGGCTGCCGGCATATCGCGTGAGTTCGTTCTTGCGGATGAGATATTCTTCCTGCGGGTAGATGTTGGGGTTATAATAATATAAGGTGGGCCTGATATCATTATTCAGCATCCATTCGATGATTGCCGCAGAACAGGGGGCGCAACAGGAGTGAAGCAGAACGTCGGACATTTTGGGAGTTAAGAGTGAAGAGTTAAGAGTGAAGAGTTTACGTAAATTATAACGTTTTGTTTGCTATTTATATTATATAAGGTGGGGGTTGTTGTGTAAAAAAAGTGTAATTTATAATGAAAAATTTTGCTGTGACATTTTTTTTCACTAACTTTGCACACTGAACATTTATTTTTAACGTTAAAAGTATAATAGAAATGGTAAATTACAAAGACCTAGGCCTTGTGAACACCCGTGAGATGTTCAAGCGTGCCGTTGCTGGTGGATATGCTATCCCAGCATTCAATTTCAACACTATGGAGCAGATGCAGGCTATCGTTATGGCTGCAGTAGAGACAAAGTCACCTGTTATCATGCAGGTTTCTAAGGGTGCTCGTAACTATGCAAACGCTACAATCCTCCGCTACATGGCAGAGGGTGCTGTGGCTTATGCTAAGGAACTCGGTTGTGAGCATCCTGAAATCGTTCTGCACCTTGACCACGGTGACTCTTTTGAGCTCTGTAAGGACTGTATCGACATGGGCTTCTCTTCAGTGATGATTGACGGTTCACACCTCCCATACGAAGAGAATATCGCTCTTGCAAAGAAGGTTGTTGACTATGCTCATCAGTTTGACGTAACTGTTGAGGCTGAGCTCGGTGTCCTCGCTGGTGTTGAGGATGAGGTATCAGCTGCTGAATCTCACTACACAAAGCCTGAGGAGGTTATTGACTTCTCTACACGTACAGGCTGCGACTCTCTCGCTATCTCTATCGGTACATCACACGGTGCCCACAAGTTCACTCCAGAACAGTGCACACTTGTTAACGGCGTTCTCGTGCCACCACCATTGGCATTCGACATCCTCGCTGAGATTGAGAAGAAGCTTCCTGGATTCCCAATCGTACTCCACGGTTCTTCTTCAGTTCCTATGGACGAAGTGAACACTATCAACCAGTACGGTGGTCATCTTGAGGCTGCTATCGGTATTCCAGAGGAGCAGCTGCGTCAGGCTTCTAAGTCTGCTGTATGTAAGATTAACATTGACTCTGACTCACGTCTTGCTATGACTGCTGCTATCCGCAAGCATCTTGCTGAGCATCCTGGAGACTTCGACCCACGTCAGTATCTGAAGCCAGCACGTGAGAACATGAAGAAGATGTACATCCACAAGATTGTGAATGTGCTCGGTTCTGACGGCAAGTTAGCTCAGTGCTAAGCCCATTTCCTGTGCCTTCGCGGTGAGCAGCTGCATCAGAGGCTCACGCTCGTTGGCAACAATACCATCAAGTACGGCATCTTTAAGGTAAGCCTTAAGGATGCCTACTTCTTTTGACGGGGGCAGATGGAACATCTCCATAATCTCGTTGCCGTCGATAACGGGCTGCAGCAGGCGTTTGTAGTCGCGCTCCTTAAGGTCCGCAATCTTCTCCCTTACAAGCTGGTAATTCTCGCGGAATCTGGCCTTGCGTACTTCGTTCTTTGAAGTGATGTCAGCCTCACATAATGTCATGAGGTCGTCAATATCATCACCTGCATCGTTTACAAGCCTGCGAACAGCACTGTCTGTCACCTCGTCATCAGCAATGTTTATGGGACGCATGTGCAGCTCAACCATCTTCTGCACATACTTCATCTTTGCATCCTGCGGCAACTTCAGCCTGTTGAAGATGCCGGGCACCATCTTTGCACCTATATAATTATGTGAATGGAATGTCCATCCGGCACTGTTGTCCCAGCGCTTGCTGCGCGGCTTTCCGATGTCGTGGAGCAATGCAGCCCAACGAAGCCATAGCGAGGTGTCTTTCTTGGCTACATTATCAAGCACCTCCAGGGTATGGTAGAAATTGTTCTTGTGTTTCTTGCCGTTACGCTCCTCTACGTTGTCCATCGCTGCCAATTCTGGGAATATGAGCGCGAGGATGCCTGAACGCTGCAGGTCAACAAAACCTCTTGAGGGCGTCTTGGTCATGAGAATCTTGTTAAGCTCGTCGCAGATGCGTTCCTTGGAGATAATCCTGAGCCTCTCAACATTGCGTTCGAGGGCATTGAAGGTCTCTTCCTCAATCATGAAATTGAAGCGTGTGGCAAAGCGTATGCAGCGCAGCATGCGCAGCGGGTCGTCAGAGAAGGTGATGTCAGGGTCGAGTGGGGTGCGAATGATGCCGTCCCACAGGTCGTCAAGCCCCCCGAACGGATCTACGAGCTCTCCGAAATGCTCCTTGTTGAGGCATATAGCCATAGCGTTGATGGTGAAGTCGCGACGATTCTGGTCATCTTCCAAGGTTCCGTCCTCAACAATGGGCTTTCTGGAATCGCGGTGATAGCTTTCCTTACGGGCTCCAACAAACTCTATTTCAAGCGGTAAGCCCTGATTGGCATTGGCAACCTTAACCTGTGCAGTACCGAAGTTCTTGAATACCGACAGATAGGCCCTCCTGCCAAGGCGTTTCTTGAGTGCGGAAGCCATTTCTATGCCGCTGCCGACAACGACACAGTCAATGTCGTCGGAAGCCTGATCAAGGAAAATATCACGCACGTAGCCCCCTACGAGATAGCATTCCATGTGCATCTCGTCTGCCACATCGGAAATGAGGTGAAAAATGTCTTTGTCGAGTATTTCTGCCAGTTCGGCATCGCTATAATTACGGACTTTCATTATCTCCTAATTCTATTGTCTGAAAGAAATCACTGCAAAAGTACAAAAAAAAGTTTATTTATTTGGTGTTTATTATAAATTTTTTGTAACTTTGCACGCAAAATGCATTTTTGGATATGAAAAGAATAAAAACTGCCCTTGTCAGTGTTTTCCATAAGGATGGACTTGACGAATTATTGAAGAAGTTGAATGCTGAAGGTGTGAAGTTCCTTTCTACCGGAGGTACTCAGAAGTTTATTGAATCTCTTGGCTACGAGTGTCAGGCCGTTGAGGATGTCACCACATACCCCAGTATTCTGGGCG
Organism: uncultured Prevotellaceae bacterium; assembly: GCA_902774795.1. Classification (GTDB taxonomy): domain Bacteria; phylum Bacteroidota; class Bacteroidia; order Bacteroidales; family Bacteroidaceae; genus Prevotella. Next base: position 10,589 of record CACYKA010000001.1, on the reverse strand, counting down.
GTCGTGTGAAGACTCTTCATCCTAAAATCTTCGGTGGCATCCTGGGCCGCAGGGACAATGAAGGCGACCAGCAGCAGATGGCTCAGTATGAAATTCCAGAGATAGACCTGGTAATCGTTGACCTCTATCCGTTTGAGCAGACTGTTGCCAGCGGTGCTTCTGAGGAAGATATCATCGAGAAGATTGATATCGGCGGTATCTCGCTGATTCGTGCCGGTGCGAAGAATTTCAAAGATGTGGTAATCGTTCCTTCAAAGGCTGAATACAGCGTGCTGCTTGACATTCTGAACAAGCAGGGTGCGCAGACAACTGTCGAGGAGCGCCGTATGTTTGCTACACGTGCCTTCGGTGTATCAAGCCACTATGACACAGCTATTAATTCTTGGTTTGTTTCAACAAAAAAATAAAAAAAACTAACACACACTAAGATATGAACTTTGGATTTCTCTCCTTCGTTCAGGAGGTCGCTATGGACCTCGGCACCGCCAACACCATCATCATGCAGGGTGACAAGATTATTGTCGACCAACCTTCGGTGGTCGCAATAGACCGTGACACCAATCAGATGATAGCTGTCGGCGAGCGTGCAAAGAGTATGTATGAGAAGACCAACGACCGCATAAGGACTGTGCGCCCTCTGCGTGACGGCGTCATAGCAGATTTCTCTGCGTGCGAGATGATGATGCGCGGTCTCATACGTATGGTACATAGCGGCAGGAACATTTTCTCTCCGTCGCTACGCATGGTTATCGGTGTGCCTTCAGGCTCTACTGAAGTTGAGCTGCGTGCCGTGCGTGACTCTGCCGAGCATGCTGACGGACGTGATGTCTATCTCATCTATGAGCCGATGGCTGCTGCTGTAGGTATTGGCATCGACGTTGAGGCTCCGGAAGGTAACATGATAGTCGATATCGGTGGTGGTTCTACCGAGATTGCCGTAATATCCCTTGGCGGTATTGTCAGCAACAACTCCATCCGTGTGGCTGGTGACGAGCTGACTGCCGACATTCAGGAATATATGTCACGTCAGCATAATGTGAAAGTGTCTGAACGTATGGCTGAGCGTATCAAGATTCATGTAGGCTCTGCACTTACCGACCTGGGTGACGAAGCACCTGAAGACTATGTGGTACACGGTCCTAACCGCATCACGGCTCTGCCTATGGAGGTGGCTGTATGCTATCAGGAGATCGCACACTGCATAGACAAGACGGTGGCAAAGGTAGAGAATGCCGTGCTGGCAGCTTTGGAGACAACACCTCCTGAGTTGTATGCTGATATCGTACACAACGGTATATGGCTCAGTGGTGGTGGTGCCCTGCTCAGAGGTATTGACCGCAGGCTGGAGGCTAAGATAGGCATTCCTTTCCATATTGCCGAAGACCCGCTGCACAGCGTTGCTATCGGTGCAGGTGTGGCACTCAAGAATATCGGACGTTTCTCATTCCTTATGAGGTAATAAGGTGAGAAACCTTGTTGACTTCATAATAAAACATTATAATTGGCTCATCTTTCTCCTTCTGGAGGTGGTGAGCCTTACCTTGTTATTCAATTTCAACAGCTACCAGAGCTATGTGGCCCTGTCGTCGGCCAACAGCGTAGTGGGAGCTCTCTATGAGGGAAAGTCGGACATTACGTCATTCCTTTCCCTGAAGGAGGTTAACAAGGAACTGACTAGGTCAAATGCCGAACTGCAGCAGCAGGTACTTTTGCTTACTGAGGAACTGCAGAGATACGGAGCAAACTCTCGGCATATAGAGCAGGTACTGCGTTCAAAGCACTATACGCTCATCAGCGGTCAGGTTGTGCAGAACAGCATCAGCAAGCGCGACAACCTTATCACGATAGACAGGGGCAGTGCCGACGGCGTAAAGCAGGATATGGGCGTTGTGTCAGGAAACGGCATAGTGGGTGTGGTATATATGGTAGGACCACATTACTCCATCGTTATGCCAGTCCTTTCAATACATTCGTCCGTCAGTTGCGAAATCAACGGAACAGGCTATTTCGGATATCTCAGATGGCTGGGCGGCGACTGCCATTATGCTTACGTGGAGGATGTGCCGCGTCATGCTAAATTCAAGATTGGACAGTGGGTCGTGACATCAGGATATTCTGCCATCTTCCCTCAGGGAATACCTGTAGGCAAGATACGCCAGTATGAGGAAAGCCCTGACGGAGTGTCTTTCCGACTCATAGTAGAACTGGCAACGGACTTCTCCAATCTCCGTGATGTGTGTGTTATAGACAACCGTCATACCCACGAGCAGTTGAGGCTGTTACAGGCTGCAAGAGATTCCCTTGAACTCGTCAAGAATCAGTAGAGATGACATTATATATAAAGAAAATAGGTATTCTGGGAGTAATCCTGGTGCTAGTCCAGGCCTTGCTTCTTGGCGACATCCATCTTCTGGGTGTTGCGACACCGCTGTTGTATGTATATTTTGTCGTACAGACTCCGCGAAACACTCCGCGCTGGCTCATAATGGTGTCATGTTTTCTTGTGGGCCTTCTGGTCGATATCTTTTCCTCTACCTTGGGAATGGCAGCAGCATCAATGACCCTGCTCGCCTTCATACAGCCGGCAATTCTGGAACTTTATCTCCATAATGCCGACGACAAGAATTTCAGCCCCAGCGTTCATACTATGGGAACAGAGAAATATACCGCCTATGTGCTGTTCCTGACGGCAATTTACTGCCTTTCTTTCTTCACCCTTGAGGCTTTCTCCGTAAAACATTGGGGTATATGGTTCTTCAGCGTGCTGGGCAGCATATTCATTACTGTATTTCCTATTGTGATACTGTCGTTGGTGTTCAGTAATACTGACGGACATTATGGCAGAAGATGATGCGACGCCGTGACTATTCATATCGACGACTGGTCATAGGTGGTTGTGCCATATTGATTGTCATCATCTATGCCATACGGCTTTTCGTTCTTCAGGTGGCGAGTGAGGACTATCGGCGCACTGCCGACTCTAACGCCTTTTTGAAGCGTGTGCAGTATCCGTCACGCGGACTTATCTACGACAGAAACGGCAAGCTCATGGTGTATAATGAGGCATCATACGATGTTATGATAGTCACCAATGAGGCAAAGAATCACCTTGACACTCTCGGCTTCTGCGATGCTCTTGGCATAACGAAGGATGATTTCCTTGAGCGTCTGAGCGACATAAAGGACTCCAAGAAGAATCCTTCATATTCGCGTTTCACTCAGCAGCTCTTCATGGGACATCTCGACGAGAAGGAGTTCCTGGCTTTCCGCGAAAAGCTCTTCCGTTTCCCTGGCATATATGTCCGCAAACGCACCATCCGTCAGTATTCCTATCCCAATGCTGCCCACATTCTGGGTGATGTGGGTGAGGTGTCACAGCGTGATCTCGACGATGACGAGGACCATTACTACGGACGCGGCGACTACATCGGAAAGCAGGGCGTAGAGCGCAGTTATGAGAAATATCTTCGTGGAAACAAGGGCATACAGATTATGGTTCGCGATGCCCGTGGCAGGGTGAAGGGCCACTATCGTGACGGAAAGTTAGACCGTCGTGCCGTTCCGGGCAAGAATATCACTCTCTCCATAGATATCGAACTGCAGGCTCTTGCCGAGCGTCTGATGCATGGAAAGATAGGCAGCGTGGTTGCCATCGAACCTTCTACCGGTGAGGTGCTGTGTCTTGTGTCGTCACCATCATACAATCCTAATGAAATGACGGGTAAGCGCCGTAGTGCTTCACATCAGAAGTTTGAGAAAGACCCCTTCAAGCCTCTTTTCAATCGTGCTATCATGGGACAGTATCCTCCAGGCTCTACGTTTAAGCCGACACAGGCTCTGACATTCCTTGCTGAGGGTGTTGTCACTCCCCATACCCCATTCCCTTGCAATGGTGGCTTCAACTACAGAGGCCTGCATGTGGGCTGTCATGCTCATCCTTCGCCGATAAGCCTTTCCGATGCCCTCTCGACATCGTGCAACGGATACTTCTGCTGGGGACTGTACTATATGATGGGCAAGCGGAAATATGGAAGTTTGGTGAAAGCTGTGAACAAATGGCGTGACTATATGGTGTCGATGGGCTTGGGTTACAAGCTGGGTATCGACCTGCCGGGCGAGCAGCGCGGTATGATTCCCAACGGAGAATACTATAACGACAGATACAAACATTCGTGGGGCGCTCTCAGCATCATCTCCATCAGTATCGGACAGGGTGAGGTGAACCTGACTCCATTGCAGATTGCCAATCTCGGAGCCACCATCGCCAACAGGGGATATTATGTCGTCCCTCATGTGGTGCGTAGTGTCGTAGGTGCTGACATTGACTCTATATATAATGAGAAACATTATACTATGGCTCCTGCGTGGGCTTATCAATGGGTTGTACGTGGTATGCGCCAGTCTGCCCTGAGCGGTACGTGTAAGGCTCTCTCCCGTCTGCCTTTTTCTGCATGCGGCAAGACGGGAACGGCACAGAACAAGGGCCACGACCATTCGGTATTCATGGGCTTTGCACCAATGGACAGACCTCGTATAGCTGTTGCAGTATATGTGGAGAATGGCGGCTTCGGTGCCGACTTCGGTGTGCCGATAGGAGCACTTCTTATGGAGCAGTTTATCAACGGAAAACTGTCACCTGACAATGAGGTGCGTGCAAGGGAATTCGAAAACCGTAGCATCTATTACAGCGCAGAAACAAGATAATCAATGAAGAGCAAGACACAGAATCCCAATCATACCACTCTCGATGGCGTGAGCATCCTTGACGAATATGTGCTCAGCCATATCGATGCAGAACCTGAATATCTGCATCGTCTCTGGCGTGCCACTAATGTTCACATGCTGCATGGCAGAATGGCTTCAGGCCACCTTCAGGGACGCTTGCTCAAGATGTTCGTGAAGATGGTCAATCCCCAGAATATTATCGAGGTGGGTACTTTCTCCGGCTATTCTGCCCTGTGTATGGCAGAAGGCCTGAGCGGAGATGGACATCTATATACTTTCGAGATTAACGATGAACAGGAACCTTTTACCCGCAAATGGATAGAAGAGTCTCCTTGGGCTGACCGCATCACGTTTATCATCGGCGATGCTGCCAGCGAGGCAAAAAAAATAGGCAAGCGCTTTGATCTTGCCTTTCTTGACGGTGACAAACGCACCTATGTTGAGACTTATGAGGCACTCCTGCCATTGATGAACAAAGGGGGCTTCATTCTTGCCGACAACACCCTTTGGGACGGACATGTTACTGAGGCTGAGTACGACAACGACCGTCAGACCGTTGGCATACGGCGTTTCAATGACTATATTACCTCCGACAACCGCGTAGAGAAAGTCATCCTTCCCCTCCGCGACGGCCTCACAATCATAAGAATACTGTAAACCGTAAACTGTAAACGGTAAACCCTTTACAAATTCACCAACGCATCAACGCCCAGCCTGTAGCTGTCGAGACCGAAACCGCAGATTATGCCCTTGCAGACGGGTGAGAGGAAAGAGTGATGCCTGAATTCCTCACGCTGGTGTACGTTGCTGATGTGTACCTCGATGACAGGAGTCTTTATTGACTTGATGCAGTCAGCCAAAGCAACGCTGGTGTGGGTATAAGCTCCCGCATTGAGCACTATGCCGTCGTAGGAGAAGCCTACTTCCTGAAGCTTGTTTATCATCTCGCCCTCGATGTTGCTCTGGTAGTATTCCAGTTCAACCTCTGGATAGCATTCCCTCAACATCGGCAGATAGCTCTCGAACGAGCTGTCGCCATATATCCCCGGTTCTCGCACGCCCAACAAATTCAAGTTAGGCCCATTCATAATAAGTATTTTCATAATTGAAAATTGAAAATTGACAATTGAAAGTTTTCGTTTTCGTCTATAATCGCTAACCGCTAACCGTTAACCGCTAACCGCTAACCGCTAACCCATTAATATTTCCTTCACTTTCCTCATTCCTTCGCTGGCACCGCACATCAGGTGTGTCATGTCCGTCTTTGCTGCAACCGGCTTAGGGTCGATGAGGTATATCGGTGTGCCAGGCCTTACGTATTGCACCAGGCCTGCAGCCGGATAAACGTTCAGCGATGTGCCGATGATGATGAAGATGTCAGCCTTCTGCGCCTCTGTTATGGCGTCGTACATATTTGGTACTCCCTCACCGAAGAATACGATGTAAGGTCTTAGCAGCGAACCGTCTCCGGCCTTCTCGCCGTGTGGAACCTCCAGACCGGTCTCTCCAAAACCCTCATGGGGTAGGGTGACGTGATAGCGTGGATTGTCAACATCCTTCGATGAACACATCTTCATCAACTCCCCGTGCAGGTGGATTATCTTGCTTGAACCGGCAGCCTCGTGCAAGGCATCCACATTCTGGGTGACGATGGTGACATCATAGTCCTTCTCCAGTTCCGCCAGCAGCTTGTGTCCCTCACATGGCTGCACGTCTTTGTATTTCGTACGCAGCATGTTATAGAAGTCATTCACATAGTTAGGATTAGCCTCCCAACCCTCATGGGTGGCAACACGCTCTACGGGATAGTTGTCCCATAGGCCACCGGCATCGCGGAAAGTAGTCAGACCACTCTCGACTGACATACCCGCACCAGTTAAAACGACAATCTTTTTCATAACGCAAAATAAGTATCTGGGAGCAAAAGTACAAAAAAAATATAAAATACAAAAAAAACTTCATTCTTTATTGCTTATTCTTTTTTCTTTTTTGTAATTTTGCACGCGATTTTTTTATATAAGGACAAATAATAACAATTATGGATAAAGTAAGTTACGCCTTAGGTTTGAATATAGGCAAGCAATTAGCACAGATGGGTGCGGAGGGTCTGAATATCGACGATTTCGCACAGGCTATCAAGGACGTTCTGGCTGGCAATGAGCAGATGACAGTGGCTGAGAGCCAGAAGGTAGTAAATCAATTCTTCCAGGAGGCTGAGGCCAAGCAGCGTGCAAAGGCAGCTGAGATGGGCAAGGCAGCAAAGGCTGAGGGTGAGAAATATCTCGCTGATAATGCCAAGAAGGATGGTGTCATCACTACCAAGAGCGGTCTGCAGTATATGGTATTACAGGAAGGCACAGGTAAGTCTCCGAAGGCTACCGACAGCGTGAAGTGTCACTATGAGGGCTTCCTCATCGACGGTACGGTGTTCGACAGCAGCATACAGCGCGGTGAGCCCGCTACATTCCCTCTCGGAGGTGTGATAGCAGGATGGACAGAAGGCCTTCAGCTGATGAAGGAAGGCGGTAAGACACGTTTCTTCATTCCTTACAACCTCGCATACGGCGAGTCAGGAGCAGCAGGCTCTATTCCTCCCTATGCAGCACTTATTTTCGATGTAGAATTGATAGAAGTAAAATAATAATTATTTAAAGCAATGAAAAAAATCTTTTTTGCAGTAGCTACTGCTATTGTTGCCGCTACTTTCACTTCATGCGGCAATGGCACTCCAAGTGCAAGTCTTAAGGATGATGTCGATACCCTCAGCTATGCTGTAGGTATGGCACAGTCAGACGGTCTGAAGGAATATCTCGTTCAGCGTCTTGGTGTTGACACAGCCTACATGGATCAGTTTATCAAGGGTCTCAACGAAGGCGCTACTATCGGCGACGATAAGGCAAAGGCAGCTTATATGGCTGGTGTGCAGATAGGTCAGCAGGTAGGTGAGCAGATGGTTAAGGGCCTTAACTACGAAGTATTCGGCAACGACTCTACTCAGCAGATTTCTGCTAAGAACCTCATCGCAGGTTTCGTCGCTGGTGTAACAGGCAAGAAGCAGCTCATGACCCTCATGCAGGCTCGTGTGCTGGCTGAGGAGAAGATGCACAGCGTTAAGTCTGCCGCTATGGAGAAGCAGTATGGCGACTATAAGAAGCAGAACGAGAAGTTCCTTGCTGACAATGCCAAGAAGCCAGGTGTCGTAACACTTCCTTCAGGCGTTCAGTATAAGGTCATCACCGAGGGTAAGGGTGCTACTCCTGCTGACACATCAGTTGTAAAGGTACACTATGAAGGCAAGACCATCGACGGTCAGGTATTCGACTCAAGCTACAAGCGCGGCGATGCTGTCGAGATGCGTGCTAATCAGGTTATCAAGGGTTGGACAGAGGCTCTCACTCACATGAAGGCCGGTTCAAAGTATGAGGTGTATATCCCACAGGCTCTGGCTTATGGAGAGCGTGCACAGGGTCAGGCTATCAAGCCTTTCTCAACTCTCGTATTCACTATCGAACTCCTTGAGGTGAAGTAAAGTCTGAGCGCAAGAAACTGTAAACTGGACTCCGAGCTTGCTCGCCTGAGCACCTACGGAGCGCAAGAAACTGTAAACAGTAAACATTAAAACATCATGAAAAAGATACTTTTCGTACTTCTGGCAGCTACAATGTGCGTAACAGCCGTTGATGCCAAGAAGAAGGACAAGAAAGACAAGGAACAGGCAGCAGCTCCTGTTGAGCTGAAGTCATCAAGCGACTCTCTCAGCTATGCTGCCGGATATGCCAATACCAACGGTCTCATTCCTTACCTGCAGCAGCAGCTCAAGGTCGATACAGCCTATATGGCTGATTTCATTCAGGGTCTTAAGGATGCCAAGCAGAAGGGTAATGACCCACGTTTCGTGGCATACAGCGCTGGTGCACAGATACAGCAGATGCTCGAGCAGCGTATGATCTCTGGTATGAAGACTGCCCTGGACGATGCTCCGGACTCTCTCAATCTCGACCTCTTCTATGCAGGTTTCTTCGCTTCACTTTCAAAGGATTCCACCCTCTTCAAGCAGGAGGATGCAACAACCTTCTTTGAGAACAAGATGAAGTACAACGACGAGGCAAAGAAAGAAAAGCTCTATGGCGAGAACCGTCGTAAGGGTGAGCAGTTCCTGATTGAAAACAGCACCAAGGACAGCGTCGTAACCCTTCCTTCTGGTCTGCAGTATAAGGTTCTTACAATGGGTACAGGCGAGAGACCAAGAGCTTCTCAGGAGGTTACTGTGAAGTATGAGGGTCGCCTCGTTGACGGCACCGTCTTCGACAGCAGCTACAGCCGTAAGGACCAGACATCAAAGTTCCGTGCCAACCAGGTTATCAAGGGTTGGACAGAAGCTCTCCTTCTGATGCCTGTAGGCTCAAAGTGGGAACTCTATATCCCTTATGATTTGGCATACGGTGACAGACAGTCAGGTAAGATACCTCCATATTCTGCCCTGATATTCACAGTCGAGCTTGTTGATATCACTGGTTCTAAGCCAGCAGCAACCAAGCCGGTTGAAACACCAAAGCCAGCAGCTACATCAGCCGCAGCAAAAAAAGCCGCAGCTAAGAAAGCACCTGCAAAGAAATAAAATTATGAATTATGCATTATGAATTATGCATTAATTAAAGTTTCTACATTGCAGACAGATATCAAGTGGGCTGACCCAATTGCCAATCAGCAGGCAGTGGAGTCAGCCCTCCTTGCCTCTGCCCCTGCAGACCTCTATGTCCTCCCCGAAATGTGGGACACCGGCTTCATGGCAAGCCCCTCAGACCTTAGACCTCAGACCTCAGACCTTAGACTTAACTTCATGCAGAAGTTAGCTCAGCGTCTCAACGCCGCCATCGCCGGCTCAATAGCATTCTCTCAGCCTTCAGCCCTCAGCCCTCAGTCCTCAGACTCCCCTCTCACTCCCCATTCACTCCCTTCTCACTCCCCTCTCACTCCCCTTTATTATAATCGCCTCTTCTTCGTGACGCCCGAAGAGACATTCTTCTACGATAAGCGCCACCTTTTCTCCTATGCGGGCGAAGACAAGACCTTTACGGCAGGCGAGCAGTCCATCGTAGTCGAGTGGCGAGGAGTAAAGTTTCTGTTGCAGGTATGCTACGACCTTCGTTTCCCCTGCTTCTCTCGCAACAAACTCCTTCAGCCCTCAGACCTCAGCCTTCAGCCATCGTACCTATACGATGCTGTGATATACGTCGCCAACTGGCCTGAGAGCCGTCGTCGTGTATGGGACATTCTCCTGCAGGCGCGGGCTCTGGAGAATCAATGTTTTGTGATAGGCGTCAACAGGGTAGGGGACGACCCTAACTGTCATTATAACGGAGGCTCTGTTATTATAGATGCCAAGGGCAAGACTCTCGCTTCAGTCGCAGACGATACGGTAGGCATCGCCACAGCAGAACTCGATATGCAATCCCTGCAAACCTTCCGCGAAAAATTCCCCGTCCTCCGGGATGCTGATGTAATAAGTAATTAGCAGATGTTCAATGGTAAATGGCTGATATTGCTGGCTTTGGCGGGTTGTATTGCTGCGAATGCAGATAAGCGGTACGCTGCTGTTGAATGTACAGACGCCGGAGAACAAAAGCTTCTGGAGTTGTATCGAATACGAAGTGAAATAAAAACGTAAAAGTCACCCCCCTTTTTTACGAAGCCTTCTAACACTTTTTACATGGCTATCCAAAAAGTGCTGGAAGGCTTTGCAGCAAATTTTACAAGGCGATGTGTTTAGAGACGCTGTTCTAGCAGATTTTGTTCGTTCGTGCTTGCACTTATATATATGTGTGCAAGCACAAACGCACAAGAACATCTTATCGCGGCGATAG